>NZ_JABFAQ010000005.1:0-326437 GCF_017168275.1 Rhodococcus sp. KRD175
GCCAGGACCAGCGGGCTTGGGGGCGGCCGGAGCCGACGCTGTTGCCTCGGCCGACGCGGCAGGTGCCTGCTCGACCGGAGCAGCGGGTGCTGCCGGACGAGGGGTGGGCGCAGCCGGTGCCGGCGTGGGCGCAGCGGCCGGTGCCGACGGGGCAGCGGGAGCTACCTCAGCGGGCGACTGTGCTGCCGGAGCTTGCGCTGCGGGTGCCTGTGCAGCGGGGGCCTCGGGCTCGGCCGGGCGGGATGCCGGCTTGGGTCCGGGACGAGGTCCACTCGGCTTTGCTGCGCCGGGCTTCGCGGCGGAATCCGACGCACGATCTGCTGCTGCGCGACCGTTGGGTGCTGCTGCACCGGACGCCGGCGCGTCCGCGTTTGCGGACGGGAAGGATTCACGAAGTCGACGAGCCACGGGGGCTTCGACTGTGGATGATGCGGACTTGACGAACTCGCCTTGCTCTTTGAGCCGTGCGAGTAGTTCCTTACTGGTGACACCGAGTTCTTTTGCCAACTCGTGCACGCGGGCCTTGCCTGCCACTGCTCTCCTCACTGAGAGGCCGAGCGAGGCTTGGTGCCCGCACGACCTCGGGTTATCTCCGATGGACGTTCATCGTTGGTGCTTCACGGTGTGCTCATCAGTGCTGTTGCCTGTTCTTGTCGACGGGTGTTGCTCTTGTCGTGTTCTCGCCGTGCAGCCGTTCGTGCTCGTCGAGCACGTCCGATACTGCGGACGATTCCACATTTCCCGATATCCGAAACGCGCGGCCGAAGACTCGGCGACGTTCCGCATTGTGCAGGCATTCTCGGTTGTAGTGCAACCAAGCACCACGACCGGACATCGAATGCCGGATGTCGGGGACGAGAGCGAATTCGTACGAACCAGCTTCTCGAACCACGATCCTCAACAGATCGGCGGCCGGCACTCGCTCCCTGCACCCGACACATGTACGAATCGGCCGGCTTGTCACAACCGGATTCTCGCGTTCACGTCTCCGAGCGGAGAGGTCGTTACCGAACCATCGACCACTCTACCGCTGTATTGCCTCGATCTCCGCATTCCGGCCCTAGGCGCTGGTCGTCTCGGGTGCCGCCGCGTCACTGCGGATGTCGATACGCCAACCGGTCAATCGAGCGGCAAGTCGAGCGTTCTGCCCTTCCTTGCCGATCGCCAGCGACAACTGGTACTCCGGGACCACCACTCGCGCCGCGCGAGCGGCTGCGTCCACCACGGTCACAGACACAACCTTCGACGGCGACAGTGCATTCCCGACGAACGTCGCCGGGTCCTCGTCGAAGTCGATGATGTCGATCTTCTCGCCGGCCAGTTCGCTCATCACATTCCGCACGCGCTGCCCCATCGGCCCGATACATGCACCCTTGGCGTTCAGGCCCGAGACCGTCGACGCGACCGCGATCTTCGAGCGGTGCCCCGATTCACGCGCTACCGCCACGATGTCGACCGAACCGTCGGCGATCTCGGGCACCTCGAGCGCGAACAACTTGCGCACCAGATTGGGGTGTGTGCGCGAGAGCGTGATCTGCGGGCCGCGGTTGCCCCGCGCGACTCCGACGACGTAGCACTTGATGCGCTCACTGTGCTCGTACGTCTCCCCCGGAACCTGCTCGGCGGGCGGAAGCAGGCCGTCGGCCCCGTTCGCCTCGCTGCCGATCCGGACGATGACGGTGCCCTTGGCGTTGGCGCGCGTATCGCGCTGAATGACGCCGTTGACGATTTCACCCTCGTGGGTCGAGTACTCCCCGAAGGAGCGCTCGTGCTCCGCATCGCGCAAACGCTGCAGAATCACCTGACGAGCGGTGGTGGCAGCGATCCGGCCGAAGCCTTCCGGCGTGTCGTCCCACTCGGAGATCAGATTGCCCTCGGCGTCGAACTCCTTGGCCATCACCCGGACGGAACCGGTCTTGCGATCGACGTCGATTCGCGCGTTGGACTGGTGCCCCTCGGTGTGCCGGTAGGCGGTCAACAGCGCGGTCTGGATCGTCGAGATCACCATCTCGATCGGAACGCCCTTGTCCGCCTCGATGGCGCGCAGAGCTGCAATATCGATATTCACTTGTCCGACCCTTCTTCCGGTGCTTCCACATTCACGATTTCGTCGGTGTTCGCGGGTGACGGCCTACCGCCCACCACGCCGCCCGCAAGATCCATCTCTTCTGCGGTCGGCCGCGAAAATTCTACCTGCACAACAGCTTTCACGACATCGGCCAGCGCGATCGATCGTGTCGAGAGAACTGCCTTGTCCTTGATCACGAGGGCAACCGAGTCACCGTCGAGAAGTCCGACGCGGCCCTCGACCTTGCCGTCGGCGAGTTCGATCCGCACCTTGCGACCACGCGCGCGACGCCAATGCCGTGGTTGTGTCAACGGGCGATCGATTCCGGGAGTGGTGACCTCGAGGGTGTACGGCGCTTCGCCGAAATCGGTCACGCCGTCGAACACATCGGAGATCACCCGGCTCAACTCCGGCAGCGCGTCGAGGTCGACGCCGTCTTCACGGTCGACCATGATGCGCACGGCACTGTGCTTACCGGCAGCGACCACGTTCACGTCCTCGAGGTCGTAGCCCCGATCTCGAACCAGGTCGCCGAGCAGTTCGACAACCCTTTCCTGGGACGGAACAGGCATGTCGCGAACTCCTCGTGTGTAGTTGTCGGCAATGCGGCACAGGTGCGCCGGTCCGCGTTTGGTGAACCAACAGACTACCGCCCCGCAGGTGGTGCTCGCGACCACGCACGGCCGAGGCGACACACGGGCACGGCGCGTGTCGCCTCGAGGGTCCGACACGGTCGAGGGTCTGGCACGATATCGGGGTGCCCACGCCGACCGCCCCTCTCTCGTTGAACAGACGTGGGTTGTTCCGGCTCGCCGGTGCCGCCGTACTCACAGCGGCCACGGCGTCGACCGTCACGGCTTGCGGCGCGGAGGAAATCTCCGGTCCCGCACTCGATTCTCTGACGGCACAGTTGCGCTCCGCTCGCTCCGACGCCGCGGCTGCGTCTTCGGCGGCAACGGTCGCTCCCGATTACGCAGGAGCTCTCGGCGTGGTCGCGGCCCAGCGGACCGAACATGCGGATGCACTCGAGACCGAGATCGCCCGGGCTACCGGAGCGACCACCGACACCTCGTCGGCGACTGCCACGACGACCACGAGCGCGGCCCAGTCCGCGCCGCCACCCGATCTCGGCGCGGTGCGCGATGCGCTGACCGCCTCGGCACGCAGTGCGGCGACCGCCGCCCGCGACGAAAGCGGTTATCGCGCCGGCCTTCTCGGGTCGATCAGTGCCTCGTGCACGGTGTTCGCTCAGGTGGTACTCGCATGAGCGATCTCGGACCCGAACAACAGGGGCTCGTCGATGCACTCGTCGCCGAGTACGCAGCCGTCTTCGCGTACGGGATCGTCGCGGCGTTCTCCAACCCGACCCGAGCAGACATGGTGGCCGCGTGCACCGCGGCACACCGAGCGCGTCGAGACTCGACCATCGACGCACTCCGCGCGGCCAGCGTCACAGCGCCCCTGCCCGATCCGGCATACGCGTCTCCGTTTCCGGTGACCGATGCGATCTCGGCTGTGCAGCTCGCTGTTCAGGCAGAGATCGACACGAGCGTGGCGTGGCGCTCGGCCGTCGAGCGCAGTCGATCCGGCGGCACTCGCGAGATGGGCGTCCAGGCACTGACCGAGGCCGCGATCAGACTGGCCACATGGCAGCAGATCCTCGGCGCCACACCGTCGTCGACGGCTTTTCCCGGTCAGCCGTGACCACGTCGTCCGCCGGACCGGCGGAACGACCCGGCATGAACAGTGCCGCAACCAATCCGATCGCCACCGCCCCTGCGCCTACGAGTAGAGCGGGTGCCAACGCGTCGGTGTATCCAGCGGGGGTGAGTGATCCTCCGTTTCCGATGAACACCGCCGTCAGGACGGCGATTCCGAGCGCAATTCCCACCTCCCGCACAGTGGAGTTCGCACTGCTCGCCGTGGCGTGATCGTCGTCGTCCATGTCTCGCAACACTGCGGTCGCCGAGGGCGCGAAGGTCAACCCCATGCCGACTCCGGCCATCAACAGCGCGGGCACCATCGACAGGTAGGCGGTGTCGGGTCCGAGGATCAGTGCCATCCACACCAGTGACAGCGACTGCAACGCCAGTCCGGACACCAACAAGCCGCGCAGGCCGACTCGATCGGCCACGAGACCCGCAATGGGTGCGACCACCATAGGCGCGGCGGTCCAGGGCAATGTGCGCAGGCCCGCCTCGAACGGGCTGTAGTGCATCACTATCTGCAGGTACTGAGCAAGCAGGAACACGGCCCCGAACATGCCGAGCGAGAACGTGATTCCGATGATGTTCGCCAGCGTGAAACTGCGTGATCGGAAGAGCGTCAACGGCAGTACCGAGAACGGGGTTCGCCATGCTCGGGAGACGAACGCGAGGAGAAGCACCGCAGAGCCGACGAAGCTCGCGAGCACGGTGGTCGATGCCCATCCGTCGTCGTTGCCGTGGACCACCGCCCACACGAGCAAGAACACCCCGCCGCCCGCGAGCACCACACCCAGTAGATCGAGAGGTTGCCTGCGTCCGGTCGACTCGGTCAGGGCGATGTACGCCAGCGGTACCGCGACGAGCGCCACCGGGACGTTGATCCAGAAGATCGCCTGCCAGGAAATACCGTCGACGACCGCACCACCGACGACAGGCCCGAGTGCGACACCGAGGCCCGAGACACCGCCCCAGATTCCGATTGCCATGGCGCGCTTGGCAATCGGGACGACAGCTGCGAGCAGAGTCAGTGACAGCGGCATGATCGCCGCGGCACCGAGGCCCTGTATCGCCCGCGCGGCGATGAGCATTGCCGGACTCGTGGCGAGCGCGCTGGCCACGGAGGCCGCGGTGAACAGCGCTATCCCGCCGAGGAACGCCGCGCGCCTGCCCCAGCGATCGCCCAAGGTTGCTGCAGTGAGCATGAATGTCGCGAAGCTCAGTGTGTAGGCGTTGAGGAACCACTGCAGCTGTCCGACCGACGCATTCAGATCCTGCTGAACCACCGGCAGCGCGCTGGTCATCACCAGATTGTCGAGGGTCGCCATGAACATGGGCAGGGATGCGGCGACGATTCCCAGCCACACCGGAATAGACCGAGCGGCGGGGTGCACTGCAGGCGGAGAGGCTGTAGCGGTCATGGCGAACGTCCCGTCTCGAGTTTGTAAGCATCGAATGATTACTTATGATGCGACCGTAAGTTATCGACTGATAACCTGTCAACATGTCCGACACTCCCACGCCCAAGCCCCGAGCAACCCGAATGGACGCGGCCGACCGTCGAGAACTCGTCCTCGACGCCGCGACACGAGCGTTCGCACGCGGGGGCTTTGCTGGGACGAGCACCGATGCGGTGGCGAAGGAAGCGGGCGTCTCGCAGCCGTATGTGGTTCGGATGTTCGGGACCAAAGTCGAGTTGTTTCGGCTGGTCTTCCAACGCTCCATCGACGGGATCATGACGGCGTTCGACGCAGTGCTCGCTTCGGGGCCTCTGGACCCAGCGGACGACGAGACCTGGGCCGACCTGGGCGGTGCCTACGCCGATCTGGTGGCCGATCGCGACCTCTTGATGGTCATGATGCACGGGTTCGGTGCAGGGTCGGTACCCGAGATCGGCCGCCAGGCACGAGAAGGAATGGGCGCGATCTACAACCAGATCCGCAGCGGTACCGGGTGTTCGGAAGATCAGGCTCGGCAGTTCATCGCACACGGAATGCTGCTCAACGTCTTGTTGTCGATGCAGGCACCGGAGCATCCGGAGGACAGCGAGGGGCTGCACGAGATGACGATGTGCGCGTTCGGAACCAAGCTCGTCCCAGCCGATTCCGGACAGCTGTGACGCCTAGGGACGCATCTCGTACCGACCGTCGTACGTGACGACGTCGTTCCAGACCGTCTCGAATCTTACTGCGTCCACCACCGGCTTGCGTACGGCGTCCAGCGCCCATTTCTGCTGCGCATCGGTCGACGACGGCTTTCCGTACAGCGCGACGGCGTAGCCGGAGAAGTCCCTGATCTGGAAGTCGAAGATCTGGTCCAGCATGTCGGTGGAGATCTCGTCGGCCTGTTCGAGGATCAGGTGGCCGTAGACGACGAGTGAGAACAGATGCCCCACCACGAGCAGGAAGTCGAGGTCCTGTTGCTGCGACTCGTCGGGGGCGCACTCGGCGAGGAACGACGCGAACGCCTGGGCCTGCTCGTAGAAACGACCCACGTTGGGAACACCGGAATGCTTGCGATACACCGGGTTCCAATCGTGGAACCGAACCGAACTCGCGCCGCGAGCGGGGCCTTGGGCGAAGAAGAATCCGTCGTCGACGGCGTCGGTGAACCTGGTGACCTCCGCCTGAGCGGTGGGCGAGAACATGTATGCCGGCATGAACTTGAGCATCAAGGCGACGTTGACATGCACCGTTCCCTCGAGTTTCGGCAGTGTTCCGATCAGTTGCGCGGCTTCACGGAAGTAGGTGTTCTTCTCGTACCCCTTGGCGGCGATCACGTCGTGCAGCAAGCGGACCACCGTCTCGCCCTCGGACGTCACCTTGGCCTTGGTCATGGGGTTGAACAACAGGTAGCGCCGGTCGCCGGGACCCGCAGCGCGGAAGTAGTCCAGCGCACGCGCACTGAACAGCTTCATGGCGGTCAGCCGCGAGTAGGCATCGACGAATGCACTGCGCACATGGGGGAATTCGGTGACACGGTTGCCGTACAGAATCCGATTGTTGGCGTGTGTGATCGCCTCGTAGAACGCGTGCTCGCAGATGCCGATCGAGCCGGTGCAGAGGTTGAACTTGCCGACGTTGACGGTGTTCAATGCAGCCGAGAACGCGTCGGGTCCGGTATGCAGAATGTCCTCGCGACGAACGGGATAATTCTCGAGCGAGAAGGTACTGACGTACATCTGGCCGTGAACGACGCTCTCGCGCAACCGATACGCGGGATGCGAGCTGTCGGCGACGAAGAAGACGTACGACTCCGGCCCGTCGATGTCGGTGCGTCTACCGAACACCGACACCATCCCCGCCACGTTGCCGTTACCGATGTAGTACTTCTCCCCCGACGCGGTGAACTCGAGGTCGTCGTCGGCGGAGGGGGTCAACAGCATGTCCGTGGAGTACACATCGGCACCGTGTGCGCGCTCGGACAGGCCGAATGCCATGACGCCGCCGCGGTCGAGCTCACGCGCTGCGCGGCGCTTGGCGTCGTCGTTGTCGCTCATCCAGATCGGGCCGAGGCCGAGCACCGTGACCTGCCAGGTGTACCAGTAGGCCAAGCCGTAAAACCCGAGAATTTCGCTCAGAGCGGCGTTGCGGGCAGCGTCCCAACGAGCGTTGGGCAACCCGTTCGCATACTCGGCCGGCGTCGAGAACGTGGCGAACAGTTTCTGGGCTGCGACGAACTCGAGGAAGTCGGCGGGCCAGACTCCCTCGAGATCGTCGGCGAGCAGCCTGGCCTTACCGCGATCCTCGAACCAATCGATCAGTGCGCGGAGCTGACGACGAGACTCCTCGTCGAGCTCGGCGGGATCGAAAGTTGTCGGATCGAACAGCGCAAACTGAGCCACGGTGTGACCTCTCCTAGTCGTGTGACCCGAAGCTACCAGCGAGTAGACCGGCGCGTGGGGAGATCGAGCGTGGAGAGATCGGGACGGGCTGTTACGTGGTGGCGCGCACCGCGGCGACGATCTCGTCGACCGCGGAATCGATGTCGAGTTCACGGCTCTCACCCGAGAATCGATCCCGGATTTCGACCTTGCCATCGGCCCAACCGCGGCCGAGGACGACGACGAGCGGAACGCCGATCAGTTCGGAGTCCTTGAACTTCACGCCGGGCGAGGCCTTACGGTCGTCGAAGAGAACCTCGATGCCCAGCGAATCGAGTTGCGTCGCAATGGATTCTGCGCCGGCGCGCGCGGCCTCGTCCTTGTTCGCGATCACCAGATGTACGTCGGCGGGTGCTACCTCCGACGGCCACCGAAGGCCCTTGTCGTCGTGCATCTGCTCGGCGATGACGGCCACCAGACGGGAGACACCGACGCCGTAGGAACCCTGTACGAGTCGCACGGGCTTGCCGGTCTCGCCGAGTACGTCGACCGAGAATGCATCGGTGTACTTGTAGCCCAACTGGAAGATGTGCCCGATCTCGATTCCGCGAGCGCTGACCAGCGGCCCCTGTCCGTCGGGTGACATGTCCCCGTCACGCACCTCGGCGGCCTCGATGGTGCCGTCGGGAACGAAGTCGCGGCCGGCCACGAGGTTCACCACGTGCTTGCCCTGCACATCGGCACCGGTGATCCACGATGTTCCGTTCACCACCCGGGGGTCGACGAGGTAGCGAACTCCGTTGGCCTGCAGCGCACGTGGCCCGATGTATCCCTTGATCAGGAACGGGTGAGCAGCAAAGTCCGCGTCGGTCAGCAATGCGAATTCGGCAGGCTCGAGCGATGCTTCGAGGCGCTTCTCGTCCACCTCACGGTCACCGGGCAGGCCGATGGCCAGCAGCTCCCACTCGCCACCGGCGGACCGCACCTTGAGCAGGATGTTCTTGAGCGTGTCGGCACCGGTGACGGTACGACCCAGATCTGCGCCGTTCGCCCACTCGACCAGCGTCGCGATGGTGGGAGTGTTGCCCGTCTCGTAGTCGACCGCGGCAGGCTGCCCCTCGATGGCGATGGGGTCCGGTGCCGGGGTCGTGACGGCCTCGACGTTGGCCGCGTATCCCGATTCGATGCACCGAACGTAGGTGTCCTCGCCGATGTCGCTCTCGGCCAGGAATTCCTCGGACGCACTTCCGCCCATCGCGCCGGACGTCGCGGCGACGATGACGTAGCTGACCCCGAGCCTGGCGAAGATGCGCTGGTAGGCGTCGCGGTGTGCGGCGTAGGACCGCTTCAGTCCGTCCTCGTCCATATCGAAGGAGTAGGAATCCTTCATGACGAACTCGCGTCCGCGCAGAATCCCGGCGCGAGGACGCTCTTCGTCGCGATACTTGGTCTGAATTTGGTACAGCGTGACCGGCAGGTCCTTGTAGGAGTTGTATTCGGCCTTGACCGTCAACGCGAACAACTCTTCGTGGGTCGGACCGAGCAGCATGTCGTTGCCCTTGCGATCCTGCAACCGGAACAATGCGTCCCCGTATTCGGTCCACCGGTTCGTCGTCTCGTACGGCTCACGCGGCAGCAGGGCGGGCAACGAAATTTCCTGCGCCCCGATGGCGTTCATTTCCTCGCGCACGACGCGTTCGACCTGTCGCAGCACTCGGAGACCCAGCGGCAGCCACGAATAGACGCCCGGCGCGATACGACGAACGTAGCCGGCGCGAACCAACAGCTTGTGGCTGTCGACCTCGGCGTCGGCCGGGTCGTCGCGAAGGGTACGAAGGAACAGCTGCGAAAGACGGGTGATCACGGGTTGTCAGACTAGTCGGTGGTGCAGCGCCTGCGGGTAGGCGGCCGCGAAGTGAGTAGCCTTGACCCCCGTGCTGATTCTGCTGCCTCCCTCCGAGACGAAGTCCGACGGCGGTTCCGGAGCACCTCTCGATCTGGACCGGTTGTCGTTGCCGTCCCTGCTTCCGCTCCGCAGAACGCTTGCCGACGCCCTGGTCCGGCTCTCCGACGACGTCGACGCGTCCATCACCGCTCTCGGTCTCGGTCCGACCCAGGTGGACGAGATCGAACGGAACGCTCGCCTGTTCGCCTCGCCCACCACTCCCGCCCTGCGCCGGTACACAGGAGTGCTGTACGACGCTCTCGGGGCGTCGACCTTCACCCGTGCCGGACGCGCGCGTGCGGATGCCAGGCTGTGGATCGGGTCGGCACTGTTCGGGGCCGTTCGCGCGTCCGACCCGATTCCGTCCTATCGACTCTCCGGCGGGTCGTCCATTCCGAACTTCGGGACGTTGCGAGCGCACTGGAAGCCTCGACTGTCCGAGGCCCTTCTCACCGAGGCCGAGGGAATCGTCGTCGACCTCCGGTCCGGCACCTATCAACAGCTCGGGCCCATCCCCGGGGCGATCACGGCAACGGTGCTCACCGAGAAGCCCGACGGCAGTCGGTCGGTGGTGAGCCACTTCAACAAGCATCACAAGGGATTGCTCGCCCGCGCGCTGACCCTGACCACGGCCGAGCCCAAAGATGTGAAAGCTGTTGCGCGCGTGGCGTCGAAGGCGGGTCTTCGAGTCGAAGTGGCGTCGGACACCGAACTGATCGTGCTCACCGAATGAGCGCCGTTCCGGAACTGCTCAGACAGGGAGCCGACGCGTCGGTCGGCAAGAACAAGAGTCAACGCATCGCCGACGACATCGCCGACCGATTGGTCTCGATGCAAGCGAACGAACTCGGCACGCTGGCACTGACCAACATGATCGGCACGCTGTACGAGAACGGTTGGCAACCACTGGATCTGATGCATGTGGTCCGGCGTCAGCACACGGTGGCGGTGACGAATCTCGCTGCCGCGGCACTGCTGCACCATGCCGATCTCATCGAAGCGGACTCCCGCGCCCCGCACGATTGGGTCGATCAGATGTCGGCGATCTGCGAACAGTTCCCGACGGTGGCAGCCCGAGTCGACGCCACTCCCGACTTCCTCACGGCGTACCTCGTGGCGTCCGGCAAGTCCGACTACATCGCCGCAAGTGATCAGTGGCTCGACGTTCTCACGCTGCTCGGCCAGTGGCAAACCCTCCCCCGTTGGCCGCAACTGGGTGCCAAGCCTTCGCAGTGGCCCCGCACACGCTCGTCGGTGCCGACGACCACCGGCGCGGATTCACCGAACAGCAAGATGCTGGCCAAGATTCGCGGTCTGCTGGCCAAGGCCGATGCCACCGATTTCGCGGAGGAAGCCGAGACGCTGACCGCCAAGGCGCAGGAGTTGATGACGCGATACTCGATCGACACGCTGCTGTTGGCCGAGGGTCATCTCGACGTTCGCGGTCGACGGGTGCACATCGACGGTCCGCACGCACCCGCCAAAGCCCAGCTCTTGCACGTCGCCGGTACTGCCAACCGGGTCAAGACGATCTGGGACGCGGAGTACGCCGTTGCGACGCTCGTGGGCGCGCCGGTGGACGTGGAACAGGCCGAGCTCGTCTTCACCTCGTTGCTGGTGCAGGCAACCCGAGCTCTCGGCCACTCCCCGGAAGCCAAGAAGCGAAAGAAGGCCGGCTCGGCCGCATTCGGCAAGGCGTTCCTCTACGCCTACGCCATCCGCATCGGAGATCGTCTCACCGATGCCGACGCGCATGCCCTCGACGAGGCGAGACAGGAATCGGGCGACCTGCTGCCAATTCTCGCGGCACAGACCGTTGCCGTGGAAGCGGAGTTCGACCGCCTCTTTCCCACCGCCAAGCCGATGCGCGGCCCGCGCCTCGATGCCGAGGGATGGGACTCGGGACGAGCCGCGGCCGACCGAGCCGATCTGTCCCGCTGAAACATTCCACGAGGTTCGTCGACCGATTCGGGAACTGTTGTAGCTTCAAGTCAGTTGAGCAGACATGAACCGAACACGCGCAGCTTCTCGACTCACCGTGCCCGTTCTGGTCGCACTGTCCGCCATCGCGGCGTGCGGTACGTCGCCCTCCACCCCGGAGCCGAACGACGTCTCCGTAGCCGCGCAGTCGCCCGACGACCGCTCCGACAGCGTCACCGAACCACGCAACGAAGAAGCAGCGCTGACGCTCTTCGAACCTGCATTCACGGCCGAAGAACCCGCCGCCGCCGCGTCGGTCGTGGCGGAGAACGCCGTCGATCGATCTGGACCAGCGGTGGGGCCCGACGCGATCGTCGCCCGATTCGAGGCCACCCGGACACGGATTCCCGGTGCACGAGCCGTCGTCAAGCATGTCGCGGCCGATGGCAGATGGGTGGCAGTGCACTGGCAGGCCACCGCTGATCCGGCATCCGAGACCACCGGTGAAGCGAACATCGACCTCTTCGCCTTCGACGGCGGCAAGGTCACCGAGCACTGGGCCATGACGCAATCCGTGCCGGCCACGTCGATGAGCGGCAACACCATGTTCAGTGACCTCTACCGCTACCCGACCGCGCCCACCGAGCCGACCGAGGACGAGGAAGAGCGCCGACGCATGTCGGTGACGGCTACCTACGACGCGCTCTTCCGCGAACACGACGCGTCCGTGCTCGCGACCGACTTCGCCCCGTCCTACCTGCAACACAATCCGATTGCGGGCAACGGCACCGCGGCACTGCAACAGTTCTTCGCCGGCGGCGCGCAGTTCCCTGCCTCGGAATCGGTCGTCTCGCTGGCCGACGGCGATCTGGTGTGGACGTTCGCGAAAGCGCCGGGCGCAGCAGAATCCGACCCCTTCGTCGCGGGAGACATCTTCCGGTTCGACGGCGGCATCGTCGAGCACTGGGACGTCGTTCCGGAGTAGCGACCGCTGTCGGTCGATGACCGCTCGCAAGGCAAAATGGACCGGTGCCCGAGACTCTCGACGACATCGTGACCAGGACATCGGAACTACTGGCCGAGCGCGACGTGGCCGCGTTGTCGACCCTGATGGCGGGTCTGTCCACGACGAACGCGGTCAGAATGCTCGAACGGGTCGACTCGGCGCAACGGGCGGTTCTGTTTCGGCTGTTGCCCAAGGACGACGCCGTGGTCGTGTTCGAGCGCTTCGACGCGACCATTCGCAGCGAGCTGTTCGAAAGTTTGCGTAGCGACGACGTCATCGCCCTGTTCGAGAACCTCGACCCCGACGACCGAGTGGAACTGCTCGACGAGCTGCCCTCCAACATCGCGCATCGCATGATGCTCGGCCTGTCGCCGGCCCAACGGGCGCTCACCGCACCGATGCTGGGCTACGACCGCGGTTCGGTAGGCCGTCGAATGAGTCCCGAGTACGTGCGCCTACGCAGCGACACGACGGCAGCCGAGGCTCTCGACGCGGTGCGACGGACCGGTCCCGACGCAGAATCGGTGTACCTGCTGCCCATCACCGACGACCGTCGCACGTTGCTCGGTGTGGTGACGCTCGCCGATCTCGCGACGGCGGAATCGACCACGCCGGTCGGAGAGCTCCATTCGTCGCATCCGGTGGTGCGGGCGGACTCGTCGGCGGAGGTCGCGGCACGTCTGTGTTTCGAGCATCGCAGTCCGGCGGTGGTGGTGGTCGATTCCGAACAGCGCCTGATCGGCATCCTCACCCTCGAGCAGTCCTCTCGCATTCTCGAGGAGGCCGAGGACGAGGACGCCGCCAGGGCGGGCGGTGCAGAACCGCTGCGTCGGCCGTACCTGTCGACGCCGGTCCTGTCCATCGTTCGTTCGCGCGTGGTCTGGCTGCTCGTGTTGGCGTTGTCGGCCATCCTCACCGTGCAGGTGCTCGAGATCTTCGAGCATGCACTGGCCGCGGTGGTGACCCTCGCGCTGTTCATTCCCCTGCTCACCGGCACGGGCGGGAACACCGGTTCGCAGGCCGCGACCACGGTGACCCGCGCGCTCGCCCTGGGTGACGTCCGCCCGCGCGACATCGCCGCTGTGCTGTTTCGCGAGGTCCGCGTCGGCGCGACGATGGGAGCGATGCTCGGGACGTTGGGGTTCGTCATCGCCGGACTCGTCTACGACTGGCACCTGGGCCTGGTCATCGGCACGACGCTGCTGTCGATATGCACGCTCGCCGCGACGGTCGGCGGTGCGATGCCGCTGATCGCCAAGAAGATCGGCGTCGACCCCGCGGTGTTCTCGACGCCCTTCATCTCGACCTTCTGCGATGCGACCGGCCTGATCGTCTACTTCCTCATCGCCAAGGCCGTACTGGGAGTCTGATCGGCCCCGCTCGTCAGCCCTTCTGGGCGTCTTCCTGCGCGGCCTGCGCCTGGGCCACCTGCTGCGGGGTGAAACGGATGAACAGTGCGGCGATGCCGGCGATCACGGCGCAGACCGCGCAGCAGAACAGCGCGAACATGTACCCGGAGCTCAGTGCGTCGAGCTGACTGTCGTTCATCAGAGTCGCCGGCCCGGATATGCCGCCGAGGGACAGTGTCCGCGACGTGACCAGGGCCCCGATGACGGCCAGCGCCAGAGGACCGCCGAGGGTCTGGGCGACCAGTGAGATTGCCGTCAGCGGACCGATTTCGGTGGGGCTCACGCCCGCGATGGCGCACAGCGGCAGCGGAACGACCGTCAGACCGACGCCGAAGCCGATCCCGATCACCGGGAAGAACAACCCTGGGAAGTACGCCGAATCCGCGTCCATCGTCGTCACGGACACCAGCAGCCAGCCGACCATGATGACCGCACCACAGAGAATCAGCCAGCGCGGAGCGATCCGAGTCACCAGTTGCGACGCGAGGAACGCCGCGGCACCGAGACCGAAGGCGAACGGCACGAAAGCCAGGCCGGCATGCAGCGGGCTGTAGCCCAGAATGTCCTGCACGAACAACGCCACATATGCAGCGAGACAGAACATGACCCCGCCGGCGAAGAAGATCGCGACGAAAGTCGCCACTCGATCGCGACTGACGAACAACGAGAACGGCAGCAGCGGGTTCTCGGCCCGTCGCTCGACCAACAGGAACAATCCGAGGAACAGCAGTCCGGCGATCAACGACACGATGACGATCGGGCTCGACCAGCCCAGCTCGGTACCCTCGCTCAGCGCGAGGACCACACCCGTGCAGCCCAGGGTCGCCAGGATCGCGCCCGGCACGTCCAGGGCGAGCTTCGCCCCGACGGTCTCCTGCAGCGACACGACGGCGAGCACGACGATGACGATGCCGATCGGTACGTTGATCAGGAAGATCCAGCGCCACGACACCTCGGTCAGAGCGCCGCCGATGATGAGCCCGGCAATGGACCCGACACCGGTCATGGCGGCGTAGATGGCGATGGCCTGATTTCGCACCGGGCCCGGAGCGAACGTCGTGGCCACCAGCGCGAATGCCGTGGGCGACGCCACCGCGGCACCGACCCCTTGCAGTGCCCTCGCCGCAACGAGCGTGGCTTCGTTGACTGCCAGTCCGCACAGCAACGAGGCGATCGTGAACAGGACGACGCCGGCGAGGAACATCTTCTTTCGCCCGAAGGCGTCGCCGAGCCTGCCGCCGAGCAACATCAGCCCACCGAATGCCAGCGCGTAGGAGGTCAACACCCAGTTGCGCCCGGCGTCGGACAGACCCAGATCGGCCTGCAGCGGAGCCAAGGCCAGGTTGGCGACGGTGCCGTCGAGAACCACCATCAGTTGCAGCCCGCTCAGGACGATGATCGCCATCCCGAACGCTCGGGTCGTCACCGGGTATTTGATCTCGGTGGCGGAGGTGTTGGACATCGATGACTCAGGCACGAGCGTTCACGTTACCGGCGTGTACAGAGAACCCGGCCACAGTGCCGATGACGACGATCGCCGGCGGCCTGATCTCGGCCTCGCGGACCGCGTCGGCGACGGTGCTCAACGTGGCCCGAACTTCACGTTGGGTGCGCATGGTGCCCTCCTGAACGACGATGACGGGGGTGTCCGACGGGCGGCCGCCCGCCACGAGTACATCGGCGAACAGCCCGATGCGCTCGACGGCCATCAGCAACACGATTGTGCCCTTGAGCTTGGCCAACGCGTCCCAGTCGACCAGAGAATCGGGATGATCGGGGGCCACGTGACCGCTCACGACGACGAATTCGTGGGTGACGGCGCGATGCGTCACCGGGATTCCGGCCGAGGACGGAACCGAGATCGCGCTGGTGATGCCCGGTACCACCGTGACCGGAATGCCCTCGGCGGCCAGCGCTTCGAGTTCCTCGTAACCGCGACCGAAGACGTACGGGTCACCGCCCTTGAGCCGAACCACGAACTTGCCGGCCTTGGCACCGTCGATCAGCGCCTGGTTGATGGCTTCCTGCGCCATCGCCCGGCCGTACGGAATCTTCGAAGCGTCTATGACCTCGACGTGTGGTCCGAGTTCGGCGAGCAACTCGGGTGGAGCCAGCCGATCGGCCACCACGACGTCCGCGTATGCCAGGAGTCTGCGGCCCCGGACGGTGATCAGATCCGGGTCGCCCGGCCCGCCGCCCACGAGCGCGACACCGGTCAGCGGCGCGTGCGCCGAGTCGGCCACGACGCCGGACTGCAGCGCTTCGACGACGGCATTGCGCACGGCGGCCGATCTGCGATGTTCGCCGCCTGCCAGCACTCCCAGCGTGAGGCCGTCCCATTCGGCCGACGCCGGAGTGACGGCTGTGCCGTCCTTGGCGATGTCGGCACGGACACAGAAAATCTTGGACGCGGTCGCTTCCGCAACAATGGCGGTATTGGTCTCGGCCTCGTCGGTGCAGGCGATGGCGTACCAGGCGTCGGCCAGATCGCCGTGGCGGTAATCGCGCAGTTCGAGCGTCACCTGCAATGCCGTCGCCATTGCCTCCACGGCCGGAGTGGCCTCGCGGGTGACCACGTGGACCACTGCTCCGGACGAGATCAACAGCGGTAGTCGACGCTGTGCGACGGTGCCGCCACCGACCACGACGACGCGCCGCCCCTCGAGATTCAGGCCGACCAGATAGGGAGAGTCAGTCGCGTTCACGAGAGGAAACGCTACCGCGCGCGCTGGACTCGCTTCTCGTCCCATACGGGCTCGGCCGCTTCGTAAACCTGCCCGGTGGCACCGAACACCAGGAATCGATCGAAACTGCGGGCGAACCACCGGTCGTGTGTCACCGCGATCACGGTGCCCTCGAATGCCGCGATGGCGTCTTCGAGCGCATCGGCCGACATCAGGTCGAGGTTGTCGGTCGGCTCGTCGAGCAGCAGCAGCGTGGCACCGGAGAGCTCGAGCAGAAGAATTTGCACACGTGCCTGCTGCCCGCCCGACAGATTGTCGTAGGACTGTTCGGCCGCGCGGGCCAGACCGTATCGGTCCAACGCTCGGCCGGCAGCCTCACGGCCCATGCCGTCCCGGTGCTCGTTGCCCATGTGAAGGATCTCGAGCAGCGTGTTGCCGGCAAGATCCGGACGCGTGTGCGTCTGCGCGAACAGACCGGGCCGTACCCGGGCCCCGAGTACCGCTGTCCCGGTGTGCGGAACGGGCGCGAGTGCGAGTTCCTGGACCGGCTCGTGCTCCTTCTCGGGATCGGTGCCGCCGTTGGCGAGCAGACGCAGAAAGTGCGATTTGCCCGAGCCGTTGGAACCCAATACCGCCACGCGATCGCCGTACCAGATCTCGGTGTCGAACGGTTTCATCAGGCCGGTCAGTTCCAGGGCCGTGCACACGAGCGCACGCTTGGCCGTTCGACCACCGCGCAACCGGACGGTGACGTGCTGCTTGAGCGGCACGGCCTCGGGCGGTCCGGCCTCCTCGAATTTGGCCAGTCGCGTCTGCGATGCGTGGTAGCGGGCGGCGACGCCGTCGTTGAACTTCGCCTTCTCGCGCAGACGCAACACCAGCGCGCGCAGTTTGACCAATTCCTCGTCCCACCGCCTGCGCAGTTCGTCGAGTCGCGCGTTCCGGTCTTCCCGCGCTGCGTGATACGTCGCGAACCCACCGCCGTGCACCCACGCGGTGGCCCCGCTCACCCCCGGCTCCAGGGTCACGATCCGGTTGGCAGCGTTGGCGATGAGCTCCCGGTCGTGGCTGATGAACAGGACGGATTTGTCGGAGTCGCGAATGGTCGCTTCGAGCCAACGTTTGCCGGGCACGTCGAGGTAGTTGTCCGGCTCGTCGAGCAGCAGCAGATCGTCGGTGCCGGCGAACAACGACTCGAGCACGAGCCGCTTCTGCTCACCGCCACTGAGCGTCGAGGCGGCGCGCCACTTCGCGCGATCGAACGGCATACCGAGCGCAGCCGTGGTCACCTTGTCCCAGAACGGTTCCAGGTCGTAGCCGCCCACGTCGCCCCAATCGGACAGGGCCTGCGCGTACTTCATCTGGGTCTTCTCGTCGTCGACCTCGATCATCGTGTTCTCGGCGGCGTCGAGCGCAGCAGCTGCGGACCGCACGGCTGGGGACGCGACCGACAGCAACAGGTCACGCACCGTCGAGTCGTCTCGCAGTTGCCCGACGAACTGCCGCATCACCCCGAGCGAACCGGAGCTCGACACCGCGCCCTCGTCGGGAGCCTCGTCGCCCGCCACGATGCGCGTCAACGTCGTCTTACCGGTTCCGTTGGGCCCGATCAGTGCGGTCTTGGCACCGTCGCCCACCCGGAAGCCGACGCCGTTGAGCAGCTGCCGTCCGTCGGGCAGGAAGTACACGATGTCGTTGAGTTCGAGATGGGCCACAACGAACCAGCCAACCCCATCAGCCCCTCGATGGCCAATCGTTTTCACCCGAGCATGGCGGGGATGCCTGCTCTAGGCGAGCGCCAGGCTGGACGTTCGTGTCAGGACCTGCTTCCCGGCGTCGTCGACGTGGGCATGGTGGACCTGCAGTCGCGCCGAGTCGCCGTGCAGGGTCAGCAGCATGACCCCGTTGTCGAACCACGGGCCCGCCTCGGCCTGCCACTCGACACCCGACGGGCCCACGTGGGCGGCCCGCGCGAGCTTCGACAGGATCCTCGCCGCCGGGCGTTTGACGGCAAGTTTGTTGACCGCGCGGATCGGCAGATTCAGCGGATTGCGGAACGGAGACATCGTCAGCTGATACGTCGCAGGCACGTCGCGCCCGCCGACACCGAAGTCGGCGTTCGCGACGTACGAGCAGTGCACGTCTCCCGAGAGCCACATGATCGACGCGGGCTTGTCGTCACCGCGCGAGAGCTCACGCGTCAGGGCTGCCATGTCGTTGAACGAGTTGGTGAATGCGGCCCAGTGCTCGAGGTCGAGTCCGATTCGCATCTTTTCGGCCACCTTGGCCGACCTCGGCCCCCAACTCCCCTGTGCCACAGCCTCGTTCCACTGTTCTAGATGATGCAGTGCCGGCAGCATCAGGTACGGCAGTGACGATCCGAACAGCAGGTGTCGGGGCGTCGTCTCGAGTGCGCGCTCGCGGACCCACGCCCATTCCTTCTCGTCGACCATTTCGCGGTTGTCGGGGTCGAGATTTCGTGAGCAGCGTGAGTCGATCATGATCAGACGGGTGTCGCCGAAATCTCGATAGAAGCTCCACCGGCCGGTCTCGGGGGCTCGATCGACACGTAACGCGAAGTCGGCCAACAGTTTCTCGCGATCCGCATCGGTCTCGGCGGAGCGAACGGCGGCGTACATCTCGTCCCCCGCCAGTTCTTTCGGCGAGAGATTGCCCAGATGTTGATACACCCAGTACGACGAGTACGCCCCGATCACGCGGTCGTTCCACCACGGCCGGGTCTCGATGTCACGACGCCAGGAGGCCGACGAATTCCAGTCGTCGCGCAGATCGTGATCGTCGAGAATCATGCACGACGGGATGCTCGCCAACAGCGTCCGCACCGGCTCGAGTCCCCACGATTCCCGGTACAGCCACGAGTACTCCTCGAAGTCGCAGATCTCGTTCTCCGCGTCGGTGCCGATGGCACTGGTCGGTCCCTCTCCCGACTCCCGTCGCGCCTGCAGTCGTTCGACTATCTCGGGCGACGGGTCGTCGGCGTACACCTGGTCACCCAGAAGCAACAGGGCCTGGGGCCACTGGCCCGGATCCTGCTCGATGAGGGCAGATCCGAGCCCGGCGAGTGCATCGGCACCGATCGTCTTCAGAGACTTCGCGCTGTAATCGTCGCCGCGCCGACACGACCCGAACGCAAGCGTGACCGGCCCCGCTGCGTCCACGGTGTGGATGCTGGCTCGCTTGCCGTCCTCCGGCCACACCCTGTGCTCGTCGACGAACACCTCGTAGCTCACCGGCGCGTTGGCGGGCAGGCCCTCGAGTGGAACGAGCGCGAAGTGGTGACCGTGCACTCCCCACGTTCGTTCCGATGCTCGGACGCCGACATCGGTGACGACGGTGACGGTGCACGGGTGCGCCATCTCGAACCACAGGGTCGCGGTCTCGGTGCCGACATAACGAACGATCGGGCCGAGTAGAACCAGACTGTCGGAACTCATTCGACCCACAGTGCCCTCGTCGGCTCGCTTTCGCCAGTCAGTGCGGCGGATCCGCCGGTTCTTCGTCCGTCGCGGCCACCGCGACGACCACGGTGGCCCCGACTGCCTTCGAAACCAGCAGCCGCCGCGCCGAGCCGGCCAACAGAGCCGACGCTTCCGCGACGCTGGCAGTACCGACTGCGTCTCGCACCCGGTCCGACCCGGATTCGGTGACGACTGCAGACAGGTCCGACGCCGAGAACGTCGCTCCTCGAACACCCATTCTCGACGCGATCGCTGCCACCAGTTCTGCTTTTCGGTCGATCGATGCGATGCTCACCACCGACCAGTTCTCGTGCATCACCTCGGTGATCGCCCGCAGTACCTCGTCGGGTCCGACCCCGGCTCTGGCGCCGATTCCGATGACGACGCCGCGCCTCACACGCACGCGTAATCGTGTGCGGCAGCGACGAATCGAGTGATCGACTCGGGGTTTCCCGCCGCGTGTGTGTGCAGATACGACGCGTGGACACCACCCTGCACGAAACCCTCGCGGGCGGCGGTTCTGCCGTCGACCCCATGCTTGTGCCAACCCCACGCCGCCGGTGCGCTCTCTCGGACGTCCACCAGTTTCGTTCGGTGGAATTCGTGGCCGGTGACGCGACTACCCGCGTCGAACAGCGTCGACGATTCGAGGGCGACGGCATCGCGGTATCCGAGGGTGAGCGTGTTCCCGAATTCCGCGTCGACGTCGACCACTCCGGCCATGGCGTGGCCGTCCAATCTCCTTGCGAGATAGAGCAACCCGGCGCATTCGGCATGTATCGGCAATCCGCGGGCCGCCGCTGTCCTGATATCGGCGAGGAGCACTTCGTTCGCCGCGAGGGCGGCGGCATGCTCTTCCGGGAAGCCGCCGGGGAGCACCACTCCTGCTGTGCCCGAGGGTAATCCGTCGCGCAGCGGATCGAAGACCGCAACATCTGCGCCGGCGGCCCGAAGCAGTTCGACGTGCTCGGTGTAGCCGAAGGTGAACGCCGGGCCGCCGGCGACAGCGATCACCGGTGCGCCGCCGGACGGTCCGACCTCGAGCGCAGGGTTCCAGGCCGGGACGGGCACCGACGAACGCGCCAGAGCCTCGACCGCCTCGATGTCCACGAACTGTGCGACCAATGCACTCATCGCGTCGACCGCATCGGTAGCGGCACCGCCGTGCTCCACCGCGGTGATCAGCCCCAGATGCCGTGACGGAACGACCAATTCACTCATCCTCGGCAGGGAGCCCAGAACCGGAACACCCACTCGTTCGCAGGCCTGACGGAGCACCTGTTCGTGCCGATCACTGCCGACGCGGTTGAGAATCACACCGCCGATCCGCACACTCGAGTCGTAGGTGGAGAATCCGTGCAGCACGGCGGCGAGGGATTGACTGTGCCCGCGTGCGTCGACCACGAGCACCACCGGCGCGCCGAGCATGGCCGCCACTCGCGCGGTCGAGCCCTCGGCGGACGCCTCCCCCGGACCGGTCATGTCGATCTTGCCGTCGAACAGGCCCATGACGCCTTCGACCACCGCGATGTCGCAGCCGCTGCTGCCGTGCAGAAACAGTGGGCCGATGCGGTCGGCACCGACCATGACCGCGTCGAGATTTCGACCGGGCAGGCCCGCGGCGAGCGAGTGGTAACCGGGATCGATGTAGTCCGGGCCGACCTTGAACGGAGCGACCCGACGGCCGGCACCGCGCAGGGCACCCATCAGTCCGGTGGCGACCGTCGTCTTTCCGCTGCCCGACGCGGGTGCCGCGATCACCACGGCCGGACACGACCGGTTCACCATTCGATGCCCCGCTGCCCTTTGCGACCCGCATCCATCGGGTGCTTGACCTTGGTCATCTCGGTGACGAGGTCGGCGGCCGCGATCAACTCCGGCGGAGCGTCGCGGCCGGTGATGACGACATGTTGGTTGCCCGGCCGATGTGTCAGCACCTCGACCACCTCCGCGACGTCGACCCAGCCCCACTTGAGTGGATAGGTGAATTCGTCCAACACGTAGAAGCGATGGGATTGCTGCTCGATGCGCCGTGCGATCTCACGCCAGCCTTCGGCCGCGGCGTCGGCGTGGTCGACCTCGCTGCCCTTCTTGCGAGTCCACGACCACCCCTCCCCCATCTTGTGCCATTCGACAGCGCCTCCGATTCCGGTGCTCTCGTGCGCGTCGCCCAGAGCACGAAACGCCGCTTCCTCGCCCACCTTCCACTTCGCACTCTTGACGAACTGGAACACGCCGACGTCGAAACCCTGGTTCCAGGCCCGCAACGCCATTCCGAACGCAGCGGTCGATTTCCCTTTACCGGGACCGGTGTGGACGGCGAGCACCGGCAGATTGCGGCGCTGACGAGTCGTGAGGCCGTCCTCCGGAACGGTTCCCGGAGCAGGTACTCCCTGTGGCATCGCGTGTCCCCCTACGCCGCTGCGCGAACGACGGCGGTGACCTGCTCGGCCGACAGGTCCGCGAGCGCCACGTATCCGCCTCCGAGACAGCCGGCGAAGTCCGCGGCCAATCCCAGGCGCACCATGCCCGACTCGCAGTCGACGACGACCGACGCGATCTTGTCCGCCGCGATGCGGCCGGCGGCGATTCGCGCCCGACCGACGGGATCGGTGCCGCCCGTGGCACGCCCATCCGTCAGAGCGACCACCAACGCGCGCCGCAGCGGGTCTCGAACCTTCTCGCGCAGCACCAACTCTCGCGCGGTCAGGAATCCCTGCGCCAACGGAGACTTGCCCCCGGTCTTCATCTTTCGCAGCCGCGTCACAGCGACATCGACCGAGGACGTCGGCGGCAGTACTGTCTCGGCCTCGGTGCCGCGCACGGTGATGACCGCGACCTTGTCGCGCCGTTGATAGGCGTCACGGAGCAGTGAGAGCACCGCACCCGTCACCGCCGACAGTCGGTCTCGCGCAGCCATGGATCCCGACGCGTCGACGACGAAGACGATGAGGTTGCCCTCGCGCCCCTCCTTGACGGCTCCGCGCAGGTCCTCGGGCGCCAGTCGCAGCCGCCCGGACGTGCGCCCACGCACCACCTGCTGCTCGGCTGCCGCGAACAACGTACCGATCAGATGCAGACCCCGGCCCGGTTCGACGGTGGGACGAACCGACCGTCCGTACGAGGACCTCGACCGCGAGCGCCTACCCGGAGCACCTTCACCGACCCCGGGAAGCTCGATGAGCCGCGCCTTGAACTGCGCGCCCGGTGTTCCCGCCTGCCGATCGCTGCCCGCACCGGTCGGGGCCTTTTCCTGGCTGTCGGCCGGTTCCTGCGGCGTGTCGGATTCCGTACTCGACGGCGCGTCGGGAGTTTCGGCCGCGTCGGGCTTCGGTGCTCCTCCATCACCGTCGGGATCCGGCTCCGGCTCGGGATCGGGTTGCTGCTCGGCCTGTTCGGCGGCGTCGCGCATGGCGTCGTCGAGCTGCTTGTCGTCTATACCCGGCTCGTCGAAGGGGTCGCGTCGACGCCTGTGCGGTAGCGCCAATTCGGCCGCGACGCGCACGTCCTCCTCGGTCACCTCGCTCGCGCCTCGCCACGCGGCGTGGGCCGAGGCCGTACGCGCGACCACCAGGTCTGCGCGCATACCGTCGACGTCGAACGATGCGCACAGCGCGGCGATGCGCCGAAGTTCCTTGTCGCTCAACACCACATCATCGAGGATCGTGCGTGCAGCCACGATCTGCGCTGCAAAGGCGGCGTCCTCGTCGACGTACGCTGCCGCGAACGCGTGGGGATCACGCTCGTAGTTCATACGCCTGCGCACGACATTCATGCGCACGTCCACATCACGCGACGCGGTGACCTCGACCGCCAGACCGAATCGGTCGAGCAACTGTGGCCGGAGCTCACCCTCCTCGGGATTCATCGTGCCCACGAGGACGAATTGTGCTGGGTGAGAATGCGATACGCCGTCTCGTTCGACGTGTACGCGACCCATCGCCGCCGCGTCGAGCAGGACGTCCACGAGGTGGTCGTGCAACAGGTTCACTTCGTCGACGTAGAGAACGCCGCGGTGTGCCGCTGCGAGCAGGCCGGGTTGGAATGCTCGTTCCCCGTCACGCAGTACCTTCTCGAGGTCGATGGACCCCACCACGCGGTCCTCGGTCGCTCCCACCGGAAGCTCGACCAGCTTGGCCGGGCGGGCACCATCCTCGTCCTCGACGGCAGGCAGCAGAGTTGCGAGCGCCCGAACCACCGTCGATTTCGCGGTCCCCTTCTCGCCGCGCACCAGCACACCGCCGATACCGGGGTGCACCGCGCACAGAATCAACGACAACCGCAGCTGATCCTGACCGACGATCGCACTGAACGGATACCCCGGTTCGGGGACACTGCTCTCTCGCTGCACAACCAATTCCCTTCGTGCTCGGAGTTCCGCGCCGAGCGTTCGGTGGACTACACGAAGCCGGGCGGCGATCTGGCTGACAGGAGAACACTCCTGATCACAGTGGCGGGACCGCGCCTGATTCTCACAGGACTTCTCCGCACTCGACTTCGAACGGAACACTACCGCCGAACGAACGAATGCCACACACGCCTGGACGTGTGTGGCATTCGTAGCTTCGGATCCGAACGGGCTGTTACGCCTCGCTCCAAGCGGTGCCGCCACCGCGACGCATCGGAGTGTGCGGAATACCGTCCTCGAGTACTTCCTCGCCGTCGGGCAGGAAGCCGTGCTTGGCGTACATGTCGACGAGGTAGCTCTGCGCGTTGATCCGGCACGGTGCCGAACCGACCTCGGCCAGGGCGGCCCGCAGAATTCGCGTGGTGTGTCCCTGTCCCCTGGCCGAACGCTGGGTGCACAGGCGGCCGATACGGAACGCCTTCTCGCCGTCGTCGTGCTCTTCGAGCAGACGCAGAGTGCACACCACTTCACCGTCTCGTTCGAGCCAGAAGTGCCGCGTCTCGGTCAGCAGGTCGCGTCCGTCCAACTCCGGATAGGCGCAGGCCTGCTCGACCACGAACACCTCGACACGCAGCTTCAACAGGTCGTACAACGTGCTGTTGGACAGGTCTAGTGCCCACGATCGTTTGAGAGCTGCTGCTTGCGTATTCATACCTTTTGCTATCACACACCCGTGTGCTGTGCGAGCTCACGCGAACTTTCCAGCTCCAGCGTCTTCGAGGTCCAGGCCCAGACCTCGTCGAACAGCGAGCTGTTCTGAGCCAGTTTGACCCCCAGGGACGGGACCATTTCCTTGAGCTTGGGCTGCCACGCGTCGTACTTGTCTCCGAAGCACCGCTGCAGCACGTCCAGCATGGCCGGTACGGCTGTCGATGCGCCGGGAGAGGCACCGAGCAGGCCCGCGATGCTGCCGTCGGCAGCGTTGACCACAGCGGTACCGAACTCGAGAACGCCACCGCGTCCCTTCTTCCGGATCACCTGCACACGCTGACCGGCCGTGACCAGCTCCCAGTCCTTGGCGACGACGGTCGGCGCGAACTCCCGCAGAGTCTCGACCCGATCGGCCTGCGACTGAGCCAACTCGCTCACCAGGTACTTCACGAGCCCGAGCTCGGTCACGCCGACGCCGAGCATCGACATCAGGTTGCCCGGCTTGACCGAGCCGGGCAGATCGGTGATCTTGCCCTGCTTGAGGAACTTCGGTGACCATCCCGCGTACGGTCCGAACAACAATCCCTGCTGGCCGTTGATGACGCGCGTGTCGAGGTGCGGCACCGACATCGGCGGTGCTCCCACCGAGGCCTTTCCGTACACCTTGGCCGAGTGCTGCTCGATCAGTTCGGGGTTGGTGCACCGCAGCCATTCGCCGCTGACGGGGAATCCGCCGAAGCCCTTGATCTCGGCGATGCCCGACTTCTGCAGCAGGTGCAGCGCGCCGCCGCCCGCCCCGACGAACACGAACTTGGCGTTGACGGTCTTCTTGGCACCGGTGCGCTGGTTCGCCACCTTGACGTCCCACGTGCCGTCGGACTGCTTGGTGATGTTGCGCACATCGTGCCCGAAGTGCACGGTGCCACCCGCCGCGGACAGGTAGTTCAGCAGCTGCTTGGTGAGTGCACCGAAGTCGACATCGGTGCCTTCCTGACTCCAGTTGAGCGCAACGGGATCGGAGAAGTCACGGCCACGAGCCATCAGCGGCAGTCGCGCGGTGAACTCGTCCTTGGAATCGATGTACTCCATGCCGGCGAACAGGGGGTTGCCGACGAGCGCCTCGTAGCGCGCCCGCAGGTACTTCACGTTGTCCTCGCCGTGCACGAAGCTCACGTGCGGGATCGGGTTGATGAAGTTCTTGGCGTCGGAGAGGACGCCGGTTTCGATGCCGTGGGCCCAGAACTGCCGCGAGACCTGGAACTGCTCGTTGACGTTGAGCGCCTTGGCGATATCGACGCTGCCGTCCTTGTTCTGCGGCGTGTAGTTGAGCTCGCAGAGCGCCGAATGCCCGGTGCCTGCGTTGTTCCACGCGTCGCTGCTCTCGGCCGCTGCGGCGTCGAGACGTTCGTAGACGTCGATCGACCAGTTCGGCTCGAGCTGACGGAGCAGCGCACCGAGGGTGGCGCTCATGATTCCGGCACCGACCAGAACGACGTCGGTCTTGATCCGCTTACCCTGCTCATCTGTGGACACTGGAGAATCGACTTCCTTGTCTGTAAAGGTCTCGGCCGGTGGCGGTATCGGTCCGAGAACTCTTCTGTAGAGGGTTACTCACCCGATGCGGTCAGGTTACTAGCTGGGCCTACCCCATCGGACACCACGTCAACCTGCTCTCGATTGTGCTCCTCGGACGCTGTCGGCGGCGCCCACTACAGTTGTGATCTGTGACTACCTGGGTTCCCGATGTCCTCGGCGACGGCTACGAACAGACGACCATCCCACTCGGAGACGATCCGGACGGCGAGGGCCAGGTCGAGGCCACTCTGGTGCGGTATCAACCGCCGGGTGTCGCCAACTTCGACCGCGCGGTGATCTATGTCCACGGATTCACCGACTACTTCTTCCAGCGACACATCGCCGAGCATTTCGCCGCCAAGGGATACGCGTTCTACGCGCTCGACCTGCGCAAATGTGGACGATCGCGCCGTGAGGGCCAGACTGCACACTTCGTGACCGATCTGGCGATGTACGACGCCGAGCTGAACGAGGCGCTGAGCCTGGTGCGCGCCGAGCGCGCGGACGCGCCGGTGCTGCTGATGGCGCACTCCACCGGTGGCCTCGTGTTGCCGCTGTGGCTCAACCGTCTCAACCGTCAGGAAGGCGGCTCGTCCGGGTTGGGCCTGGCAGGCGTCGTCCTCAACAGCCCCTGGTTCGACCTGCAGGGCCCGCCTGCGATACGTAGCGTCGGTACCGCGGCGATCGACGTCATCGGAAGATTCCGGGCCAAGACCCCGGTTCCCGGGGGCGGCTTGGACACCTACGGCCTTTCCCTCGCGGCATCGGAGCAGGGCGAGTGGGATTACGACCTGGACTGGAAACCCCTCGCCGGCTTCCCCATCACCTTCGGCTGGATCCGTGCGGTCCGGCACGGGCATGCCGAGCTGCACCGCGGCCTCGATATCGGAATTCCCTCGCTGATCCTTCGCTCGAAAGTGACGCATTTCTCTCGCCGCTACAGCTCGGCCGTCGACGCGGCCGATGCCGTTCTCGACGTCCGGCAGATCGCCCGTTGGGCCGGCTGCCTGGGTGATCGAACCTCCATCGTCCCCATCGAGGGCGCACGCCACGACGTCTTCCTGTCCACCGAGGGCCCTCGCGCCCAGGCCTTCGAGGAAATGGACGAATGGCTCGAGTGGTTGCACCGAGGAGAGAAGACCGACCACGCGTCGGGCAAGGACCACACCGAGATCGGACACATTTCATGACTGAGCACTTCGACGTCGTCATCATCGGCTCCGGCTCGGGAAACTCGATCGTCGATCAGAGGTTCGACGACAAGAAGGTCGCCCTGATCGAGGAGAATTCGACGTTCGGCGGAACCTGCCTCAACGTCGGCTGTATCCCCACCAAGATGTATGTCTACGCGGCCGAGGTCGCCCGTACCGTGCGAGATTCCGCCAAGTACGGCATCGATGCACACGTCGACGCGGTCCGCTGGCCGGACATCGTCGAGCGGGTCTTCGGACGCATCGACCCCATCTCCGAGGGCGGTAAGCGATACCGGGCCGAGGGCAGCCCCAACGTGACGCTGTTCCAAGGTCACGCGAGCTTTGCCGGGCCGCGCACCATCGACACCGGAACCGGCACGACCATCACGGCCGACCGGATCGTCATCGCGGCCGGCTCGCGTCCCATCGTGCCGCAATCGATCGAAGATTCCGGTGTCGACTACCACACCAACAACGACGTCATGCGTTTACCGGCACTGCCCGAACACCTCGTGATCCTCGGATCCGGTTACATCGCAGCCGAATTCGCGCACGTCTTCTCCGCACTCGGGTCGAAGGTGTCGATCGTCGCCCGCAAGGATTCGCTGCTGCGCGCGTTGGATGCCGATATCGCGAAGCGATTCACCGAGCTCGCCCGGGCCAAGTGGGACGTTCACCTCGACTCCGGTGACACGCGCGGGATTTCCGAGGGCGGACTGCACGGCGTCGAACTCTCGGACGGCACCAAGGTCCTCGGAGACGCGTTTCTCGTGGCCGTCGGCCGCCAGCCCAACGGCGACCGACTGAATCTCGGTGCTGCCGGGATCGAGCTGGACGACGAGGGCCGCATCGTGGTCGACGAATTCGGCCGCACCACCGCCGAGGGCGTCTTCGCACTCGGCGACGTCTCCTCGCCGTATCAGCTCAAGCATGTGGCCAATCACGAAGCGCGCGTCGTCCAGCACAACCTGTTGCAGGACGCCTGGCACGGCGACACGTCCGCGTTGCGTACCTACGATCACCGCTTCGTTCCCGCTGCCGTGTTCACCGATCCGCAGATCGCGGAGGTGGGTATGACCGAGGAACAGGCCCGAGACGCAGGGCTCGACATCACGGTGAAGGTCCAGAACTACGGCGACGTCGCCTTCGGCTGGGCGATGGAGGACAGCGAAGGGCTGTGCAAGATCATCGCCGAGAAGGGCACCGGCAAGATACTCGGGGCTCACATCATCGGAGCTCAGGCCCCGACTCTCATCCAGCCGCTCATCCAGGCGATGAGCTTCGGACTGTCCGCCCAGGACATGGCCCGTGGTCAGTACTGGATCCACCCAGGACTGCCCGAGGTGGTCGAGAACGCCCTCCTGGGCCTCGACCTGTAGGTTTCGATCACCAGGGGCTGGTGCGGAGCACGATCTCCGTGGCCAGCGCCGCCGGGGCGTCGGCCGCGACATGTTCGACGCCGTCGAGCGCGACGACCCGAAAGTCCGAGTAGACGAAGCGGCCGCTGTTGTCGGCGGACGGACGCATCTCGGAGTTGCCGATGACCAGCGTCGTCGGCAACTCGATTGCGGGGCAATCGGCGTCCCGCACGATGCCCCGATGGTCGGCGATCGCCGGGTGGCAACGATCCACGGCGATGAGGCTGGCAAACCGACCGAAAGTCTTCGCCGCCAGTCTCCAGGCCGATTCCGCACCGGCACCGCTCCCGACGAGGTGGACCCACGACAGCTTCAGCTCGTCCAGCAAGGCGAGAACAGCGTCGTACCCCACTCCGTCGATGTCTTCGACCGCAACGGTTTTCAGATCCGAGTTGTGCAAGCGCTCGCTCACCGAGTCGTAGACATCGACCGAATCGCCGATGTCCGGCAACAGGAGCACGGCGTGCCGACTGTCCGGTCCCGCTACTCGTACCGAAACAGACCCGCCCGCAGCACTCACATGCGTGAACTCCATGGGGACGACGGTACTGCCTCTTGCCAGAACCACGCACCGGTCCTATGGTTAGTTACATGAGTAATGAACCAGTGAGGTACCGAACCTCGCCGCCGCGGCGGTGGCTCTGATGGACGAGGGCAGGCCGATCTTCCTGCAGATTGCCGAGCTCGTCGAGAACTCGATCATCGACGGCTCCCTGGCCGAGGAAGAACAGGTTCCCTCCACCAACGAGCTCGCCGCGTTCCACCGCATCAATCCGGCCACAGCGGGCAAAGGGCTCGCGAAGCTCGTCGCCGACGGCGTCGTCTACAAGAAACGAGGGATCGGAATGTTCGTCACCACAGGCGCACGGGACGCACTCCGGTTCCGTCGACGCGATCTGTTCGCCCGTCAGTACATCGACCCGCTGGTCACCGAGGCACGCAAGCTCGGAATGACCGTGGACGAACTCAAGACCATGCTCGACAACTGGGAGGCAGCGCGATGAGCATCCACGATATCGGTACGCCCGACGAACTCCGCCGCGTCGTTGCGTCGGCCACACACCTGACCAAGAAGTTCGGCTCGTTCACCGCCGTCGACGACGTGAGCTTCGAGATCGAACGCAACAAGATCTACGGCTTCCTCGGCCGCAACGGAGCAGGCAAGACCACCGTCATGCAGATGATGACCGCCCAGATGCGCGAAAGTGATGGTGAGATCTCGGTATTCGGCGAACGCCCGTGGGAGAACCCACGCGCTCTGAGTCACGTGTGCTTCGTCAAGGAAAGCCAGAAGTATCCCGACGATCTGAAGGTCAAGAACGCCATTGCGCAGGCCTCCCACATTCTTCCGCACTGGGACAACGACTTCGCTGCCGAATTGCTGCGCGATTTCGACCTCCCGTTGGGTCGCAAGATCAAGAAGCTCTCTCGCGGGATGACGTCGGCACTCGGAATCGTCATCGGTCTCGCGTCCCGAGCGCCACTCACCTTCTTCGACGAGCCCTACCTGGGGCTGGACGTTGTCTCACGACACATGTTCTACGACCGGCTGCTGGCCGACTACGCGGAGAACCCCCGAACGGTCGTTCTGTCGACACACCTCATAGACGAGGTCAGCAATCTGATCGAGCACGTGATTCTCATCGACAAGGGAAGAATTCTGCTCGACGCCGAGTCGGACGATCTGCGCGAGAGAGCATTCGAGATCACCGGTCCGACCGAGGCCGTCGACCGGTTCGCTGCAGAGCATCGAGTCTTGCACAGAACTGCCCTCGGCTCGACAGCCCGAGCGACGATCGACGGGCGACTGAACGATCACCAGCAATCCCTCGGCGTGGCGTCCGGTCTCAGCATCGAACCGATTCCGTTGCAGCAGTTGATCATCGATCGAACCACTGCCCATTCCGGATCTATCCACGAGTCGACCACCGCCGAGGAGGCCTTGTCATGAAGCGAATATTGAACGTAGCTCGGGTCCACAACACCTCCTGGGCAACCACATTCGCGTGGCCCCTGGGAATTCTCGTCGCAGTGTTCGTGATCACCTACGGCATCTTCTCGGTCGTTCCGGAAAGCGATTCGGATTTCAGCTTCAGCGGCGGCGTGTTCTCGGTGTATGGGTTCGCTATTGCCTTCTACGTCACGGCTATCACCCAGTGCTTCCCGTACGCCCTGAGCCTGAGCATCACACGTCGCGAATTCCTCACTGCGACAGCACTGGTGGGGGTAGCACAATCGGTCGCCCTCGGCACGATCGTCTACCTGTTGTCGGTCGTCGAAGCCGCGACCGGCGGCTTCGGGCTGAAGATCCGCATGTTCGGTCTGGCCCGCTACGCCACCGACAACCCGCTCCTGCAGTGGCTGACTCTGGTGATCGGGCTACTGCTGATCGGGTCCATCGGGGCGTTCGTCGGAGTCGTCTACCGGCGCTTCCGCACGAACGGTCTGTTCACGCTCGGACTCGCCGGCCTCGTCGTCTTCGGAGGCGGCGCGATCGTGATCACGTGGCAGAACTGGTGGCCCGACGTCGGGACGTTCTTCACCGACACCCCACGCGTGCTTCTGCTGGTGGTCGTTCCGCTCGTGATCACCGGGATCTTCTCGACCGTCAGTTGGATGGGCTTGCTCAAAGCATCTGCGTGACGATCTTTCTCGTCGAGCCGTCGACGCCGTTCTCTATCAGATCGAGAACGGCGTCGATATCGATGTTGCTGTCCACCAGATCGGCCAGCAGATCCAACTGCTGTTCCCGTAGGGCCGCAACCGACGTGTCGGACGCAACCTCGAATCCCGCGCGACCCGCCTTCTCTGCCACCCAGGCGAGAAAGGATCGACGGAAATCATCGGATTCGAGGAGTCCGTGCCAGTGAGTTCCCACGACACCGCCACGCACACTGCCCTCGCCGACGCCCCCCGCGGTCGTCAGCAGCGCATCGTCGTCGTTCCGGACCACTCGTCCATGGTGAATTTCGTACCCCCGCACGGGATCCGAGCCGAATGTGACGGAACGACCACTCACCTGCACGAGTACCTTCTCGGCCGCGAATTCGATGTCGAGATCGAGCAATCCCAGTCCCTCGACCCTTCCGACGCCCGACTCCACGGAATCAGAGATGGTTCGGCCCAACATCTGGTAACCGCCGCAGATGCCGAGAACCGGCCTCCCCGCAGCGGCGCGCTCGGAAAGGGCACGAGCAAGACCGGTGCGCCGCAACCATTCCAGATCCGACACCGTGGACTTGCTGCCGGGGACGACCACCAAATCCGCATCCTCGAGCCGAGAAGGCTCGGTGACCCAGTGCACCGACACTCCGGGCTCGCACGCCAGCGCCTCGACATCGGTCGTGTTGGAGATCCTCGGCAATCGCACCGCCGCCACCCGCAGCCACTGCGAGCCGAGCGGAGGACGGGGCCTGCCGACGGGCGCATCGGGAACGGTGCCGAGCGAATCCTCCGCGTCCATCCACAACCCGTCGGCGAACGGAACGACTCCGTACGTCGGCCGCCCGGTCAACGCCCGCAACTGGTCGAGCCCCGGTGCCAACAGAGCCGGATCACCCCGAAACTTGTTGATCACGAACCCTGCCACGAGAGCCTGATCCTCGGGTGACAACACCGCCACCGTCCCGAACAGGTGTGCCAGCACTCCCCCGCGGTCGATGTCGCCCACCACGATCACCGGCAGCGACGCCGCCCTCGCCAACCCCATGTTGGCCAGATCGGTGGCGCGTAGATTGATCTCGGCCGGTGAACCGGCACCCTCGCAGATCACCACGTCGAATTCGGCACGTAGCGAGGACAACTCGTCGGCGACCACATGCCGGAGCGCCTGCCGATGTTCGATGTAGTTGCTCGCACTCACCTGGGCCACCGCACGCCCGCGCACCACCAACTGCGACGTCCGATCACTGCCGGGCTTGAGCAACACCGGATTGAACCGCACGCTGGGCTCGAGGCCACAGGCGGCCGCCTGCATCGCCTGAGCCCGGCCGATCTCGCCGCCGTCCAACGTGACGACCGAGTTGTTCGACATGTTCTGCGCCTTGAACGGGGCCACCCGAACACCCCGCCGCGCCAGCATCCGGCACAGGCCGGCGACCAACACACTCTTGCCTGCATCGGAGGTAGTGCCGGCGACCAACAGAGCGCCTTTCACGGCAGTCTCACACTTCTATTCACTCCGCAGGCTCCGCTCACGGCAGTATCAGACTTCTGTTCACTCCGCAGGCTCCGCTCACGGCAGTGTCAGGATCTCGCAACCCGTCTCGGTCACCACGAGCGTGTGCTCGAACTGTGCGGTCCACTTCTTGTCGTGCGTGACCACCGTCCAGCCGTCGTCCCACATCTCGGCGTTGATCGTGCCCAGGTTGATCATCGGTTCGATGGTGAACGTCATGCCCGGCTCGATGATGGTCTCCACGGACGGCTGGTCGTAGTGCAGCACGACGAGGCCGTTGTGGAACGTCGTGCCGATGCCGTGGCCGGTGAAGTCCTCCACCACGCCGTAGCCGAACCGGTGCGCATAGGACTCGATCACTCGCCCGACCACGTTCAGGGCGCGCCCCGGCTTGACCGCCTTGATGGCACGCATCGTCGCTTCGTGGGTCCGCTCGACGAGCAGGCGCGCCTCCTCGGACACGTCACCCGCCAGGAACGTCGCGTTGGTGTCGCCGTGCACACCGTCGATGTACGCGGTGACGTCGATGTTGACGATGTCTCCGTCCTCGATCACCGTCGAATCGGGGATGCCGTGGCAGATGACCTCGTTCAGCGAGGTGCAGCACGATTTCGGAAAACCCTTGTAGCCCAACGTGGACGGGTAAGCGCCGTGGTCGACCATGTACTCGTGTGCAATACGGTCGAGCTCGTCGGTGGTCACTCCCGGTGCCACGGCCCGGCCCGCTTCCTGCAGAGCGCGAGCCGCGATCTTCGACGCCACGCGCATCTTCTCGATGACCTCGGGGGTCTGCACCCACGGCTCGCTGCCTTCGTTCACGGTCGACTTCCACGCGTATTCGGGTCGCTCGATCGACTTCGGCACGGAGAGGACGGGCGAGACGACGCCTGGCACGAGTGGCTGACGGGGCTTGCTCTCGGCGGTGACAGACATGCCGTCCAGAGTAGTCGTCGCATCCGTGTCCAGAAGAACCAGCGCTGCTGGTCGAGGCCACCGAATCCGCAACCGCGCGACGGGATATGATCTGGGTCACGTTCGCCGTCGACGTACCCGAACCGAGGAAGGAAGCGTCGTGGTCCATTCCAGTCTGTTGCGCCCCCGGGACGGCGATGCCCTTCGCGCCGAACTACGCCAGGTCGCCGCGACGTCCGCCGTGCCCGTCGTGTTCGGCGGGGAAGTGTCCTCGGAAACGCTGCACCTGAGCGAATTTCACGGCACCCGCACGCGTGGGCTGGACGGGCTCGCCATCCCGCCCAGGTCCGGTCTCGGTGGCCGGGTCATGGACCAACGTCGGCCCGCGGCCGTCAGTGATTACGGCGCGTCGATGTCGATCACCCACCACTTCGACCGGCCGGTCCTCGGCGAGGGCCTCAAGTCGATCCTGGCGGTGCCGGTTGTCGTCGCCGGAGCAGCCCGCATGGTGATGTACGCGGCGGTGCGAGAACGCGGCCCCCTCGGTGATCGAGTCGGCGACATCATGACCGCCGCAGCCCGGCGCCTCGGTCAGGAGATCGCCATCCGCGACGAGGTCGACCGCAGGGTGCGCCTCATGGAGAGTGCGCGGGCCACGTCGGACGGGCACCTCTCGCGAACGGCCGAGTTGCGCGGTGTGCACGACGAGCTCGCCGAGCTCGCTCGGTCGATCGGAGACGCGGCGGTCAAGCACAGACTGGACGCGGTCACCGCGCGACTGGCAGCAACACTCGGTCGGACGGCGAACCAGGACAGCGACTCCGGCGACTCGCAGGCATTGACGCCACGCGAGATCGACGTCATCTCGCAGGTCGCGCTCGGTTGCACCAACGTCGAAGTCGCGGCACGGCTGTCGATCGGTGCCGAGACGGTCAAGTCCTATCTCCGCAGCGTGATGCGAAAAACCGACTCGCACACTCGATACGAAGCGGTTCTCGCGTGTCGTCGACTCGGGCTGCTGTCGGGCTGAACCCGGCCCACCGGCGCAGCGCTCAGTACCCCGGCGGAAGCTGCTCGAACATCTCCCGGGTGACGGCGACCGCATTGTCCGAGCTGCCGCCGCGTACCACCAAAGTCGCGAAGGCGATGTCGCCTCGGTAACCGACGAACCACGAGTGCGATCCGCCCTCGACCTCTGCTTCTCCGGTCTTGCCGTACACCTCGCCCTGGTCGGCGATGCGCTCTGCGGTGCCGCTGGTGACCACCGAGCGCATCATGCCGCGTAACCCGTCGACCATGGCAGGTTCTATCGGTGGATGATCGCCGGTGATGGCGGTTTCCCGTCCGACCAGAAGATTGGGAACCGGTGTGGAGCCGTGGGCAACCGTCGCGGCGGCCAGTGCCATCCCGAAGGTCGAGACGACCACCTTGCCCTGGCCGAATCCGTCCTCGGTGCGCTGGACGAGTTCGTCCGCGGGCGGGACCGAACCCGAGTCGGTCGGCAAGCCCACGACGTCGTAGTCCGGACCGACGCCGAACTGGGACGCGGCCACGGTCAACGCGTCGGGCGACATCTCGCTCGCCAGCTTCGCGAAGGAGGTGTTGCACGATCGGGTGAACGCGGTGCTCATGGTCACGTCACCGAGGGCGAACTCGTTGTAGTTGGGGACGCTTCGTTCGCCGATCTCGATACGACCGGGGCACGGAACGGTGCTCCCCGGGGTCGCGAGTCCGCTGGAGATCGCCGCCCCGGCGGTGATGATCTTGAACGTCGAACCTGGTGGGTAGAGACCGGCCGACGCGACCGGTCCGTCCCGATCGGCGGCCGGATTCTGCGCCACAGCGAGGATGGCCCCGGTGGACGGCTGAATGACCACCGTCATGGCCTGCTCGGCCCTGGCGTTCACTGCTCGTTGGGCCGCGACCTGAATATTCCGATCGAGGCTGATCGAGAAGGATGGTGCCGGCTCGGGCGGGGTGTCGGTGAGGACGTCGATGTCGACGCCGTTGCGGTTGCTGGTCACCACGCTCCAGCCGGCCTTGCCGTCGACGTCGTCGATGACGGCCTTCTTGACCTGGCCCACCAGGTCCGGCGCGAAGGTGGGGTCGGTGGACACGAGATCCGATTCGTCGGACGCCGTGACTCCTGGAATCTCGGTGAGCGCCGCCGAGATGGGTTCGAAGTCGCTGTCTCGCAGCAGCGCCACCGGGTAGTCGCCGTCGACGGAAGTCGCCGACTCCACGATCGACTGAGCCGTGATCGACGCGTCGAACGGTGTCAGCAGTGTCGACAGCGCCGTCGCCGAGGCCACGACGTTGTTCGCGGCCGACGCGTCGAACTTGATTCGATGTACGACCCCGGGCACCAGGACGTCGGTGCCGGAGCGCTCGTTGACCCGAGCGCGTGGTGCAGCCGTCGAGCGCAAGGCCATGGTCTGCGTGTCACCGAGCTTCGGGTGGATGTCCGAGGCGGTCCACCGCACCACCCACTCTCCTGCACTCCGACCCATGTTCAGTTGGCCGTCGTACGTCCACACCCGATCCTTGGGCAGCTGCCAACGGTAGGTGTAGCCGACTGTGGCGGTGTCGCCGTCGACTCGAACCGACGTCGTCTCGGCGTCGAGGGCCTCCGCTTGCAGGTTGGTCCACGCCTCGCTCAGCGCAGTGGCTGCGGCGTCCGGCTTGTCGGTATCGGCGGCGGCCGTGGGGATGTCGTTGGCCTCGAAGGCCGCGAGGAATGCCTGAGCTGCGGGCTCCGGACCGTCGGGCTTGGGAGTACACCCGGTGAGGTAGGCACCGACGACGGCACCGATCACGGTCACCACGCCCAGCCGTCCGCGCATCCAGGTCGCATCACGTGATCTCATTGCGCCCCATCGTAATACGGCCGGTGCGTCGACCACGGCAACGAATCGCGTTTCGGGACAAGCCGATCGAGCGACCGTTCTCAGTCCAGCAGCACCGTGGTGAACGTCGCCACTTGCGTCAGACCGATTTTCGCGTAGGCCCGGCGCGCGACGTAGTTGAAGCTGTTGACGTACAGGCTCGCAGTACGCCCCTGGCGGACGACCGAGTTCACCACGGTCGCCGTTCCGGATGCACCCAGGCCGTGCCCGCGTCGGTCCGGGTGCACCCATACCCCTTGGATTTGCCCGACCGTCCCGGACTGCGAGCCGATCTCGGCCTTGAACACCACGCGGCCGTCCTCGAATCTGGCCCAGGCACGTTGCGCTGCAATGAGACTGGCGATCCGACGCCGGTATCCCCTACCGCCGTCGTTCAGTCGCGGGTCGACGCCGACCTCTTCGATGAACATGGCAACGGCCGCGGTCAGATACACGTCCAGCTCGTCGGGTCGAACGAGCCGAACGAGAGGATCAGGCGAGATGGACGACGGTACCGACGTGGCCAACAACGGTTGCTCACCGCGTACCTCTCGCGCCGGACCCCAATCCGTCTCGAGCATTTCCCACAACGGAAGCGTCAACTCCGCTCTGCCGACCAACGACGAGCACAGACGCGGCCCGCGGCACGCGCGGTCCGCGAAGGAACGAAGATCGTCGCTGGAACCGAGCAACGGAACCAGATTCGCACCGTAGAAGCACAGCGACTCGTCCGGACCGCCCCTGCTCCACATCTCGCCGTGGAACGACCTCGGATCGAGGCCGGATTCCTGCACGCGCGCGGCAACCATGCAGGTTGCAACGGGGTCCCCGTCGAGCACCCGGAGCACGTGCGCGACGTCCCGATTACCGAGAGGCTTCGCGCCGAGGAGCTTGAGCACCTACCGACCTCCTGACCCACCTACCGCGTACGCACCGATTCTGAAGCGAATCATTCCAGACAATGTGTTCCCCCGGTGGCAGAGCGGCAAACCGGACGCCGAACAGGTGTACCCGCTCAGCTGACGGTGACCACCGGCGCGCCACCGCTGGCGATCTCGTCCTTCTCGAACTCCTCGGCGATGCGCATCGCTTCCTCGATCAACGTCTCCACGATCTGCGCTTCGGGAACCGTCTTGATGACCTTGCCCTTGACGAAGATCTGGCCCTTGCCGTTGCCCGACGCGACACCGAGGTCGGCGTCGCGGGCCTCGCCCGGCCCGTTCACGACGCAGCCCATGACCGCGACGCGTAGCGGGATCTCCATTCCTTCGAGTCCCGCAGTCACCTCGTCGGCGAGGGTGTAGACGTCGACCTGTGCGCGCCCACACGACGGGCAGGAGACGATTTCGAGTTTGCGCGGGCGCAGATTGAAGGACTGCAAGATCTGGTTGCCCACCTTGATCTCCTCCGCCGGCGGTGCCGACAGGGAAACTCGGATGGTGTCGCCGATGCCCTTGGACAGCAGGGCCCCGAAGGCCACAGCGGACTTGATGGTCCCCTGGAAAGCCGGTCCCGCTTCGGTGACACCGAGGTGCAGTGGGTAGTCGCACTGCGCCGCCAACTGCTCGTACGCAGCAACCATGATGACGGGGTCGTTGTGCTTGACCGAGATCTTGATGTTGCCGAAACCGTGCTCCTCGAACAGGCCCGCTTCCCACAACGCGGATTCGACGAGCGCCTCGGGTGTCGCCTTGCCGTACTTCTTCATCAGCCGCGGGTCGAGAGAGCCGGCGTTCACACCGATGCGGATCGGAATGTTCGCGTCACCGGCCGCCTTGGCGACTTCCTTGACGCGGCCGTCGAACTCCTTGATGTTGCCCGGGTTGACGCGCACCGCCGCACACCCGGCGTCGATGGCCGCGAAGATGTACTTCGGTTGGAAGTGGATGTCGGCGATCACCGGAATCTGGCTCTTCTTGGCGATGATCGACAGCGCGTCGGCGTCGTCCTGTGTGGGGCACGCAACACGAACGATGTCGCAACCCGACGCCGTCAGCTCTGCAATCTGCTGCAGGGTGGCGTTGATGTCGTGGGTCTTGGTGGTGCACATCGATTGCACCGAGATGGGGCTCTCGCTTCCGACACCCACCGACCCGACCTGGAGCTGCCTGGTCTTTCGACGTGGCGCGAGTACGGGCACCGGCGGTGCGGGCATTCCCAATCCGACTGACACGGACACAGTGGCCTTCTTTCCTAGCTACGACTGTCGAGTCTACTTAGAACAATTGAATGGGGTTGACGATGTCCGCCGTGAGCGTCAACAAGGAGAACCCGATGAAAACGATGATGACCACGTAGGTGACGGGCATGAGCTTCATGTAGTCCACCGGTGCCCCGTCGGGCAGGCCGCGACGGTTGCGGAAAATGTTGCGGATGCGCTCGTAGATCGTCACGGCGATGTGGCCACCATCGAGCGGCAACAGCGGCACGATGTTGAACACACCGAGGAAGAAGTTGAGTGACGCCAGCAGCCCGACGAACGTCTGCCAGTTGTCGTTTTCCACGGCCTGGCCACCGATGACGCTGGCTCCGACGACACTCATCGGAGTGTCCAGCCCTCGTTCACCACCGAAGATCGAATCCCACAGCGCCTCCACCTTGCTCGGCAACTGCACCAACGCTTTCCCGGTCTGCACGAAGATGTCCCCGGTGAAAACAAAGGTCTCGGGCACCGCTTCGATCGGGTTGTATCGAATGTTCGGCGGTGGACCGCCGGTGACGCCGATCGCTCCCACGGTTGTCGAGTTCTTCGCTTCGGTCTCAGGATCGACGACGTAGCGCTGAACCTGAAGGATCGGAACGCTCAGAGTCTGCGAAGCACCGTCGCGATCGACTGTCAGATCGGCCGACCCGGTGGAGTCCCGAATGGCGAGAACGACGTCGGACCAGGCCTCTGTCGGCTGACCGTTCACCGCAGTGATGATGTCGCCCGTGCGCAGTCCAGCTTCGGCAGCCGGACCGTCTCCCGAACACGGCGCAAGTTCACCGTCCTCGGTCTGGGACGTGCTGACACAACCGATGCCCTGGACCGTCGTTGTCGGCGTCACCCGATCCGGCGTGCCCCAGCCGAGCACCAACACGTAGACCAGCACGATTCCCAGCACGAAGTTCATGGCGATGCCGCCGACCATGACGACGATGCGCTTCCACGTCTTCTGGCGGTACATTGCGCGCTCGACCTCGTCGGGCGCGAGCTCGTCGATGGCGGTCATACCGGCGATGTCGCAGAACCCGCCTGCCGGAATGGCTTTGAGTCCGTACTCGGTCTCCCCGCGACGGAAGGAGAAGATCTTCGGGCCGAACCCGATGTAGTAGCGGCGAACCTTCATGCCGAGCGCTTTCGCGGTCCACATGTGTCCAGCCTCGTGCAGCGCGATCGAGACACCGATTCCCACGGCGAACAGCACGACACCCAGAGCGAACACCATGTGTCAGAGGCCTTTCGATTTCAGTAGTTCACGGGCGTGGGCCCGGGCCCAGGAGTCCGCCGCGAGTACGTCGTCGACGTCCCTGGGAGCCGTCGACCAGTCCTGCCCGCCGTCGCCCAATACCGCGCGCACCGTCTCGACGATCTGCGGAAATTCGATCCTGTCGGCCAGGAACGCTTCCGCGGCAATTTCGTTGGACGCGTTGTACACCGCAGTCATGCACCCACCCATGATCCCGGCCTCACGCGCCAGCTGCACCGCCGGAAACACTCGGTCGTCGAGTGGCTCGAAGTCCCAGGAGAATGCGGTCGTGAAGTCGAGTGCACGGGCGACGTCGGGCACTCGATCCGGCCAGCCGAGGGCGAGCCCGATCGGCAACTTCATGTCCGGTGGACTGGCCTGAGCGATGGTCGAACCGTCGACGAACGTCACCATCGAGTGCACGATGGACTGCCGGTGCACGGTGACGTCGATCTTCTCGTAGGGCACACCGAACAGCAGGTGCGCCTCGATCAGTTCCAGACCTTTGTTGACCAGTGTCGCCGAGTTCAACGTGTTCATCGGCCCCATCGACCAGGTGGGATGCGCGGCGGCCTGCTCCGGCGTGACCGACTTCAGTTCGCTCTCGCTCCACCCTCGAAACGGACCTCCCGATGCAGTGAGAACCAGTCGATCCACCTCGCCGCGCGTACCGCTGCGCAGGCATTGGGCGAGCGCGGAGTGCTCGGAGTCGACCGGCACGATCTGACCGGGGGCTGCGGCGGCGAGAACCAGCTCGCCTCCGGCGACCAGGGATTCCTTGTTGGCCAACGCCAGGCGCGCACCGCTGTTCAGCGCGGCCAGGGTCGGTTCGAGGCCGAGAGAACCCACGAGGGCATTGAGCACGACGTCCGCCGGGGTCGACTCGACCAGCTCGGTCACTGCTCGCGGACCACTCAGCACTCCGGGGAAATCGAGCTCGGCGGCGGCCTCGGGCTGGGCGACGGCTACCCGTCGGACACCGGTCTCCGCGATCTGGCGACGGAGTAGTTCGATGTTTCCACCGCCCGCAGCCAGCCCGACCACGACGAAGCGGTCCGGGTTGGCGGCGATGACGTCGAGCGCTTGGGTTCCGATCGACCCGGTACTTCCCAGCAACAGCACACGTATCGGCTCGGGGCGATCCGAGTTGGTCGTTCGCTCACGATGGTCTGGCACCGGTCCATTGTTGCCTACCGAGGCTGAGAAACCCCTATGTGCCGACGCAGGCTGGCACGCTGGGGTGCATGGACTTCTCGAAGTACCGCTCGGCACCGTTCAATTACGACGATGCGGGGGCCACCGCCGGCCCACTGCCCACCGGATACCACCACGTCACGATGTCGAGGGTCGTGGGATCGGGGCTGGACGACTTCGTGGCGGCGGCCGATGCGTTGATGCGATGGGACATGCACCGAGGAGCAGGACTGAAGGTCCGTTCCGAGGCCGAGACCGCTGTGCCCGACTCGGTGGTCGTTCTCACACTCGGACCGGTGCGCATTCCGTGTCGTGTGGTCTACGTCATCGACGAGGCGAACCGTCAGGGTTTCGCCTACGGAACACTCGACGGGCATCCCGAGTCCGGCGAAGAACTCTTCTACGTCGACTACTCCCCCGCGGACGGTGCCGTCACCGCCCACATATCGGCGTTCTCGCGTCCCGGTCGCTGGTACACCAAGCTCGGCGGCCCGGTGGGCAGACGCGTCCAGGCAGCATTCACCGACCGCTATCTGAGCGCGCTGGCATCCGCGTGCCGACAGGCCGACTGACTCAGGCCTCGGGCGGGTGCACAGCTCGCCAGTGTTCGGCGATGTCGATTCTCTTCGCGACCCAGACCTTGTCGTGCGACTGCACGTGATCGAGGAAACGTTCCAGTGCAGCCATGCGGGCCGGCCTGCCCACCAGCCGGCAGTGAAGTCCGACCGAGAGCATCTTGGGACTCCCACTCGCGCCCTCGGCATAGAGAACGTCGAAGGCGTCACGTAGATGCGCGTAGAACTCGTCGCCCGTCGAGAATCCTCCCGGCGATGCGAAACGCATGTCGTTGGTGTCCAGGGTGTACGGCACCACCAGGTGATCGACGACCCCGGCGTCTCGGGGCACCTTCTCCCAGTACGGCAGATCGTCTGCATAGGAGTCGGAGTCGTACACGAATCCGCCGTGCTCCACCACGAGCGATCGGGTGTTCGGAGAGTCGCGCCCGGTGTACCACCCCAGTGGCGCAGACCCCGTCAGCTCGCGCAGGATGGTCACGGCCTCCGCCATGTGCTCGCGCTCGACGTTCGCGTCGATCTGCTGATACGACAACCACCGCAAGCCGTGACATGCGATCTCGTGGTCCAACTCCAGCAGTGCCGCAACCACTTCCGGGTTCCGCTCCATGGCCTTGGCGACCGCGAACACCGTCAGCGGTAACCCACGCTTCTCGAATGCGCGCAGCACGCGCCACACTCCGGCTCTGGATCCGTACTCGTAGAGCGATTCCATGCTCATGTGTCGATTCGGAAACGCCTGTGCGCCGATCATTTCCGACAGGAACGTCTCGGACTTCGTGTCGCCTTCGAGCACGTTGTTCTCGGCACCCTCCTCGTAATTGAGGACGAACTGGACGGCGATGTTCGCCTCACCCGGCCACTGCGCGAGCGGCGGCGTGCGGCCGTAACCGACCATGTCGCGGGGATAGCTCAGCGGGGACCGACTCGGACGATGGGGAAGGCGCTCGGGGGTCACCGCCGCAGTCTCTCATTCGAGCCCACACACGCGCTGGGTGAGCGATGCAACCCTGATCACTACGACGGGCGGTCGTATGCCAATATTGTTCCGACAACGCGTCTGGCACCGTTCGTGCCGGGACCCACGTGAACGCATCACCCGAGAGGATCGACCGGTGGCAAATACCGAACTGGAATCCGCTTCGTACGACCCGGTCGTCGATACCCGCAACGAGGTGCCCGAGGTGCCGTCCGCCGCGTGGGGATGGAGCGGCGAGTCGAACAAGGCGATGCGCGTCGCAGCCATCGTCGTTGCCGCGTTCCTGCTGTTCATGATCATCGGAAATCACACCGGCAAGGTCGAGGACCTGTGGTTGGTCGGATTTGCCGTGGCGCTGGTCGGACTCGTCGTGCGCGACGTCATCGTCCGCCGCAAGCCCCGCTAGCGGCTCAGTTCTCGGCGGCGAGCTGACCGCACGCCGCTGCGATCTCCTGACCACGGGTATCGCGCACGGTGCACGACACGCCCTGCGCGATGACCCGTCGAACGAACTCCCGCTCCACCGGCTTCGGGCTGGCATCCCACTCGCTACCCGGAGTCGGGTTGAGGGGAATCAGGTTGACGTGTACCCGGGATCCGAGCGCTTTGTGCAGCTTCTTGCCCAGCATGTCCGCTCGCCACGGCTGATCGTTGACGTCCCGGATCATCGCGTACTCGATCGAGACGCGTCGACCGGTCTGATCGGCGTAGTACCGGGCAGCGGAGAGAACCTCCGCCACCGACCAACGATTGTTGACCGGGACCAACGTGTCTCGCAGCTCATCGTCCGGCGTGTGCAGAGACACGGCCAAGGTCACCGACAGACCCTCGTCGGCCAGCTTTCGAATGGCCGGAGCAAGGCCGACCGTCGACACGGTGACCGAACGCTGTGACAGTCCCAGCCCGCCGGGGGCTGGTGAGACGATCTTGCGCACTGCCGCGACAACGCGCTTGTAGTTGGCCAGCGGCTCGCCCATCCCCATGAACACGACGTTCGACAGACGACCCTCACCGCCGGGGACGACGCCGTCGCGCATGTCCGCGGCCGCCGAACGGACCTGATCGACGATCTCGGCCGTCGACAGGTTCCGCGTCAGGCCGGCCTGACCGGTGGCGCAGAACGGACATGCCATTCCGCAACCGGCCTGACTCGAGATGCACAGCGTCGCGCGATCCGGATACCGCATGAGAACACTCTCGAGCAGAGTCCCGTCGTTGGCCTTCCACAGGGTCTTTCGAGTGTCACCGTCATCACACGCCAAGTGCTTGATCGGCGTCAGCAAGGTGGGAAAGAGATCGGCACCGACCTTCTCCCGAGCCTCGGCCGGAAGATCGGTCATCTTGGTGGTGTCGGCCTCGAGCCGCGCGTAGTAGTGCCGCGCAAGTTGGTCGGCCCGGAATGCCGGTAGACCGAGTGCCTTCACTGCCTCACGCAGGCCCTTTTTGTCCAGGTCGGCGAGGTGACGCGACGGCATTCCCCGACGCGGAGCTGTGAAGACCAGCGGAAGATTCGGTCTCTTCTGCTCGGTCGTGCTGTCCGTTGCGGCTGCGGAATCACTCATGCTCGACCCCCGCGTCGTTCCTGCTGGCTCAACTCCATACCCACCATTGTCCACCCGTTCTGCTCACAGTCCTATTCGCGACGGTTTTCGACGGTGCCCTGACGGGTATCGACGCCGGGACCGATTGCGCGTGCATTCGGACCACGCGTGCGAAAGGATCATCGACATGGCCACCAGAGCAGACGACAGCAACGAGGCACCGTTCGACACATCGGCGTCGACCAAGCCGGGGTTCGACCGGCCGACGAGTGCCGCCGGCGACCTCACCCCGATCACCACCCCGGATTCGGACGGCCATTCCGCGCCCGACCCCGAGTTCGTTCCGGAACAGCAGCACACCCCCACCGATGTGGCGCACACCCGCACCGCCGCCCTCTGGACCGGCCTGGTGGTCGGGGCCGTCGTCCTTGTCGTTCTCCTGGTGTTCATCGTGCAGAACCTCGACTCGGTCACCGTCCAGATCTTCGCCTGGCAGCTCGACCTACCCCTCGGAATCAGCATGCTGCTGGCCGCGATCGCGGGCGCGCTGGTGATGGCCATGGCCGGCGGTGCCCGAATCCTGCAGGTCCGGCGCGCAGCGAAGAAGAACCAGCGTCACGGTTCGTGAACACTATGTACAGAAGCTGGCACCGATGCTCTGAATCGATAAGGTTGGCGGTGCCCGACTTCACTCGAGGAGCATGACGTGACTACTTTCATGGAGACACCGGTGGCATCCGGCGTTGCACCCGACCGCGCACGATCGTGGCTGTTGGTTCCGGCCACCAAGCCCGATACGTTCGACGCTGCTGTCGCATCCGGTGTCGACGCCGTCATTCTCGACATCGAGGACGCAGTCGCTCCGGCGAAGAAGCCTGCTGCTCGCGAGACCGTCGTGCGCTGGCTGAGCGAGGGCAACTCGGCCTGGGTGCGCGTCAACGACGCGACGACCCCGTACTGGGCCGACGATCTTGCCGCGTTGTCCGGGCTGCCCGGCCTGGTGGGGGTCATGCTCGCGAAGACCGAGAGCGGCGGTCAGGTCGAGGCGACAGCCGCCCGCCTCGCCGACGGCACCCCGATCCTCGCGCTGGTCGAATCGGCAGCAGGACTCGAGGCCGCCACCGAAATCGCGCGCGCGGACTCGACATTCCGTCTCGCCTTCGGCAGCGGCGACTTCCGACGCGACACGGGCATGAGCGACGACCCGCTCGCCATGGCCTACCCGCGCTCGCGACTGGTCGTCTCCTCGCGCGTCGCACGACTACCCGGACCCATCGACGGTCCGACACTGACCGCGAACGACAGCATCCTCGGGCGCGATGCAGCCCTGACGCTCTCGATGGGCATGGCAGGCAAACTCTGTATGCACACCGATCAGGTGGCCATCGTCAACCGCGAACTGGCCCCCTCCCCGACAGACGTGTCCTGGGCTCACGATGTCATCGACGCTCTCGGTGCCGACGGTGCTCACGTCAAGGACGGCAGCGATCTGCCGCGTCTGGCAAAGGCTCTCAAGATCAACGAACTGGCTCGAATCTTCGGAATCTCCGCCGCGTCCTGATCGCTCGCTGCCGAGCCAGGCTCAGATCGACTCGACGCCGGTCGGCTTGTATCGAACGTGGATGCGATAGCGCACATTCAGGGTGAGGCCGTCGACCTGCCGTGCCGCAGCGCGCGCTACCCGCGGTGAGAACTCGATTCCCAGCACATCCCGCAAAACCCGGCGGTCGGGAAACGCCCACCTCGTGTCGACGCGTCGCATCTCGAATCCCTGGGCATCGAAGAACGCCTCGACGGCCGCAGGATCGTAGTGCGGGAGATCCGCACGCATCCAGTCCCCGTACGGAGACGACGTGGCGTCGAGGTCCACGACCACCAACGCCCCTCCGGGCCGCAGAACTCGCATCGCTTCGCTGATACCCGGGCCGCAGCCGGGGCCGAAGAAATACGCGGTTCGCGCGTGGACGAGATCGACCGAACCTGTGTCGACGGGCAGCGCGTCCGCTCTACCCGCACGCACGGCGACGTTCGCAAGTGACTCGACGCGCGTGCGGGCTGCGGCCACCAATGGGGCGTGCGGTTCCACACCGATGACGTACCGGGCGTCCGCAGCGAAGATCGGAAGATGGAAACCGCTGCCGCAGCCCACGTCCACGACGTTCTCGGCCGTCCAATCGACGGTCGATCGAATGGACGCGAACACAGCGCCGTCGACGTCCTGAGCCCTGTTCTCCGCCTCGTACAGATGCGGCCAGTGCCAGATGTTGGGACTGGGAATCACCCCGCCGCGATCACCGCTCATCGTCCGGCGGAGTCGGTCAGAGCAACACGGTGAAGACGAGCCACGCAACGAACGCAGAGGGCAGCAACGAGTCGAGTCTGTCCATGATGCCGCCGTGGCCGGGCAGCAACGAGCCCATGTCCTTGATTCGAAGGTCGCGCTTGACCTGCGATTCGATGAGGTCGCCCAGTGTTCCCGTCACGACCAGCACGACTCCTAGCAGGACACCGATCATCGAGTTGGCCTCGAGAATCAGGGTCACCGTCAGCAGGCAACCGATGACGCAGAAGATGAGCGATCCGACCAGCCCTTCCCAGGACTTCTTCGGGCTGATGGCCGGTGCCATCGGGTGCTTGCCGAACAGCACACCGGCGATGTAACCACCGACATCCGAGCACACGACGCCGATGACGAAGACCAGGATGCGACCGGCACCGTTGTCCTGCAGGACCATCAGAACGGCGAACGAGGCCAACAGTGGTAGCCAACACGCCACCAGAACGGTGACGGAGAGTTCTTCGAGATAGTTCTTGGGAGCAGTACCGAAGCCTTGTCTCAGCAACAGCCACACCATGCAGACCACGACGGTGCCCACAGCCGCACTGAGCACTCCGACGGCACCGAACGGCCAGCCCAGCCAGATCATGGCCTGACCACCGAGGATCAGCGGGATACGCGGAACGAGAACACCGCCCTCGCGGAGCCGCTTGGACACCTCGTACGTCGCGACGGCCAACGCCACGGCCACGACACCGATCCATACCAGCGGCACGAACACGAGCACGAGGATCAACCCGATACCCAAACTGCCGCCGACGCCGATCGCGGCAGGCAGATTTCGACCCGCCTTGCCGGCGGACTTCGTGGCGGCGACCCCGGACGAGCCAGCGGGCGTGCCGCTGCCCTCCTGCCGATCCGGTCCCACCACTGTCGTCAACTCCTCGATATTCATCGTCGTTCCACCGTGTTGCGCAACTATCGAAGGAGGTCAGACCTCCATCAATTCACCCTCTTTGCGCTTGACCAGTTCGTCGACGGAGGCGGTGTACTTCGCGGTGGTCTTGTCGAGCTCGTTCTCGGCGCGTACGACGTCGTCCTCGCCCGCCTCGCCGTCCTTCTGGATGCGCTTGAGCTCTTCCATCGTCTTGCGGCGCACGTTGCGAATGGACACCTTGGCGTCCTCGCCCTTGCCCTTGGCCTGCTTGACGAACTCGCGGCGTCGTTCCTCGGTCAGCTGCGGCACGCCGATACGAATCAGGTTGCCGTCGTTGGTGGGGTTGACGCCGAGATCGGAATTGCGGATAGCGGTTTCGATCGGCCCGAGCTGATTCGACTCGTACGGCTTGATCACCACCAATCGCGCCTCCGGCACGCTGATGCTGGCCAGCTGGGTGATCGGCGTCGGGGCACCGTAGTACTCGATGACGATGCGCGAGAACATTCCCGGGTTGGCCCGCCCGGTGCGGATCGAGGACAGATCGTCACGGGCAACCGATACGGCCTTTTCCATCTTCTCTTCGGCGTCGAAGAGAGCTTCGTCAATCACGATCTGTCCTCCATCGTCTTCGTTCTCGGTTCGTTCGCGGTCGTGTCGGCGGCATTCACGACGTGACCAGCGTGCCGATGTTCTCGCCCGACACGGCGCGAGCAATGTTTCCCTGAATCAGCAAATTGAACACCAACATCGGCATCTGATTGTCCATGCAGAGGCTGAAGGCAGTCGCGTCGGCAACTTTGAGGCCTCGCTCGAGGGCTTCTCGGTGGGTGATCGTGTCGAACATCGTCGCGTCGGGATCGAGCCGTGGATCGGCCGAGTAGACACCGTCGACGGCCTTGGCCATCAACAGCACCTCGGCACCGATCTCGAGCGCCCGCTGCGCCGCCGTCGTATCCGTCGAGAAGTAGGGCATGCCCATACCTGCGCCGAAGATGACGACACGCCCCTTCTCGAGGTGCCGTCGCGCGCGCAGCGGGAGGTACGGCTCGGCCACCTGGCCCATCGTGATCGCGGTCTGGACTCTGGTGGCAACACCCTGCTTTTCCAGAAAATCCTGCAGCGCAAGACAATTCATGACCGTGCCTAGCATGCCCATGTAGTCCGAGCGAGATCGGTCCATCCCCCGCTGCTGCAATTCGGCACCGCGGAAGAAGTTTCCGCCACCGATCACCACGGCGACCTGAACTCCGGTGGCCACCACCTCGGCGATCTGCTCGGCAACGTTGTTCACGACATCCGGATCGAGCCCCACCTGGCCACCACCGAACATCTCCCCACCCAGTTTGAGCATCACGCGTCGGAACCCGGGACGGTCAGGGGCCGGATCGGTCATAGCTCTCCTCGGTACTCGTCGAACACTACGGTTTACTCACCGATCATCCTGCCCTATCGGCACCCGATCGGTGGACACGGCTCCGACCTGCCTCGCGCACGAACGATGCCGTCCACTCGATGAAATCGAATGAACGGCATCGCCTCGATCGGATCGAGCGCAGACTAGCTGGCGCCGACCTCGAATCGGGAGAAACGGGTGATGGTCACGCCGGCCTCGTCGAGGATGGCCTTGACGGTCTTGTTGCCGTCCTGAACCGACTTCTGCTCGGTGAGAACGACGTCCTTGAAGAATCCGTTGACGCGACCTTCGACGATCTTCGGCAGAGCCTGCTCCGGCTTGCCCTCTTCGCGCGCGGTTTCTTCTGCGATCCGACGCTCGGCGGCGACCAGATCCTCGGGAACCTCGTCACGGGTGACGTACTTGGCCTTGAGCGCTGCGATCTGCATCGCCGCAGCGCGCGCAGCATCGCCTGCGGCGTCGCCGTCACCGGTGTACTCGACCAGCACGCCGACGGCAGGCGGCAGGTCCGCGCTGCGCTTGTGCAGGTAGGTCGCGGTGTTGCCGTCGTAGGACACGACGCGGCGAATTTCGAGCTTCTCGCCGATCTTGGCCGACAACTCGTTCAGAGCCGTCTCGACGGTCTTGCCGTTCAGGTCGAGTGCCTTGAGAGCGTCGACATCAGCAGGCTCGCCTGCTGCAGCCGTCGCCGCGACGGACGCGGCGAACGTCTGGAACTCGTCGTTCTTGGCCACGAAGTCGGTCTCGGAGTTGATCTCCACGAGCACTCCACCCTCGGCGACGACGAGGCCTTCGGCGGTGTTGCGCTCGGCGCGCTTGCCGACGTCCTTGGCACCCTTGATACGCAGGTACTCGACGGCCTTGTCGTAGTCGCCGTCGTTCTCGGCGAGTGCGTTCTTGCAGTCCATCATTCCGGAGCCGGTGAGCTCGCGGAGCCGCTTGACGTCGGCGGCAGTGTAGTTCGCCATCGTGGGCGAGCCTCCTCAAAAGTCTGAATACGGGCGTTGACGAAAGTGCTGTTCTCGAATCGTGATCGACGGGCTCGCTGTGGAGCCGGACCGATCACAACCCTGACATACCGAAGCGGCCCCGGCCCACCCCTGAGGGTGAACCGGGACCGAATTCGATCAAGCCTGAGCGGCCGGCGCTTCTTCTGCTGCCGGTGCTTCTTCTGCTGCCGGGGCGTCGGCGGCCGGCGCATCGGCTGCGGGAGCCTCTGCTGCCGGAGCGTCAGCGGCCGGGGACGCCTGTGCGAGCTGCTCGAGCTCCCACTCTGCGAGCGGCTCGCCTGCGCCGACCTCGGGCTTGGCGTCGGTTGCGGTGTTCTGGCCTGCACGGGCCTGCACACCTTCGGCCACTGCGGATGCGACGACCTTGGTCAGCAGCGCAGCGGAACGGATCGCGTCGTCGTTACCCGGGATCGGGTAGTCGACCACGTCGGGATCGCAGTTGGTGTCCAGGATCGCGATGACCGGGATCTTCAGCTTGCGCGCTTCGCCGACGGCGATGTGCTCCTTGTTGGTGTCGACGATCCAGATGGCCGACGGAACCTTGGCCATGTCGCGGATGCCGCCGAGGGTGCGATCGAGCTTGGTCATCTCACGCGTGAGCATGAGGATTTCCTTCTTGGTGCGTCCCTCGAAGCCACCGGTCTGCTCCATTGCCTCGAGCTCCTTGAGGCGGACCAGGCGCTTGTGCACGGTCTGGAAGTTGGTGAGCATGCCACCGAGCCAGCGCTGGTTCACGTAGGGCATGCCCACGCGAGTTGCCTCAGCGGCGATGGACTCCTGTGCCTGCTTCTTGGTGCCGACGAACAGAACGGTGCCGCCGTGGGCGACCGTCTCCTTGACGAACTCGTAGGCCTTGTCGATGAAGGTCAGAGTCTGCTGCAAGTCGATGATGTAGATGCCGTTGCGGTCGGTGAAGATGAATCGCTTCATCTTCGGGTTCCAGCGACGGGTCTGGTGTCCGAAGTGTGTGCCGCTGTCGAGCAGCTGCTTCATTGTTACTACAGCCATGGCTGAATAACTCTCTTTCATGGTTCGGTTGACGCAGAGTGTCGGTGACCTCTGCCCTGGCGACCGCCGAAGTTGTCGGACCTGAACCACAGGGGGATCAGGACCGCCGACAACCGGTTCTCGTATCGTGAACTCTGCCGAGGCAGTCGATACGATGACGCGGACGCGCGAAGTCGACCCGTGCACGCACAGGCCGCAACAAGGAGTGTAGACCTGCGGCGGCCCCCGTCATAACCAGGCCCGACTGTCAAGAGATTCCGGTGCCTGTGGACGAATCTTTCGGTTGTCCACAATTCGTGCTGGGCCTCGTTTTCCAGCACATTCACAGGCCATCGTCGACGAGTGAACACTCTTCGTACCGGGTGCATCGCCTGCGTTCTTGCCGCGATCGTGCTGACCACGCCGGCCGCGGCAGCCGAATCGGACTCGTTCGCGTGGCCGATACGGCCGCACCCTCGCGTCGTGACACCGTTCGACCGCCCGGAACACGATTGGCTCCCCGGCCATCGCGGGGTCGACCTCGCCGCGGCGGACGGCACCTCGGTTCTGGCCGTCGCCGACGGCACGGTCGTGTTCGCAGGCCTCGTGGCCGGTAAGCCGGTGGTGTCGGTGGACCATCCGGGCGGACTTCGATCGACGTACGAACCCGTGACGGCGGCGGTCCGGGCCGGAGCACGAGTACGACGCGGCGACATCCTGGGTTCGCTGACGTCGGGACACGACGGCTGCACGGCGACATGCCTGCACTGGGGCATCAAGCGGGGCCGCGAATACCTCGATCCGACGGCCCTGGTGCGTGCCCGTCCGATCAGATTGAAACCCGTGCAGGAGCCGGGTCGGTGACGGTCAGCGCCCAGGGCCGGAGTGACGACCGGACGCGGCAGGAAAGTCGTCCGCAACCATGGCGGCAAGCTCGACGAAAGCGCTCCTGGTCTGGGGACGCAGCTTCTCGAGATCGACCACGGCCCCCTCGGCGAGGTGCTCGTCGAACGGAACCACCAGCACCGCGCGGCAGCGTTCCAGGAAGTGCTGCTGCAACAAGTTCATGTCGACCGCGGACGAACCCGGTCGGACCGAACTGATCACCACGACCGTGCGCTCGACCAGGTGGCCGTATCCGTGCAGTTCCAGCCAGTCCAGAGTCGCGGCTGCGCTGCGTGCCCCGTCGACGGCCGGCGAACTGACCAGAACCAGCGCATTGGCCAGCTGCAGCACCCCGTTCATCGCCGAGTGCATGATGCCGGTTCCGCAGTCGGTGAGGATCAGGTTGTAATAGACCTGCAGCATGTCGATGACTGCGCGATAGTCCTCTTCGCCGAACATCTCCGACGCCGAGGGATCCCGCTCACCGGCCAACACTTCCAGTCGGCTCGGTGCCTGCGAGGTATGAGCGCGAATGTCGGAATACCGGCGAATGTTCGGGGCTGCGGCCAACAAGTCGCGAACAGTCGACGCGGTCTGACGCGGTACCCGCTCTCCGAGTGTCCCGAAATCCGGGTTCGCGTCGACGGCAATGACGCAATCTCCGCGCAGCGACGCGAACGTCGACCCCAGACCCAGAGTGGTCGTCGTCTTGCCGACCCCGCCCTTGAGCGACAGGAACGCGATGCGGTAGTCCCCCAGCACCGGCTGCCGTATGCGATCGACCTGGTTGCGGTAGCGCTCCTCGGCCGTCGACTCGCCGGGGTTGATGACGCCACCGGTCAACCGGTGCACACCGCGACGCCACCCCGACGACGAGGTGCGCTTGGGTCGTTTGAGCAGCGATTCGGCACCCAGGTCCTGACTGCTCGGACGATACGGATTCGGGGCACCTGCCCACGGCTGCGGGGACCAGGGTGCCTGCTGGGCCGGCTGAGCCTGCGACCGATCGTCCCCGACGGGCGGAACGGGCGGCATCTGTGCCTCGGGATAGGCGGCCGGCGGGCCCGGTCGAAGCGGCACGGGCGGGTTGTACCGCGGGGGCACGGGAGGTCGCTGCGCAGAATCGGGCGTCTGCCACGGCGGGGGCTGCCGGGGCGTGGAGCGTGGAGTGGACATCGGTTCGACCGGTACGGATTTGGCGGCATCGTCGCCCCGGCCGTCGAGTGGACTGCCGTCGCCTGTACTGCCGGGTCGTGCCCCGTTCACCGGCGCACTGTGGCCATGCGTCGACCACGGCTCCGATTTACCTTGCGGTCGGTCGCGGTCCACGGTCCCCCGTATTCGGTGTAGTCGATCCTGGGCAGACGCTACCAAACGATGCGCCGCCCAGCTCGACGCTCATGCTCTGGGATGCGCCTGATCGTGCACCGCCCGCAACCGTTCGACGGATACGTGAGTGTAGATCTGCGTGGTGGCAAGAGATGCATGTCCGAGCAGTTCTTGCACCACCCGGAGATCTGCACCTCCTTCCAGCAGATGCGTGGCTGCCGTATGGCGCAGGCCGTGCGGTCCCAGGCTGGGGCCGCCGGGGACTGTCTCCAGCACAGCATGCACCGCCGACCTGGCCTGTCGCTGGTCGAGTCGTCCACCCCGACGCCCGAGCAACAGGGCCGGTCCGGATCGATCGACGGCCAGGGCAGGCCTGCCGTCGGTGAGCCAGGCGTCGAGTGCATGCGCGGCCGGCAGACCGTACGGTGCCGAACGTTCCTTGTTGCCCTTGCCCACCACCCGAACGACTCGTCGATCGGTGTCCACGTCGTCGACATCGAGACCGCACAGCTCCCCCACGCGGACCCCGGTCGCATACAACAGTTCGACGACGAGTCGATCGCGCAGCGCTATGGGATCGAGTTCGGCGGCACCCGACTCGGCAGCGTCCAGCGCTCGCGTCGCTTGATCGTGACGCAGCACTCCGGGCAGGGTGCGGTGACCCGACGGGGACGCGAGACGTTGCGCGGGGCCAACCTTCACAGCCCCGACCCGTTCGAGCCACGCCCCGAACGTTCGCACCGACGAGGTGCGCCTGGCCATCGATGTCCGGGCCGCGCCGGCCGCCGAGTACCCCGCCAACCACGAACGTACGACACGCAGATCCAGATCGGCGATTGTCGCGCCAGGTGAGGACGCGGCCAGGTGCGCCAGTAACGAACGCGCGTCGGCAACGTAGGCCCGGATGGTGTGCTCCGACCGTTCCCGGCCGAGGCGCAGGTGTTCGGCGAACTCCTCGACGTGCACCTCCAGGTGCGGCGGCAGCGAATCGGTCATCGGCTCAGCTTGGGCGCTGACGTCTCGCTCGACAACCGGACACGCCGTCGGGTGGACGTCGGTGCGCGATCAGGCGTCGACTCCCGCCTCCGCCTGTGCCAGCTCACGCTTCCAGGCTCGGAAGGTTTCCTCGGTCCGCCCCCGACGCCAGTAACCCGAGATCGACGCCCACTCGGCCCCGACCCCACGTTCCTTGCGGATGTACGGACGGAGGTTGTGCATGACGGCCTGCGCCTCACCGTGGACGAACACCTGCGCCTGCCCGGGTAGCCATTCGGTGTTCTTGACGGCCTCGATCAGCGGTGCGTTGTCTCCCGCCCGGTCGTCGCCGATCTCGTTCGACGACGCGCCCCGGTGCACCCAGGTGACGTCGACGACTGCGAGAGTCTCCATGTAGATCTCGTCGTGACGATCGCCGACCTCGATGAACACCTTGGCAATGGCGTCATCTGGGAGGGCCTCGACCGCAGCCGAGATGGCCGGGATAGCCGATTCGTCGCCTGCGAACAGGTGCCAATCGGCATCGGGGCGAGGCGCGTATGCCCCCGACGGCCCGAAGAACGACATCTCGTCGCCCGGCTTCGCGCGTGTGGCCCACGGTCCGGCGACGCCCTCGTCGCCGTGCACCACGAAGTCGATGGCGATTTCCCGCGCGTCGGTGTCGACGGATCGAACGGTGTAGGTCCGCATGATCGGATCGTCCTCGGTGCCGAAGAACAGCTTGACGTACGCATCGGTCCGGTCGATAGCGTCGAACTCCTCGAAGCCTGGACCACCCAGATACACCCGGTGCATGTGCGGGGTCAGCGCTTCCGTGCGCACTACGGTCAACGTGGTTTTCTTACGCGGCACTACAGACCCCTCTTCGAGCGAACGACGCCGATGCTCACTGCACCGACTAAGCATTACCTAACACCCTACCTTCACTGGGCCTCGGTAGGGCCGTCACCTCAGCCGCGCACCACCCGGGCCCACCCGGTCTCGTCGTTGCTCACGAATCCGTCCATCTCCATCACCGGTAGCGCGGCACGGACCTTCGACAACGGAACCCCGGAACTCTCCGACAGTTCACGGGTGGACAACGCTCCCGTGGCCGGCAGCGCGTCGTAGATCAACAGTGCGGTCTCGGACAGCGCATCGATTTCCCGGAACAGATCGGGACGGGGTTCCTCCGGCGAGCCGAGCGCCCCGACCTCGGCCACCACATCGTGCGAGCTCGACACCAGAACGGCCTCACCCTCACGAATCATGCGATGGCATCCCTTCGACGTCGGAGAGGTGACGGGCCCCGGCACCGCAAGAACGGGGCGGCCCAGTTTCGCCGCCCACGCCGCGGTGTTGCGCGCCCCGCTCCGCCATCCCGCCTCGACGACCACCACCGCCGATCCGAGTGCCGCCACCAACCGGTTGCGCGCCAGGAACCGGTGCTTGGCCGGAGTGGTGCCCGGCGCGTATTCACTGAGAACGACACCGCTCGAGGCGATCTGACGCAACAGGCGGGAGTGGCCCGCCGGATATGCCCGGTCGACGCCGCAGGCGAGCACAGCCATCGTCGTCCCCTCGACTCCGAGCGCCGCACGGTGCGCTGCCGCATCGATACCGAAAGCAGCTCCCGATACGACGGTCCAGCCGTCCAGCGCCAGATCGGCGGAGATCTCGGCAGTGACGTGGTCGCCGTACGGACTCGACGCTCGGGTTCCGACTATCGACACCGATCGTTCGGTGTCTGCTCCGACAGACCGGTTTCCCAACGCCCACAGTGCGATCGGCGGCGACGTGTCGACACCCGCGGTGAGGCCGGACCCATCGAAGCCGAGAAAACGCCACGCAGGCCACTCATCGTCGTCAGGGGTGATCAGCCGTCCACCGAGAGCGGCAATGTGGTCCAAATCTGCTGCTGCAGTGTCGACATGAGCCCGTGCTGCCAGTCGCTCACCCAAGTGTCCGGCGCGTACGGCTGCGGCGGTGACCTCGGGGCCGTGGGCAGCGGCGTGGTCCGTCACCGTGCGATGCGGACCCTGTGCCACCCGAGACAGATACGCCCACGCCAGCCGACGTGCGTCATAAGTCATGCCACTCCCCTGTCTCGAAAATCCAGTGCGGCACCGACCTCGTCTGCACCGGGCACGGTGCCGCCGGCGAGATCGTTCAGAGTCCACGCCACCCGTATCGCACGATCGGCGCCGCGCGCGGTCAGCGATCCGTTGCGCAATGCCCGCTCGATCGGTGCCAGCGTCGACCGAGCGAGCCGAAACCGTTGGCGCAGTGCTGGTCCGGGGACTTCCGCATTGGTCCTCCACCCGAACTCCAACCAACGATGAGCGGCAGCATCCCTCGCTCCCGTCACGCGGGCGCGAATATCGGCCGTTCCTTCTCCGACGTCGTCGACCAGCGCCCCGGTCGCGACTCCCATCATCTGAATTCGGAGATCGACCCGGTCGAGGAGCGGTCCGGACAGTTTTCCCAAGTACTTGCGGCGAGCAGTGGGCGCGCACACGCAGTCGGCCTGCCGCGCCGGCGCGCACGGACACGGATTGGCCGCCAGGACGAGTTGGAACCTCGCCGGGTACCGGGCCACCCCGTCTCGACGCGCAATCCGAATTTCACCGTCTTCGAGTGGGGTTCGCAACGCTTCGAGTACCCGGATGCTCATCTCGGCGCATTCGTCGAGAAACAGGACTCCGCGATGCGCGCGACTGACTGCGCCGGGCTTGGCCATTCCGGTGCCTCCTCCGACCAACGCACTCACCGACGTCGAATGGTGTGGGGCGATGAACGGCGGCGATGTGATCAGCGGCCGCGCACTCGTCAGCAGCCCCGCCACCGAATGGATCGCGGTCACCTCCAGCGCCTCGGATTCGGTGAGCGGCGGGAGTATCCCCGGAAGACGTTGCGCCAGCATCGTTTTCCCGATGCCCGGTGGCCCGGTCAACATGATGTGATGCGCACCGGCCGCAGCGACCTCCAACGCCCATCGGGCATCCGCCTGACCGGCAACGTCACTGAGATCCGGATAGCTCTCCTGATGCCAGTCGGTCGGGGTGGGCGATTCCAGCGCCTGCTCACCACGAAGCCACGCAACGACATCCGCCAGGCAATCGGCACCCAACACCTCGATACCGTCAACCAGACCCGCTTCTGGCAGACACCGACTCGGCACCACCACCCGCTGCCACCCCGCCGCCTTCACCGCGAGCACTCCGGGCAGTACCCCGCGGACCGCACGCAACCTGCCGTCCAGAGCCAACTCACCCAGAAACACTGTCTCCGACAGGCTTCCCCGCGGAATGGCCTTGGCGGCGTCGAGGACCGACAATGCCAACGCGAGGTCGTACACCGAGCCACCCTTGGGCAACGTCGCCGGAGACAACGCGAGAATCACTCGACTGTCCGGCCAGGTACCACCCGAATTCTTCACCGCGGCCTTGACCCGATCACGCGATTCGTTCAGCGCGGTATCGGGCAGTCCCACCAGATGGGTCCCCGGAAGACCCTGACCGATATCGGCTTCGATCTCCACCAACACTCCGTCGACGCCGTTGACCGCCACCGAATGGGCTCGCCCCAGGGGCATCAGAACGCCGCCCTGACGTGAGTGAGAACGGGGTCGTCACCGCGACCGATCACGATGGCGATCACGTCGAATCGGATGTGCACCCACGGCCCTCCGCGAAGCGAAAGCCACTGCAACGCCAATCCTCTGATCCGAGTCTGCTTGGTGTACGTCACCGCTTCCGCCGGCGTTCCGTAACCGATTCCCGAACGCGTTTTGACTTCGACGAACACCATCGTCTCGCCTTCGCGCGCAATGATGTCGAGCTCCCCCGAACGATGCCGCCAGTTCCGCTCGATCACCTCCAGGCCGATGTGCTCGAGATGGCGCGCTGCAAGTTCCTCACCGCGTGCCCCGAGTTCTTGATTGGTCGGCATGTCGAATTCCTCCACTCTGCGGCCGCACAGCACGGCCGGATCCGGTCGTCATGACGGTGACACGACCGAAAGGAGGTGATTCCGAGAAAGTGCAGGTGCCGCATTGCCCTGTGGACACGCGCAATCCTGTGGAGAGAACCGTCGAATCGCAGGGCCGAAACACCTGTTTTGTCGTACCTGTGTGCTTACCGGCGTTCACGCCCTGTCGATCGCCCGACAAATGGTTCGAACATGCAAAAGCTCCGTCCGGATTACCGCACGGACGGAGCTGAAGCACGGAATCGGTAATCGAATTCGATGACCGAACTACCGCTGACCGAAGACAGCGGGCATATCAAGGCTGGGAGGCGGTCAGTGCGCAGCCTCGTAGGCGGCCTGAACTTCCTGGCTGATCCGACCTCGGGCGCTGACCTCGTGGCCGTTCTCGCGAGCCCACGCTCTGATGTCCTGCAGATCGACCTTTCCTCGAGCCGGTGCAGGCGCGGCACCGGTCTTACGGGGGCGGCGACCGGAAATCTTCTCGGCGTGCTCGATCCAGAAAGCCAGCTGCTCGTGCAGTTCGTTCGCATGCTTGAGATTCAAGTCGATGCGGTACTGGTTTCCACCGATACCGAATTCGATCGACTCCCCCTGGCCTTCTTTGATTACCGAACCGTCGACATCGTCGATCATCTGGACAAGCGTCTTGCGTGCCATGTCGTACCTCTTACGCGTCTGGGAGAATGTGGTAATTCAAGTTCTACCACCGATTATCGGACCGAGGCAAAGACCCAACGATGTTCACATCGGCGTAGGGTCGAAAACATTCGGTACGAAAACGTGTGAATACCGGAAGCTATTTGCATCATTAAATCGAAACACTATGGGAGACAACAGAATTCGGCGTTCACATTTCGACGATTCTCCCGCGCTCGACGTAACACGGCAACGGGCCTCAGCCCGAAACAGCACACGCGGAATTATTCGGTCGGTTGTCCAGCTTTTCGCTGATCGGTGCGCTTCGGAACACTTCACACGGGGAATCCGCCGAGCGGAACCGTCCAGGTGCACCCGTCAGGCACCGGGCACACCTGCCGATCCGACCCGGAACCGACTATTCGGGGAGACGCAGATCAGGTTTGTCCAGCTCTTCGATGTTGACGTCCTTGAACGTGATCACCCGCACGTGCTTGACGAAACGAGCCGGTCGGTACATGTCCCATACCCACGAGTCCGACATCCGCAATTCGAAGTAGATCTCACCATCGGCATTGTGCGGAATGAGTTCGACGGAGTTCGCGAGATAGAAACGACGCTCGGTTTCGACGACATAGTTGAACTGTCCGACGATGTCCCGATACTCGCGGTACAGCGAGAGCTCCATCTCGGTTTCGTACTTTTCGAGATCTTCGGCACTCATCGGTCTCTTTCATCCTCCAGTCGGGCGTGAAATTCAATCATGGCGCACCGTCGTCGGTGCAGTCCATTCGCCCCAGTGCGTCGACCTCGCTACGCGAGCGACCGGCTGCCGCGGCAGCCACGTTGGCATAGGACATTCGATGCTCCCGGCTCGGGCCGAGCGTGGTCATCGCGGTCGAATGCGCACGTGTGCTGTACCCCTTGTGCACGGCGAATCCGTAACCGGGAATGTCGGTGTCCATCTGCACCATCAACCGGTCTCTGGACACCTTGGCCAGCACACTGGCCGCAGCGATGCAGGCAGCTGTGGCATCCCCTCCGATGACGGGTAGAGACGGCACCGGAAGTCCGGGAACCCGAAAGCCGTCGGTGAGGACATACCCGGGAGTGAGGCCCAGGCCCGCCACCGCGCGGCGCATTCCCTCGATGTTCGCCACGTGTACCCCGATGCGGTCGACCTCGGCCGCGTCGACGAACACCACACTCCACGCAAGTGCCAATTTCTTGATCCGGGGAAAGAGCTCCTCCCGGCGACGCTCGGTCAGCTTCTTGGAATCGTCGAGGTCCGCGAGGGCAGTGTGCGACCGAGAGCCCAGGATGCACGCCGCGACCGTCAACGGCCCCGCGCAGGCTCCCCTGCCTGCTTCGTCGACACCCGCAACCGGACCGAGCCCGTTGCGTTCGAGTGCCGATTCCATGGTCCGCAGCCCCGCCGCCCTCCTGATGATGGGACGAGGCGGCCACGACGAGCGGCTCAGAGATGCGCGCGCACGAGGCGCGGGACGAGGACGGGCCGTCATCGACCCTGAATGTCCGGCGAGTCCAGGAGGCCGGTTCGCGATGGCGGCAACGCGGTGGCCACGGCCTTACCTATCACGTTGTCCAGCGGAACGGTGCCGGTGAACTCGTCGGTGACGTGATACCGCGAGTCTCGCGAATTGCTGCGATTGTCGCCCATGACCCAGATGTTGCCCTCGGGCACCGTTACAGGGTCGAAGCACCGGCCCGACTTCAATTCGGTCTCGCACGTCATCGTGTCCGGAACGAACGGGAAATCCATCTGTATGTACGGCTCGTCCAACGGCTTCCCGTCCACGAGCACCCGTCCCTGAGCGTCACAGCACTCGACCGTCTGACCGCCGGTGGCAATGACGCGTTTGACCAGATCGTTCTCGTCCGGAGCGACGACTCCGATCAAAGAGCCCACTTCCTGGGCCCCGCGGATGACCGAATTGTCGGAGCGCTGCGAGACGAATTCGTCGTTCCAGGAATCGGGGCCGCGGAACACGACGATATCGCCGGGCTTCGGATCGCCGAATCGATAGCCGATCTTCTCCACGACGATGCGGTCCCCGGTGCAGCCGGCGCAGCCGTGCAGTGTCGGTTCCATCGATTCGGATGGGATGAGATAGACCCGGGCGACGAACGTCTGAAGCAGAAAACTCAGCACGAGAGCTACCAGAATGAGGATGGGAAGTTCACGCCAGAAGGACCGCTGCTTGCGATCCGCACGCTTGTTCCGGGGAGACTCGTCGTCGGGCTCGTTCGTCGAACCCTGTGGGGTCGGATCCTGTGGGGACTGCGTCACCTGGACAGGTTAGCCGGAACCGTCGCCCGCGGGCCGGTCGGTCCGCGCCTGCGGCGTTTTCACCGAGCATCGCTCGTACCGGTACGTCCGAAATGTCAGGGCGGTGGCTCCAACGCACCATGCCGCGTCACCGATGTTCGGTGACGCGGCATGGTTGCTGCTCGAAGCGGTCGATACGACCGGGTCAGCGCTTTTCTTTGATCTTGGCGGCCTTGCCACGCAGATCGCGGAGGTAGTACAGCTTCGCGCGACGAACGTCGCCGCGAGTGAGGACCTCGAACTGCGCGATGTTGGGGCTGTGCACCGGGAAAGTGCGCTCCACGCCGACGCCGAACGACACCTTACGAACGGTGAACGTCTCGCGGACGCCACCGCCCTGACGTCGAATCACGACGCCCTTGAAGATCTGAATACGCTCTTTCGAGCCTTCGATAACCTTGACGTGCACGTTCAGCGTGTCGCCGGGGCGGAAATCGGGGATGTCGCTACGCAGCGACTGATTGTCGAGAAAGTCCAGGGTGTTCATCGGTTGTGCCATCCTTGCGTTCTGCGCTTGAGCAGAGGAACCGAGCGGCTCGCCACCGGGGCGGCACAACTGGTTCGTACTCCGAGTGAGGTGTGTGCCTCGCGAGAGGCAACCCGCCTATTGTGCCAGACCGTCAGGCGTTCGAGGAAATCGCCCCGACCGAGGACTGGGCCACGGTTCCGGCCTGGGGTGCAGGCACGACGGTCCGCGCGAGCTCGTCCTCGGTGGCCTCGACCGCGTGAACAATGCTGGGCTTGCCCGCGATCGCATCCTGCAGGTAGATCTTGGCCCGTATCAACGGCCTGCGCCACTTCTTCTCTCGCCGCAGCGCACGCTCCATCTTCTTCGGTCTGCTCGTGTAGCGCCACCTCGCCCAGGGTGCACTCGGCCTGCTGAGTCGGACCGCGGCCAGAATGAGGATGGGCAGAACGAACAGCCCGATCAGCCCGGTCCAGATCTTGCCCTTGAGCAGCACGACGACGCACAGACTCAGGTTGAGCAGTGCCAGCACACCGAGTGTTCCGCGAACCCAGGGATCGGGATCGGCCCGGAAATCGGCGGGGCTGAGCAGCTCCAACGGGTGAAGTCCCAGTAGCAGGAACCCGGTGAAGGCGACGGCTGCGAATACCGCATCGACGGATGTTCGGCCCTGCTCGGACCAGTAGACGTCGCGGAGATAGAAGATGAGTGCGAATTCGTCGAGCACGAGGGCAGCACCGCTGCCGAAGATCGCCGCCAGCACGGCACCGATCGTCTGCGACCCGTCCACGTACACCGCGATGAGGCCGATCCCCGCCAACAGCATCAGCACGATTCCGAACACGACATGGTGAATGTGCTGACCGCCAGGGGTGATGTTGCCCGGCCACCACTTCACATCCGCGCGAATCATTCTGACGCTCAGGCGAATCAGCAAAAATCCCACGAGTAGGCCGAGCAGGAAGCAGAGCAACGGAAGGCGGCCGTGCTCGACGACACCGTGCTCCAACCACCTCACGCGCTCCACGTCCTTCCCGCCGCACGCCCGAAACAACGGATATCGCCGAATCAGCCTATTCTCGTTCGTCGCCGCCGGGGTCGGCATCGACCGGGAAAGTCCGAGCGCTACTTCCCGAAGCCCGCTTTGCGCAACGCGTCGGCCATGGAACCTGCCGCAGGTGTCGCTGCGGGGCCACCGCCGCGTCGGTCGCGTTGCGGGCGGTTGCCCTGGCCGCCATTGCTCTGACGGCCGTTGCCCTTGCTCGAGGACGTACCGCGCGAGCGGTCACCCTGCTGCCCACGAGGTGCGTCCTTGCCACCGCTCGCACCGGGCTCGTCGTCCAACCGCAGACTCAGGCCGATGCGCTGACGTGGGATGTCGACCTCCATCACCTTGACCCGCACCACATCGCCGGATTTGACGACCTCACGCGGGTCCTTGACGAAGTTGTGCGACATCGCAGAGACGTGAACGAGTCCGTCCTGATGCACGCCGACGTCGACGAAAGCACCGAACGCCGCCACGTTCGTCACGACACCTTCGAGCGTCATCCCCGGCTTCAGGTCGGCGACCTTCTCGATACCGGCTGCGAAGGTAGCGGTCTTGAACTCCGGACGCGGGTCGCGTCCAGGCTTCTCCAGCTCGGAGATGATGTCGGTGACGGTGGGCAACCCGAATCGTTCGTCGACGAATTCGGCGGGATCGAGGCGGCGCAGGAGTGCGGTGTTGCCCACCACCTCGCGCACGCCCACGCCTGCCTTGCCGACGATGCGGCGCACGACGGGATAGGCCTCCGGATGCACGCTGGAGCGGTCGAGTGGATCCTCTCCCCCGGAGATACGCAGGAACCCGGCGCACTGCTCGAAAGCCTTGGGACCCAACCGCGGTACGTCCTTGAGGGTGCTACGGCTGGCGAACGGACCGTTCTGGTCGCGGTGCGCCACGATGCTCTCGGCGAGCGAACCGGCGATACCGGAGACCCTCGACAGCAAGGGCACCGACGCTGTGTTGACGTCGACACCCACCGCGTTCACCGCATCCTCGACCACAGCCCCGAGAGAACGGGCGAGCAGAGTTTCGGAGATGTCGTGCTGGTACTGGCCGACACCGATGGACTTGGGGTCGATCTTGACCAGCTCGGCCAACGGATCCTGCAGCCTGCGAGCGATCGAGACCGCGCCGCGGATGGAGACGTCGAGTTCGGGCAGCTCACTCGAGGCGTACGCCGACGCCGAGTAGACCGAGGCACCCGCCTCGGACACCACCACCTTGGTCAAATTCGCCGCCGGGAATTTTGCAATCAATTCTGCTGCCAGAGAATCGGTTTCGCGTGACGCCGTACCGTTTCCGATGGCGATGAGCTCCACCTTGTGCTTGGCCGCGAGCCCGGCGAGTGTGGCCACGGCCTGGTCCCACTTGCCCTGCGGCTTGTGGGGATAGATCGTGTCGTAGTCGACGACCTTGCCGGTGGCGTCGACGATCGCCACCTTGGTTCCGGTGCGAAAGCCGGGGTCGAGTCCCATCGTGGTGCGGTTTCCGGCGGGTGCAGCCAACAGGAGGTCTTTGAGGTTGCTCGCGAACACGTCCACGGCGTCCTTCTCGGCCGACTGGCGCAGTCTCATGCGCGTATCGAGTGAGACGGTGACCAGCATCTTGGTGCGCCATGCCCAGCGAACGGTATCGAGCAGCCACTTGTCGGCCGGGCGGCCGCGATCTGCGATTCCGAACTTGGTGGCGATACGCCCCTCGTAGACACTGGGCACACCGGGAGTCGGCTCGTCCCGCTCGGGTTCGAACCCGAGGGACAGAATCTCTTCCTTCTCACCGCGTAGCGTCGCGAGGATTCGATGCGAGGGCAGGCTCGTGAACGGTTCGGAGAACTCGAAGTAGTCCGAGAATTTCGCGCCTTCCTCCTCTTTTCCCTTGCGCACGGTGGCGACCAGCTTGCCGGAGGTCCACATCAGTTCACGCAGCTCACCCACCAGGTCGGCATCCTCGGCGAAACGCTCGACGAGAATTGCTCGTGCCCCGTCGAGCTGCTCCTGATCGAACTGCGCCGGGTCGGTGGACGGATCGGTGAACAGGGCGTCTGCGACGGGTTCGTGGCCGGCCTCCCGCGCAATCTGTGCCTTCGTCCGGCGCTTGGGCTTGAACGGCAGGTAGATGTCCTCGACGCGGGCCTTGGTCTCGGCCAGCATCAGCGACTGTTCGAGCGCGTCGTCGAGTTTGCCCTGCGAACGAATCGATTCGATGACGGCATCTCGACGCTCGTCGAGTTCTCGGAGGTATCGAAGTCGCTCGTCGAGTTGGCGCAATTGCGCGTCGTCGAGTGTGCCGGTGACCTCCTTGCGGTAGCGCGCGATGAACGGGACCGTGGACCCGCCGTCGAGGAGTTCTACAGCGGCACGAACCTGTTCTTCGCGAACATCGAGTTCTTCGGCTATGCGCTTGTTCACAGATTTCAGAGCAGTGGTCACGGCGATGGACCCTACCGCTAGTGTGGGACAGGTCGGTCAGCGGTTCTATGTGCGGGAGAGTTCTGTAGATGGTCAGGGGGGCTCGGTTACTGACCGCCACCTGCGCCGCACTGTTGGTCCTGAGCGCGTGCTCCGTACCGCCCGATGATCAGGCCGGCGATCCCGGTGGCAGGGATTCGGCCGAGACATCGGCATCACCGTTCCCGGATATCCAGAAGGTCGACGGCGTGGCCTTGGAAGCGCGTATTCCGATGGCGGTGGAATCGGCGCAAGCCCGAGGTGCCGATGTGAACTTCGCGTTGCTGGATCGAGAGACCGGTTCCTACTACAGCAGCGATGCCGACGAGCCGATCGAAACGGCGTCGGTCTCCAAGCTCTTCATTGCCGACGAGGTGATGTTCGAGGCGCAGTCGCAGAACCGCCCCGTCTCCGCCGACGAGCTGGCCACGATGACCAGCATGCTCGAGTTCTCCGACGACAATGCCGCATACACGCTCTGGTATCGATACGGTTCGTCCGAGATCGTCCGCGCAGTCGCGGCGCGATATGCCCTGAGGAACACCGACGCTCCCGGCGACGACCAGTGGTACAACACGGAAACGACTCCCAGTGACCTGGTCGGCTACTACGCCGGGCTGCTGAACGGCAGCGGCGGCCTGACCACCGCGTCGACCGACATCATCATCGGAATGCTGCGACGCTCGGCCCCCGTAGCTGCCGACGGCTACAAGCAACACTTCGGGATCGTCGACGGCTTACCTGGCGAGACCGTGCATGCAGTCAAGCAGGGCTGGATGTGCTGCGTGTCCGATCGGTGGGTCCATCTGTCGACGGGAACCATCGGCGCGGACAATCGCTACGTACTGGCCCTGTCGTCCCGTGAAGACATCTTCTACGCCGACGACATGGAAAGTTACCCGGACACGGCCGTCGTCGACGTGAGCGACGACGCCAGCGCACTGCACGCACGGGACACCCTGACCGGCTTCGTGTCGATGTTGTTCCCCGACGGCAGAATCAGCTGAAAACGTCAGTCCGTCAGTAGATCCGGGCGTCGGTCCGCTGTTCTGCGCAGAGATTGTTCTCGACGCCAGGCGGCGATCTTCGCGTGGTCGCCGGACAACAGAATCTCGGGGACGTCGAGTTCTCGCCATCGGGCCGGCCGGGTGTAACTCGGACCTTCCAGCAGCCCATCGGAGAACGAATCCTCTCGGTGCGACTGCTGATTGCCGAGTACGCCCGGCATCAATCTGACGACGGCCTCGGCCATGACCAGTACTGCCGCCTCGCCGCCGATGAGAACGTAGTCTCCGATGCTGACTTCCTCGACCCGAACGCGGCGTGCGGCGTCGTCGAACACGCGTTGATCGATGCCTTCGTAGCGACCGCACGCGAACACGAGATGCTGTTCGGTGGACCATCTTTCGGCCGTACGTTGTGTGAACGGCACCCCTGCGGGAGTGGGGACGACGAGGAGCGACTCCTCGGTCAGCACGTGGTCGAGTGCGTCACCCCAGACGGTCGGCTTCATGACCATTCCCGGCCCGCCGCCGTACGGGGAATCGTCGACGGCCTTGTGCACGTCGTGGGTCCAGGAGCGCAGGTCGTGAACGTCCACCGATACCAGCCCGCGATCGATCGCCTTACCGAGCAGAGCAGTACGCAGTGGGGTGAGGTATTCCGGGAAGATGGTGACGACGTCGAGGCGCACGAACTACTCCGGATCCAGCAAGCCCTCGGGCGGATCGATCTCGATTGTCTTGTCTGCCAACGACACAGAGGTCACGATGGCCGAGACGAAGGGTACGAGTATCTCGGAACGACCGGATTCCTCGTCAGCACTCGGCGTGATGGACAGCAGTTCGCCTGCTGCCGAGTGCAGGACCTCGCGGACGGTACCGACGACCGAACCGTCGGTGAGTACCACGGTGAGGCCTTCGAGTTCGTGATCGTAGAACTCGTCCGGATCGTCGGACGGCGGGAGATCGGTGGATTCGACGACGAAGAGAATCCCGCGCAGTTCGTCCGCTGCGGTCTTGTCGTCGATGCCGTTCAGACGCAGCAGAAGCCGCCCGGAGTGTTCCCGGACGGCGTCCACCGTGTGTATCACGGGCTGTGCATTCGATCGTGGCTTGCGGCCACGCAGAACAGTGCCGACGGCGAATCTGTCGTCGGGGTCGTCGGTGCGAACCTCGACAACCACTTCACCTTTGATGCCGTGCGACTTGGCGACACGACCGATGACCAGCTCCATGATGGGTTACGTGACCTATTGGTCCGTGTCGACGACGTCGACTCGGATGCCGCGACCACCGATTCCGGAGACGAGAGTGCGCAGCGCCGTAGCGGTGCGACCACCGCGTCCGATGACCTTGCCCAGGTCGTCGGGGTGCACGTGAACTTCCACGGTGCGTCCACGACGGCCGGTGATCATCTCGACGCGAACGTCATCGGGATTGGCGACGATGCCGCGAACGAGATGTTCGACGGCATCGGCGACAACGGCACTCACTTCTCAGCAGCCTCGGCGGCCGGCGCGTCTGCCGTCTCGGTTGCTGCAGCGTCGGTGGTGTCCGCGGCAGCGGAATCGTCCGACTTCGGTGCCTTCTTCTTCTTGGCGGTGGTGGCCTCGCCCTGGGGCTCGGAATCCGCCTGCGCCAGCGCAGCGTTGAAGAGGTCGAGCTTGGACGGCTTGGGCTCGGCGACGCGGAGGGTGCCCTCGGTGCCGGGTAGGCCCTTGAACTTCTGCCAGTCGCCGGTGATCTTCAGCAGTGCCTCGACGGGCTCGGTCGGCTGCGCGCCGACGCCCAGCCAGTACTGCGCACGCTCGGAGTTGATCTCGATGACGCTGGGGTCCTGCTTGGGCTCGTACGTCCCGATGGTCTCGATTGCACGGCCGTTACGGCGGGTGCGGGCGTCGGAAATGACGACGCGGTAATGCGGGGTGCGGATCTTGCCGATACGCATGAGCTTGATCTTGACGGCCATGTTCTGGTGAAGCCTTTCGAGGAGTGGTCACTGCGCAATTCAGCGGTTCGCACGGCATGCGAACCCGGTTTTGCGTTGGAGTTGTCGTGACCGCCGCGCGGTACGTAACCGGAGACGGGCGAACAGCGGTCCATTCTGCCAGACGACCACCCGATACCCTCAATCGCCCGGTCAGGCCAGCAGAATCACCAAAGCCGGAAAGGTGTTGTTGACGGAGTGAGCCGTGGTCGACGCGACGATCGAGCCACTTCTCATTCTCGCGATGCCGATGGCGAGTCCTCCCCACAGCAGGACGACGAAGCGCCACCATTCTCGGTGCCAGATCGCGAACATCACCGCCGTGATCACCAGGACCACCCAGCGGTTGCCCAGCCACGCCATCGGCATGGGTCGAGTGCGCTTTTCGAGAGCTCCCCACAACATGCCGCGGAACATCGTTTCTTCGCAGATCGGTGCGCCGATCCAAATCCACACGGCGAAAACGACTTTCCACCCCACGGCGATGTCTGCCATACCGCCCAGCGGTGCCTGATCCTGAAAATCGATACGCGAGAGCAGCACGAGTGCGAGCAGCACTCCACCGACGAGGGCGACTCCGCCCCAGGCCAGACCCGATCGGATATGACCGACGAGTTCGTGAACGGATCTCGGTAGCCCGAAGTCGACGACGGGGCCGTTGCCCCTCGACATCGTCACCGCCACCGCCAGTCCTGCGGCGAGCAGGCTCGGGATCATGATCCCCACGACGAACAGCGGCGAGGACTCCGAGGACACGACCAGGCCGAGGAGCAGGAACCCGGCAAGATTGAGGCCGAGCACGAGGGCGGCCGCCGGCAGTCCCCACCGTTGGCCGGGTCTGCGCTCCTCGGCCGCTGCTTCGGCACGCCAGTAGGTCTCGGACAGTCCCGAGCCCTGCTGTTGCACGTGATTCATCGGTGCCATTCCCGCCCAGCTGGGCCGGTTCACGTCGAATTCCCCCGCGCCTCCTGGTGTGCGGCCGAACTGGTCGGCATCGAATCGGTCCGGGCCTTGCCGCGGATCAACCATCGACGTATCCCGATCCACTCGCGGCGCGTCCACGACGATCGGTCACGCGGCCGCGCAGAATCACCAGCTCGGGGTTGGACAACACGTCCGCTCCCCCGCGCGGGTCGTCGGAGTACACGACGAGATCGGCGGGCGCACCGTGCTCGAGCCCGCCTCGCCCCAGCCACGACCGGGCGTCCCAGCAAGCAGCACCGAGCGCGTCGGTCGGTGACAATCCGACGCGTCCCAGAGCGTCCACCTCGTCGGCGATGCGGCCGTGCGCGATGGATCCGCCGGCGTCGGTTCCGGCGAAGATCGGGATACCTGCGTCGTGGGCACGGCCGACGGTATCGCCGACTCGCGCATGCAACGCGCGCATGTGCCGGGCGTAGACCGGGTAGCGGGTGGCCGAGTCCGCGATGCCGGGAAAGGTCTCGATGTTGATCAACGTCGGCACCAACGCTGTCCCGTGCTCGACCATCATCTCGATGGTCTCGTCGGTCAGGCCGGTGCCGTGTTCGATGCAGTCGATGCCTGCCGCGATCAGTCCGGGGAGCGCGTCTTCCCCGAAGACGTGCGCGGTGACGCGTGCCCCTTCCGCATGGGCCGCGGCAATGGCGTCGACGAGGATCGCGTCGTTCCAGAGGGGCCGGAGGTCTCCCACCGAGCGGTCGATCCAGTCACCGACGAGCTTGACCCACCCGTCGCCGAATCGCGCTTGTTGCGCCACCGCCTCGGGAAGTTGTGATTCGTCCTCGATGTCGATCGCCAGGCCAGGGATGTATCGCTTCGGGGAGGCGATGTGCCGCCCCGCCCTGATGATGCGTGGCAGATCGTCGTGGTCGTCCAACGCCCGCGTGTCGACCGGAGATCCCGCGTCACGCAGCAGCAGAGCCCCGACGCCTCGTTCGGTCTCGGCCTGCGCGATCGACCCGGCCAGGTCGGTGTGTCCTCCGCCGTACTCGATGCCGACATGACAGTGCGCGTCGACGAGCCCGGGCAGTATCCACCCGCCGTCGTGGATGAAGTCGGCATCGGCGATGGGCTCCGTGGACAGGACGCCGCCGTCGATCCACAGGTCGATCGGGGACTCGTCCGGCAGCCCGCGTCCCCGCACCCGCAATGCCGACACCGCAGGCCCGCTTACTTCTTCGGCAGCTTCAGCTGCGAGAGATCGATTCCCTCGAGTCCCGGCGGCAATTGATCGAGGCCCTTGGGCATCGACGACAGGTCGGGCATTCCGGCAGGCATTCCACCCGGCATTCCGGGGAACCCGCCGCGGATCTTCGGCTGTGTGGGCCCGCGAGCACCCTTCTTGCCTTTCTTGCCCTTCTTGTTGTTGCGCACCTGCTTTCGCGCACCCGGCATGCCCATCCGACCGGCCATCGCCGACATCATCTTGCGTGCCTCGAAGAACCGATCGACCAATTGGTTGACGTCGGAGACCTTCACGCCCGAGCCGTTCGCGATCCGCAGTCGTCGGGAGGCATTGATGATCTTCGGGTCGGTGCGCTCCTGCGGCGTCATGCCGCGAATGATCGCCTGCACCCGGTCGAGCTGCTTCTCGTCGACATTGGCCAGTTCTTTCATCTGGCCCGCGCCGGGCAACATTCCCAACAGATTTCCGATGGGCCCCATCTTGCGGACGGCCATCATCTGCTCGAGGAAGTCGTCGAGCGTGAGCTGGCCGGAGCCGATCTTGTTGGCGGTGGCCTCGGCCTGCTCGGCGTCGAAGTGCTGCTCGGCCTGCTCGATGAGGCTGAGCACGTCGCCCATGCCGAGGATGCGACTGGCCATGCGGTCGGGGTGGAAGACGTCGAAATCTTCGAGCTTCTCGCCGGTCGACGCGAACATGATGGGCTGCCCGGTCACCTCGCGCACGCTCAGTGCTGCGCCGCCGCGGGCATCGCCGTCGAGCTTGGTCAGCACGACACCGGTGAAGCCGACTCCGTCGCGGAACGCCTCGGCGGTGCTGACGGCGTCCTGGCCGACCATGGCGTCGAGAACGAACAAGGTTTCGTCCGGCTCGACCGCGTCGCGAATCCCGGCGGCCTGGCTCATCAGCTCGGTGTCGATACCGAGACGGCCTGCGGTGTCGACGATGACCACGTCGTACTGCTTGCTGCGAGCCTCGGCCACTCCGGCGCGGGCCACCTCGACCGGGTCCGCGGCCGACACGCCGAGCGCGTTCTCGCCACCGCCGATGGACGTGCCCGGGTGCGGGGCGAAGACTGCCGCGCCTGCCCGTTCGCCGACGATCTGGAGCTGGCTGACGGCACCGGGACGTTGCAGGTCACAGGCGACGAGAAGCGGGGTGTGACCCTGACCCTTCAGCCACTTGGCGAGCTTGCCCGCCAAGGTCGTCTTACCGGAACCCTGCAGGCCGGCCAGCATGATGACGGTGGGCGGGTTCTTGGCGAACACCAGTCTGCGTGTTTCGCCGCCGAGGATGCCGACCAGTTCCTCGTTGACGATCTTGACGACCTGCTGAGCCGGGTTGAGTGCGCCCGATACTTCGGCACCCTTGGCGCGGACCTTGATGCGGTTGATGAACTCCCGCACGACGGGCAACGCCACGTCCGCCTCGAGCAGGGCCAGTCGGATCTCGCGGGCTGTGGCGTCGATATCCGCACCGGACAGTCGACCTTTGCCACGCAGGTCCTTGAGAGTCCCGGTCAACCTGTCGGAAAGGGATTCGAACACCGATTGCACTCCTGAGCTAGCCGATCACCGAAAACGAGCCGAGTCCGGCACTGTCACCAGACCGAGTCCGGCGTTGTCACCAGACTAACGCCAGCCCACCTTATCCTCGCTCAGGGCGTCGGGCAGTGAGTCCGTTCGGTGCGGTGCGACCGGTCAGGCCTTGCTTGCCGAATCGCTCCACGTCACAGCGACGCCGCGGGTGGAGAGCCACTGTGCGGGATCGACTTTGACGCCGGCGGGATCGTGCACCTCGAAATGCAGGTGCGGGCCGGTCGACTGACCGCGATTGCCCACAGTTGCGATCTGTTCTCCGGCTGTGACCCGCTGACCGGGCTGCACCGAGAAGTCGTTGACGTGTCCGTAGATGGTCTCGGTGCCGTCGTCGTGCAGAACCTTGACCCAGAGCCCGAAACCGGACGCCGGTCCCGCATCGGACACCGTGCCGTCGGCTGCAGCGTAGATGGGCGTGCCGATCGGGGCGGCGATGTCCAGCCCGCTGTGCTGAGTGCCCCACCGCGAACCGAAGTTCGACGTCAACACTCCGGCGACGGGCTGGACCGTCGCCTTCTTCAACGAACGCAAACTCTCGAGCGGCGACGCCGGCCCGGCACCCGTTCCACCGAGTCCGACGTCGTCGAGCCACTGCTGGGCCGCGGCGTCCACCTCGGGGCCGAGAGCGGCGAGCGGTCCCGGAGTCGGTGCCTGTGTCGAGGCGTCCGACGGGACTGCCGAAGGATCGGTCTGTGGGGCCGGAGCCAAGTCCGGTGCGGCCTGCGGCGGCGCACCGAAAGGCGGCGCGAATTGCGGCAACTCGAACTGTGGTGGCACGAACTGCGGTGGCACGAACTGGGGCAGCTCGAATCCGGCAGGCAGCAAACCCTCCGGGACGGCGAAGGGGAATCCGGCCGCGGGCGGTTCCGGGACGGGTGCCGCGCCTGCGGTGCCCGCGCCCATGGTGGTCGCGCCGACGACGATGGCGCCGGTTGCGGCGACGATGGTGGCCGCACGCCTGCCGGTGTCCTGAACTTCCTCCGCGGCGCGATGCTTGCCACCGGGCGTACCCGATGCCGTCTCGGCCGGTACGTAGATGTTCGACCGTCGGTGTGATCCCACAGTGCGCGCCTCTCGAAATGTCAGAATTGGAGCCTGCAGGAACGACGAGACGTTCGAGCAGCGGAGCCGGCAGTTCGGCCCGAAGGGCCTGCTGCGTCAGGTGACGAACATAACAAATCGGTCTCGGGGGTAAACCCATCGGCCGGAAGTTCGTGAAATGTCACCACGGCATGTCGGTTTCCGACGAACTTCCGACCAACGGTCAAGTGCCCTCGGGCTTTTCCGGGGGTTTGGGCGGTTCCGGCGATGGCACGACGGCGAGGAGCGCGCCTTCGAGATCCTCGCGCACAGCCCGACTGTCCGCGCCGGCCAAGTCGATGCAGAAGGAATCGACCACAGAACTACCCAGCGTCGATACCCGCGCCCAGCGAATATCGAATCCCTGCTGCTCGATTGCGCTCGCCAATCGACACAGCAGGCCGAGGCGGTCCTCGGCTCGCAGTTCGAGCACGACCTGACCCGGTTCGTTGTCGTCGAACCACAGCACCCGAGGCGGAGCCTGGGCGTACAGGACCGGCACAGCCGAATCCTCGCCGTCCTCGTCCGAGGTCTCGACGCGGGCGTCTCGTTCCTTCGCGTCGAGTACGGCGACCAGGTCGAGCTCGCCCGCCTGCGCACGGATGATCTCCTGCCGGATCAACCCCGCCTGCGGCGGGGCACCGAACAACGGTGCGACATCGAACGAGTTGATCGCCGAACCGTCGTGACTGCCGAGCGAGGCCGACAGCACCCGCAAGGAATGCAGTGCCAGCACTCCGGCCGCGTCGGACAGCAGTCCTGGAGTGTCGGGTGCAACCACGGTCACGACGAAGGTGTGCAGACCGTCGGTGGGCGTGATGTCGACGTGCACTCCCCCGCGCGAGGCCAACTCGATGTGCGCCGGGTCGAGCGGATCCGGCGACGGCAGAGTCTCTCCCGCCATCACCAGCCGACAACGACGAACGAGTTCACGGATCAGCGACGCCTTCCAGTCCCCCCACACGCCGGGTCCGGTCGCGAGAGAGTCCGCCTCGGCGAGCGCATGCAGAAGCTCCAGCAGAACGGTGTCCGCACCGAGCGCATCCACGACGGTCTGCACGGTTGCCGGGTCGTCCAGATCGCGCCGGGTGGCAGTCTCCGGCAGCAGGAGGTGATAGCGGACCATTGCCGTCAGCAGGGCCACGTCGGAGGGCCACAAGCCGAGCCGGTTACCGATCTGAACGGCGAGATCGGCACCGACGACGCTGTGGTCGCCGCCGCGTCCCTTTCCGATGTCGTGGACGAGCGCGCCGAGCACCAGCAGATCGGGACGAGCGACACGTGTGGTCAATGCACTTGCGTACGCGGCAGTTTCGACCAGGTGTCGATCCACCGTCCAGGTGTGCACCGCATCTCGAGGCGGCAGATCTCGAACCGCACCCCATTCCGGAATCAGCCTGCCCCACAATCCGGTTCGATCGAGCGCCTCGATGGCCGCGATGGCCTTGCGGCCGGATCCCAGCAGCACCAACAGATCGTTGAGTGCTTCCTTGGGCCACGGCTCACGGAGTTCGGGGGCGCTGTCGGACAGGCGGTTGAGCGTGGAGGCAGACATCGGCATGCCGGTCTGAGCCGACGCTGCCGCAACCCGCATGATCAGACCCGGATCCTTGTTCGGTCGTGCGTCGCGTGCCAGCACCACCTCACCCGCGTGCTCGACGACTCCCTCGTCCAGCGGACGGCGAACGGGTACGCGACGTAGACGCGAAAGACCGCGTCGTGGAAGCGAATTGCCGGCGGTACGCAAACCCACATCGACGGAGTAGCTGATGGTGCGTGCCGAATCGCTGAGCACACGAGCGAGATCGAACCGATCGCCGATGCGAAGCGCAGCACCGATCTCGTCGGCGTCCTGCGCACGCAGCTGATCTCGGGCACGACCGGCCACCCGGTGCAGTTCGGTACGCACGTCGAGAAGTCGCCCGTGCGCGAATGCCAAACCGCCGCCGGGTGATTCGGGTCCCAACCCGGGCATGCCATCGGTCAATTGAGCAATCGACAGGGCGTCGAGCAGTTGCACGTCGCGCAGACCGCCACGGCCGCTCTTGAGGTCGGGTTCGGCACGGTGTGCGATCTCGCCGCTTCGTGCCCAGCGCCCCTGAGTCTGGCCGATCAGCTCGTCGAAGCGACCGCGAATTCCGGTGCGCCACTGCCGACGTATGCCACCGATCAACAGGTTGCTCAGTTCCACGTCACCGGCGATGTGGCGTGCTTCGAGCATGCCGAGTGCTGCGGTCATGTCCGCCGCGGCAACCTGCAGGGCCTGCGGCACGGTACGCACACTGTGATCGAGCTTGATGTGGGCGTCCCACAACGGATACCAGAGCTTGTCGGCGACGTCGGCCACGATGCGGGGGTCGAGATCGTCGTGCAACAGAATCAAGTCCAGGTCGGAGTACGGCAGCAGTTCGCGACGCGCCAGACCTCCTACTGCGACTATCGCGAAACCGGAATCCGGCTTCACGCCCAGTTCTGCGCCCTTGGTGGTCAGCCAGAACTCGTGAAGATCGACGAGCGCCTGCCTGAGCGAGGGCGCATCGAGGCGGCGGTTGCGGGTGCCGCCGTCGAGCAGTTGCTTTCTGGCCCGAGCGAGATCCGCAGCTGCATCGCTCGTGCCCTTCGATGCGGAGCCCGTAGAGACCGAAGGCCCCGGTTCTGGCGCGCGTGCGCCAGAACCGGGGCCCCCGGACCGAGACCCTGTGGGGTCAGAGCGCATCGGCGCCACGTTCTCCGGTACGGACTCGGATGACCGAATCCACCGGGGAAACCCACACTTTGCCGTCACCGATCTTGCCGGTGCGGGCTGCTTCGACGATGACCTCGACGACCTTCTCCACTGCGGCGTCGTCGACGACTACCTCGACACGCACCTTAGGAACGAAATCGACCGAGTACTCCGCACCTCGGTAGACCTCGGTGTGGCCCTTCTGGCGGCCGTAGCCCTGAACCTCACTGACGGTCATTCCGAGCACGCCGGCCTGTTCCAGCCCCGTCTTGACGTCCTCCAGGGTGAACGGTTTGACGATTGCCGTGATCAGCTTCATTTTTGCTTCCCTTCACAAGACCTCGAGTGCCCGTTGTCGTACGGTGCAGCGTTCATCTCTATCTCTACCTTGTCAGGCGAAATCATATGCAGTCTCGGCGTGCTCGGCCTCGTCGATGCCGTTCGCCTCTTCCTCGTCCGTCACGCGCCAGCCCAGCGGCTTCAGAGCGAAGGCGATGACCGCGGTCACGATTGCGGTGAAGACCAATGCGAACAACGCGATGACGATCTGCACGACGAGCTGCTTGTAGTCACCACCGTAGAACAGGCCGGTCTCGGATCCGAGGAAGCCGATTCCGATGGTGCCCCACAGGCCTGCGACCAGGTGGACGCCGACGACGTCGAGCGAGTCGTCGTAGCCGAACTTGAACTTCAGTCCGACGGCGAGAGCCGACAGCACGCCGGCGATGACGCCGAGGATCATGGCTCCGACCGGGGTGAGCGCACCGGCGGCCGGGGTGATGGCGACCAGACCTGCGACAATGCCCGATGCGGCACCGAGGCTGGTTGCGTGTCCGTCGCGGATGCGCTCGGTGATGAGCCAGCCTGCGATGGCCGCTGCGGTGGCCGCGGTGGTGTTGACCCAGGCCACGCCTGCGATGCCGTCGGCGGCGAATGCCGAACCGGCGTTGAATCCGAACCAGCCGAACCACAGCAGCGCTGCGCCGAGCATGACGAACGGGAGGTTGTGCGGACGGTAGGCGACCTTGCCGAATCCGGCTCGCTTGCCGATGATGATCGCCAGGATCAGGCCTGCGATACCGGCGTTGATGTGCACGACGGTTCCACCGGCGAAGTCGATCGGTGCGACGTTGGCGACGGTGTCACCATCGTCGTTGACCATCGTTCCGAAAATCTTTGCGGCCAAGCCCTTCTCGGAGCCCGACAGCAGTCCGCCGCCCCAGACCATGTGTGCCAGCGGGAAGTACGCGAGGGTGACCCAGATTCCTGCGAAGGCGAGCCAGGTGCCGTACTTGACTCGACCGGCGATCGAGCCGCTGATCAGGGCGACCGTGATGATGGCGAACGTGACCTGGAACGCTACGTCGATGACGTTGGCGTAACCCCATGCGCCGGCGATGTAGTTGCCGTCCGCGTCGGTGATCGAATCCTTGAGTCCGAAGAACTCGAACGGGTTGGCGAAGACACCGCCGATGTCCTGGGTGCCGTAGGACATCGACCATCCCCACAGGAAGTAGATGATCGAGACGACGGCCATAGCTCCGAACGACATCATCATCATGTTCAACACGGACTTCGACTGCGACATACCGCCGTAGAAGAACGCCAAGCCCGGCGTCATCAGCAGTACCAGCGATGCTGCCATCAGCATCCACGCGGCGTTGCCGGAGTTGGCCAACATATCCTCGGGACTCACGTACACCCTCCATTCTCCTGCACACCGGTTGGCGCGCCGTTACGCAAGAAGAGTGGTTTCACGAAGTTTCATCCGTGACACTCGGGTGTTTCGGGCATGTGAACGCATGACCGAATTCTGTTGCTAAAAGGTTTCGTGCTGGCGTTTGTGCTTTTCACCCGGTTCGCGAGAGCCCGGCGAGGTCGATCAACCGAGCAGTGCGTCGACGAACGCCCCCGGCTCGAACGGAGCCAGATCGTCGGCACCTTCGCCGAGACCGACGAGCTTGACGGGTACCCCGAGTTCCCGCTGTACCTGAAAAACGATGCCGCCCTTCGCGGTTCCGTCGAGCTTGGTCAGCACGACACCGGTGATGTCCACGATCTCGGCGAAGACGCGCGCCTGAGTCAGTCCGTTCTGGCCGACCGTCGCGTCCAGAACGAGCAGCACGTCGTCGACGTGGGCGCGCTTCTCGATCACACGCTTGACCTTGCTCAGCTCGTCCATCAGACCGGACTTCGTGTGCAGGCGACCTGCGGTGTCGACCAGGACCACATCGACTCCGTTCTCGATCCCCTTGCTCACCGCGTCGAAGGCAACGGCGGCCGGATCAGCGGCCTCCTTGCCGCGCACTACCTCGGCACCGACTCGCTCCGCCCAGGTCTGCAGCTGATCTGCGGCAGCGGCACGGAACGTGTCGGCCGCACCGAGGAGTACCCGCCGGCCGTCCGCGACCAGGACACGGGCAAGCTTTCCGGTAGTGGTGGTCTTGCCGGTGCCGTTGACTCCGACGACCAACAACACCGCAGGCGCGCCGTCGTGCGGAAGCGCGCGAATCGAACGATCGAACTCCGGATGCAGTTGCGCCACCAGAATTTCCCGCAGCAGCGCTCGCGCATCGGCTTCGGTACGAATACTGCGAGCTGCCATCTGCTCGCGCAGCGTACGCATGATCTCCGTCGTCGTGGCCGAGCCGATGTCGGCGATCAGCAGCGTGTCCTCGACCTCTTCCCACGAGTCCTCGTCCAGGTCTCCGCCGCCGAGCAATCCGAGCAGGGACTTGCCCACCGCGGACTGGGAACGAGCCAGACGTCCACGAAGACGGTCCAACCGACCTTCGGTCGGATCGATGGTGTCCAGTCGAGGAGCAGGTGCCTCGGCGTCCGGGGCGGGTTCCGGCACCGCAGGCGCGGTGGGCTCGGCCGGCTCGGCGGGCTCGACAACCGGCACCTGAGGCTCGACGACCGGAACCTCGGGGTCGAGGACCTCCGGCTCGTCCCGAGTGTGGGTGGGTGGCACCGGCGTCGGCTCGACCGGGAAGGTCTCGACAGGCTTCGGGGCAGGCGGGACGGGCTTCGGGGCAGGCGGGACGGGCTCGGCGGTCGCAGTGCCCTGACTGAACGAGAAACCGCTGCCCGCGGTGTAGCCACCGGATCTGTCCTTGGTGGCCGCGTCCTCGATTCGGGCGGCCTCGTCCGACTTGAGGGACACTCTCCGGCGACGGGACAGAACGAACCCGACGACGAGGACGACGAGCAGGACGGCAGCGATCGCCGCGACGATGATCCACGCTTGATTACTCACGTGACCATCCTCTCAGGTGGTCACGTCCGAACGCATCGGTGGTGCATCGCCGAAATGGACTGTCCGCCGTCCGGGTCGTGTCGATAGCATCGTCGCCATGACGTGGACCGCGGTGCGCGACGCCGACCAACTGACCGCCATGTTCGGCGAACCCAGCTTCCGGGCGGCCAACAAGGATCGCCGGACCCTGCATCCACTCGACGTGCACTGGCTCGCGGCCTCGCCTTTCTGCCTGATGGGAACCTCGGACGCGAGCGGGCGGTGCGACGTCTCCCCCAAGGGTGATCCGCCCGGCAGCCTGGTCCACGTCATCGACGAGGCCACGATCGCACTGGCCGAACGGCCCGGTAATCGTCGAATGGACGGCTACCGCAACATTCTCGAGAATCCGTTCGTCGGCCTGAACTTCTTCGTGCCGGGGCGCGGCGACACCCTGCGCATCAACGGTCGCGCGTCGCTGGTGACCGACGCACCGTTCTTCGACGAACTGCAGGTCAAGGGCCACCGACCCATCATGTGCCTCGTCGTCGACATCGAGCAGGTGTTCCACCACTGCGCCAAGGCATTCATGCGGTCCAAGTTGTGGCAGCCGGACACGTGGGATGCGGACTCCATTCCCGATGTCGCGTCCTTGACGAAAGCGTTGATTCCGCAGGCACCCGAAACGGTGGAAGAACTCCGCGAGTACTACGGGCCCTCCTACGCCGAGCAGCTCTACCCCGAGAAGTAGCGCAGCCTCACGTCGCGGAATCGGTGTCGCTGGGCACCGACACGTCCGGTTCGGCGGCCTCGACGGCAGGTTCGACTGCATCGACGGCGACGCGCTCGCGATTGAGCCGCTGCGAGATGACGGTGGTGATGCCGTCACCGCGCATACTGACGCCGTAGAGGGCGTCGGCCACTTCCATCGTCGGCTTCTGGTGCGTGATGACGATCAGTTGCGACTTCTCGCGGAGTTGCTCGAACAAACCGATGAGTCGCCGCAGGTTGGTGTCGTCCAGCGCTGCTTCGACCTCGTCCATCACGTAGAACGGCGACGGTCGAGCACGGAAGATCGCCACGAGCATCGCAACGGCCGTCAGCGACTTCTCGCCGCCGGACAGCAGCGACAGCCGCTTGACCTTCTTGCCGGGCGGCCGTGCTTCCACTTCGATTCCGGTGGTGAGCATGTCCGACGGGTCGGTCAGAATCAGCCGTCCCTCGCCCCCGGGGAACAGTTTGGCGAAGACACCGGTGAATTCACGCTCGACGTCCAGCCAGGCCTCGGTGAACACCTGCAGGATGCGGTCGTCCACGTCGGCGACGACCCCGAGCAGGTCCTTGCGCGCGGACTTGACGTCCTCGAGCTGGGTGGACAGAAAGTTGTATCGCTCTTCCAGTGCCGCGAACTCTTCCAGAGCCAGCGGGTTCACCTTGCCGAGCGTGGCCAGATCCCGTTCGGCGCGTTTGACACGCGCCTGCTGAGTGGCGCGGTCGAACGGCATCGGGGCGGGTGCCACCACCTGCTCACCGCGTTCCTTGGCCGCCTCGTACTCGGCCATTTCGAGTTCGGTCGGAGGCAGCGGGACGTCGGGGCCGTATTCCGCTACCAAGTCGTCGAGACCGATACCGTGCTGTTCGAGAATGGTCGTCTCGAGTTGCTCGATGCGCAGGGCGGCCTGCGCGCGCGCCACCTCGTCGCGGTGCACCGCGTCGGTGATCGAGGCCAGCTGTCCCTGCAGTGCCCGTACCTGCTCCTTCACCGTGTCGAGTTCGGCTGTGCGCGATGTCCGTTCGGCCGAGAGCTCGTCGCGCCGTCGCGCGGCGGCAGAGACGACCGCCCCGAGACGAGACGCGAGCTCTTCACCCGACTCCGCCACCGCGGCAGCGACTGCGGCCGCATGACGCCGAGCCGCGCTCTCCCTCTCGGCCCTGGCTCTGGCCTCCCGCTCGGCTCGCGCCGCCCGGCGCAGCGAATCTGCCCGTCCCCGGACCGACTGCGCACGCTCCTCCGCGGTGCGCACGTTCAGCCGAGCTTCGACTTCCACGGCGCGAACCTCGGTGAGTGCGGCCGCCGCCATTTCACGCTCCATCGTGGTGGCCGCGTCGCCGCTCTCACCGTCTCCCACGAACCCGGATTGTTCGTCCTCGGCAGATCGCAGGCTGTCTTCGAGCTCGGCCAGCCGAGCGACCGCTTCCTCGCGACTCGTCTCGGCCGAATCACGCTGCGTCGTCAACCGTGCCGATTCGGCATGAGCCGATCGGGCCAATTGACCGAGCCTGCCCAGCTGCTCGTACACAGCTGCCATTGCGGCATCGGATTCGTTGAGGGCAGCCAGGGCCTGCTCCGCCGATTCACGTCGGTCGCGCTGTTCCGCGAGTGCACCGGAGAGCGCTGCATCGAGTTCCTCGGCCCGGCGCACGGCCGCAGCCAGCTCGACGGTCGAGGTGTCGATGGCGGATTGCACTTCGAGCGTGCTGGGCCGTCTATCCGATCCTCCGGTCACCCACCCGGGTTCTACGACGTCGCCGTCCTTGGTCACCGCGCGCAGTCGGCCGTTGTCGGAGACGAGTCGGTGCGCGGTGTCGAGCGAGTCGACGGCGACCACGCCGTCGAGCAATGCCGTCATGGCACCGGCCAGGCGGTCCGGATAGTCGATGAGATCGAGCACCCACCGCGCGCCATCAGGAAGTTCCGGTCGCGAGAGTGGTTGCACTGCAACGGAACTGCTGTGCACTATGGCTGCGCGACCACCGTCCGCGGCGCGGAGCGCCAGGACTGCATCGCGGGCAGCGGCGAAGGACTCTGCATGGGCAGCGTCGGCCGCCGGTCCCATCGCGACTGCGACCGCGATCTCGTATCCCGGCTCGACCGTCAGGTGCCCGGCCAGCAGTCCCGACAGTCCGTCCTGTTCGTTCTCCACCAACCAGCCGGCACCGTCTTTTCGTTCGAGGCCCATCGTCAGCGCCTCGATCCTCGCTTCGAAGGACGCCACCCGCTTACCCGCGGTGCGTTCCTCTGCCTGCAATTCCGAGACACGCGCATCGGCATGACGTAGCGCAGCCACTGCGCGCTCGTAGTGGGTGTCCAAGCTCAGTTCGCTGGCGTCGAGGGTACCGACCTGGTCCTGCACGCTCTCGAACTCGCGCTGGGCCGCCTCGCCCCGTTCACGGGCCTCGTCGATGGCCACCGACAGGCGTGCCACCTCGGCGTCGATCGATTCGACCTTGGTACGGAAAGTATCGACCCGCCCGGACAAGCGTGCAAAGCCCTCCCTGCGATCGGCCACCGCACGCACGGCCGCCAGGTGCGCCCGTTCCGCAGCCGCAGCCGCCGACTCTCGTTCGGCCAACTGTTCGCGGGCCGCTTCGAGGGTTTCCCGCGCCATCTCCACGGCTTCGACGAGTTCCATCTCTTCTTCGGCAACCCGCTCGGCTTGTGCCTCCAGCTCGTCTGGGTCCTGCCCTCGACCGGCGCTCTGCACGGAGTCGAGGTGCCGGGCCCGCTCGTGCGCGATGCGAACAGTCGCGTTGACTCGTTCGGCCAGCGCGGAAAGTCGAAACCACGTCTGCCCGGCGGCTTCGGCGCTGGGCGTCAGGCGAGCCACGGCTTGCTCGTGTTCGGCGAGGGCTACGGTCCCCGCCTCGAGGGCGTCCTGCACCATCGCATACTGCTCGCGAGCCGCTTCCTCGTCCTGCGTCTGGTTGGCGAATTCTTCTCGCCTGGCCACCAAATCGTCTGCCGCCAGCCGGAGGCGGGCGTCGCGCAGGTCTGCCTGCACCGTCTGCGCTCGACGTGCGACCTCGGCCTGCCGACCCAACGGCTTGAGTTGCCGACGCAGTTCGGTCGTCAGATCGGTCAGTCGCGCGAGATTGGCCTGCATCGCGTCGAGTTTGCGGACCGCCTTTTCCTTGCGTTTGCGGTGCTTGAGAACGCCGGCAGCTTCCTCGATGAATGCTCGCCGGTCCTCTGGGCGGGATTCGAGAATCGCCGCCAGCCGGCCCTGCCCGACGATCACGTGCATCTCGCGCCCGATACCGGAGTCGCTCAGCAGCTCCTGGACGTCCATCAAACGGCAGGAGCTTCCGTTGATTTCGTACTCGCCCGCACCATCGCGAAACATGCGGCGGGTGATCGATACCTCGGAGTAGTCGATCGGCAGCGCTCCGTCGGAGTTGTCGATCGTCAGCGTCACCTCGGCCCGACCCAGCGGCGCTCGACCCGAGGTTCCCGCGAAGATGACGTCTTCCATCTTGCCGCCGCGCAGGGCTTTGGCACCCTGCTCGCCCATCACCCAGGTCAGAGCGTCCACGACATTCGATTTACCGGAGCCGTTCGGTCCGACCACGCAGGTGATACCGGGCTCGAATCGAAGAGTCGTCGCCGAAGCGAAGGACTTGAAGCCCTTGAGCGTCAGACTCTTCAGATACATAGCGTCCGTACTTTACCGGCCAGGTGCCCACCCGCGCGCCCAGCCTCCGGTAGTGCAGGTCAGCGCTCGACGAAACCGCTCAGATCACCGCGGGCCGACCCCCAACTCTCGACGACGAGCGTCACCGTGCCGGGGGTTCCACCGCCGCGTAGCAGTTCGAGAAGCGCGTCGAGACGATCGCGCGGTCCCTCGGCGATCACCAGCACCCGTCCGTCGGCGTGGTTGGTCGCATGACCGACGAGACCGAGTTCGAGAGCACGCGATCGAGTCCACCACCGAAACCCGACGCCCTGCACCAGGCCGTGCACCCACGCCGTCAGACGCTCGTCGTTCATGCCGGGCTCAACTCTCGGACGGATCCGTCGAAACTCGTTGCGTACAACGACGTCGGGTCGAATCCCACCCCGCCGAACGCGACCGCGGATGTCAGCGGCACACCTGTCGCCACGGCACACGACGACCCCGACGTCGGGTCGATGCGAATAACTCGTCCCGCGAGATTCTGTGCGAGATAGATCATTCCGTCGACACCCACGGTCAGGTCGTCCGACATGGTGAGTGGTCCGAATCCGTCGACGCGAACACGCGAGACCGAACCGGACGGATCCTGCTCGTCGAGGACGTACACGACGGGCTCGACATCGAACGTGTTGCCCACGTAGATCTTTCCGCGCGCAATCGCAATCCCGTTGGCAGACCCCAGATCCGTACGTACCGTCGACACGGTGCGATCGGTCGCGATCCGGCTCAGGCCTGCAGCGACACCCAGATTACGGGTGGTGAAGAGATCACCCGTCTCCGATCTCGCCAGTCCGTTGGGCATCGCCAGGCCCGACGCGTACGTCGAGCGACCACCGGTATCGAGATCGAGCGCGTCGATCGTTCCGGTCGAGGAATCGAAAAGTCCTGCGGCCGCACTGTTTCCGGTGGTGAAGTACAGGGTGTCTCCGTCCCGCACCAAGCCGCCGGGTGACTCGACGCCCGACACCAGAGTGCCCCGGTCTCCGTTCGGCGCGACGCTACGTAGAGCACCCGGTCCGATCGGCGACGTCTCGGAAACGATCATCGAGCCGCGGCCGTCGAACTCCAGATTCTCGAGCATCCCGAATCCCGACGCCACTGTGCTCACCGACCACGGAGTACACGCACTCGACGCCTGTGCGGCCGGGGCCGCGGCGATCGACGCGCCGCAGAGCAACGCCGCGGTGAGGATCGCCCGAGACTTCATCAGGCGTCCACGTCGATGTCCAGGTTGATCGTCGTTCCGGCCTTCAAGGTCCGCCCGACCGTGCACACCTTGTCGATGGCACGCTCGACGACGGTCAGCAGGCGTTGCTGCGCCTCGGGGTCCATCGCGCTGAGGTCGACTCGAAGGATCTCGTTCAACTCGGGATAGAGCTCGTTCTCGCGGTCGGCGGCCCCGGACACCTCGACGGTGGCGGAGTAGTCGTCACCGAGTCGACGAGAGAGCGGTACGTCGGAGCTCATGCCCGTGCACGCCGCGAGGGCGATCTTGAGCAGCTCCCCCGGAGTGAAAACACCCTCGACCGATTCGGACCCGATGAGCACCTCGGCTCCCCGCGAACTGCGACCGGTGTATCGACGTGTGCCTGTGCGCTCGACCCAGAGGTTGGTCGGCGTGCTCTGTTCTGCCATGACCGAAATACTAGGCGGGCGGTTCAGGAGTGGAGCCTGCGGAATGAGGTCAGGTCCGGAGGTGTCGCGGCCGCGGCTGGCAGGTGGGGCAGCTGAACGAGGAGCGGTTCATGAATTTTTCGCGCCGGATCGGTGCGCCGCACCTCGAACAGGGCAGTCCTTCCTGCCCGTAGGCATCGAGCGACCTGTCGAAGTAGCCGGACTGCCCGTTGACGTTGACGTACAGCGCATCGAAGGAGGTTCCGCCTTGAGCGAGGGCCTCCCCCATCACCGCGTGGACCCCGGTCAGCAGACGCCGCAGCGCGGGACGCGTCAGTGTTTCTGCGATTCGATTGCCGTGAATCTTCGCGCGCCACAACGCTTCGTCTGCGTATATGTTGCCGACACCGGACAGCACGGTCTGGTCGAGCAGTGCCCGCTTGATCTCGGTGTGCTTGCCGCGCAACACGTTCACCACCGATTCGGTATCGAACAGTGGGTCGATAGGATCGCGGGCGATGTGCGCGACCGGTTCGGGTACCTGGGTTCCGTTCACCGTCACGATCGGAGCGAGTGCCCAACCGCCGAAGGTCCGTTGGTCGACGAAGCGGAGGTCGCTGCCGTCGTCCAGGCGAGCTCGAATTCTCAGGTGCTTCTCGTCCGGGACAGTGGGAGGCTGCACGAGCATTTGCCCGCTCATACCCAGGTGGACGACGGTCGCGAAATCTCCGGGTTCCATCACCAGCCACAGATACTTGCCACGCCGCTGGGCCGAGGCGATGCGCTGACCCTGCAATTGGCCGATCAGATCGAGGCCGCCGAGGTCGTGTCGCCGTACGGCGCGAGGGTGCAGTACCTCCACCGAGCGCACCGTCTTGCCGACCACGTGAGATTCCAGGCCGAGCCGGACCACCTCGACCTCAGGCAGTTCGGGCATCAGGAAGAGTCGGATGCGGAGTCGGCAACGACAGGAGTCTCGTTGTCCGACAACGAGTTCCACGCCGTGCTGGCAGCCTTCTGCTCGGCTTCCTTCTTCGACCGGCCCACCCCGACGCCGCGCGGGAATCCGCCGACGAGCACAGTGGCCGTGAATTCCTTGTCGTGGTCGGGTCCGGTGGACGAGATCTCGTACGCGGGGACACCCAGTGCACGTTCCGCAGTCAACTCCTGCAGGCTGGTCTTCCAATCCAGACCCGCACCGAGCTTGGGAGCCCGATCGAGCAAGCCGGCGAACAGTGTCAGAACCACGGTGCGGGCAACATCGATTCCGTGTTGCAGGTGGATGGCACCGAGCAAGGACTCCATACCGTCGGCCAAGATGCTGGGCTTGTCGCGCCCGCCGGTCTGCTCTTCGCCCTTCCCCAACAACAGATGACGACCGAGGCCGCCGTCACCGAGATCACGAGCCACCTCGGCGAGCGCATGCATGTTGACCACACTGGCTCTGATCTTGGCCAGCTGACCTTCGGACTTGGTGGGGTGCACCGCGTACAGGTGCTCGGTGACCGCCAAGCCGAGCACGGAATCGCCCAAGAACTCGAGCCGTTCGTTGGTCGGCAGACCACCGTGCTCATAGGCGAACGACCGGTGCGTCAGAGCAAGCGTCAACAAGGGTTCGGACAGAGAAACACCGATAGCGGCGAGGAGCGACTCTCGGTCGTCCCCGCCGCTGACGGCAGTGGAGCTATTGTTCTGTGGCCCGCCGTTGTGTCGGTCCACTACTTCGTTTGTCACCTGAGCGGGAATCAGACCGCTGCGACGACCTGGCGGCCCTTGTAGGTACCGCACGAAGGGCACGCGATGTGGGGCAGCGTCTTCTCGCCGCAACCACGGTTGGGGCACGTCACGAGGGTGGGCGCAGTGGTTTTCCACTGTGCACGACGCGACCTCGTGTTGGAACGCGACATTTTGCGCTTCGGGACAGCCACTTACTTCTCCTCGGCTTCGTTGTTCACAAGTTCTGTGCTCGGTTCTGGATCCACGCCAAATTTGGCTGCAAGTCCAGCCCAGCGAGGATCAATTGTATCGTGACTGTGGCCGGATTCAGCAATCGCCAGGCGAACGCCGCATTCTGGGCACAATCCCTCGCACTCGTCACTGCAGACGGGGTGGAGTGGAAGCTCCAGACCGACCGCGTCGACGATGACGGGTTCGAGGTCTATCAGGTCGTCGACGATGCGGTGAATCTCGTCCGCATCCGTCGTCTCCTCGGTGATGCTGTTCGGGTAAGCGAACAGCTCGGTGAGGTAGACGTCGACATTGCCAGTGACCGGGTCGAGGCAGCGCGTGCACTCACCGGCCGTGGCAGCTCGCACGGAACCGGTGACGAGAACGCCCTCGGATACCGCCTGCAACTGCAGATCGAGCGAAACCGGTACACCGGCTTCGATGGCGATGGCATCGAGGCCGATTCGGGAAGGAGCCGGAACCGTCCGCTCGATGGTTTTCGTCGACCCGGGTCGACGACCGAGGTTGAGAATGTCCAGAACGAATCCTGCGTCCAGTTCGGGACGCGTCGTTCTCTTGGGCGGGGGCACGGCTGATCTTCCTTACTGTCGGTGTGCCTACTGTCGGTAAGCAACCACACAACGATACGCATCTGCGCATACGTGAGCAAATCGTGACGGGTCAGTGCCGACTACGACGTCCCTGGTCTGCACTTCCGTAGGAGGTGTCACCGTACGGTTCGTTGCCGTAGTCCGGGACGCCCGAGCCGGTGCGCAACTGCTGCCGACCGCGACCCACCGACCGAATGGTGCCGCTGAGGAACTCCTCGAACTCTGCAAGCTTGGTGTCGACGTAGACGTCGCACTCGCTGCGCATCCGATCGGATTCGGCGTGTGCGCTGTCGATCACCCGAGCCGACTCGGCGTGGGCCGCCTGAACGACCTCCGTCTCCGAGACGAGCCGGTTCTGTTCGGCGGTGCCGTCTGCGACCGACCGCTCGTACGATGCCGTACCGGACTCGATCATCCGATCGGCCTCGGTGCGAGCGCGAACGGTCAGCGCCTCGTACTCACGCTGGCCTTCGAGAACCGTTCGCTCGGCCTCGGCTTCGGCATCGGCCACGAGCTGATCGGCATGCGCCGACGCTTCGGACACCATGCGATCGGCCTGTGCTTTGGCGTCGGCGAGAATGCGGTCCGCCGAGTCGCGTGCGTTCTCCACCGTGTCCTGAGCTTCGGCGTTCGCACTGGTGACGGTCTTCTCCGCCGTCGCCCGCGCATCACCCACCAGCTTGTCGCGATGATCCAACACGTCCTGCGCATCGTCGAGCTCGCCGGGGATGGCGTCACGGACGTCGTCGAGCAGTTCCAGGACATCGCCGCGAGGGACGACGCACCCGGCAGTCATCGGAACGCCGCGCGCCTCCTCGACAATGGCGACGAGCTCGTCGAGCGCCTCGAATACGCGGTACACCGGTTACCCCAATCGTCGAATCTGCCACCGCGAACGCATCTGCTCCGCAGACGACACCCACAGTTCTTCGCTGTTCAGTCTGCCCGCCGATACGCCGGTCTGCGCTATACCCACCCGGTGTGTCGCCCTTTCGAACTACTGCGCCCTTTCGAACTACTGGGCCATCGAACTACTGCGCCATCGAATTACTGGGCGGCACGCTCGGCGATACGCGACATCAACCGGTCCTGCACGAACGGCGGCAACATACCGGTGACGTCTCCCCCGAACGTGGCCACCTCCTTGACCAACGAGCTCGACAGAAAACTGTGCGCCGGATTCGCAGGGAGGAACACCGTGTCCACTCCGGTCAGCGTCCGGTTCATCTGCGCCATCTGCAACTCGTAATCGAAGTCGACAGCACTCCGAAGACCCTTCACGATCGCCGAAAAGCCCTCCTGCCGTGCGTAATCGACCAGCAGGCCATACCACGAACCGACCCGAACGTTAGGCAGATGCTCGGTCGCGACCTCGAGCATCTCGATCCGCTCCTCGACGCTGAACATGCCCTTCTTGCTCTTGTTCACCATCACCGTCACCACCACCTCGTCGAAGGCGGCCGCCGCGCGCTCGAAGATATCCAGGTGACCGATGGTCACCGGGTCGAAGGATCCAGGACACAGTGCGCCAGTCATGCCCGCGAACCTATCAGCTCAGCCAGCTCATTCCGCTGGCTCCACTCCTGACCACTTCGGTCATTCCGCAGGCTCCACTCCTGACCCAACCCGGTCATTCCGCAGGCTCCACTCCTGACCGGATTGCGATCTCGATTCGGCTCTCGCCGTACTTCTTGGACTTCTCCGGCACGAGCCCAGTCGGCCATACGGTCTCCGGCGAACGCGACGACCGTTCGAGCACGACCACCGCGTCGACCGAGAGCCATCCCCCGCTCACGAGCCGCTCGAGGAGGCCTGCCACGGCGGTATCCGTGACGGCGTACGGCGGATCTGCCAACACCAGGTCGTACGCCGCGTCGGCGGTGCCGGCCAGGACCGAGGCCACCGGCGCGCATTTGACCGAAGCTCCGGTCAGGCCGACCGATTCGATGTTCTTGCGCACTACCGCGGCCGCCCGTGCGTCGGATTCGACCAGCACCGCCGACGCGGCCCCACGTGAGAGTGCTTCGAGTCCGAGCGCACCCGACCCTGCGAACAGATCCAACACCGCGGCCCCGTCGAGCTCCATCCGACTTTCGAGCGCACTGAACAGTGCCTCTCGAACCCGCTCCGACGTGGGCCGGGTGCCTTGGCCGGGGACCGCCAATCGGCGACCCCCGGCAACGCCCGCGACGATCCGGGTCATTCGCTCCCGGCCTCTTCGCCCGTCGACCCCCCACCGATGACGACGAGCAGATCGCCGCCCTCCACCTGCTGTACGCCCGAGATCGCCAGACGAGTGACCGAGCCGCCCCGCGGTGCGGTGATCGCTGCCTCCATCTTCATCGCTTCGATCGTGGCAATGGTGTCGCCGGCCGAGATCTTCTGGCCCTCCTCGACCGCCAGCGTGACCACCCCGGCGAACGGAGCCGGAATGTGTCCGGAATTGGAGCGGTCTGCCTTCTCGACCGTGGGTGCTTCGCTCGCGATGGACCGATCGCGCACCGACACCGGACGTAGCTGCCCGTTCAGGATGCACATGACGGTGCGCATACCGCGTTCGTCCGGGTCGGAGATCGCTTCGAGTCCGATGAGCAGTTCGACGCCCTTCTCGAGCGTGACTCGATGCTCCTCGCCCTGACGCAGACCGTAGAAGAACTGGTTGGCAGACAGTCGGGTGGTGTCGCCGTACTTCTCTCGATGAGCTTCGAGTTCCGCTGTGGGGCCGGGGAAGAGCAACCGATTCAGAGTGGTACGGCGTTGTGCCGACGTCCCGTCGAGGTTCTTCTCGTCCTCGTCGGTCAGCGGCGTCACCGGCTTGCCCGCACCACGGCCTTCGAGCGCCTTGGTGCGCAGCGGCTCGGGCCAGCCGCCGGCGGGTGTTCCGAGATCGCCGCGTAGGAACCCGACAACGGAATCGGGAATGTCGTACCGGCTGGGGTCCTCGGCGAATTCCTCGGCGGACGCATTGGCACCCACGAGCGCAAGAGCCAGATCGCCGACGACCTTCGAGCTCGGCGTCACCTTGGTCAATCGACCCAACATGCGGTCGGCCGCAGCGTAATTGGCTTCGACCGTCTCGAAGCGATCACCGAGACCGAGCGAAATGGCCTGTTGGCGTAGGTTCGACAGCTGGCCGCCCGGAATCTCGTGGGTGTACACGCGACCGGTCGGTGCAGGCAGCCCGGACTCGAAGGGCGCGTACACCTTTCGCACGGCCTCCCAGTACGGCTCGAGATCGCAGACGGCCTGCAGATCGAGGCCGGTGTCGCGCTCGGTGTGCGCAGCCGCGGCGACGATCGCCGACAGCGCGGGCTGACTGGTGGTTCCTGCCATCGCAGCACAGGCACCGTCGACCGCGTCGGCTCCGGCTTCCCAGGCCGCGAGATAGGTAGCGAGCTGTCCGCCGGGAGTGTCGTGGGTGTGCACGTGCACCGGCAGATCGAAGTTGGACCGCAACGCCGTCACCAGCGTCTTGGCCGCGGGGGCACGCAACAGACCCGCCATGTCCTTGATGGCCAGCACGTGCGCGCCGGCATCGACGATCTGCTCGGCCAACTTCAGGTAGTAGTCGAGCGTGTACAGGTTCTCGTTCGGATTCGACAGGTCGCCGGTGTAACTCAGTGCCACTTCTGCGATGGCCGTACCGGTTTCGCGCACTGCATCGATCGCCGGACGCATCTGATCGACGTTGTTGAGCGCATCGAAGATACGGAAGATGTCGATTCCGGTGTCGGTGGCCTCGGCGACGAAGCTACGGGTGACCTTCTCCGGGTACGGGGTGTATCCGACGGTGTTCCTGCCGCGCAGCAACATCTGAATCGCGATGTTGGGCACGGCTTCTCGCAGGCTCGCCAACCGCTCCCACGGATCCTCGTGCAGGAAGCGCAACGCCACGTCGTACGTCGCCCCTCCCCAGGCCTCGATCGAGAGCAACTGCGGCGTCGTTCGCGCCACGTACGGCGCTACGCCGAGCAGACCACTGGTGCGCACACGCGTTGCCAACAACGACTGATGGGCATCACGGAACGTGGTGTCGGTGACACCGAGCGCCTTCTGATTGCGCAGATCGCGGGCGAACCCCTCCGGCCCGAGGGCCAGCAGCCGTTGCCGGGAGCCGTCGGGAATGGGAGCCGAGAAGTCGACCTCGGGCAGCTTGTCGTGCGGGTACACCGGTGAGGGACGTTCCCCGTGCGGCTTGTTGACCGTCACGTCGGCCAGGTAGGTCAGAATTTTGGTGCCACGGTCACCCGAGGAACGCGACGTCAGCAGTTCCGGACGTTCCTCGATGAAGGAGGTGGTGACGCGTCCTGCGGTGAAATCGGGGTCGACCAGAACCGCTTGCAGGAACGGGATGTTCGTCGCGACACCGCGAATTCTGAACTCCGCCACCGCACGTCGGGCACGCGCCACGGCAGTGTCGAAATCACGGCCGCGACAGGTGAGCTTGACGAGCATCGAGTCGAAGTAGGCACCGACCTCGGCACCCAGCGTCGTGCCACCGTCGAGGCGCACGCCGGCACCGCCCGGGGTGCGGTAGGCAGTGATGCGGCCGACGTCGGGCCGGAATCCGTTGGCGGGATCCTCGGTGGTGATGCGGCATTGCAACGCTGCACCGCGCAGCACGATGTTCTCCTGCTGCAATCCCAGGTCCGCCAACGTCTCGCCGGAGGCGATACGCAACTGCGACTGCACCAGGTCCACATCGGTCACTTCTTCGGTGACTGTGTGCTCCACCTGAATTCGCGGATTCATCTCGATGAAGACGTGATTGCCGCGGGTATCGAGAAGGAACTCGACGGTACCGGCGCAGGAATAGCCGATCTGCTTGGCGAACGCCACGGCGTCGGCGCAGATCTTCTCGCGTAATTCCTGAGGAAGGTTGGGTGCCGGGGCCAGCTCGATCACCTTCTGGTGTCGACGCTGCACACTGCAATCGCGCTCGAAGAGATGGACGACGTTGCCTTGGCCGTCGGCAAGGATCTGTACCTCGATATGACGGGGGTCGATCACTGCCTGCTCGAGGAACACGGTCGCATCGCCGAACGCCGACTCCGCTTCGCGCGCAGCAGCTTCGATGGACTCGCGTAGTTGCTCGGGCTCGGCCACGCGGCGCATTCCGCGACCACCGCCACCTGCCACGGCCTTGACGAACAGCGGGAAAGTCATCGATTCCGATGCCGCGACCAATTCGTCGATATCGGACGACGGTTCCGACGACGCCAACACCGGTAGTCCCGCGGCCTTCGCAGCGGCGATCGCACGCGCCTTGTTACCGGTCAGCTCGAGGACATCGGCGGAGGGCCCGACGAACGTGATGCCCGCCTCCACACACGCGGCGGCGAGATCCGGGTTCTCGGAAAGGAATCCGTAGCCGGGGTACACAGCATCGGCACCGCTGCGCTTGGCGGCGGCGACGATCTCGTCGACCGAGAGATACGCCCGAACGGGATGGCCCTTCTCCCCGATCTGATAAGCCTCGTCGGCCTTCGTTCGGTGCACCGAGTTTCGATCCTCGAACGGGAACACCGCCACCGTCGAGGCACCGAGTTCGTAGGACGCACGGAAGGCGCGGATAGCGATCTCGCCGCGGTTGGCAACCAAAACTTTGGAGAACATTGGCTCAACTTACCCGGCAGACAGAGCCCCGGAGGCGTACTGATCCCACGATGCGGGAACTTTTGTTCAATTTCGGCTACTGAAACGGTGCAGTGCGGACTGCGATGGGGTCAGGACTTGTCGAGGTAGTCGATTCTGTCGGATCGCCACGCCGAACGCATCATCGACGCGATGCCGGGATTGTCGGCCAGAGACGGGTCCCGCGCGAACAACGACCGGGCACAATCCTGGGCGTCGGAAATGATGTCCTCGTCGTCGATGAACGAGAGCAACCGAAGTCCGGTCACCGTGCCCGACTGTGCGGCTCCCAACACGTCACCTTCTCGGCGGGTCGCCAGGTCCAGTTTGGCGAGCTCGAACCCGTCGTTGGTGGCGGCCACAGCCTCGAGCCGAGCGAACGACCCACCGCCCGGGCTGAGCCAGCTGATCATGATGCACAGCCCCTGATGCCCGCCGCGGCCGATTCGGCCGCGCAACTGGTGGAGCTGGCTGACGCCGAAGCGGTCGGCATCCATGATCACCATGACCGTGGCATTGGGTACATCCACGCCCACCTCGACCACCGTCGTGCAGACGAGCACGTCGATCTCACCCGCGTTGAATTCCGACATGGTGATGTCCTTGTCATCACCGGACAGTCGCCCGTGCAGAAGCCCCACACGAAGATCGGCCATCGGACCGGCGGAGAGCGTCTCGTAGAGATCCACGGCAGCCGTGATCTCCGGCCCGTCCTCCACTTTCGGCGCGGCCTTCTTCGCCGCTCCGCTCTTCTTCCCCGTGTCCGCATCCTCGCCGTCACCGATACGAGAACAGACCACGTAGGCCTGCCGGCCCGCCGCGACCTCCTCGTGAATCCGTTGCCAGGCTCGATCCACCCACCCCGGTTTGGATCTGGCCGGGACGACGTTGCTGACGATCGGCGACCTGCCGCGCGGAAGCTCAGTCAGTACCGACGTCTCCAGGTCCCCCAGCGTCGACATCGCGATCGTGCGCGGAATCGGTGTCGCCGTCATCACGAGGAGATGCGGGCTGGTGTTTCCACGAGCCTTCGCGCGCAGGGCATCTCGCTGCTCCACACCGAATCTGTGCTGCTCGTCCACGACGACCATCGCGAGGTCGAGAAACTCGACCCGATCCTCGATGAGAGCGTGGGTGCCGATGACGATCCCGGCATCACCTGTCACGGCATCGAGCAGGGCCGATCGCTTTGCCGCAGTGGACATCGACCCCGTCAGCAGAGCCACCTTGGTGGCCAGCTCGTGCGATCCCAGCTCGCCACCGGCGGCCAGCGTGCCGAGCATCGATCGGATCGATCGCGCATGTTGGGAGGCAAGCACTTCCGTCGGTGCCAACAGTGCGCACTGGTGTCCGGCGTCGATCACCTGCAGCATGGCACGCAACGCGACGATGGTCTTACCCGAGCCGACCTCGCCCTGCAACAGACGCGACATCGGATGCGGGCCCGACAGGTCGTTGGCGATCTCCGCAGCAACCTGGTGCTGACCGACCGTCAACTCGAACGGCAGCCGGCGGTCGAACTCCGCCGCGATGCCGTCGGTGATCGGTGGGCACCGCGCAGCTACCCGGTCGGACGCGTCGCGTCGTCGGTCCGCGAGTACCAATTGAACAGCCAATGCCTCGTCGAACTTCAATCGTTCCCGGGCGGCGTCCTTGTCCGCCGCAGTATCGGGAAAGTGGACCGAACGCAGCGCGGCGTCGATGTCGATGAGGCCACGCTCGCGGCGCACCGATTCCGGGAGCGGATCGACCACGTCGTCCAGCTGGTCGAGTACCTGCCGGACACAACGCATGAATGTCCAGCTCTCGACATCTTTCGCCGCGGGATAGATAGGTACGAAGGCGCGGTCGAACACCGACATGTCGACGGCTCCGGACGAATCGACCGAGCCACGCGCCAGGCCGGCCAGCGTGCCACCGCCGACGATGCGACCCGCGGGGACGATGGCCCCGTCGTTGTCGTCACCCCCGAGGATCACGTAACTGGGGTGGGTGAGGTTCCACCGCCGACCGAAATACTTGACCTTGCCCGAGAACATGCCCCGCCGCCCGGGCACGACCACGTGTTTGAGCTTGTGCGGGCTGAAGAACGTGGCTTCGATCCGCTGCCCGTCGGCCGCAAGGGTGACGGCAAGGAATTGACCGTTGCGGTTCTTCATCGAACGCAGGGTCGCCGATTCCACGGTGGCGACGATGGTGATGTGTTCCCCCTCGGGGGGTTCCTTCTCGCCGAGCTCGGAACCGTGCGTCATGTAGCGATGCGGGTAGTGCCGCAGCAGGTCTTCGACGGTATGGATGCCGAACACCTCGGCCAGCGGTGCCGCAGCCGCCGCTCCGAGGACATCGTCGAGCCGATCCACCAGCGTTGCCATAGTTCCGAGATTCCCTATTCCACTCCGAATTGCACGAGATCCCCGGGCTGCCCGCCCGGGTAGACCACCACGTCGACGCCGGGATGCGCACCCGCCACATAGTCGGCGAGCCGGCCTCCGAGATCCACAGGAGCCAGCGCCCCGAGCAACACCGTCACCATCTCACCGCCGGTGGCCAACAGCTGGTCCAGCAGTCTGCATCCGGCATCGAGCGGATGCTCGGCAACGATCACCACTTCCTGCCCGGCCAGACCGAGACAGTCACCCGGCTCGCACATGCCGACCCAGGTCAGCGAGCGTTGCTCGGCGATGCGCAACGAACCCCACCGCGTCCCCGCTGCAGCATCGGACATCGCGAACGCGTCGTCGACGGCTGCTCTGGCCGCGTCGTGCACTGCGAGCGCAGCCAACCCCTGCACCATCGCCGAGCACGGCAACATCGACACGTCCTTACCGTCGGCCCTGGCCGCAGCACCGACGGCAACGAGCTCCTGAGCGGACAGCGCCCCGTTCGGCAGCACCAGAACCTCGCGGTGCTTCATGCCCACGATGGCGCGATGCAACACCGACGAAGCGATGGGCTCGTCGCATCGCACCACCGTCGCACCTTCCTGTACGTAGAGAGCCGCGGCACCGTCACCGGCGACCAGGGCCAAAATATCGCGACCCACCGACATAGCCTCGGGCTCGTGCTCACCGACGTTCGCGTCGACGGCGTACTCGGCCAGTCCGAAACACGAGATGCGCACTCCTCGAATACTTCCCGCCGCGATCCCGCACTCGACGGCACCGCCCGGGTCGGTGGTGTGCACATGAGCGGAGTACGCCCCGGAGCCGTCTCCGGCAACCACGACCGAATCGCCGAGGTCCGACAGCGCTGCACGCAGCGCTGCCGCGCGGGTGTCGTCGATGCCGGGGACGACGTAGAGAACCTCGTAGCCGAGCGGCCGGGACTGCGAGCGAGTCGCTGCCCCGTCGGAGGCTCCGTGTGCGTTCGAAACACCGACTTCGATCACCCGTTCGTGGTCCTGAGGACGGCGATAGCGTCGCCTCGGCGGGGTGCGGCCGGTCACGACCTCGACAAACGCGTCGAAGATCACCGACAACCCCAGCGCCCCCGCATCCACGACGCCCGCCTCTCGCAACGGTGCGAGTTGGTCCGTCGTGCGATCGAGAGCGCGAGCGGTGGCCTCGGCGATATCGACCACCAGCGTGGCCAGATCGACGTTCGCGTCGTGGGCAGCGGCCTCGTGGGCAGCAGCCTCGAGCACCGTGAGCATGGTGCCCTCGGCGGGGACACTGACCGCGCCCGCCACCAGAACTCGTGCACGCCGCAACATGGCCTGGATCGACACGGTGTCCAGCGGACCGTCGGCTGCGGCCTCACCCACGGCGCGCAGGAGTTGCGAGACGATGACCCCGGAATTTCCTCGCGCGCCCGATACGGCTCCCACCGCCAGAGCCCGTCCGATCGCACCCGCGCCCGCGGCCGGCCCGGCACTGCGCATGGACTCGACCGCAGCGCGGAACGTGAACATCAGGTTGGTGCCGGTATCGGAGTCCGGAATCGGGAAGACGTTCAGTGCGTCGATCTCGTCGCACCGAGCAGTGAGGGAATCCACACAGTGATAGGCCCACCGGCGCAGGCCCGAGGCATCGATGGATTCGAGTACGTCGACCACCTCGAGCGCCTCCCCTGCGTTCCGTCCGTACCTGCGCCCGGGCCCGACGATGTCGGCCGCGGACAGTGCCCGAAGCTTAGTCGGGCAGAATCGTCAGCGCGGCGCGCGTGAGCCGGTACACCTCGTCTGCGGTGGCGGTTTGGTGATTGGGTGGGACGCCGCTATTCTTGCAGGGTTGCCTCGAGGCGATCTTCACGCATTGCAATCCTTGCATCTGCTCGTAGTTCGTTTCGATGTCTTCGACCACATGTAACGCTCAACATCTAACAAGGAGTTCGCGACTATGGCTGCCGTCTGCGACGTATGCGCCAAGGGGCCCGGCTTCGGTAAGTCGGTCTCGCACTCGCACCGACGGACCAACCGTCGTTGGAACCCGAACATTCAGACCGTTCACGCTCAGGTTGCGCCTGGCAACTCCAAGCGCATGAACGTGTGCACCTCCTGCTTGAAGGCAGGCAAGGTGGTTCGGGGCTGATTTCGGCCCCGCTCTTCGATTTCCTCCACGGCCTCGACCGCGTGCGAGAACTGTGCCCCGCATCCACTCGGATGCGGGGCACAGTTGTCTGTCGATGTTCCTGCGCATTCGGGCAAACAGTTGGACGTCCGATAGAGTGCCGAACGTGACTCATTCGGACAGCGAAAGCTCGAGCAAGGTCAGCATCGAAGACGGAGTGCTGCACATCGTCGTCGCCACCGAGGCGGGCGGTTCCTCTCTCGACCTGGACGGCATCACCTCGGGAACGCAGGCACTGCACGAGGTGAACACCGGTGCCACATCTGTAGGAAGCGTCCTGCTCATCGGCCGCGGGCCGAACTTCTGCGCCGGCGGCAACGTACGGGACTTCGCCGGTGCCGACGATCGCGGTGCCTTCGTCGGCTCGGTTGCCGATGCGTTCCACGCCTTCGTTCGCGAACTGGCAGCAGTGACGGTTCCCATCGTCGCTGGTGTACACGGCTGGGCGGCCGGCGCCGGCATGAGCCTGGTGTGTCTCACCGATATCGCCATCGGCGGACCGTCGACCAAGCTTCGACCGGCCTACCCCGCCATCGGGTTCACGCCGGACGGTGGCATGTCCTGGACCCTGCCCCGCATCGTCGGATCCGGCCACGCAATGGACATCCTGTTGAACGATTCGATTCTCAACGGTGAGGATGCGGTGCGTCTCGGAATCCTCAGCCGCCTCGTGGGCGACGACTTCGTCGACAGCGAGGCCGAACGACTGGCCCGAACCCTCGCCGTCGGCCCCACCTCGGCGTATCAGGGAATCAAGAAGCTGCTCGCGGCGTCCGACACCGCAACTCTGGCAGAGCAATTGGATGCCGAGGCCGCCTCGATCTCGGCGGCCGCAGTCTCACCTGCAGGAGTGGAAGGCGTCGACGCATTCGTCGAGAAGCGTCGCCCCGATTTTTCCTGAGCCGGTCACGGCAACGTCCAGTCGATCGGTTCGTCCCCGCCCTCGACCAACAATTCGTTGGCGCGACTGAAGGGCTTGGATCCGAAGAATCCCCGTGATGCGGACAGCGGTGACGGATGGGCCGACTCGATGCACGGCACCGATCCCAGCATGGGTTTGAGCGTCGCCGCGTCACGGCCCCAGAGAATCGCCACCAGGCCAGGAGCCCGGGGATCCTCGGCTCTGTCAACAAGAGCACGAATTGCCTGCTCCGTCACCGCTTCCCAGCCCTTCTTGCGGTGCGACGCCGCTGCGGACGGTTCGACCGTGAGCACTCGGTTGAGCAGCATCACACCCTGCTCCGCCCACGGCGTGAGATCACCGTTGCTGGGCGTCGGCAGACCGAGATCGTCCGAATATTCCTTGAAGATGTTGGCCAGACTGCGCGGAACGGGACGCACGTCGGGGGCGACCGAAAAGCTCAGCCCCACTGCATGACCCGGGGTCGGGTACGGGTCCTGGCCGACGATCAGCACCCGAACCCGGTCGAACGGGTACCGAAAAGCACGCAGAACGTTCTCGCCGGCAGGGAGGTAGTGCTTTCCGGCGGCGAGCTCGGCTCGCAGAAAGTCGCCCATCGCAGCAACATTCGTCTCGACCGGAGCCAAGGCACGGGCCCAACCCGGATCTACGCTCTCGGCGAGCGGGCGGGCCGTCACCGGTCGATCCGGCGCAGCGCGTCGCGGTAGTACGCGGCGTTCGCGGAGTACATCTGCACGTTGATGTCGACGTGCCCCTCCGGGACCTCGAAGCCTTCACGGATTTTCGCGGGAACACCGAGCGCCATGCTGCGTTCGGGAACGACGAACTTGAACGGCACCACCGCACCCGCACCCACGATGGAACCGGCCCCGATCCTCGAGCCGTTGAGCACCACGGAACCCGATGCAATGAGGCAGTTGTCGCCGATGGTCGCACCCTCGACATGCGCGTTGTGACCGAGAACGCATCCGGCACCGATCACGGTCGCGTCGATGGGGGTGCAGTGGATGACGGTCCCGTCCTGGATGTTGGTGCCCGCACCGACGGAGATCGTGCCGTAATCGGCTCGGAGCACGGCCGTCGGCCACACCGACGATCCCGCCGCCAAGGTCACCGCTCCGATGACGACTGCATCGGGATGGACATAGGCGTCCGGGTGAATATCGGGTTCGCGGTCGCCGAGCGCGTAGATAGCCATCCTTGCAACTTAGCCGACTCCATGGACCCGGTCGGAGCTCACTCTCCGTCGAAGCTCGACCAACCGGATCTGCCCACGCGGTGGTGCCCGGCGACAGTGACGCCACCGTCGGTTGCATTCGACGCCGGCTCGACGCGGCCGATCACGATCCACCCCGTCGGAACGGTAGCGAGGCCGGGGAACGTGCCGACGAGAGCATGATCCTCGCCGCCGGTGAGTACCCACTCGAGGGGGTCTACCCCCAACAGCTCTGCAGCCGAACGGACTTCGTCGGCGATCGGAAGACGCTCGGGTTCCAGAACCATCGATACGCCGGATGCGTCGGCGATATGACCCAGGTCGGCCGACAACCCGTCGGACACATCGGTGAGTGATGTCGCGCCTGCTTCGGCGGCCTCGATTCCGGCACGGTACGGCGGGGAGGGCACGCGGTGTGCATCGAGAACCGCGTCGTGCCCGGAGCGATCGCCGCCCGCGAGCAACAGAGCGAGTCCGGCCGCGGACCACCCGAGCCGCCCCGCGAACGCGATCACATCACCGACCTGCGCACCCGATCGCAGTACGGGAGCCCTGCCCTGTAGGTCACCGAGCGCAGTGATCGAGATCACCAGCTGATCCGATTGCACCACATCACCGCCGACGATGGCCGAGCCCGCAGCCGACGCCTCGCGCCACATGCCCTCGTTCAGACCGTCCGTCACGCTCACCGGTGTGTCCGCCGGGCAGCCGAGAGCCACCAGGAATGCCGAACACTGCCCACCCATCGCGGCGATGTCTGCCCCGTTCTGCGCGATCGCCTTCCGACCGATCTCCACCGGAGTCGACCAATCGAGCCGAAAGTGCCTGCCGTGCACCAACATATCGGTCGTGGCGGCCACCCTGCCGTCGGATGCACTGACGACGGCAGCGTCGTCGCCGGGGCCGACGATGGTCGACGTCGGTTGCACTCGATCGGCGACGGCCCGGGCGATGACGTCGAACTCGCCGATCTGGGCCACCGTCGGTTCGGCGGCGGTGGTCCCCGAAGGGCCGGTGTCGTCGATGATGTTCCTCCCTGAGAGCGCAATTCGGACGTCGGTCTCCCGCGAAATCGGCACCGCGCCTGCGGTACCTTTAGCGGTGCCCGGGCCCGGTCCGGCGCAGCCGGTTTCGTGCTGTGAGTACGCAACCGACTCAACGTACAGTCGACTCAACTTACAGTCGATCGTCCCAGCAAGGAAAGGGACCACCGATGGTGCAAGCCTTCGTTCTCGTTCAGACCGAAGTCGGCCGTGCCACGACCGTTGCGCGGCAGATCGAGTCGGTCGACGGCGTCGTATCCGCAGAAGCTGTGGTCGGACCCTACGACGTCATCGTCAGGGCCGACGGCGCATCCGACACCGAGATCGCGGACATCGTCTCCCGAATTCAGAAGGTCGACGCCATCACACGCACCCTCACCTGTCCCGTCGCCCCACAGTCGACCTCGGCGGTTCGGTAGCGCATGAACTCTGCCGACCACGACAACGACCACGACAAAGACAACGGCGACGACGCCGGCACCCCGTCCGAGAATGCAGCAGCGGCCGACGAGGCCCGCGAGCAGCGCCACCCTGCGGTCATAGCCACCGCGATCGCCCTGCCGGTCGCGTTGGTGGTGGGAGTTCTCGTGGCCGCGATAGCGGTGAACAGCTCCCCCGCCCACGATCCGGTAGCGCTGGGGCCGGTCGACGCACCCGACGCCGCGAGCGCACAGTGCTCGACCCTCCTCGATGCGCTGCCCGACGAGCTGGGCGACTACAGCCGCGCCGACCTGGCCGACCCGGCACCTGTCGGAGTCCGAGCCTGGGTATCGGCCGAGGAGAACGCCGAGCCGGTCGTGCTTCGCTGCGGGCTGCCTCGCCCTATCGGATTCGATGTGGCTGCACCACTTCAGGTGATCGACGGCGTCCAGTGGTTCGAGGTGTCCGGCGAGAACGACGGCATCGACGCCAGCACGTGGTTCGTCGTAGATCGGGGCACGTACATCGCTCTCACCATTCCCGGCGACTCCGGCCCGACTCCTCTGCAGGATGCCTCGTCAGCAGTGTCGGCAGCACTACCCCAGCAGCCCCTCGACCCGGCACCGTTGCAGTAGCGCCGGGTCAGCGCAGGCCGGTACCGCGTGCGAGAGCGGTGTCGATCAGGGTGCTGATCAGGGTCGAGTAGTCGATTCCGCTCTCGGCCCACATCTTGGGGTACATCGAGATCGACGTGAATCCGGGCATCGTGTTGATCTCGTTGATCACCGGGCCTTCCTCGGTGACGAAGAAGTCGACCCGCGCCAGTCCTTGGCAGTCCAGTGCGCGGAAGGCCGAGACTGCGAGTTCACGAATACGATCGCTGATGTCGTCGTCGAGTGCGGCAGGAATGTCGAATTCGCTGACATCGTCGAGATACTTGGTGTCGAAGTCGTAGAAGGCGTGATCGTCACTGTCCGCGTCGGGGAGCCGGATCTCGGCGATCGCGCTGGCGCGCACGCTGCCGTCGGGGAATTCGAGCACGCCGCATTCGACCTCGCGGCCGTGGATCATTCCTTCGACGATCACCTTGGGGTCGTGCTCGCGGGCAACGCCGATCGCCGACTGCAGGTGATCCCACGAGGTGATGCGCGAGATTCCGATCGACGATCCGCCTCGCGCGGGCTTGACGAAGGCAGGGAGACCGATGTGGCCGCGTTCGGCTTCGGTCAGGTCATCGGTGCCGCGTCGCAGCACGACCTGCCTGCCGATCGGTAGTCCGTCGGCTCCCAGAAGCTTCTTGGTGAACTCCTTGTCCATGCCTGCGGCACTGGCCAACACTCCGGGACCCACGTACGGGACACCGGCGAGTTCGAGCATTCCCTGCAGGGTGCCGTCCTCGCCGTACGGCCCGTGCAGCACCGGGAACACGACGTCGACCGCAGCCAGGACCTGTCCGGCGTCGCCCTCACCGAGAGCGATCAGCGCGCCTGCGCGTCCCGGATCGGTGCTCAGCGCGAGTGCGGCACCGGACTTGTCCACCGTCGGAAGTACTCGATCACGAATCGTCAGCGCATCCGGATCACTGGAGCCGAGCACCCAGGCACCGTCGGGGGTGATCCCCACCGGGACCACCTCGTAGGTATCGGGGTCCAGATTCGCGAGCACGCTACCCGCCGAGACACAGGACACCGCGTGCTCACTGCTGCGGCCACCGAAGACGACGGCAACTTTGATTCGGGGAGTACTCACGGTGACAAACCGTACCGCCGTCTCCCCGCGAACGCGGATTCGCCCTGTTCGTGCACACGTCGCGAACGTGACCTCACTCGGGCTTGATTCGACGCCCCAGCAGGTGGCCCACCGCGTCCGGAACCGACATTCCCCCGTGACACACACGGTGCACGGCATCGGTCAACGGCATCTCGACGTCGTAGCTCTCGGCGAGCGCGCGTACCGACGTACAGGACTTCACGCCCTCGGCCACCTGCCCGTGCGCTGCTTCCTGCGCGCTCTCGAGGGAGCCGCCCGAACCGAGCCGCTCACCGAACGTACGGTTGCGCGAGAGCGGCGACGAGCAGGTCGCGACCAGATCTCCTACACCGGCGAGCCCGGACAGCGTCGACGGTGTGGCCCCGAGCGCGACACCGAGCCGAATGATCTCGGCCAGGCCTCGGGTCATGATCGACGCGAGGGTGTTCTCGCCGTAGCCGACTCCGCTGGCCATTCCACAGGCGAGGGCGATGACGTTCTTGCACGCGCCACCGATCTCGGCACCGATGACGTCGGAGTTGGTATACGGCCTGAAATATCCTGTGGCACAAGCTTTTTGAATCTCGAGCGCTCGTTGCGAGTCGGAACACGCGATGACCGTCGCGGCCGGCTGCCCCTCGGCGATCGGGCGCGCCAGATTCGGCCCGGACAGGCAGGCCACCCGGCTGGGATCGGCCCCGGTCACCTGTGAAATCACCTGGCTCATGCGCATGAGCGTTCCGGTCTCTATGCCCTTGGCCAGAGACAGCAGTGTCGCGTGCGGTGCGATCGCATCCGTCCACTCCCCCAGGTTCGCGCGCAGACTCTGCGACGGCACCGCGAGCACCACGATGTCCGCACCGTCGAGGGCCGTCGCCGGATCGCTCGTGGCGCGGATCGACGACGGCAGTTCGATTCCGGGGAGGTAGTCCGCGTTCTCGTGCCGTTCGCTGATCGAGGCAGCGAGTTCCTCTCGGCGCGCCCACATGGTGACATCGGTTCCGGCATCGGCCAACACTTTGGCGAATGCGGTACCCCACGACCCGGACCCCAGTACCGCTGCTCTGCTCATGCCGCCAACCTCTCACCTGCTCGCCGATGCCCTGCCTACGCGCGCATCACCCTAACGCGCAGACCTGCCCGGGCGGTCGGAGTCGGCAGACATCGGTGACGCTGGCAGGATCGAACACCATGGGCGCAATTCGAAGCAGCGACGACGACCGCGAGGGTCGGCCGTCCGATGCGCTGCGCCGCGCGGTCGGAGTCGTCATCGCGGTCAAGGACCTGACAGCGGCGAAGTCCCGTCTGGCGTCCGAGTTCTCCGGGGCCGACCGGACCCGATTGGTGCTCGCCATGTTCGTCGACACGGTCACCGCGGCCGGTTCGGTGTCGGTGGTCGATTCGGTCACCGTCGTCACACCCGATCCGGTCGTCGCCGACACCGCGCGACAAATCGGTGCCCGGGTGCTGGACGAACCGTCGGCTTCCGGCGCTCGAGATCCCGAAGCCCGTCTCAATGCCGCATTCTCCGCTGCTGCGGCCGCACTGCGAGTCGATCACGCACCACGCGATCGCCACGGGAACCCCGGCGCGGCCCCGGCCGATCGGGTCGACATCGTTGCGCTGCAAGCGGATCTGCCTGCGCTGCGTCCCGCCGAACTCGCGCAGGCGTATGCGACGGCAGTCTCCGGCGGCAGGTCGGTCGTGGTCGACCATCACGGCACCGGAACCGCAGCGCTGATCCTGAAGAATTCTGCCGACGAGCTCGCGCCGCTGTTCGGATCGGATTCCGCTCGCCGCCACACCTTGTCGGGAGCGCGACCACTGGACGGCACGTGGCCGGGACTTCGACTCGACGTCGACACCGTCGACGACGTACGTCTGGCTCATCGACTCGGGGTCGGACCGGAGACGACAGCCGTACTCCGCTCACTCGGTTGGAGCGACGAGGAATCCGCAACCACCGCGTGATTCGGTGAACGTGCGAACAAGTTCGGTCATCGGAGTTTCACCGACGGCGGGTATGGGGGATGATCGTGCTGTGAGCACAGACGACGCGCAGCCAGCGACCGAAGATCCGGCGATCGAGACCGCGGAGAGCAACGGTGGGGACAGCAACGGTGCGGAGCCGGTGTGGAGTGCCCCGGTGACCGCAACGATGCCGAGCATTCCCTCCGCCCTTCCTGCCGCCACTCCGGAATCGGTGGATGCTGCCATGGTGCTTCCCGAAAATCGGTACCTGAACCGGGAATTGAGCTGGCTGGATTTCAACTCCCGCGTTCTCGCGCTCGCAGAGGACTCGTCCCTGCCGCTACTCGAGCGTGCCAAGTTCCTGGCCATCTACGCGTCCAACCTGGACGAGTTCTACATGGTTCGTGTCGCAGGGCTCAAACGCCGCGACGAGACCGGACTGTCGGTTCGATCGGCCGATGGCATGACCCCGCGCGAGCAGCTCGCGGTCATCGGGCAGCGCACTCAGGAGCTCGCTCTCAAACACGCCCGAGTACTGCTCGATTCGATCCTGCCCGAGCTCACGGCCGAGGGCATCGCAATCATCCGGTGGTCCGATCTCGACAGCGACGAGCGTGCGCGTCTGTCCGACTATTTCACCGAACAGGTCTTCCCGGTCCTCACCCCGCTGGCCGTCGACCCGGCGCATCCCTTCCCGTACATCAGCGGCCTGAGCCTGAATCTCGCTGTGACGGTGAAGGATTACTCCACAACCGGCGAGCACTTCGCCCGTGTGAAGGTACCCGACAACGTCGACCGATTCGTGCGCGTCAAGCGCGGTGAGGGGAGCCATCGCATCGACGCCTTCCTGTCGATGGAGGAATTGATCTCGGCGCACCTCGACGTGTTGTTCCCCGGCATGGAGGTGGTCGAGAGCCACGCGTTCCGCATTACTCGCAACGCCGATTTCGAGGTCGAAGAGGACCGCGACGAGGATCTTTTGCAGGCACTCGAACGAGAGCTGGCGCGTAGGCGTTTCGGTTCTCCCGTCCGCCTCGAGATCGCCGACGACATGACCGAGCACATGCTCGAACTGTTGCTACGCGAACTCGACGTCGATCCGGGCGACGTCATTCAGGTTCCCGGTCTGCTCGATCTGTCGTGCCTGTGGCAGGTCTACAGCGTCGACCGCCCCAATCTCAAGGACGCTCCCTTCGTCCCGGCAACACATCCGGCGTTCGGTGAGCGCGAAACCCCGAAGAGCGTGTTCTCGACGCTTCGCGACGGCGACGTTCTGGTGCATCACCCGTACGACTCGTTCTCCACCAGCGTGCAGCGCTTCATCGAACAGGCTGCGGCCGATCCGCAGGTCCTCGCGATCAAGCAAACTCTGTACCGCACCTCGGGTGACTCGCCGATCGTCAACGCACTCGTCGACGCGGCCGGGGCCGGCAAGCAGGTGGTAGCCCTCGTCGAGATCAAGGCACGATTCGACGAGCAGGCGAACATCGAGTGGGCACGCAAGCTCGAAAAGGCCGGGGTGCACGTGGTCTACGGCCTCGTCGGGTTGAAGACTCACTGCAAGACCTGCCTCGTCGTCCGCCGAGAAGGATCGGTCATCCGCCGGTACTGCCATATCGGCACGGGCAACTACAACCCGAAGACGGCGCGTATCTACGAGGACGTCGGGTTGCTCACGTCGTCGCCCGAAATCGGTGCGGACCTCACCGACCTGTTCAACTCGCTCACCGGATACTCGCGAAAGTCCAAGTACCGCAATCTCCTCGTGGCCCCGTACGGCGTGCGACGCGGCATCGTCGAGCGCATCGAAGCAGAAGTCGAGCACCTCAAGGCGGGCCGCGCAGCCGGAATTCGCCTCAAGGCCAACGCTCTTGTCGACGAGCAGGTGATCGACGCGCTGTACCGCGCATCGGTCGCCGGGGTCCCCGTCAAGGTGGTCGTACGCGGGATCTGCGCGCTCAAGCCGGGCGTACCGGGCCTGTCGGAGAACATCGAAGTTCGGTCCATTCTCGGCAGGTTCCTCGAACACTCACGGGTTCTGCATTTCCAGGGTGCCGACGAATTCTGGATCGGCAGCGCCGACATGATGCACCGAAACCTCGACCGGCGAGTGGAAGTGATGGCCCAGGTCAAGGATCCGAAGCTGACCAAGCAACTCGGTGACATCTTCGACTCGGCTCTCGACCCCACCACCCGCTGCTGGGAACTGGGGCCAGACGGTGGCTGGGTCGCGTCGCCTGCGCAAGGCGAAAGTGTCCGAGAACACCAGGTGGAATTGATGCGCAGCCGGAGGAATCAGGCGTCCTGATGGGCACTTCCAATGGCTCCCCCCGCGCCAACATCTTCGCGGCCGGATCGGTTCTGTGGCGACGATCGCCGGAGAACGACTCGGTGGTGGAAGTAGCTCTGGTACACAGGCCGAAGTACGACGACTGGTCTTTTCCCAAGGGAAAGCTCGATCCCGGGGAGACAGCGGTCGACGCGGCTGTCCGAGAAGTCAAGGAGGAGACGGGCTTCGACTCGACTCTCGGACGGTCGCTGTCCTACGTCACCTACCCGATTCCCGGCCACCGTCGCATGAAGAAGGTGCTCTACTGGGCTGCCGAGGCAACCGGCGGAGAATTCGTCCCGAACGACGAAGTGGACGAACTCCGTTGGATCGCACCCGACAAGATCGGCGGCGAACTCTCCTATCCCATGGACCACAAGATTCTTCGACGATTCGTCGCCAAGCCGGCCGCTACGTCCACCGTGCTGCTGGTCCGGCACGGCAGTGCCGGCTCGCGGTCGCGATACAAGGGCAACGACGCCGATCGCCCACTCGACAAGACCGGTAGACGTCAGGCCGAGGCACTCGTCTCACTGCTGGGCGCGTTCGGCGGTGACTCGGTGTATGCGGCCGACCGCGTCCGGTGCGAACAGACGGTCGCGCCGTTTGCCGAATCACTGGGCGTGCAGGTCGAACCGGAGCATCTGCTGTCCGAGGAGGGGTACGCCGAGGACCCCCGAAAAGGCCGCCACCGGGCTCGCGACATCGCCGAGTCCATGAGCACACCGGTGATCTGCAGCCAAGGCAAGGTGATCCCCGATCTCATGCGATGGTGGGCCGACAAGGACGGCATCACGTTGCCTGCCAACAGAAATCGAAAAGGGAGCGTGTGGGTGCTCTCGCGCCACGACGGTCGGCTCGTCGCGGCCGACCACATCGCCAGCCCGCTACCGAACCTGGTCGCCGACGACTGAGTCGCATCCGAGGATCCTCGGATCACGAACACGGCAGAAGGCCCCGACCGAAATTTCGGTCGGGGCCTTCTGTGGAGTGCGAGAACGGCCCGGTCCTGGATGACCGGTGCCGGTCGAGCGCTACTTCTTTGCAGCGCGCTTCGCGGGTGCCTTCTTGGCCGGAGCCTTCTTGGCGGGGGCCTTCTTGGCGACGGTCTTCTTGGCCGCTGTCTTGGCCGGAGCCTTCTTGGCAGGGGCCGTAGTGGTTGCGGCCTTGCGTGCGGTCGTCTTGGCCGGAGCCTTCTTGGCAGCAGCCGTCGTGGTCTTGCGTGCGGTTGTCTTTGCGGGAGCTGCCTTCTTGGCGGCGGTCTTTGCGGGAGCTGCCTTCTTGGCGGCAGTCTTCGCCGGAGCCGCCTTCTTGGCTGCCGCGGTGGTGGCCTTGCGGGCGGTCGTCTTCACCGCTGCCTTCTTGGCGGCGGTCTTCTTCGCTGCCGCAGTCTTCTTGGCCGGAGCTGCTGCCGAACCGCGCTTGACGGCAGGTCCGGTTGCGGGCAGCTTCTGTCCACCGGCGATGACGGCCTTGAACTGCGCGCCCGGACGGAATGCCGGTACGTTGGTCGGCTTGACGCGAACGGTCTCACCGGTGCGGGGGTTACGGGCGACACGCGCCGCGCGACGACGCTGCTCGAACACGCCGAAGCCCGTGATCGTGACACTTTCGCCGCGGTGGACCGCGCGCACGATGGTGTCGACGATGTTCTCGACAGCCTCTGTGGCGCTCCGCCTGTCAGACCCCAACTTCTCGGTCAGGGCGTCAATCAGCTCTGCCTTGTTCATGGATTTCCTCCGCTATATTGTGGCCCATCGTCGGACCGACTACTACAACGGTAAACCCCAAGTCGTCAAGAGTCTATGCGCCACGCCAATTTTCATTTCGGTGTCGCGGAATGCTTCACGGCCGCAAAGCGTGTCGGACCCCCCGTCCGTCAGCTTTTCGAAGGCTCCTCGATCCTTGCCGGAAGGGTGAGGGGTTTGTATGAAGGCCTTGACTTTTCGTACTCCGTAATGGCCTCTACCTGGCGTAATGTCAGTCCGATGTCGTCCAGACCCTCCAGCAGACGCCACCGCGTGTAGTCGTCAATCGCGAAGCGCACCACCAAGGTTCCAGCCGTGACCGTCTTGTCGACGAGGTCCACGACGAGCTCCAGACCGGGCTGTTCTTCTAAGGCTTTCCACAGCAATTCGACGTCCGATTGCTCCACCTCGGCCGCCACCAACCCGGCCTTGCCCATGTTTCCGCGGAAGATATCGGCGAATCTGGATGCGATGACGACCCTGAAACCGAAGTCCGACAGCGCCCAGACAGCGTGCTCGCGTGACGATCCCGTGCCGAAGTCCGGCCCGGCCACGAGAACCGATCCGCGGTCGTAGGGCGCGAGGTTCAAGATGAAGTTCGGATCGGACCGCCAACCGGCGAACAATCCGTCCTCGAATCCGGTGCGAGTCACGCGCTTGAGATAGACCGCCGGAATGATCTGGTCGGTGTCGACATTGGACCGCCGGAGCGGAACGCCGATGCCTTTGTGTCGAGTGAAAGCTTCCATCGAAATTTCTCCTGTGAGTTCGATCGATCCGGTCGGAGGGCTCGCTGCTACGCGAGATCCGCCGGAGAGGACAGGGTTCCGCGAACTGCAGTGGCCGCCGCAACCAGAGGCGACACGAGGTGAGTGCGACCACCCTTGCCCTGACGCCCCTCGAAATTGCGGTTGGACGTGGATGCCGAACGCTCTCCCGAGGTGAGCTGATCGGGGTTCATTCCCAGACACATCGAGCAGCCGGCCTGCCGCCACTCGGCCCCTGCTGCGGTGAAGATCTCACCGAGTCCTTCCTCTTCGGCCTGCGCGCGCACCCGCATCGACCCGGGTACCACCAGCATTCGCACGCCGTCTGCGACGCGGCGGCCCTCGAGGACGGACGCCACCGCACGCAGATCCTCGATGCGGCCGTTGGTGCAGGAGCCGACGAACACGGTGTCGACGGAGATCTCGCGGATCGGTGTACCGGCTTCGAGACCCATGTACTGCAAGGCCTTCTGGGCCGATACGCGCTCGCCTTCGTCGAGCATTGCCTCGGGATCGGGCACGGCATCTCCCAACGGAGCACCTTGACCCGGGTTCGTTCCCCAGGTGACGAACGGCGTCAGAGTGCTCGCATCGATGTGTACCTCGTTGTCGAACACCGCATCCGGGTCGGTTGCCAGTTCGTTCCAGGCGGCCACCGCCGCATCCCACTCCGCCCCCTGGGGCGCATGCGGCCGTCCCTTCAGGTATTCGTACGTGATCTCGTCGGGTGCGATCATGCCCGCGCGCGCCCCGGCCTCGATCGACATGTTGCAGATGGTCATTCGGGCTTCCATCGACAACTTGCGGATGGCCTCACCGCGATATTCGAGCACGTATCCCTGACCGCCGCCGGTGCCGATCTTGGCGATCACCGCGAGAATCAGATCCTTGCTCGTCACACCGGGAGCCAGTTCTCCGTCGACGGTGATGGCCATGGTCTTGAACGGTCGCAGAGACAGAGTCTGGGTGGCCATCACATGCTCGACCTCGCTGGTGCCGATTCCCATTGCGATCGAACCGAATGCACCGTGCGTCGAGGTGTGGCTGTCTCCGCACACGATGGTCATACCCGGCTGGGTCAGACCGAGCTGCGGGCCGATGATGTGGACGATGCCCTGATCGAGATCTCCCATCGGGTACAACCGAACTCCGAATTCCTCGCAGTTGCGGCGCAGAGTATCGACCTGGGTGCGTGAGACGAGATCGGCGATCGGCGCGAAGATGTCGGCCGTCGGGACGTTGTGGTCCTCCGTTGCGATCGTCAGGTCCGGGCGACGAAGCTCGCGGCCGGCCAAACGCAGACCGTCGAATGCCTGGGGGCTGGTGACCTCGTGTACGAGGTGCAGATCGATGTAGATCAGATCCGGCTCACGTGCACCGCCTTCTCCCCCACCGGGGACGACCACATGTTGGTCCCACACCTTCTCCGCCAGCGTCTTCGGCGCTTGTGCTACGGACGCATCGGATTTCGTCGTTTCGGACATCGCTGTCGCAGACCTCGTCTTCCCTGTCGTCGCGCCGGCGGACGGGCTGGTCCACCTCGCGTGATCGTCTCGACATCGTCCCCCGCGGCACGCTGGACTTCTCGCGGTTGTGCAATCTCAGCATTCGGGAGGCTAATATCGTTCTATGAGACAGCATAGCCTGAGCGGCGCCGTCGACAAATCGAGCGGTATCGGTGTCCTCGACAAGGCCATGGCCGTGTTGCATGCAGTGGCCGAGACACCCTGCACTCTCAACGACCTGTGTGCCCGCACAGCGCTCCCCCGCGCCACTGCGCATCGGCTCGCGGTCGGACTCGAAACCCACCGCCTCCTCGTGCGCGATTCCGACGGATTGTGGCGCACCGGTCCGGGGCTGGGGGAATTGGCGGCGAGCGCGTCGGATGCGCTGCTCGACGCCGCAGCATCGGTACTGCCTCGGCTTCGCGAAATCACCGGAGAGAGCGTGCAGATCTACCGCCGCGAGGGGACCGTTCGCGTCTGTGTCGCATCCATGGAGCCCCCGACCGGTCTCCGAGATACCGTGCTCGTCGGGGCCCGGCTACCCATGACAGCCGGCTCCGGTGCGAAAGTTCTTCTGGCGTGGGCAGATTCGCAGACTCAACGCACAGTGCTGCCGGACGCCGAATTCGGCGAACGGGTGCTGCTGGAGATCCGCAGGCGAGGGTGGGCGCAGAGCGCAGGTGAACGTGAGCCGGGGGTCGCGAGCGTCTCGGCTCCCGTTCGCGACAGCAACGACACTGTCGTGGCGGCGATCTCGGTGTCCGGCCCGATCGACCGCATCGGACGCAAGCCGGGCGCACGCTGGGCGGCAGACCTGCTCGCCGCCGCCGACGCGCTGCACAAGCGCCTCTGAGCGCCGAACCGAGGCCGATCGAGCGGCACCCCACCAAAAACCGGCCGAAGAGGCCGCAGAAGTGGAGTACGTTCGTCTCGAACGGCCCACCCGGCCGGTCGCCGACTGCAAGGAGTGCCCCATGTCAGAATCCGGCAGCGAAGAGTTGAAGAAGAAGTTCCGCGAGGTTCTCGAACAGAAGAACAGCAAGTCGCACAATTCCGTCGACCACAAGGACGGTGGCCCCAAGGTGAACAATGTCCACGGTCCGGCCGATCACCAAAAGATGTTCCGCCGCAAGAGCGTCTGACGCGAAGCGACACCACCGCACGACAGCAACGACGGTCACACCGAAACGACAGAACCCCCTCGATCCGGAGATCGAGGGGGTTCTGTCTTCGTAGCCCCGACGGGATTCGAACCCGCGCTACCGCCTTGAGAGGGCGGCGTCCTAGGCCGCTAGACGACGGGGCCAGGAACTTCACCTGCATTGTTGACGCTGTATCGAACACGTGATGCTGAGGTAGCTTAACTGCCTCGGCATCGGCGGCAAAATCGCCACTCACCTGCTCGCTGGGGTACCAGGACTCGAACCTAGAATGGCGGTACCAGAAACCGCTGTGTTGCCAATTACACCATACCCCAATGGACTTGAATCGAAGTACGCATCCGATCGATGTGCACTGCGTTTCGAGCCGGGATAGAGACTATCAAAGGTCACTACCCATTCTCCAAATCGGCTGCTCAGAGCCCTGATAACCGCCCTCGACCGCCCGCGAGGCCCGCTCGGACACCATCGCGTGAACGCAGAACCCGCGCATCGTCGGCCGCAGAGCATGCAGCAGACTCCTGTTTCGTGAGCGTTCTCGAACTTCGCAGACGCCGATGAAGGTGCTGCTCGTTCCCCAGGGCAACCGGGCCGTGCTGATCCGCCTCGAGGAGGACGGCTCCCCGTCCGGCGGCAGTTCCCCTGCCGAGGAGGTGACCGACGATCTGGTGGGCTCCGTGGCCGCTGTCGAGCGAGAGCACGCTCCCCGCTGGGTGTGGGAGGACACGAGCCGCATCTACCCGCGACTGCTCGACGCAGGGGTGCGGGTCCGGCGCTGCCACGATCTCGCCCTCGTCGGTGCCATTCTGGCGATGCGAACGGGGCGCACCACGACACCGTCCACACCCGCAGACCTGCGACCCGGATTGTTCGACGCCGACCCGCATGCCGATCCGGTGGCAGTGCTCGCCCACTACCGCCGTCAGATCGAGGAGATCGGTGACGATCGGGGGCTGCAGCTGTTGGCGGCCGCCGAGTCGGCCGGAGGTCTGGCCGCGGCGGAGATGACCTTCGACGGATTGCCGTTCTCGGCCGCTGCGCATCGGCGGCACCTCGACGCGACCCTCGGTGCGAGGCCGGTCGACGGATCGACTCCTCCTGCGTTGGTGAAGCTCGAGAACGAGATCTCGTCGGTGTTCGGGCGCCGCGTGAACCCCGGTTCACCCGCAGAGGTGGTCGCCGCGTTCGCGCGCGCCGGTATCGAGCTCACATCCACTCGAGCACACGTGATCCGAGACATCGACCATCCTGCGGTGCCGCTGTTGCTTAGCCACCGAGATCTGTCGAAACTGCACAGCACCAACGGGTGGACGTGGCTGGACGCGTGGGTTCGCGGAGATCGTTTCCGGCCGGTCTACGTGCCGGGGGCCGTCGTCTCCGGCCGCTGGGCGAGCCGGGGCGGTGGGGGTCTGCAGATCCCGAAACCGCTGCGCGCCAGCGTGATCGCCGACTCGGGGTACACCTTCGTCGCCGCCGACGCCGGCCAGCTCGAGCCCCGCATTCTCGCCGCGATGTCGGGTGACCCTCGCATGGTCGCCGCTGCGGGAACAGCGGATCTCTACGCCCCCGTCGCCGCCGAGTCGTTCGACGGTGATCGTGCGCACGCCAAGGTCGCTGTTCTCGGAGTGCTGTACGGCGCGACGTCGGGTGAGGCTCGTGCGTTGCTGACCCGCCTACGCGCCAGATTCCCCGACGCGGTGGCGGTCGTGGAAGAGGCGGCGCGGGCCGGTGAGCGGGGCGAGGTGGTCCGGTCGTGGCTGGGCCGAGCGTGCCCTCCCCCTACGCCGCAATGGTGGTCCACCGGTGACGCCCACGCGCGTGGCCGATTCACGCGCAACTTCGTGGTGCAGGCGACCGCAGCCGAGTGGGCGCTGTGCCTGTTGGCAGATCTGCGCGGGCGATTGCGGTCGAGCAGAAGTGAGTTGGTGTTCTTTCAGCACGACGAAGTAGTCGTGCATTGTCCACTCGGAGACGCACCGTGGGTGTCCGAGGCCGTTGCGGCGGCGGCAGAGTCGGCTACGCGTCTGATGTTCGGCGACACGGCAGTGCTCTTCCCGATGGAGACCAGGATCGACCGCTTCTACGGTGCCCCGGCTGCCGAGCCGGAGTTCGGGCCGGAGTCCGACTGAGCGCTCGGTGGGTCCTCGAACGTCACGTCTATTTCCTCGAACGCAGTACTGCGCTGCGCTTCTGCCTGTCCGGTGTAGGTGAGTTTGTCACCTTCGGTCAGGTCGACGTCGTCGGTGAACGGGGCCAGAAGGGCCCGCGGGAACAGCCTGTCGACACGAACCACGTTGATCTCGATGCAGATCACGATCGATACCGAGGTCACGTACAGAAAGGCCAACAGCCCGAGCACGACCGCAAAGACACCGTTCGTCACCGTCGCACTTGCAGCGACGTACTTCACGTACACACCGCCGAAGGTCTGCAGCAGCTGCCACGTCAGACCGGCTGCTATGGCTCCCGGGAGTACCTGTCCGATCGACACCGCTCGCACTGTGGCGAGCCGAAACGCAACGACGAACACCCCGACGTACAGCAGCGTTCCGATCACGAACACGACGAGACCGGATTCCGGACCGAAATATCCTGCGGCACTGAGCACATTGAGTGCGGTGATCGCCATTACCGCCAGACCCACGGTGCTCAGCAAACCCAATCCCCGCACTCGGGCTCGAATGGGATCGGGCCGAAGATTCTTCGGTACGGCCCATGCGGTGTTCATCGCGTTCTGCAGCGCAACGGACACGCCGAGTCCGCCGTACAGCGACCCGAGGATACCCACCGTCAGACCGACCGTGCCGCCACCTATCCGTTCGGGACGCCCCAGTTCTTCCCCGATCGCCGGGATCTGACCGAGTGCCGAGTTCAGGATCTGTTGTTGCAACTCCGGGTTGCCCATCAACACGATGCCCAGAATCACGGAGAAGAGCAGCAGCGCAGGAAAGAGCGAGACGAATGCGTAGTACGTGATCAGCGCGGCCAGGTAACCACCCTGATCGTCGACGAACTTGTAGACCACCGCAATCGGAAATCCGAGAACCGGACGCCTGCGCTGCAGTCGATCCAGTCGGTCGGCGACGCTCATGTGCGAGAGTCTCCGACCGACCTCGACGGCCGACGTCGCACCGCCGTCACGCGATAAGGGTACGTGCGGCGGTCAGACGAGCGAGTGTCCTCTCGCGGCCGAGAAGTTCCATGGACTCGTACAGCGGCGGGCTGATGTGGGAGCCGGTGACTCCCACCCGAACCGGCGCGAAGGCCTTGCGGGGCTTGAGTTCCATCTTCTCGATGAGCGCGTCCTTGAGGGCGACTTCCAGCTCGGCTGTCGACCAATCCGTCACTGCGGTCAGCGCTTCGATGGCGGCGTCGAGTACCGGCGCCGCGTCTGCGCCGAGATTCTTGGCCGCCGCCGCAGGATCGATCTCGAACTCCGCGTCGTCGACGAAGAGGAACTTCAGCAGGCCCCACGCATCCGACAGCACGACGATGCGCGTCTGCACCAGATCCGCCGCGACAGCGAACATCTTCTCGTCGACCGGCTCGGCAAGATGCCCTCGAGCAACGAGGAACTCGCGTAACCGTGCCGCGAAGTCGTCTGCAGCCAACATCCTGATGTGCTCGGCGTTGATCGCGTCGGCTTTCTTCTGGTCGAAGCGCGCAGGGTTGGAATTGACCGACGAGATCTCGAACGCCGCCACCATCTCGTCGAGCGAGAACACGTCGTGATCGTCGGAGATGCCCCACCCGAGAAGCGCCAGGTAGTTCAGCAGCCCCTCCGGGACGAAGCCTCGGTCGCGGTGGATGAAGAGGTTCGATTCGGGGTCACGCTTGGACAGCTTCTTGTTGCCCTGGCCCATCACGAACGGCAGATGTCCGAACTCCGGGGTGCGGTCGGCCACACCGATTCGGATCAGGGCCTCGTACAGTGCGAGCTGTCGAGGCGTCGACGACAACAGGTCCTCGCCGCGCAGCACGTGCGTGATCTTCATCAGTGCGTCGTCGACCGGATTGACCAACGTGTACAGTGGAACTCCGTTGCCGCGAGTCAAGGCGAAGTCCGGTACGGTCCCCGCCTTGAACGTGGTCTCGCCGCGTACGAGGTCGTTCCACGTCAGATCGTGATCGGGCATGCGCAGCCGCACGACGGCCCCGCGTCCCTCGTCGAGGAATCCCTGCCGCTGCTCCGGCGTCAGGTCGCGGTCGAAGTTGTCGTAGCCGAGCTTGGGGTCACGCCCGGCGGCCTTGTGCCTCGCTTCGACTTCCTCGGGCGTCGAGAACGACTCGTAGGCTTCGCCTGCATCGAGCAGTTGCTGTACGACAGCCACATGCTGGTCGCGTCGCTGCGACTGGCGGTAGGGCTCGTAGGGACCGCCCACCTCGGGGCCCTCGTCCCAATCCAGACCGAGCCATCGCAGCGCGTCGAGCAACGCTGCGTAGGACTCCTCGGAATCGCGAGCGGCGTCGGTGTCCTCGATCCGAAAGACGAAGGTGCCGCCGTGATGTCGCGCGAACGCCCAGTTGAACAGGGCGGTGCGGACCAGACCGACGTGCGGTGTGCCGGTGGGCGACGGGCAGAACCGAACGCGGACATCTGCTGCTGTGGTCATCGTTGTCCTACTTCTTCGCTGCGACTGGGTTGGTCAAGGTACCGATTCCCTCGACGGTGATCGACACACTGTCTCCGTCGGTGATGGGGCCGACACCCTCGGGCGTTCCGGTCAGAATGACGTCTCCGGGCAGCAGGGTCATCACCGCGGACACCCACTCGATGATCTTCGGAATATCGTGCAGTAGAAGCGAAGTACGACTCTGCTGCTTGACGACGCCGTCGACCTCGGTCTTGATCTCGAGGTCGGAAGGATCGAGGGACGTCTCGATCCACGGCCCGAGGGGGCAGAACGTGTCGTGCCCCTTCGCCCGGGTCCATTGCCCGTCGTGCTTCTGATGGTCGCGTGCCGAGACGTCGTTGGCGACGGTGTATCCGAGCACCACGTCGTACGCCTTGGAGGCGGGCACGTCCTTGCACGGACGACCGATCACGATGGCGAGTTCGCCTTCGTAGTGCACCTCGTTCGACGACGGAGGCAGCACGATGGCCGCACCCGGACCGACGATGGAGGTGTTCGGCTTGATGAAGATGACGGGAGTCTCCGGCGCTTCACCACCCATCTCGGCGGCGTGCGCGGCGTAGTTCTTACCGATGGCGATCACCTTGCTGGCGAGGATCGGTGCGAGCAGTCGCACGTCGGCCAGTGGCCACGATCGACCCGTGAACGTCGGTGTGCCGAAAGGATGTTCGGCAATTTCCTTCGCCGTCCGGGCATCCCCCTCACCTTCGATACTCACGAATGCCACACCATCAGGACTTGCAATTCGACCGAGACGCATGTCGAAAGTCTATCGACCGCCGTTCTCCGCACGCCGATGCCGTCCTGTCCGTCGATCTTTCGCCGGTGTAATGTTTCGATCTGTATCCAGATAGCAAGATTATGGGTTCACATAGTGAGACGAGAGGCCGGAATGAGCGCCACGAAGCAGCTGTCCAGTATCGGCGAGACGCGACGGTGGTTCATGCTCGTGCTCGGGATGCTCGCGCAGACTGCCGGTGCCGTCTTCATCAACGGTGCTGCATTTCTCATTCCCGCCCTGCACGACGACCGGGGACTCGGACTTGCGACCGCAGGATTCGTGGTTGCGATGCCGACCGTGGGCATCATGCTGACCCTCATCGCATGGGGCGTGCTCGTCGACCGCATCGGCGAACGTCTCGTTCTCGTGATCGGGCTCGGGCTCACCGCTGCCGCGAGCCTGGCTGCGGTGGTCAGCACGTCCATTCCGGCGCTCGCCGCCCTGCTGTTGATCGGCGGTATGTCTGCGGCCAGCGCGAACAGCGCGAGCGGACGCGTCGTGGTGGGCTGGTTTCCGCCGCACCGTCGTGGGCTGGCCATGGGCATCAGACAGATGTCGGTTCCCCTCGGCGTGGCCGTCGCGGCACTGACCATCCCGCCTGTCGCGCGTGACCACGGCGTCGGCGCGGCCCTGCTCGTGCCTGCTGCCGTCTGCGCTGCGAGCGCTCTGCTGTGCCTGGCCGTGGTCGACCCTCCCCGTCCGAACCGCACCGATGCGGCGGCGCAGGGTCTGCTCGACAATCCGTACCGCAACAGCAGCCAACTGTGGCGCATTCACGCCACGTCCATCCTGTTGGTGGTGCCGCAGTACGTTGTGTGGACGTATGCGCTCGTGTGGCTGATGACCGACCGAGGCTGGACGGCCGCGGCCGCGGGTGTCCTCGTCACGCTGACCCAGATTCTCGGCGCACTGGGTCGGATGAGCGTGGGCGCGCTGTCCGATCGTGTCGGTAGCCGCATGCGGCCTTTGCGGTGGGTGGCCGTGACAGCCGCTGCCAGCATGCTCGGGCTCGGCATCGCCGACTGGTTCGACTCCCCCGCCGCCATCGTCCTGCTCGTCGTCGCGTCCGTCGCCACCGTTGCCCCGAACGGCCTCGCGTTCACTGCTGTCGCGGAAATCTCGGGACCGTATTGGAGCGGACGCGCTCTCGGGGTACAGAACACGAGCCAGTACGTGTTCGCCTCGGCTGTACCGCCGGTGTTCGGGGCGATCGCGGCCATCAGCTTCCCCGTGGCGTTCCTGGTCTCGGCGGTCTTTCCCGCGCTCTCCGTACCGATCGTGCCCGACGATCCGGCACCCGAGCCCACGGACGAGACGTCCGACACCGGTGCAGACCGCGCCCGCTGACGTGCCCAAGGGGTGACCTGCCCGTGATACACGACATGCCACGGTGGGCTGTCGGCCCACCGTGGCATGTCGTGGCGTGAGAGTTACAGGCGAGCGGCGATCCGAGCGCCGATCTCTTTCGTCGACGCGGTCGTGGTTCCCCGCTCGGCGAGATCCGCTGCGACAGCGGCTTCTACTCGCGCGGCCCCCGCCGCGTCGCCGAGATGATCGAGTAGCAAGGACACCGACAGGATGGCAGCGGTCGGATCGGCCTTCTGCTGTCCCGCGATGTCGGGCGCGCTACCGTGCACCGGCTCGAACATGCTGGGGTTGGTACCGGTGGCGTCGATGTTTCCACTTGCGGCCAAACCGATTCCGCCGGTGACGGCAGCCGAGAGGTCGGTCACGATGTCGCCGAACAGATTGTCGGTGACGATCACGTCGAACCGGCCGGGATCGGTGACGAGGTGGATCATCGCGGCATCGATGTGCTGATACGCGACCTCGACGTCCGGGAAGTCCGCCGAGACTGCCTCGACCGTGCGGGCCCACAGGCTACCGGCGAACGTGAGCACGTTGGTCTTGTGCAACAGCGTCAGGTGCTTCCTGCGGGTCAGCGCCCGCTCGAAACCGTTGCGCACCACCCGCTCCACGCCGTAACGAGTGTTGACGCTGACCTCGGTGGCCACCTCGTGCGGTGTACCGACGCGCAGTGCACCACCGTTGCCGGTGTACGGCCCCTCGGTACCCTCCCGAACGACGACGACATCGATCTGCTTGTCCCCGGCCAGCGGACCGACCACGCCCGGGTACAACTTGGCCGGCCGCAGATTGATGTGGTGATCGAGCTCGAATCGCGCCCGCAGCAACAGCCCACGCTCGAGCACACCGCTGGGCACCGACGGATCGCCGATGGCTCCCAACAGAATTGCGTCGTGCTCACGCAGTTCTGCCAACACCGAATCCGGCAGCAACTCTCCGGTGGCGTTGTAACGCCGCGCCCCGAGGTCGTACTCGGTCTTCTCGGCTCCGGGTGCGACCACGTCGAGAACGGCAAGCGCTTCGGCGACGACCTCCGGTCCGATTCCGTCCCCGGCGATGACGGCCAGCTTCATTTCACTCCTCGTAGTTCGTGTCGGTCCGATCGGCTGCGAGCGATCAGGACAGGTCGACCAGCTCGATGGTGGAGGCACCCACGGCGGTAGCGATGCTCGCACTGAGCTCGGCCGGAACGTCCTTGTCGACGCGCAGCAGAATCGTTGCGCCGTCGCCCTCGGAGTCCTGGCTCAGTGCTGCGGCCTGGATGTCGATTCCGGCGTCGCCGAGCAGAGTGCCGATTCGACCCAGGCTGCCGGGCTGATCCGCGTAGTTGACGATGAGGTTCTTGCCCTCGGCGCGGAGGTCGAAGTTGCGGCCGTTGATGTTGACGATCTTCTCGACCTGCGAGGTGCCCGTCAGAGTGCCGGCAACGTTGAGGACCGATCCGTCACCGTAGACGGCGCGAATGTCGACGACACTGCGGTGGTTCTCGCTCTCGGGAGCGGTGGTCACTTCTGCTGTGACACCGCGCTCCTCGGCCAGCGACGGAGCGTTGACGAACGTGACCGAATCCTCGATGACGGCCGAGAACAGTCCGCGCAGCGCGGACAGTTTCAGGATCTGCACGTCCTCGCTGGCGAGTTCGCCGCGAACGTCCACCGACAACGAGGTGGGAAGTTCGTCGGACAGGGCTCCGAGCAGCACACCCTGCTTACGCACGATTTCGAGCCACGGCGATACCTCTTCGCCGACGGCCCCACCCTTGACGTTGACCGCGTCGGGCACGAATTCGCCTGCGAGAGCCAGCAATACGGACTTGGCCACATCGGTGCCCGCTCGGTCCTGCGCTTCGGTGGTCGATGCCCCGAGGTGGGGAGTGACGACGACCTGCGGCAGCTCGAACAACGGGCTGTCGGTGCACGGCTCGGAGGCGTAGACGTCGATGCCCGCGGCGAACACGTGACCGGAGGTGATGGCGTCGGCCAGTGCCTGCTCGTCGACCAGTCCACCGCGTGCGGCGTTGACGACGATGACCCCGGGCTTGGTCTTGGCGAGGGCTTCCTTGCCGATGATGCCCTTGGTCTCCGGCGTCTTCGGCAGGTGCACCGAGAACATGTCGGCCCGCTCGAGCAGCTCGTCCAGGCTCACCAGTTCGATTCCGAGCTGCGCCGCGCGCGCTGCCGAGACGTAGGGGTCGTACGCGATGATGTGGGTCTCGAACGCGGCCAGACGCTGCGCGAACAGCTGGCCGATACGGCCGAGTCCGACGACGCCGACGGTCTTGCCGAAGATCTCGACACCGTTGAACTTGCTGCGCTTCCACTCGTGCTGACGCAGAGTGGCGTCGGCAGCGGGGATCTGGCGCGCGGCCGCGAGAAGCAACGTCACCGCATGCTCGGCGGCCGTGTGGATGTTGGAGGTCGGTGCGTTGACGACGAGGACGCCGCGCTCGGTGGCTGCGGGTACGTCGACGTTGTCCAGGCCGACACCGGCGCGGGCGACGATCTTGAGGTTGGTCCCGGCAGCGAGCACCTCGGCGTCGACCGTGGTCGCGGACCGCACGAGAATGGCGTCGGCCTCGGGAACTGCAGCGAGCAACGCGGGGCGATCCGGACCGTCGACCCAGCGAACCTCGACGCCGTCGCCCAGTGCCTCGACGGTGGACGGCGCAAGTTTGTCGGCGATCAGAACGACAGGACGGCCTGGCTGGCTCACGTGAAAAACTCCCTATATCGGTTCGAGACGTGGTCGGAAAAATTCGGCGGGCTGTGCAGCACGAACAGTTTAGAGGTCCGAGACGTCACACGGTGACGCCACCGGACTCACGCACCGAAGGGCACCCCCGGCAATCCAGGGGTGCCCTTCGATCAGATTGCGTGACAACGCGATTCGATGAGAATCAGGCCGTCTCGGTGATCGGGCGGTCGACCCAGCTCATGAGGTCGCGCAGCTTCTTGCCGGTGACCTCGATGGGGTGCTCGGCGTTGGCCTTGCGCAGGCCTTCGAGCTCGGTGTTGCCGTTCTCGACGTTGGCGACGAGGCGACGGGTGAATTCGCCCGACTGGATGTCGGCCAGGATGGCCTTCATGCGTTCCTTGGTGCCTGCGTCGATGACGCGCGGTCCGGAGAGGTACCCACCGAACTCCGCGGTGTCGGACACCGAGTAGTTCATGCGGGCGATGCCGCCCTCGTACATGAGGTCGACGATGAGCTTGAGCTCGTGCAGCACCTCGAAGTACGCCATCTCGGGTGCGTAGCCGGCCTCGACCATGACCTCGAAGCCCGTCTTGACGAGTTCTTCGGTGCCGCCGCACAGCACGGCCTGCTCACCGAACAGGTCGGTCTCGGTCTCTTCCTTGAACGTGGTCTTGATGACGCCTGCGCGGGTGCCGCCGATGCCCTTGGCCCACGACAGCGCGAGGGCCTGGCCCTCACCCTTCGGGTCCTGGTCGATGGCGATGAGCGCGGGAACACCCTTGCCGTCGACGAACTGACGACGCACGAGGTGGCCGGGGCCCTTGGGGGCAACCATGCCGACGGTCACGAACTCCGGTGCCTTGATCAGGTCGAAGTGAATGTTGAGGCCGTGGCCGAAGAACAGCGCGTCGCCGTCCTTCAGGTTGGGTTCGATCTCCTCGGAGAAGATCTTGGCCTGAGCGGTATCGGGTGCGAGCACCATGATCACGTCGGCCCACTCGGACACCTCTGCGGGAGTTCCGACCTTCAGGCCCTGCTCCTCCGCCTTGGCACGGGACTTCGAGCCTGCCGCCAGGCCGATGCGAACATCGACGCCGGAGTCGCGCAGGCTGAGCGAGTGCGCGTGGCCCTGGCTTCCGTAGCCGATCACAGCGACCTTGCGGCCCTGGATGATCGACAGATCAGCATCGTCGTCGTAGAACATCTCGACTGCCACTGGTTGTTACCTTTCCTCTTGGGTTTTACGCATGTTCGTCACCGGGGCCGCTAACGCGACGCAGTGATCGATTTCGGTCCACGTCCGACGGCAACGACTCCCGACTGAACTATTTCTCGAATTCCATAGGGGTCCAACATCTTCAGCAACGCGTCGAGCTTGGAGCGGGTGCCCGTCGCCTCGACCGTCACCGCCTCGGGAGAGACGTCGATGACCTTGGCGCGGAACAGATTCACCGTTTCGATGACCTCGCTCCGAACGCTGGCATCGGCGCGGACCTTGATCAGGACCAACTCGCGCGCCACCGAGGAATCGTCGTCCTGCTCGACGATCTTGATGACGTTGATGAGCTTGTTGAGCTGCTTGGTCACCTGCTCGAGCGGGAACTCGTCGACCGTCACCACGATCGTCATGCGCGAGATATCGGGAATCTCGGTGCCGCCGACCGCGAGTGAGGAGATGTTGAAGCCGCGGCGCGAGAACAACGCGGCCACGCGCGCCAACACACCTGGCTTGTCCTCGACGAGAACGCTGAGGGTATGGCTCGTGCTCACAGGTCCGTGCCTTTCGCGTCGTTGTTCATCGGGTGCGGCGCCTGCTCGCGTTCCATCGCGTCGTCGAGTCCTGGCTCACTGCCCACGGTCTCGTCCTCGTCGAACAGCGGACGGATGCCGCGGGCGGCCATGATCTCGTCGTTACCCGTTCCGGCGGCCACCATCGGCCACACCTGGGCGTCGGCACCGACGATGAAGTCGATGACGACCGGACGATCGTTGATGGCGCGTGCCTGGGCGATCACCGCATCCACGTCCTCTTCCCGCTCGCATCGCAAACCGACGCAGCCCAAAGCCTCGGCCAGCTTGACGAAATCGGGGATGCGCACGGCACCGTGAGTTCCGAGATTGGTGTTGGAGTAGCGCTCCTCGTAGAACAGGGTCTGCCACTGCCGAACCATGCCGAGGTTGCCGTTGTTGATGAGCGCGACCTTGATCGGGATTCCCTCGACCGCGCAGGTAGCAAGCTCCTGGTTGGTCATCTGGAAGCAGCCGTCGCCGTCGATCGCCCACACCTCGGCGTCGGGCAGGCCCATCTTGGCTCCCATGGCGGCCGGAACCGCGTACCCCATCGTGCCCAGACCACCGGAGTTGAGCCACGTGCGCGGCTTCTCGTAGTTGATGAACTGCGCGGCCCACATCTGGTGCTGGCCGACGCCGGCGCAGTAGATCGCGTCGGGACCGGCGAACTTGCCGACCGAGGAAATGACGAACTCGGGAGACATGGAACCGTCGGACGGACGGTCGTAGCTCAACGGGTACGTCTTGCGGATGCCGTCGAGGTAGACCCACCACTGCTCGAGGTCGAGAGTCGTTCCGGTGGCGCGATCGGCCCGCAGGGCCTCGATCAGCTCGGTGATGACCTCGCCGCAGTCGCCCACGATCGGCACGTCCGCGTATCGGTTCTTGCCGATCTCGGCCGGGTCGATGTCGGCGTGGATGACCTTGGCATCGGGAGCGAAGGACGAGAGCTGACCGGTGACGCGGTCGTCGAACCGGGCACCGAGCGTGATCAGTAGGTCGCTGCGCTGCAGAGCGGCGACCGCCGCGACGGTGCCGTGCATACCGGGCATGCCCAGGTTCAGCTGGTGGGTGTCGGGAAATGCCCCGCGCGCCATCAGCGTCGTGACGACCGGGATGCCGGTCAGTTCTGCGAGCTCGAGCAGTTCTGCCGAGGCGTTGGCCTTGATGACGCCGCCACCGACGTACAGCACCGGCTGCTTGGCATCGGCGATGTAGCGTGCCGCTTCGCGAACCTGCTTGCCGTGCGGCTTGGTGACCGGGCGGTAGCCGGGCAGACGCATTTCCGGCGGCCACGAGAACGTGGTCTGCGCCTGCAGCACATCCTTCGGGATGTCGACGAGGACGGCACCGGGACGACCCGACGCGGCGATGTAGAACGCCTCGGCCATGATGCGCGGGATGTCCGCACCGTCGGTGATCAGGAAGTTGTGCTTGGTGATGGGCATCGTGATACCCGAGATGTCGGCTTCCTGGAACCCATCGGTACCGATGAGGCTGCGGGCGACCTGACCGGTGATCGCGACGATGGGAACCGAGTCCATCTGCGCGTCGGCCAACGGGGTGACGAGGTTGGTCGCGCCCGGGCCGGACGTCGCCATGCAGACGCCGACCTTGCCGGTCGCCTGGGCGTAGCCGGTGGCGGCATGACCCGCACCCTGCTCGTGGCGAACGAGCACGTGGCGCACCTTGACGGAGTCGAAGAGCGGGTCGTAGACCGGGAGAACCGCGCCACCGGGAATGCCGAATACGGTGTCGACGTCGAGTTCTTCGAGAGCTCGTACGACCGACTGTGCGCCGCTGACCTTCTCGGGTGCGACGTGGCGTCGCGATCCGTTGGTCGCCGCGTCTGCGGACGGGTTGCTGGTCGACGGGCTCGTGGCTGTCCCCGACTTACGTGTCGTGGGCCCTGGGCGTGCGGTTGGTGCGCTCACTGATTGCTTCCTCAGGAATGTGAAATTGCTGGGCGATCTCTGGGCAAGAAAAAACCCCCGTCAGCGTGAGCTGTACGAGGGTGGCGCGTCGATGCGAGTTTGAACAACCGGCTCAGGCGTTGACGCGCCGGCCGATTACGAGTATCCAATTCCGCTTCACGCACTGAACGGTAGGCGCGCGCACAGGGAAGAGTCAAACTCGTCACGACGCAATCCCATTATGTGAGATCGCGTAGATGCAATGCGAAGATGAATGGGTGTCGTCTTCGCAGCAGTCCGAACCACCTCGGCCATCATCCCACACCGGTTCCGAGCAACCGAACAGTGCCGACGGGCCACCGCCGTCGAGCAGGCAGGTCATCCGCCTCCCGCGTCTGGCCCTGATCGGCGTCGGGTTGCTCCTGTTCAGTACCTCTCTGCCGGCGGCGAGCTGGCCCGCCGCACTGGGTTGGCTGCTGATTCTGCCGATCGTCGCGTGCATCTGGGTGCTGCGTGTGCGCACCGTCATCACTCCCGAGGCGATCACGGCCCGCCGTTTCATCGGCTCCGACGTCATCGAGTGGGAGTCCGTGGTCGGACTGCACTTCCCCGATCGCCGCTGGGCACGCGTGGTGCTCACCGACAAGACGGAGAAGTCACTTCCGCTCGTGCGGTTCGATCGGCTCCCCCAACTCGCGGCCGCCAGCGGCGGTCGCATCACCGACCCCTATGCCGCGGCAGCTGCGGCGGAGGATCAGGCACGCGCAGAGGCCGAGAATGCCGAGCACGACGACGAACAGGCACCGAAGGATCGCTGACGAGCGGCCGAGTAATCTCCTCGTTGCGATCACCGCTGCAACGAACGAGGAACTGCACTATGCCGCCGCTACGCTCACGGGTCACCACTGTCGGACGCAATGCTGCGGGCGCGCGCTCGCTGTGGCGCGCCACCGGAATGACCGATTCGGATTTCGGTAAACCGATCGTCGCCATCGCGAACTCGTACACCCAGTTCGTACCCGGCCACGTTCACCTGAAGAACGTCGGCGAGATCGTCGCCGACGCCGTCCGCGCGGCAGGCGGAGTCCCTCGCGAGTTCCACACCATCGCCGTCGACGACGGAATCGCGATGGGGCACGGGGGCATGCTGTACTCGCTGCCCAGCCGCGAGATCATCGCCGACTCGGTCGAGTACATGGCCAACGCCCACACTGCGGACGCACTCGTGTGCATCTCCAACTGCGACAAGATCACCCCCGGCATGCTCAACGCGGCCATGCGATTGAACATCCCGGCGGTGTTCGTCTCCGGTGGGCCGATGGAGGCCGGTAAAGCTGTGGTCGTCGGAGGGGTCGCGCAGGCACCCACCGACCTGATCACCGCGATCTCTGCCAGCGCGAACGATGCCGTGTCCGAAGAGGGCCTGGACGAGGTCGAGCGCAGCGCGTGCCCGACATGCGGGTCCTGCTCGGGCATGTTCACCGCCAACTCGATGAACTGCCTCACCGAAGCGCTCGGGCTGGCGTTGCCCGGCAACGGCTCCACGCTGGCCACCCACGAGGCCCGCCGCGCCCTGTTCACCCGGGCCGGCACGACCATCGTCGAGGCGGCGATCAAGTACTACCGGGACGAGGACGAGTCGGTGCTGCCCCGCAACATCGCCACCCCGGCGGCATTCCGCAACGCGATGGCACTGGACGTGGCGATGGGCGGCTCGACCAACACCGTGCTGCACACGCTCGCGGCGGCGCAGGAGGGCGAGGTCGATTTCGATCTCGACACCATCGACGGCATCAGCCGCAAGGTGCCGTGCCTGGCCAAGGTGTCCCCCAATTCGGATTACCACATGGAAGACGTGCACCGGGCGGGTGGAATTCCCGCCCTGCTGGGTGAACTGCGGCGTGCGAATCTGCTCGAGACCGACGTCTCGACCGTCCACACGAAGAGCTTCGACGAGTGGCTCGACACGTGGGACATCCGCTCCGGTGCCGCATCCGACGAGGCGATCGAGCTGTTCCATGCCGCTCCCGGCGGTGTCCGAACCGTCGAACCGTTCTCCACGAGCAATCGCTGGTCCTCCCTCGACACCGACGCCGCGGGTGGTTGCATCCGCGATCTCGAACACGCCTACACGGTCGAGGGCGGTCTGGTGGTGCTGCGCGGCAACATCGCCGTCGACGGCGCGATTCTGAAGACCGCGGGCATCGACGAGGACCTCTTCTCGTTCCAGGGACCTGCGCTGGTCGTCGAGTCTCAGGAAGAAGCCGTCTCGGCCATCCTGCAGAAGAAGATCCAACCCGGTGACGTGCTCGTCGTGCGGTACGAGGGACCCAAGGGTGGACCGGGAATGCAGGAGATGCTGCACCCGACCGCGTTCCTCAAGGGTGCCGGTCTGGGCAAGGTCTGTGCCCTGATCACCGACGGACGGTTCTCCGGTGGTACGTCGGGCCTGTCCATCGGACACATTTCCCCCGAGGCTGCGGCCGGCGGCGTGATCGGCCTCGTCGAGAACGGCGACCAGGTCCGCATCGACGTTGCCACGCGCACGCTCGAGATCCTCGTCGACGAGGAAACTCTGGAAACTCGACGCGCGAAGATGCTCGCGTCCGAGCGGCCGTGGCAGCCGGTCGATCGACAGCGCACGGTCACGACGGCGCTGCGCGCCTACGCCGCACTGGCGACATCCGCGGACAAGGGTGCTGTGCGCTACGTGCCCTGAGCAGAAAAAGCATGTGAGTGGTTCCTCGTAGCAGGGTACGAGGAACCACTCACATGGTTGGTTGTCGACCGGATCAGCGGACGACCGGGTTCGCTCCGTTGAGGAAGATCCAGATGCACACGCCCGCAGCGATTCCCACCGCGAGTGCGAGGAACGATCCGATGCGCGGGCGGGTCGCCCAGCCGCGGCGGCCGTCGAACGCGATCTTTCCGGGTCCGGTGAGAATGATGGCCGCGGCCGCGAAGCCAAGAACGGTTTCGTACTCCACGCCGGTGGCACCGGAGAACTGCAGCCCCGGCTCTGCCACCTGCTTGAAGCACCAGGCGTTGATGATGGTCGCCAACACAGCTGCACCGGCCAGCGGCGTCGCCAGCCCCAGGATCAGCAGTGCGCCGCCGAGGGTTTCGCCGGCCGCGGCCGCGATGGCGAGGATCTCCGGGTATCGGAACCCGGACTCCTCCAGGAGATTCTGAAATCCGTCCAGCCCGGGACCGTTCCACAATCCGACGAGCTTCTGTAAGCCGTGCCCGAGGAACACTGCTCCGATGGCGACGCGTAGGACGAACAGGCCCAGATCGGTGGTGCCGCGTCGGGCCGGAACTTCCACGGTCTCGGTGCGCACCGGGGCTGCCGGGGCGGCGACTGCCGAATCGGAGGACTCACCGAGATACTCCGTCGGACGATCCGAGTACGCGTTCGAGGTGGCACCGGCCGTCGTAGCCGTCGTAGGCGTCTGGGTCGGCGAGTCGGCGAAGGCCGACGGACGGTACGTCGGGATCTTCTCTGTCGGTGCCGCATCGGTGCTCCGCTTGTCGGATGCGGAGGAATTCGGGAAGTCCAACTCGTCGTCGGTTCGGGGCAGACGATCCGAACGCTGCGCACCGAACGCTGTGGTCGATGCACCGGACGCGTCGGAACCCGAACGCGTGGGCGAAATCTTCTCGGTGGGGTTGTCGTACGGGCTCTCGGCCGGTTCGTACGAGGGATCCTGCTGGTTGGGGTCACGCGGTGTATCGGTCACCTCCCCACACTAAGGCCGACAACCCCGCGCCACCGACGTTGACGCTCACGGCCGCGTGGCGCGTCGGACTCGACGTTCCGTAACGTTCGAACCATGAAGCCGCTCGGAGCATCGTCACGAACTGCCCGCGCGGCTGTGGTCGCCCTGTCGACGACGGCTGTTCTGCTCGCCGGGTGCGCCCGATTCGACGATTCCAACTCGTCCCCGTTCACCCCCGCGCCGGATGTCGGAGCTGCCGAACTCAAACCCACCACACCCAGCGAGACCTCGCCCCCGGCGGGTCCGAATGCCCCGCAGCCCGTCTCGGGACCGTGCGTGGATCCCGACCCGGCAGTGATCGCCACCTGCCTCGACACCACGGGCGGACTCGTAGCTCTTCCCGACGGACAGAGCAGCCTCGTGGCAGAACGCAGGACCGGCCGCATCATGGAGGTCACCGCAGGCCGGACGCCACAGCAGGTGGCCACGATCCCCGTCGACGGCACGGGCGACGGAGGTCTGCTGGACATCGCACTCTCGCCCACGTACGCCGAGGACAAACTGCTCTACGCGCTGATCACGACGGCGTCGGATACGCGGGTCGTTCGGCTCGCGCAGGGGGACGTACCCAAGGACATCCTGACCGGAATCCCCCGCGGGGCCGCGGGAGTTCGAGGTTCCCTCGAGTTCTACACGCCGAACGAACTTCTGGTGTTGACCGGCGACAACGGCGATCCCGTCGCCGCCGCCAACCCGAACTCGTTGTCCGGCAAGCTGTTACGCGTGACATCACTGTCGCCCACTCCCACTCCCCCGCGTCCGGGTATCGCGCTCAGTGGCATCGGTACAGCGGGCGACGTGTGCACCGACGGCAGCGGGAACATCTACGTCACCGACCGCACCGCCACCGAGGATCGCCTGCAGCGCATCGACAAGCTGGGAGCAGTGTTCTCCCCGGTGTGGACCTGGCCCGACCGTCCGGGTGTGGCCGGGTGCGCCGCCGGTCAGAGCGGCGTCGCGGTTGCTCTCACCACAGCGAAAGCTGTTGCAGCACTGGCCACGGACCCAAACACCGGAGCGGTGTCCGCCGAGCCGACCCTGTTGATCCAGGACAAGTACGGGCAGTTGAACGGGGCGACCAGCACGAGCGACGGTCAGATTCTGGTGGGGACGGTGAACAAGAACGGCACTGCCGTCGGCCCCACCGACGACCGCGTCGTCAAGGTGCCGTTCCCTGCCGGCGGTGGTGGCGGCTTCGACTGATCCGACAGCTCCTTCGAACGACCAGGGCGGCCGGGCAGCAATCGCTGCCCGGCCGCCCTGCTCATGCGTCGATCAGGACTGACCGCACGCCGCCAGCACGAGTTCCTTGACTCGGGCGGCATCGGCTTGTCCCCGCGTCGCCTTCATCACCGCGCCGACGATGGCACCGGCGGCCTGGACCTTGCCACTGCGAATCTTGTCCACCACACCGGGGTTCGCGGCAAGTGCTTCGTCGACGGCGGCTTGGAGCTTGGTGTCGTCCTTCTCCAACACCAGGTTCCGCGCCGACATCACCTCTGCGGGCTCGCCCTCACCGGCCAAGACGCCGTCCACGATCTGACGGGCACCGTTGTTGTTGACCTTGCCGTCGGCCACCAAGGCTGCCACCTCGGCCACCTGAGCCGGAGTGATCGCCAGATCCCCCAATTCGACGCCGGCGATGTTGGCCTGCTGCGCCAGGTACGACACCCACCACGACCGCGCAGCCTGCGCCGACGCGCCCGCGTCGACGGTCGCCGCCACGAGTTCGAGAGCACCCGAGTTGACCAAGTCGCGCATCTCCTCGTCGGAGACGCCCCAGTCCTTCTGAATTCGCCCGCGGCGCAACCACGGCAGCTCGGGCAGAGTGGCTCGCAGCTCCTCGATCCACGCCGCATCCGGGGCCACGGGAGCGAGGTCGGGTTCCGGGAAGTAGCGGTAGTCCTCCGCGGTCTCCTTCTTCCGGCCCGCCGTGGTCGTGCCGTCGGACTCCTGGAAATGTCGGGTTTCCTGCGTCACCTCGCCGCCGGATTCGAGCACCGCAGCCTGACGGCGCATCTCGTAGCGCACGGCGACCTCGACGCTCTTGAGCGAGTTGACGTTCTTCGTCTCGGTGCGAGTACCGAACTCGGTGGCCGACTTCCGCATCAACGAGACGTTGGCATCGCAGCGCAACGAACCCTGATCCATCCGCACGTCCGAGACGTTCAACGACTTCAACAGGTCACGCAATGCGGTCACGTACGCCCGCGCCACCTCCGGTGCCCGCTCACCGGTACCGGTGATGGTCTTGGTCACGATCTCCACCAGGGGCACACCGGCGCGGTTGTAGTCGAGCAACGAATGCGACGCGCCCTCGATTCGTCCGGTTGCGCCACCGACGTGCGTCGACTTGCCGGTGTCTTCCTCCATGTGGGCACGCTCGATCTCGACGCGGAACGTACTGCCGTCGTCGAGCACGACGTCGAGGTAACCCTCCGTGGCGATCGGCTCGTCGTACTGCGAGATCTGGTAGTTCTTAGGCTGATCCGGGTAGAAGTAGTTCTTCCGCGCGAACCGTCCCCACGGAGTGATCGAGCAATTGAGCGCCAGCCCGATACGGATCGCCGACTCCACCGCAGCAGCGTTGACCACCGGCAGTGCGCCGGGGAGGCTCAGGCACACCGGGCACACCTGCGTATTGGGCTCCGCACCGAACGCGGTGGGGCAACCACAGAACATCTTGGTGGCCGTACCCAACTCGACGTGGACCTCCATGCCGAGCACGGGGTCGAACGTGGCGAGCACATCGTCGTAATCGATCAGATCGACGGTTGCAGCAGTCATGCTCCGTAGTTTATGCATTGCATTCGCCACCCGAGTAACCACGTGTCCTCGGGCACCGATCGCCTCGGGGTCAGCCGAAGAACGCTGCCGCGTCGTCGTACCGGGTCTGAGGGACCCGCTTGAGTTGTTTGGTGGCCTCGGCCAACGACACCAGGCCGATCTCGGCACCGCGCAGCGACACCATCTTTCCGAAGTCTCCGGAATGCGCGGCATCGGTGGCGTTGACACCGAATCGCGTTGCGAGCACACGGTCGTACGGAGTGGGAGTGCCGCCGCGCTGCACGTGACCGAGCACCGTGGTGCGTACCTCTTTGTTGATGCGACGTTCGATCTCGACGCCGAGCTGATGTGCGACTCCGGTGAATCGGACGTGACCGAATTCGTCGATACCGCCGTCGAGCAATTGCATCGAACCTTCGACGGGCTTGGCCCCCTCGGCCACGACGCAGATGAAGTGGGAGTCGCCCCGCTGAAAACGTTTGCGCACCAACGTGCATACCTCTTCGACGTCGAAGGGCTGCTCCGGGATGAGAGTCATGTGCGAGCCCGAGGCCAATCCCGCGTGCAACGCGATCCAGCCTGCGTGTCGCCCCATCACCTCCACCAGCATCACTCGCTGGTGCGATTCGGCGGTGCTGTGCAGTCGGTCGATCGCATCGGTGGCGATGGTGAGCGCCGTGTCGAAGCCGAATGTGACGTCGGTGCAATCGATGTCGTTGTCGATCGTCTTGGGGACACCGACCACCGGTACGCCCTCCTCGGACAGCCACGCAGCTGCCGTCAGAGTTCCTTCACCGCCGATCGGAATCAACACGTCGATGCCGTTGTCCTCGAGGGTCTGCTTGACTCGGTCGAGACCGGCCCGCAACACGTCGGGGTTGGTTCGAGCCGTCCCGAGCATGGTGCCGCCCTTGGTGAGCAGCCGGTCGTTGCGGTCGTCGTTGCGCAGCTGGACCCGACGGTCTTCGAGAAGCCCGCGCCACCCGTCCTGGAATCCGACGACCGTGGAGCCGTATCGCGCGTCGGCAGTGCGAACGACAGCGCGGATCACCGCATTGAGCCCTGGGCAATCGCCGCCTCCGGTCAGAACTCCGATGCGCATCGATTTTGGCCTCTCTGCTCGCAGGCCCGCGGACCGGACCGAAGTGACGAACATCAGCCTAATCGGGCGTGGGTCCCCGCGCGCGCCGGTACCGGTCGGCCTCACTTGGGCGTGACGACACCGGTTTCGTAGGCCAGCACGACCGCCTGCGCGCGGTCGCGTAGCCCGAGCTTGCTCAGCACCTTGCCCACATGGGTCTTGACCGTCTGTTCGGCCAAGAACAGCGCACCTGCAATTTCCGCATTGGACATGCCGGTCGCGATGAGTTCGAGAACCTCGCGCTCGCGCGGCGTCAGATCGGCCAGGCGGGAAGGAGTGTTCCTCCGCGCTCCGCGACGGGTCGTGACGTCGGAGATGAGGCGTCGGGTCACCGACGGTGCCAGTAGCGCATCGCCGGCCGCGACGACTCGTACGCCTCTGATCAGTTCCTCGGCCGGCGCGTCCTTGAGGAGGAATCCGCTGGCCCCGAGAGCCAGGGCCTCGTAGACGTAATCGTCGATGTCGAAGGTCGTCAGCATCAGGACGCGGACCGGCGACGCGTGCGACGCGGACAGGATCGCGCGGGCCGCGTCGAGCCCGTTCATCTCGGGCATGCGCACGTCCATCAGCACCACGTCCGGCAACAGCCGCGCTACCTCCCTGACGGCGGTACGACCGTTGTCGGCGTCGCCGACGACCGAGATGTCGTCCTGCGCGCCGAGCAGTGCACCGAACCCCTGCCGCACCATCGCTTGATCGTCGGCGATGAACACCGTTGTAACCACGCGTGACAGCCTAAACCGCGTCGCCGGCGTCAGCCGTTGCCGGCGGAGTCGACATTCCGGTCGGCACACGAACCGCAACCTCGAACCCACCGCCGGGCAGAGGGGCGGCATGCAGCCGGCCGTGTGCGGCCTGCGCTCGCTCGCGCATTCCCGCGATTCCGTGCCCGCCGCAATCGCTTCCGGGAGTGCGGGAGATGCTCGGGTTCGGAGCCGGTGCGTTGACCACCGTCATGTCCACGACGGCAGGGCCGATCGCGATATTGACCTCCACCTCGGCTTCGGGCGCATGGCGCGCGGCATTGGACAGCGATTCCTGCAGAATACGGAACAGGGCCAGTCCTGTTGTCTCCGAGACCGATTCGACGGTACCGGCGATGGCCCACCGCACATTCATGCCCGCTCTGCGACTTGCCTGCAATGTGCGTTCGAGATCCAGTGCACTCGGCGCGGGCGCGTCCTGCATCTGCGCTCCATCACTACGCAGTACCCCGAGCATCCCCCGGATCTCGTTGAGCGCCTCGCGTGCACTCGCGCCGATCGACTCGAATTCCCGAGCCGCGGCCGGTGACACGTCGTCCAGTCGGTACGGCGCGCTCTGGGCCTGAACGACGACCATCGACATGTGGTGTGCCACGACGTCGTGCAGATCGCGGGCGATCTTCGCCCTCTCCTCGAGAATCGTGCGGCGAGTGCGTTCGAGTTCGCTGACCTCCTCCTGCTGCGCGAGCTGCCTGCGCGAGAGAACGAGCCACCGGATCAGCAGCCCGAACACGACCACGGCAGTCAGGCCAACCGACCACCCGATTCCGTCGGAGCTCGGCATGTACGCGAAGAACACCAGCATGCTGGCCAACCACGCCACCAACAGCACCTGCGCCGGAGAACGCAGCGCGACCGCGAACAGCAACGCCAACAGGACGAGGATGTGCACCACTTGCCACGGATAGTCGTAATCCGGAACGCGGTCGAACGCCGCCGGAATCACCAACGCGGACAGCGCCGATACCGCCCACCCCATCGCGGGATTGAGTCTGATCAGAGCGAACGGAAACGCCGCCAACGCTGCGACGAACGGTAGCAACGGAACCGAAACCTGATGCGTGACCGTCAGTGTCGGCCACGCGATCGAGTACAGAATTACCGTCACCGCGATGATCAGCACGTCGACCGAACGGACGCCGCCGATCTGCTCGGGCACCCGGCGCCGAGCACGTACCCCGAGTTCGAGACTCGTCGACCTTTTCTTTCGCACGTCTCGAGCCTAGGCAGCATCGACCGCCGGCGTCCTCGTACCGGGGTATCGGTTCGGCATGGCTCGGAGGTATCAGGACCGCGTCGAACCGGTCCCGGGGGCACTCACCACAGCCGAACCTCGGAGCGATGCTCGCCTCGGCCGGCCGAACTTAGCGTCGATCCTCATGAGCCGGAACATATCTCGCACCCTGATGTGCGTGGCAGCTGCCATCGTCGTCGTGACCGCCACGACGGGAGCAGCAACGTCGTCACCCACCGAGGACCGTCGCTCCCCCGTGGCACCGACCGTTCGTGCACTGGTCACCGAACCCGCCGAGGACGCTGCGTCGACCATCCCGAGCGACTTCGCAGACGTCATGGGCTACCGGCCCGCGGTGCAGGACGGGATGGCGAGCAATCCCGGCGGGGATTGCTCGTCCCCGATCCCACTGCCACCCGAGTTCGAGGCTGCGTGCCGAGCCCACGACCTGGGATACGACCTGCTCCGGTACGCGAGCGCGACGGGAACGACCGTCGACCCACAATGGCGCAGGGCGATCGACGCCCAACTCGACAGTCGCATGCACGACGCCTGTGACCATCGCACCGAGGAGGGGGCCCGGCAGATCTGCGACGCAGCTGCGGTCGTGGCGGCCACGGCAGTCGACCTCAATTCCTGGCGACAATCGTTCGGTGCACCGGTCGCCGAACCCGCCATGCCCCTGACACTGTTCGGAGCCGTGCTGGCGCTGACGCTGCTGATCGCACTCGTTGTCGCGCGGTACCGGCGTGTGTCGATGACCCCGACCCTCACCTACCGACGCTGATGTCCACCACGGCCATCCCGAACCGTGGGGTCGAGACCCCGGTCGCATCGGATATCCTCTCGCCCAACCGTATTCGCTTGCCGAGACTCGGCACGTCGGTGTCCGTTGCAGCGGCTGTGGCGATCTCCTCGGCTCCGTCACTTCTGCCCCGCTCCACCGCCACCGCAGCCCTGTTCACCGGAATCATGGTGGCACTCGCTCTGACGGTCGCATGGGCGGGCCGACGGGTGTTCGGGCGACGACGGCCCGCGTCGCTACGACTACGAGCGTGGACCGTCGTCACTGCTGCACTGATCTCGAGCGTTGCGTTGGCCTCGAACATGCACTGGCAGAATCGATTACGAGCCGCGATGGACGTCGAGCCGGTGAGCTGGAGCTACGCCGTCGACGTTACCGGGGGTGCCCTGTGCGTTGCGCTCGTACTGTGCGGAGCCGGTAGCGCGCTACGGCGAATCTGCTCCACTCTGGGCCGGAACCGTTGCGTGGCAATGCTCGTCACGGTCGCTGCGCTGTTATACACCCTGGCCGTTCCGTTCGTGCGGTCCACTCTGTCGGCCTCGTACTCGGCCTCGAACTCTGCGATGGACGACGCAGTGGCCGCCCCGACATCGGAGACGAGATCCGGCGGTCCCGGATCCTCGGCACCGTGGCGCACGCTGGGACGCGAGGGCCGCGCGTTCGCGTCGGGAGGGCAGGATCTCGACACCGTACGGACGTACGTGGGACTCGAGTCGGCCGCGACACCGGACGAGCGTGTGGCACTGGCCGTCTCCGAGATGGAACGGGCTGGAGCCTTCGAACGCAGCGTCGTCGTGGTCGCGATTCCCACCGGGTCCGGCTGGGTGGACGAGAATGCGATCACCGGGGCCGAAAGAACGTTCGGCGGTGACGTCGCGACGGTGGCGGTGCAGTACTCCGACAAGCCGAGTTGGGCGACCTTCCTGTTCGCCGAGGACGACGCCCGCCGGTCCGCGAACGCCGTGGTTCGAGCGGTCGCCACACGAGCGGCGGCGGAGCCGACCACACCGAAAGTCGTCGTGTACGGCCAGAGCCTGGGTTCGGTTGCAGGAAGTGATGCGTACCTTGCCGTGCAACAGAACATTTCGTCACTCTGCGGAGCTGTCTGGGCCGGCCCGCCCGCGGGATCGGTCGACACCGACGGTGCCGCCGTCCTGGCCAACTCCTCGGACCCCGTCGCGCGATGGTCTCTCGATCTGTTGTGGTCGCCGCCGGATACGACGACGTTCACGACTGACGCCCCACGGCCGCCGTGGTTGCCTGTCGTCGGCTTCCTGCAGACGTCCGTCGACCTGCTCGCCGCATTGGATGTCACGTCGGGCCACGGCCATCGATACGGGACCGACCAAGGCGAGGCCATGGCTCGCTGCCGCTAACGAGAGGGGCCGCCGGAAAAGGGAGTGCTGGTCCGTCAGCCGAGCAGACCGAGCCGATTGCCGAGCCAGTCCATCTCCTGATCGAGCGCCGGAGCCCAGACCTGCATCGAGTGTCCTCCCGGCAGCTCGCTGTAGTGCACATCCATGCCCGCGGCGGCGGCTGCCCGGTAGGACCGCTCGGTCTGCGGCCTGAACTCCTCGTCGTCGGCTCCGACGACGAAGGCACCGGCAGAGTCGGGAAAGCTGTTGCGGGAGAGCACGTTCAGCGGCGTAGAACGATCGAACCGATCCTCGTCGGCCGGTGTGTCCGCCCCGTACGCAGCAAGGACCGACTCCGCTCTGGTGCCACGACGTTGTTCGTCCTCACCGGAGATGTCGAGAAATGTGGGGTACGCCGACGGGTCCATCGTCGCGAGCTGAAGGGCGCAGGTTCCGCCGTAGGAGTACCCGCCGACCGCCCAGGATCGCGGGTCCGAGGACACGTGGAGGTTCGACCGAACCCACTGCGGGACATCGACTGTCAGATACGTCGCAGCATTACCGAGGTCCGAATCCATGCACATCGGGTTGGCTTCGGTGTCCCCCAGTCCGTCGGCGACGACGACAACCGGGGCGACGCCGCCGTGCCGTGCCGCGAACGCGTCCATCGTCTGCGGTAGTCGACCACCTTCGATCCAGTCGACCACGTGGCCGGGCTGTCCGGTGAGCAACACCAGTACCGGGAGGTCGTCCGCTCCGTCGTCGTACGCGGCCGGGAGATAGACCGTCGCCGGACGAGCACGGAACTGCGACACCGTGCCGGGCACCTCCACGTCGAACAACCGGCCGTGTCCTTCGACGTGCACGACCGGCGCACGCCCGAGTGCCGACGCGGCCGTGGGGTACCGGGTCACCGTCAGGTTGGTCAGTACGGCGGTCGCCACCAGGAGCGCCGCTGCCAGGCCCAGTGCGCTCAGCCCACCGACGGGCGAGCCGAGCGGACGGCCACGGCGGATGCGAACCACGATCGCACCGGCGGCCACGATCGCCAGCACCGTGGCCGCCGCCAATCCGATGACCGGGACCGCTCCACCGAGCAAGGGCAGATGCGCCAACCGGGCGGCCCACCGATGCAACACCTCGAACTACCGCAGATCGCCGCGGGCAACCTCGTACGCAGCGCCGACGCGGTAGAGCCGCTCGTCTGCGAACGCGGGAGCCATGATCTGCAGACCCACCGGCAGACCGTCCTCGGACGCCAGACCGGACGGCACCGACATCGCGCAGTGGCCGGCGAGGTTGGTGGGCAGGGTGCACAGATCGTTGAGATACATCGCCATCGGGTCGTCGACTTTGTCGCCCAACGGGAATGCCGTCGTCGGGGTCGTCGGCGATACGAGCACATCCACCTTCTCGTATGCCGCGTCGAAATCCTGCGCGATCAAGGTGCGGACCTTCAGGGCCGACCCGTAGTACGCGTCGTAGTAACCGGCCGACAGCGCGTAGGTGCCGATCATGATGCGGCGCTTGACCTCCGGCCCGAACCCCTGAGCGCGGGTGGTGGCCATGACCGACTCGGCGCTGTGGTGGCCGTCGTCGCCCGCACGCAGGCCGTACCGCATTCCGTCGAACCGAGCCAGGTTGGACGACACCTCGGACGGGAGAATCAGGTAGTACGCAGCCAATGCGTGGACGAAGTTGGGGCACGACACCTCGACCACCTCGGCACCGAGTGAGGTCAATGCGGCCACGGCGGCGTCGAAGGACGAGATGACACCGGACTGATAGTTGTCCGAGTGCAACTCCTTGACCACACCCACCTTCACTCCGGTCAGGTCGCCGCGAGCGCCCTCTCGGGCCGCCTCGACGACGGGACGAACCGGGGTGTCGACCGACGTGGAATCCCGCGGGTCGTAACCCGCGATGACCTCGTGCAGCAACGCGGTGTCGAGCACCGTACGACCACAGGGTCCACCCTGATCCAGCGAGGAGGCGCAGGCGATGAGTCCGTACCGCGAGACGCTGCCGTACGTCGGCTTGGTTCCCACGGTGCCGGTCAGTGCCGCGGGCTGCCGGATGGATCCACCGGTGTCGGTGCCGATGGCCAACGGTGCCTGGAACGAGGCGAGCGCAGCCGCGCTTCCGCCTCCCGAGCCGCCCGGAATCCGGGTGGTGTCCCAGGGGTTCTTGGTCGGTCCGTACGCGGAGTTCTCGGTCGAGGAGCCCATCGCGAACTCGTCCATGTTGGTCTTGCCGAGAACCGGAATGCCCGCGGCTCGCAGCTTCGAGGTCAGCGTCGCGTCGTACGGCGACACCCACCCGTCGAGAATCTTCGAGCCGGCGGTGGTCGGCATGTCGGTGGTGGTGAACACGTCCTTGAGCGCCAACGGCACCCCGGCGAGCGGTGAGGCCGGTGCCGAGCCCGCGGCCAGCCCGGCGTCGACGTCGTTGGCCGCGGCCAGCGCCTGCGCGCTCGCCACATGCAGAAAAGCGTGAAGGTCGCCGTCGACCTCGGCAATCCGATCCAGATGTGCCCGGGTCACCTCCACCGCACTGACGTCACGCGAGTGGATACGGTCGGCGAGCTCGGACGCGTCGAGCTTGGTCAGGTCGGTCATTCGCTCTCTCCCAGAATCTGCGGCACCGCGAAACGGCCCTCCTCGGCATTCGGTGCTCCGGACAGCGACTGCTCCGGCGTCAGACCGGGAACGATCACGTCGGGACGCGTCACATTGACGATGTCGCTGGGGTTGGCTGTCGGCGCAACGTCGTCCGTCGCCACCTCGGCGACGGTCTTGACGTGATGGAGGATCGAATCCAACTGGCCGGCGAACTCGTCGAGTTCGGCGTCGCTGAGAGCCAAGCGCGACAGCCGGGCGAGGTGAGCGACCTCGTCGCGGGAGATATCGGGCACCGCGTAGACCCCTTTCACACAGTAGGAGTGGGGCCTGCAGGAACCGGCCCCGTATTTGCGCAGAGCGAACCGCACAGGTCCGCGAACGCGGTCCAGCCTAGTGCGCACCGTTTCGCCGACCTCACTCCCGGTCAGCGGTCTCGATCGGCCGCCGATCTCGCCCGCACGAGTGTCAGAATTGTCACGTCCCGCGTTGCGTGTCGAGCCGGCCAGGTCGAAGATGCAAAGATTGCTCGCGCCGGGGGTGCACAGTGTTCCCTGAACTACGCCAGACGTCGAAAGGGAGCGTGCCATGTCCTACCTGCTCCGCGTGCAGCTGCCCGACCGGCCGGGCAGCCTCGGATCGCTGGCCGTGGCCCTCGGCTCGGTCGGAGCGGACATCCTCTCGCTCGACGTCATCGAACGCGGCGACGGCTACGCGGTCGACGACCTGGTGGTCGACGTTGCGCCCGGTTCGCTTCCCGACACACTGATCACTGCAGCCGAGAACCTCACCGACGTCCGCGTCGACTCGATCCGCCCGTACACCGGCGTTCTCGACACCCATCGCGAACTGGAACTGATCGACCGGGTCGCAGCGGCATCCGACGACCGTCTGCAAGTTCTGGTCGACGGCGCTCCCCGCGTTCTGCGCGTGGGCTGGAGCACCGTGGTGGCCACCAACGCGCACGGTCCGTTCCGCCTGGTCGGTAGCCCGGGCGCACCCGAAACACACGCCGCCGAACTGCCCTGGTTCCCGTTGACCTCTCCCGCTGCACTCGACTCCGACGCAGACTGGGTACCTCAGGTGTGGCGGGACATGGACACCAAGATCGCTGCCGCTCCCCTCGGCACCACCGGCACCGTGCTGATGCTCGGCCGGCCGGGAGGGCCCGAGTTCAGGCCGTCGGAGGTAGCCCGGCTCGGTTACCTCGCCGGGATCGTCGCAACCGTCCTTACCTGATCACCGGAACTCGCCCGGTCTCCCCTACTGCTACGCGTCGGTGTCCGTCGTCGGCTCCGACACTGCGTCCGGGCCCTCGGTCAACAGACGCGTGAACCCTGCCTCGTCCAGGACCGGTACGCCGAGCTCGACGGCCTTGTCGTGCTTCGAACCGGGCGATTCACCGACGACGACGAACGCCGTCTTCTTCGAAACCGAACCTGCGGCCTTTCCACCCCGCAGCAAGATCGCTTCTTTGGCCTCGTCGCGCGAGTAGGAGTCGAGCGAACCGGTGACGACGATCGACAGGCCTTCCAGATTTCGCTCGATGGAGGCGTCTCGCTCGTCCTCCATCCGCACACCGGCATTCCGCCATTTCTCCACGATGGCCCTGTGCCAGTCGACCTCGAACCATTCGGACACAGCAGCCGCGATGGTGCCGCCCACCCCGTCCACCGCCGACAACTCCTCGACGGACGCTGCTTCGATGCGCTCGAGGCTGCCGAATTCTCCGGCGAGGGCTCGTGCAGCTGAGGGGCCGACGTGGCGAATGGACAGGCTCACCAGCACTCGCCACAGAGGCTGATTCTTGGCGGAGGACAGATTGTCGAGCAGTTTGCGCCCGGTGGCCGACAATGCGCCCGATTTCGTGCGGAAGATCGCAGTCTTCATCAGGTCTTCTTCGGTGAGCGAGAACAAATCGCCCTCGTCCTCGATCGCACCGGTGGCCAGAAGATCCGTCGCCGCTTCGTATCCGAGACCCTCGATGTCGAAACGCTGCCGTTCGGCCACGAAGAACACACGCTCACGGCGTTGCGCCGGGCAGAACTGCGAATTGGGGCAGCGCAGGTCCGCGTCGCCGTCCTTCGCCGGTGCCAACGGCGTCGAGCATTCCGGGCATTCGGTGGGCATGACGAATTCGGTCTCGTCGCCGGTCCTGGCGTCGACGACCGGGCCGAGCACCTCCGGAATGACCTCTCCCGCTTTGCGAATCGTGACGGTGTCACCGATCAGAACACCCTTGCGCTTGACCTCCGACGCGTTGTGCAGGGTCGCGAGAGACACCGTGGACCCCGCGACGAGCACCGGCGTCATGTACGCGAACGGAGTCACTCGACCGGTTCGGCCGACGCTGACGCGAATGTCCAGCAGGGTGGTGGTGACTTCCTCAGGTGGGTATTTGTACGCGATGGCCCACCGCGGTGCTCGCGACGTCGTTCCGAGCCGACGGTGCAACGACATCTCGTCGATCTTGACCACCAGGCCGTCGATCTCGTGCTCGACGTCGTGGCGGTGCTTGTCCCAGTACTCGACCTTCTCGACGACGGCATCGATGCCCTGCACGCGCGTCGTGTGGGTCGAGATCGGCAGACCCCACGCCTGCAGAGCCTCGTAGGCGTGCCACTGCGAATCGGGGGTGAAGCCGACCATCCGTCCGAATCCGTGACAGATCATGCCGAGACGCCGCTTCGAGGTCACGGCCGGGTTCTTTTGGCGCAGCGAGCCCGCCGCCGAGTTCCGTGGATTGGCGAACGGGGGTTTGCCCTCTTCGACGAGCGCCGCGTTGAGCGCCTGAAAGTCCTCGAGCCGGAAGAACACCTCACCGCGCACCTCGAGCAGCTCCGGAATCGGATATTCGGCGCTGCCGGTCAAGGTATCGGGGATGTCGTCGATCGTCCGAGCATTGAGCGTGACGTCCTCGCCGGTCCGCCCGTCACCTCGGGTCGCACCGCGCACGAGAGTGCCGTTCTCGTACACCAGGTTCAACGCCACACCGTCGATCTTGACTTCGCACAGGTAGTGCAGATCCGGACCGGCCTCGGTCTCGACCCGCTTGGCCCACGCACGGAGCTCGTCGTGATCGAACACGTTGTCCAAGCTCAGCATTCGTTCCAGATGGTCGACGGCGGTGAACTCCGTCGCGAAACCACCGCCCACGAGTTGGGTCGGTGAGTCGGCCGTACGCAGGTCCGGGTGGGCTTGTTCGAGATCGTTCAGTTCGCGCAGCAGGGCATCGAATTCACCGTCCGAGACGATGGGCGAATCACGTACGTAGTAGCGGAATTGATGTCCACGTACTTCCTCGGCCAGTGTCTGCCACCGCTCGCGGTCGGCAGGGGTGGCAGGATCGAGTTCGACTCCGGCAGCCTCGGCGGCATCGTCGGTTCCTGCAGGCAGTTCGGTCGGCTCAGGCACGTGACGAAGATTATCCGACGGCACCGACATCGAAACGATCCTGCGTCCGGAAGGCTATCTGCCCATCAGGCCCAGCAGCAGGGTGGCGGCGATCAACGCCACCGCGCAAATTCCGGCAGTCAGCGCGAATCCGGTCAGGAAGTCGTCGGAGTAGATACCGCCGAGGACGGAGGCCATCACCGAGAGCAGGACACCGGCGGGCAGACCGCGCCGCTGGGCGTCCGAGAGTCGATACATGTCTCGATCATCGCAGATCCCCGTGTCAGATCTCGTCGACGACCACACTGTTCCCGCCGGACTGCTTGGACCGGTACATCGCCGCGTCCGCCGTGCGAGCCGCTCGTCCCACGACGGAGGTGCCCACGTCCCACAGCGCGGAGTCCTCACGCAGCAGTGCCATACCGACGCTCGCCGTGACCGGAATGTCGTCCCGGTGGTCGCACAGCACGCGCACCACATCGACGCCGAGGTCGACGGTGCTCTGCGCATGTCCGACGACGGCCAGCAGAAATTCTTCGCCACCGGTTCGCGCGAGCACTCCGCCGTGGTGGCGGGCGAGTCTGCGCAGCCGATCCGCGACCCGGACGATGACCTCGTCGCCCCGGCTGTGGCCGTAGCGGTCGTTGACGGCCTTGAACTTGTCGATGTCGACCACCAGGAACGCCATCGACAGTCCGCGTTTGTTCGCGAGCTGCCACAGGTCGAGCAGTTCACTGTCGATACCGCGGCGGTTGTACACCCCGGTCAGAGGGTCGAGTACCGACCGCTTGGCGTCGTTGGACAACGTCGTCCACGCCACCTGCGCGAACACCGGTACCGCCACCGTTGCCAGCAACAGCACCACCGTCGCCGTCGCGACCGCCGGTCCGTCGACGGCAACCACCTCGCCGTCCATCACAGCGAGGAACGTGCGAATACCGAAGCCGATGATGAACGTCGCCGTCCACACCAGGTGGGCGACGAGCAATCGAGGGCTGAGGAAATACGTACAGAACGCTCCGGTGACGGCGAACAGCACCGTTCCGATCAGGGACGCGACCGGCGCGTACAACACCAGCACCGAGGTGGTCAGAATGTCGCCGAACGCCAGGAACCCGACGAAGAACTTCTTCCCGGGGATCGGGCCGAACACGCACCGTGCGGCAACGAGTACCTGCATGAACAGGACGAAGAAGACCCACCCGATTGCCGGCGAGCCGGTGGGGCCGAGATCGCTGAACAACATGAGAATCGACGTGAGGGCATACATCAGGACGGCGGTGCCGAAGACGACCCGGATGATTCCCGTCAGTGGACGAGTGGACCGGTGGTTGAGGATCCATTCGAAGTCGTGCGGAGCCCGGTACCAATCCGACGTGGCGGCGGCGAGTTTGGCCAGAACTCCGCGTCGATGCCGGCCGGAACGTCGGAGGGAGGCGACTTCATCGAAGCCGCGACCACCTGATGCCATGTACGAACTCCCACCGATTCAAAGCAGACCCCCGACGGCCGTGTGAATGATGTCACACCTGTTGTACGTCCCGAACGACCCGGGACGGAGCCGCAGGACGCTCCAGGCATTCCGACTCGGCACACTGTGTTTCGTCACAATGTCCCGGTCCGTGGTCACAACGATTCGGGTGCGTCCCGATAAGCCGCGACAACCTCGTGGGTGAGAGCCGTTGCTCGACGAGCCCACTCGGGCGTGCTTCCGGCCAAGCCGCAGGACGGCGTCACCGACACCTGCGAAGCGAGTATCGAACGATCGAAGCCGAGGCTGTCGACCAACTTCACACCGGGCTCGGCGCACTCGCGCCACAAGTGTGGTCGGTCCGGGGTTGCCGACGGCACCGATCCCAGTACGAGGGTCTTGCCGGCCTGGAGCAGCTCTCCCAGCGCATCGAGGTCGGTTCGGCGCAGCTCGTGTGCATCCACGGCCACCGCGACGGCTCGGGTTCGGCGCAGCAGATCGACGGGAGCTCCCCCGTCACAGCAGTGCACAGCGACCGGTAACGCGATGGTGTCGATCAGTGAGTCGAGCAGGTCCAGAACCTCCGGTTCCGGGATCGCGCGCACCGAGTCGATACCGGTGATCCCGGTCAGACTGCCCGCGAGAACGGCGGCGAGACTGGGTTCGTCGAGTTGGACCACCACGTTCGCCGAGAGTCTGCGTGCCACTTCTGCGCAGTGCAGGCGCAGCCCTTCGCCGAGGGATTCCGCGAAGTGCCGTAGAGCGCCGCGGTCGGTCAGCGCGCGGTGTCCGTGCCGCAATTCGACCTGCGCGGCCATGGTGAACGGTCCTGCAGCCTGCACCTTGATGGTCCGGCCGGCACCGCGTAGTCCCGCAACCTCCCACAGTTCCTCGAGCACGTCCAGATCCTCGGTGAGAAAGTCGGTCGCACGGCGACCGGCCAGCATCGGACGCGGTACGACGCGGTAGCCCGACGTCCGGACGTCGAGTTCGACGTCGACCATGATGGCTCCGGTGCGGCCGATCATGTCGGCACCGAGCCCGCGCCCTGGCAGTTCGACCACGTGTGGCAGTTCACCCAGCTCGCCGAGGACGATGGCGACGGCCTCACGAACGTCGGTGCCGGGCCACGAACCTATGCCGGTCGCCAGCCCTCCGAACGTGCTCGGGGTCACTCGCGCTCGGATCGGGTGCCCGAGATGGTCGAGCTGCCGATCACGATGTCACCGTGAATGTCCTTGCGGTACAACACCGCTGCCTGCCCTTTGGCGACACCGGTCAAGGGTGCCCGGAGCTGGATCTCCATCCCGTCGCCGACGGCCTCGGCAACCGCGTCGGTCAGCCCGCCGTGCGCCCGAACCTGTACGACGCATTCGATGGGCCCGGTGGGCGCGGTGCCCTCGGTCCACACTGCGCGGTCTCCGGTGATGGACCAGACGTCCAGCTTCTGCGCCGAACCGACCATGACGGTGCCGGTGTCCGGTTCGATCGAGGTGACGTAGCGCGGACGGCCGTCCACGGCCGGTCCTTCCACCCCGAGACCCTTACGCTGGCCGATGGTGAAGCCGTGCACACCGTCGTGGTCCGCCAACTCGACTCCGGTCTCGGAGTCGACGACCTTGCCGGGACGAACACCGATGTGTGCGCCGAGGAAGGCCCGGGTGTCGCCCGAGGGAATGAAGCAGATGTCGTGACTGTCCGGCTTGTCGGCGACGGCGAGACCCCGCTCGGCTGCTTCCTCGCGAATCTCGGACTTGGGGGTGTCGCCGATGGGGAACATCGCACGCGAAAGCTGTCCTCGGTTCAGGACGGCCAGCACGTAGGACTGATCCTTGTCGGCGTCCACCGCACGCCGCAGAACTCCGTCGTGCAGTTGCGCGTAGTGCCCGGTCGCGACGGCGTCGAAGCCCAGTGCCAACGCGCGGTCCGCGAGCGCGGAGAACTTGATCTTCTCGTTGCACCGCAGGCACGGGTTGGGAGTCTCCCCCGCGGCGTACGAGGCGACGAAGTCGTCGATGACGTCTTCTTTGAACCGATCCGCGAAGTCCCAGACGTAGAACGGTATTCCGAGGACGTCGGCAGCTCGGCGTGCATCCCCGGCGTCTTCTTTCGAGCAGCACCCGCGAGAGCCGGTCCGCAGCGCCCCGGGAGCGGTGGACAGCGCCAGGTGAACGCCCACGACGTCGTGCCCCTCGTCGACGGCTCGAGCCGCGGCGACTGCGGAGTCGACTCCCCCGCTCATGGCAGCAAGAACACGCATCAGCGATTTCCTCCTCGAGCTCCGACGCCAGCAAGTCCGGCGGCACGAGCACGTTCGACGACCTGCGGCAGGGCCGCAAGCACAGTGGTGATGTCCGAATCGGACGAGCCGGTTCCCAAAGAGAACCGAAGGGATCCGCGGGCCACGCCCGGATCGCACCCGAGCGCGATCAGAACATGGCTCGCGCTCGCCACACCCGCCGTGCAGGCGGATCCCGTCGAACATTCTATGCCCGCGGCGTCGAGAAGCATCAACAGCGAATCCCCCTCGCACCCGGGGAAGGTGAAGTGCACGTTTCCGGCGAGCCGCCCGTCGCCCTCCGGGCCGTTGAGGATGGCGTCGGGCACCACCTCGCGAACCCCGGTGATGAGTCGATCACGCAACGCGCGAGTTCGTTCCCCGTGCAGCGACAGGTTCTGCACCGTCGATCGCAGTGCGGCCGCCATCGCGACGACGCCGGCCGTGTCGGGCGTGCCGGACCGGACGTCACGTTCGTGACCACCACCGTGGAACAGCGGCACGCACGGGACCTGACGGCCCAGCAACAGGGCTCCGACGCCCTGCGGGCCCCCGAACTTGTGCGCAGCGATACTCAGGGCGGAAAGACCGCTGTCGGCGAATCCCACTGGTAGGTGCGGTACGGCCTGCACTGCGTCGCTGTGCATCGGAACGCCGTACTCCGCGGCCACCGATGCGAGTTCGGCGATCGGCATGACGGTGCCGATCTCGTTGTTGGCCCACATGACCGTCACCAGCGCGGTCTCGTCTGCGTGCAGAGCCAGCTCGGCGCGCAGCACATCGGGGGTGACCCGGCCCTCGTCGTCGACCGGGAGCCAGGTGACACTCGCCCCTTCGTGCGCGACGAGCCACTCCACCGCGTCGAGCACGGCGTGATGCTCCACCGAGCTGGCGATGATCCTGGTCAGTGCGGCGTTCGAGTCTCGACGGGCCGAAAAGATGCCCTTGACGGCGAGATTGTCGCTTTCGGTACCACCGGAGGTGAAGATCACCTCGGACGGGCGCGCACCGAGGTCCGCGGCGATCGACTCGCGAGATTCCTCGACCCGGCGACGGGCGGACCGGCCCGAGGTGTGCAGCGACGATGCGTTCCCGACGGTGCCGAACACGGAGTTCATCGCCTCGATCGCACACGGCAACATGGGAGTGGTCGCGGCGTGATCGAGGTACACCGATGGCTGCGGCGGGGTGGGGGCAGGCGTACTGCGCACAGAAGGCATAACGCGCTCGACGATACCCGGTCGAGCGACCGCGGACCTACCTGCGCGAGGTGGGTCCACGGTCGCCCGGGTCAGCTGCGAATCAGGCGGCTGCAACCGTCGGCGCGCTGGGGCTTCGCTCGGCTTCGGCCATCACTTCGTGCACCGTCGGGTCGTAGACGTCCTTCCGGGGTCGTTCCGCAGGCTCCACTCCGTCGTCGCGTCGAATCGCCACCTCGCAGCGCCGCGCGAGGTCGTGTCGATCGCCGCCGGGCGCTTCCGGGGCGGTGAACTCGACCTCGGCGCGCAGTCCGGCGAGCCGGAAGATGCGGCCGATCGACGCTCCGATCGTCTCGTCTCCGACGAAGCACGTCGCGGTGGTCGGTTCGCCGTGTCGATCGAGATAGCGCAGCCGGATGGGCTGCACCCACGTCTCGGAATCGATGGCAGCCTGCAACAGAGCCGGGCGAAGCGATCCGTAGGCCAACCCACACCAGGTGGTGGCCTCGGGGAACACCACGACCGAAGCGCCCGCGCGGATTCGGTCGGCAACCTGGTCGACAACGGCCGGGAGCTCACGCAGTCGCGCGCGATCGATGGGAAGCACCTTCATCGCCCGGGCCAGTCGCCCGAGCAGCGGCCAGTCCACCAGATCGGCTCGGGCAACGAACGTCGACGGGCGCACTGCCGTGAGGACGACGACGTCGGTCCACGAAATGTGTCCGGAGACGTGCAGGGCACCACCTGCCGTACGCGACCGCTCTCGCTCCGAGCGTGTATCGAGCACGGTGAGATCGATGCCGATGGCCGATAGCAGCATCCGAGCGCCCAGCCGCGTCAATGCATGCCGAACCCGGGGAAAGGGCACCCCCAGGACGACCAACAGCGGCAACAGCGCGAAGGCCGCGATTGCCGCAACGATGCGCAGAACGAGGACGATTCGACGCACCGTCGGCGGATTCTTCGGCAGACACCCGTCACTGCACGGCGAGGACGGCATCCAGGCGTGTGCGCGAACCAGGGGTTGCGTCATCGGGCACCCGACTCGAATGTCGTTGCTGCAGAACGAAGACGGTCCAGATACCTGGTGTTGGCCTCGTGCAGGCCGAGGAGCGCGACGAAATCCGCCACTCCGAATTCCGGGTCGTGGGCGGGCTCACCGCAGATGGAGGCACCGAGCCGGAGGTAACCGTTCATCAACGGCGGCATGGTCGCTCGCTTCGCCGCCGGAATGTCGAGGAGATCGACGCCGTCGACGACCACGGGGTTGTAGGGCACGACCCGCCTGTCGACCGCTGTCGCGTGTCGATCCAACAGCCGGTCGCGAACACCACGCACGTTGGCCCCGACCGCTTCCCCGGGAGCCGATTGCATCGGAACCGACACGCAACCCATCACCCACTCGTATCCCGTCACGTCGAGGTAGTGCAGGATTCCCGCCCACATCAGGCCGAGGACCGACCCCGATCGGTGGTCGGGATGCACAGCAGCCCTGCCCATTTCGACGATGTTCATCCCGACCGGATCGAGCGCGGAGATGTCGAATTCGGTTGCGGTGTAATAGCCGCCTGCCGACACCGCGGCCTGCGGCGGCAACATGCGATAGCAACCGACGAACGTGTCGGTCCACTGGTCGCGAACGAGAAGGTGGTCGCAGAAATCGTCGAACCGGTCGGCGTCCAGACCGTCCGTGTCGGCGGGTATGGCAAAGCCGGGCTCGGAAGCGAACACGTCGTAGCGCAGGCGCTGCGCCGCGAGTCGGTGTTCGGGGTCGGTGGACAACACGAGCGAATAGCGGTCGGTGGCCGGGACGATCGATGCGGTCGAGCTCATGACGGAAGTGGTCATGAGGTGTGTCTAACGAGCGGGGAAGACTACCGGGCATCGCCGAGGAGAAGTGTCGGAAGAGTTTGCATGAACACGATTGCGCCCGTCGAAACGCGACGGGCCCCCACCGCAATCGCGATGAGGGCCCGTCGAGCAGAGATTTTCGCCGAGAGGCTATCCCTTGTGCTTCTTGACGGCCTCGGTCAGCTGAGGCGCGACGTTGAACAGGTCACCGACGATGCCGTAGTCGGCGATCTCGAAGATGGGTGCTTCCTCGTCCTTGTTCACCGCGACGATGGTCTTCGAGGTCTGCATGCCGGCACGGTGCTGGATGGCTCCGGAAATGCCGAGTGCAACGTACAGCTGCGGGGAGACGGTCTTGCCCGTCTGGCCCACCTGGAACTGGCCCGGGTAGTAACCGGAGTCCACGGCGGCACGCGAGGCACCCACTGCGGCACCCAGCGAATCTGCCAGATCCTCGACGACGGTGAACTTGTCGGCGCTGCCGACGCCACGTCCACCGGAGACGACGACCGTTGCTTCGGTCAGTTCCGGACGGTCGCCGCCGACGATCGGGTCACGCGAGGTGACCTTGACGGTGCCCTCTTCCTGCGCCGGGACGTCGACGGTCTCGCGGGTTCCCGCTCCGGCCTTCGGCTCTGCCTCGACTGCGCCGGGGCGCAGCGAGAGGACGGGGACGTCGCCGTTGGCCTTGGCCTCGACGGTGAACGCACCACCGAAGATGGAGTAGACGGCACTGCCGTCGCCGTTGATAGCGACGACGTCGTTGTGGTAGCCCGAGCCCAGACGGGCGGCGAGGCGGCCGGCAACTTCCTTGCCCTCGATCGTCGCTGCGGTGATGATCGCCGCAGGCGAGACCGACTCGGCCAGGGACGACAGGACGTCGACCTTCGGCGTGACGAGAAAACCGTCGACGTCGTCGGACTCGGCGACGTAGATCTTCTCGGCACCGGCCTCGGTCAACGCGTCGGCGACCTTGTCGGCGGTACCGACCGGGCCGGTGACGACCGCGGACGGCTCACCCAGTGCGCGGGCCGCGGTGATCAGCTCGGAGCTGACCTTCTTCAGTGTTCCTTCGACGTGCTCCACGAGCACGAGTACTTCTGCCATGACTTTGCTCCTCGTTGGTCTTCGATTGCTCGGTGGGGCGGGATCAGATGATCTTCTGGCCTACGAGGTAGGTGGCGATCTTGTCGCCGCCGTCGCCCTCGTCGGTGAGCCGCTCGCCGGCAGTCTTGGGAGGCTTGGGGGTGGACGAGGTGACCGTCGTTCCGGCGTTGTCGACGCCGACGATGCCGTCCTCGACACCGATGTCGGCCAGAGTGATGGTCTGCACCGTCTTCTTCTTGGCGGCCATGATTCCCTTGAACGACGGGAACCGCGGCTCGTTGATCTTCTCGGTGACGCTCACGATGGCGGGCAGCGTGGCTTCGAGTCCGAAGATGCCCTCGTCGGTCTCGCGCTCGCCGGTGACCTTGCCGTCTGCGACGGACAGCTTGCGCAGCTGCGTCAAGGCCGGGATCTGCAGGTATTCGGCGATGATCGCCGGAACTGCGCCGGTGCGGCCGTCGGTGGCCTCGTTACCCGCGATGATGAGATCGGCAGGCTCGTCGTTCTCGAACGCGACGTTGCCCAGTGCCGCAGCCAGGGCGTACCCGGTCTGGATGGCGTCGGAGCCGTGCAGGCTCGGGTCGTTGAGGTGTACCGCGCTGTCCGCGCCCATCGACAGAGCCTTGCGGATCGCGTCGGTGGCGCGATCGGGGCCTGCGGACAGAACCTTGACCTCACCGCCCTGAGCTTCCTTGATGAGCAGGGCTTCTTCGACGGCCCGCTCGTTGATCTCGTCGAGAACGGCGTCTGCAGCCTCGCGATCGAGGGTGTAGTCACCGTCGCTGAGCTTGCGCTCGGACCATGTGTCTGGAACCTGCTTGATCAAAACAACGATGTTCGTCATGGGTCTGCGTCGACCTCCTGGTCATGTTCTGCTGATCGTGAGTGTTCTAACGGTTGCTGCAAGTCGAACGGTTGGTGCAGTTCTACGTTCCGCTACGAGGTTACCCCACCGTAGTTACTGGTGGGTAACTTACCTCCCTGCCCGGTCGACCATACATCCGCACCCCGACTGTTATGGAGACCACGTTGGCTTACCTCATCGCCGGAGGCACTAACCTTCCGTCGGTGAACGATTCATCGGCTCGGACACCGGCACCGGAACCACTCCCCCTCACCGGCGAGCGGACTGTGCCCGGCATCGCCGAGGAGAACTACTGGTTCCGCCGTCACGAGGTGGTCTACCGTGCCCTCGCAGAGCGGTGCCGCGACCGCACGGTGCTCGAAGCCGGATCGGGAGAAGGCTACGGAGCCAACATGATTGCCGAGGTTGCGGCCTGCGTCGTCGGCCTCGACTACGACGTCTCGGCCGCGACGCACGTCCACGCGCGCTACCCCGCGGTGACGATGGTGCGCGGCAATCTCGACCGCCTTCCGTTCGCGGATTCCTCGGTCGGCGTCGTCGTCAACTTCCAGGTCATCGAACACCTCTGGGATCAAGGAGCGTTCCTGGCCGAAGTGCACCGCGTCCTCGAGCCCGGCGGCACGCTGTTGATCAGCACACCGAACCGCATCACCTTCTCGCCCGGACGCGACACTCCCCTCAACCCCTTCCACACCCGCGAACTCGACGCGGCAGAACTGACCGAGTTGCTCGTCGCCGCCCGCCTCGAGGTCACCGAGCTCACCGGAGTCCGGCACGGCAGCACGCTGGCCGCCCTCGACGCCAAACACGGCGGATCCTTCATCGACGCACAGATCGAACGAGCACTCGCCGGTGAACCCTGGCCTGCCGAACTCGCCGAGGACGTCGCCGCGATCACCATCGCCGACTTCGACATCGCGGCCGATCGAATCGACGACAGCCTCGACCTGGTCGCCGTCGCCCGAAAGAGCTCGGCTGCGGTGATCGGGTGACATCCGGTGCCACCGTGCCGGGCATGTTCTCCCTCGTGCTGCACTCCCACCTGCCCTGGTTGGCCAATCACGGCAGGTGGCCCGTCGGCGAGGAATGGCTGTACCAGTCCTGGGCCGACTGCTACCTCCCACTGACCGCGGCACTGGAACGGCTGGCCGACGACGGTTACGCCGACGTCCTCTCGCTCGGCGTCACCCCGGTACTCGCGGCCCAGCTCGACGATCCACATTGCCTGGCCGGCATGCACCATTGGCTCGGAAACTGGCAGCTACGCGCGCACGAGGCAACCGACCCCGCGCTCTCGATACGTGAACACCGGGCATCCGCCGCAGCTCTGGACCGCTTCGAGACGCGATGGCGACACGGCGGCTCGGCAGTACTTCGTCCGCTGATCGACACGGGCATCGTCGAACTGCTGGGTGGGCCGCTCGCGCACCCGTTCCAACCGTTGCTCGACGAAAGACTGCGGCGGTTCTCCCTGAGCGAGGGCCTACGCGACGCCGCCGCCCGATGGGGCACCACTCCCCGCGGCATCTGGGCACCGGAATGCGGATTCACCCCCGGTATGGAAACCGAATACGCGGCCGCAGGCGTCTCGCACTTCATGGTCGACGGCCCCGCCATGCGGGGCGACACCTCCCTCGGCCGGCCCGTGTGGGATTCGGACGTCGTCGCGTTCGGGCGCGATCTCCCGGTCAGCTACCGCGTCTGGTCACCGAAGTCCGGCTACCCGGGCCACGGTGCCTACCGGGATTTCCACACCTACGACCACGCGACCGGACTCAAACCGGCCCGGGTGACCGGCCGCACCGTCGACTCGAACGACAAGGCTCCCTACGAACCCGAGCGTGCCACGGCAGCAGTGGATCGTCACGTCGCCGACTTCGTCGACGTGGTGCGTCGGCGCTTGATCTCCGAATCCGAGCGGATCGGCCGCGATGCCGTGGTGGTGGCCGCGTTCGACACCGAACTGTTCGGACACTGGTGGCACGAGGGGCCACAGTGGCTCGAAAAGTTGATGCGCGCCCTGCCCGCCGCGGGAGTCACCGTCGGAACGCTGAACGATGCCCGGGAACGGGGATACGTCGGAGCCCCACTCGAACTGCAGGATTCTTCCTGGGGATCGGGCAAGGACTGGCGCGTGTGGGCGGGCGACGACGTCGCCGACCTGGTGAAGCTCAACGCCGAGGTGTCCCGGACCGCGCTCGATGCCGTCGACGCCTCCCGTGCCGTCCGAAGCCGGGCGGGTGGCCCCGAACTGCGCAATCGAGTCGACGATCAGATTCTGCGTGAGACACTCATGGCCGTGGCCAGCGACTGGGCGTTCATGGTCAGCAAGGACTCCGCGGCCGGATACGCCCGAGAGCGAGCTCACGTCCACGCACATGCGCTACGTGAAATCGCTGCCGCGCAGCAGCACCCGGCCCGAGCCGAAGAATTGGCACGGCAATGGAATCACGCAGACGGACTGTTCGCGGCGCTGGACGCACGCAGACTGCCCGGTGCACGCCGAGAAGGCCCAGGGGGGGCGTAGATGAGAGTTCTGATGGTGTCGTGGGAGTACCCACCCGTCGTGGTCGGCGGGCTGGGTCGCCACGTTCATCACCTGGCGACCGAGCTGGTGCGCTGCGGGCACGAGGTCGTCGTTCTCTCTCGCCGACCCACCGGCACCGACGCGTCCACCCATCCCACCTCCCACCACATCGAGGACGGCGTACTGGTGGTCGCCGTCGCCGAGGATCCGGCGCACTTCGTGTTCGGAGAGGACATGCTCGCGTGGACTCTGGCGATGGGGCACGCCATGGTGCGGGCAGGGGTCGCCCTCGGTAAACCCGGCCTCGGCGACGGCTGGCAGCCCGATGTCGTCCACGCCCACGACTGGCTGGTCGCGCACCCGGCCATCGCTCTGGCGGAGTTCTACGACGTGCCGCTGGTCTCGACCATCCATGCCACCGAGGCCGGACGCCACAGCGGCTGGATCTCGGGCACCGTCAACCGCCAGGTCCATTCGATCGAATGGTGGCTCGCGAACGATTCCGACGCGATCATCGCGTGCTCGGCGTCGATGAAGGACGAGGTCACAGCCCTGTTCGACGTCGCCGAGTCGACGGTCTCGGTCATTCACAACGGCATCGACGGATCCGCGTGGAGTTTCCGACGCCGACAGCCCCGCTCCGAGCCCGCGAAATTGCTGTTCGTCGGTCGTCTGGAATACGAGAAGGGCATCCAGGACGCCATAGCCGCTCTGCCACGCGTCAGACGAAGTCACCCCGGCACCACGCTGCACATCGCCGGCGAAGGCACTCAGTTCGGGTGGCTGGCAGGTCTGGCACGCACCCACCGCGTCGCCAGGTCGGTGTCGTTCCTCGGCAACCTGAACCACTCCGATCTGCTCGGATGGCTGCACGGCGCCGACGCCATCGTCCTTCCCAGCCGGTACGAACCCTTCGGCATCATCGCCCTCGAGGCCGCGGCAGCAGGCATTCCGTTGGTGGCATCGACGGCCGGCGGACTCGGCGAGGCGATCGTCGACGGCGTCACCGGGCTGTCCTTTCCGCCGGGTGATGTGGCCGCGCTGACGGCGGCGGTGCGGCGGGTGTTGGACAACGCCGATGCGGCGCAGGAGAGAGCCGTCGCCGCTCGGGAACGTCTCACCGTCGACTTCGACTGGAAGCACGTCGCGGAGTCGACGGCTCGGGTGTACCTCGAAGCCAAGCGCAAGGTTCGCCATCCGCTGGGTCGCCCGCACATCGTCGAACGCGCCCTGCCCGATCGCAGCTGACCCCATGTGAGCGGAACCTCGTAGTCCACTACGAGGTTCCACTCACATGGGTCTCAGCTCTCCCGCGCCACCTCGGCCTGACCGAGAGCCTTCTTGCGCGCGATGTCTTCCAGCGCCGCGATGTACTTCGCTCGCTCGGCTGCGCCGGCCTCCCAGGCCGTCTTGCGATTGCGGACGACTTTGGCCGGGGCACCGACGGCGATGCTGTAGTCCGGAATCTCACCCTTGACGACGGCATGGGCACCGAGGACGCAGCCTCGCCCGATTCTGGTTTCCCGCAGGATCGTCACCTTGGCGGCGATCCAGGTGTCGGGTCCGATTCGTACCGGGCCCTTGACGATTCCCTGGTCCTTGATGGGCATGTTCACGTCGTCCATCCGGTGGTCGAAATCGCAGATGTAGCACCAGTCGGCCACGAGCGTCGACGCGCCGATCTCGATGTCGAGGTAGGTGTTGACGACGTTGTCCTTGCCGAACACCACTTTGTCTCCGATGCGGAGCGAACCCTCGTGGCACCGGATGGCATTGCCGTCGCCGATGTGGACCCACCGACCGATCTCGAGGCGAGACAGTTCAGGGGTGGAGTGAATCTCGACGTTCTTGCCGAGGAAGACCATGCCCCGCAGGATCACGTGCGGGTTCGCGAGCTTGAACTTGGCCAGACGGTAGTACCGAACCAGGTACCAGGGGGTGTAGGCCTTGTTGGCGAGCACCCAGTCGAGGGACGCCCGCGTGAGAAACCGCGCCTGCTCGCTGTCGCGTCGTCTCGACCCGCGCCAGCGTGTTCGCAGCGGCGCGTTCCACATACTCGTCATGGACGTTCACCCTAGTTTCTCGCTCGCCCGCTCTCTGCCGGCACCCGTCAGCGGGCTAGTGTTGTCTCTCGACCGATGCCCGGGCATCGGCGCAGCAGGCCGAGTGACCGCCGATCGAAAGGGCACAACGGACATCATGGGGAGTGCTCGAATGCGTGTCGGGTTCGGTGCAGGTTCGACGTCCGGAGCAGGCAAGGGTCTGACTGCAGTGGCTGCGACGGTCCTGTTGACCCTTGCCGGGTGCAGCACGGAACCTGCTGCCATCGAACCGCTCTCGCCCGACTCCTGGCCCGCGGCGCACGCGAACCTCCGCAACAGTGGCTCGACGGACGTATCGGTCGGTGCTCCACTGACGCGGGACTGGACTCGACCCACCGGCGGCACCGTGACGTCACCGGTATCGATCGGCTCGAACGGTCAGATGTTCGTCACTGCCGCAACGGAATCGGGTTGCAATCTGTTCTCGTTCGAGATCGAGTCCGCCCGCAAACGCTGGTGCAACCGGATCGGCCCTTCCGTGGTGACCGCCACCCCCACCGTCGATTCTGCGATCAACGTCTACATCGGCGACGAAGGCGGGCTGAACTCGTACAACGATCACGGGCAATTACGTTGGCGTACACCGGTATACGGTGTTCCGAAATCCGCCCAGTTCTTGGGCGACGGCAGCGTGCTGTCGATCACCCAGATGGGTCAGGTCAGTGTCCTCGATTCCCAGAACGGCCAACTGCGAGTACCCATTCTCGATCTCGTTCCGGCCCCGGACTTCTTGACCGACCCCGATGCGGACTTCGAGCCGATGGACACCGGACTCGCCCAGTGCAGTTCGGGTGAATCCGAATGCGCTGTGCCTGCCGCGCCCGCGGTGGACCGCGCCAGCGACGCCATCTACCTGACCCTGTGGCGACCGGGTTCGATTGCGCCGCAACTCGTCTCGCTGCAGTACTCCCGCGACGGCGCACCTGGACTCGTCGAACGGTGGTCCTCGGACCTCCTCCCTGCCGGCGTCGCATCGAGCCCGGTGCTCTCCGAGGACGGATCGACGGTCTACATCGCCGACGTCGACGGGCGACTGACCGCATTCGACACCTCGGACGGGAAACAGAAGTGGACCGAGGGCACGGGACTCGGAATCGGAGGCAGTCCATCGATCGCCTCGGACGGCACCATCGTCCCGGCCGGCGGCGACGGCACCCTGATGGGACTTCGAGACAACGGCGACTCGGCCGAGCGCGTGTGGGTTCGCGACGACGTCGAACAGGCCGGGGCAGCAGCACAATCCGCGGACGGGCGCGGCCACACCGTCGTTCGCGACGGCGACGGGCTGGCTCTGCTCACGTTCGACGCGGCGACGGGCGACAGCATCGATTCGCAGCCCTTACCCGATGTCGTCGGCACCACCGTGGGCACGTCCGTCGGTCCCGACGGGCAGGTCGTCACGGCGAGCTACCTGGGCGAGATCTTCACCTACACCGGCTGACGGACCGCGCCCGGCTCGCAGACGAACGCCACGGCCGAGCGCTCGATGCGAGTGATGACGACCGACAGCGAGACCCGGCCCCGCAGCTTGAGTTTGGGCCTGAGCAACGCGGGATCCACGTCGACTCCGCGCACCAGGATCTCCACCGCGCCACACCCCAGTCGATTCAGTTGCTGCCGAAGCACTTTCTCCGAGAACTTCGACTGCTCGAGGATTCGGAAACCACGCACTCCGACGGGTACGGCGTCGCCAGTCAGGTACGCGATCCTCTGATCCAATTGCCAGAGGCCGAATTTGGCACCGTAGTGCCGCACCAGTCCGGCCCGCACGACCGCACCGTCCGGATCCACGATGTATTCACCGGGCGGCCGAAGGGGAATCTCGTCCGACTCGGCGTCGGTGATCTCGAGCGCACTTCCGTCGGATCGCAGGACCGCGGCACGTCGCCGAATTCCGCTGTCGCCGAGACCTTCCGACCATAGGCACGCCTCGCGTACTCCCCCGTCGAGGGAGACCACCTCGATCTCACCGGGCCAATCGAGGGCATCGAAATCCAGCCCGGGAGCGCATTTGACGACCAGATCTCGCCCCCGATACGCGTCGAGGAGATCCGGCAACGGAGGTTCGAGCGCTGCGGGATCGTGCCGTCGACGACCACCGACGCGTCGTCCGGGATCGGCCACGATCACGGTCCCCCGTGTCGTCGGGGTCAGTGCGTCGGCGCGCAGCACCGTCGCGGAGGGCACGTTGTGGGCAGCCATGCGCACCCGAATCGGGTCCAGGTCACTTCCCACCGCAAGTTCGGTCGTGTCGACCAACGCCGCCAGCTCGCTGCCGATGGAGCAGGTGACATCGTGCACCCGCCGTCCGGCCAGGCGGTCCGCGCGCCTGCGAGCGACGATCGTCGGCGTCGCCTGCTGCACCGCGTCGTCGGTGACGAGCCAGCCGTCGGACCCCAGCAGCTTCGCCCGCGCTTTCCGCCGCACCGTCACCGTCTCGACGAGGGCCGCAACGTGCTCGGGGTAGCGGGCACGTACCGAGGCGATATCGCGCAGCGAAGTTCGCGCGTCGAGCTCGAGTCGGTCGACTGCACCGAGTGCCTCGGCACCGGCCTCGCTTCGCAGGAAGTCGAGGTCGGTGCCGGTGAAGTCATAGCCCACGGTTGGGACCGATCGATGCAGCGTCGGCCGTACGGCCGACGGTGGTGGAACGAATCAAGCGCGGGGCGCGGGCTTGGTTCCGGTGATCATCACGTTGTAGAACATGCCTCGCGGTACCACGTGCTGCAAGACCTTCTCGTCGACCCAGCTCAGTGTCTTCCACCCGTTGAACGCGAACTTGGCCCAGTTCCAGCCGAGCTTGCCTGCCGGAACGGCAGCCTCGAACGTGCGCACCGGCCACCCGAGCAGAGCGGCAGCGAATTCTTCGGTGTTCGCCTGAACGGCCTCGGCACCTGCCGACAACGCGATGTTCTCGAGGTCGGTCGGATCGAACGTGTGCAGGTCCACGACGGCCTCGAGTGCTGCAGCTCGCGAGGACTCGTCGAGTTCTTCCTGTGGTTTGCGCCAGTCCGCCAGGAACGGCAGCTTGGTGGCACGAGTGGTCGCTTCCCAGGTGATACGGCCCAGCCAGCGAGCGTAGAAGTTGCCCACCGTGGTCGGCTCGCCTGCGAAGACGAAGCGTCCACCCGGCTTGAGAACGCGCAGAACTTCTCGAAGAGACTGCTCGACGTCCGGGATGTGGTGAAGCACGGCGTGACCGACCACCAGATCGAAGGTGTCGTCGTCGTACGGAATCGTTTCTGCGTCGGCCACCCGGCCGTCCACATCGAGTCCGAGGTGCTCGGCGTTGCGCAGCGCGACCTTGACCATTCCGGGTGAGAGGTCGGTGACCGAGCCCTTGTCGGCAATCCCGGCCTGCATCAGGTTGAGCAAGAAGAAACCTGTGCCACAACCCAATTCGAGCGCACGACCGTACGGCAGAGCCGCTCGGGCCGATGCGTCACCGGACACCGCCTGATCGAACCTGCCTCGGGCGTAATCGATGCAGCGCTCGTCGTAGGAGATCGACCACTTGTCGTCGTAGGTCTCGGCTTCCCAGTCGTGGTAGAGCACCTGCGCCAGTTTGGTGTCCGACCGCGCTGCCTCGACCTGCTCGGCCGTGGCGTGCGGATTCGGTGCCGGATCGACCTCGCGGTCTCGCGCCTCGGCCGAGACGAGAGGCGTCACAGAAGCAGTCGGTCGATTCGCACCGTCGTGGGGGCTTGCAGTCATGAGGCGAGCCTACTATCCGGTAGCCATGGAACAAGTTCGTCCACCGACCTCGATGCTCAACGCCCGGTGAAAGCGGCCTTACCCGGTCCGTTCGCGATGAAGGATTCCATCCCGACGGTGCGGTCCTCGGTGGCGAACAGGGCCGCGAACTGCTGTGCCTCGACGCGCAGTCCGTTGGTCAGGTCGACGTCCAACCCCTGATCTATGGACGCCTTGGCCGCAGCCAGAGCGCGTGACGCTCCGGTCGTGAACTGCCCCGCCCATGCGCGTGCCGCGTTGTACACCTCGTCCGGCGCAACCACCTCGTCCACCAAACCGATGCGCAGGGCCTCCTCGGCTCCGACGAAACGGCCGGTGAAGACCATGTCCTTGGCGCGACTGGGCCCGATCAGACGGGCCAGGCGCTGCGTGCCGCCGCCCCCGGGAATGACTCCGAGCAGCACCTCGGGAACGCCGAGCTTGGCATTGTCTCCGGCGATGCGTCGGTCTGCGCCGAGCGCGACCTCGAGTCCACCGCCCAGTGCGTATCCGGTCACTGCGGCCACGACCGGTTTGGGAATCGTGCTGAGCGAGCCGAGGGCGGACTGCAGTTCCGCCGCGATATCGGTCATCTCGACGACGGACATTGCCGCCATTTCCTTGATGTCGGCACCGGCCGCGAACACCTTTTCGCCGCCGTAGACGATGACCGCTCTGACGTCGGAGTTCACGGTGGCTTCGCGTGCCGCAGCCCGGATCTCCTCCTGCACCTGACGATTGAGCGCGTTCATCGGTGGGCGATCCAAGCGAATGGTGCCGATACCGTCGGATACTTCGAGAGTCACGAACTCAGCCATGGCCGAAGGCTACCGCGCCCGAGTTCAGCGATCCGACCAGGGATGGACCGTGCCCGCGTAGTACGCGTCCTCGCCGTCGAACTCCACTCGGACGGTGCCGTTCTCCCGGGTCAGGACGGGCAGGACCGTCGCGATCGTCTGCTCGTGATCGAGAACGTCGGCCACCGTGTCGAATCGGCCGAGCGCATCGAGCTGGCTCCACGTCGGTGGCAGCAGGACGGTGGTCCCCGAACGCCAGTCCGTCAACGCGTCCTCGGCCGAACGCCAGCTCACCGACGCCGCCTCGCTGGTCTCCCCGTCGGCATTCTGCCCCTCGGGGAGCACGGCAACGAAGAACCTCGTGTCGTACCGTCGGGCTTCACCGATCGGGGTGATCCAGTGCGACCACGGCCGCAGCAGATCTGCTCGCAGAACCAGATCGTGGTCGGCGAGAAACTGGGCGAACGACAGCTCCCGGCGTTCCAGTCGACCGCGTTCCGCAGAGAACGGGGCGGTGTCGGCGACCACCGAATCCGCCGTCGGACCGGCCAACAACACGCCACACTCCTCGAACGTCTCGCGTGCCGCTGCGCACACCAGCGCCTGCGCCTTCCCCTCGTCGGTACCGAACCGGTCGGCCCACCACGACGGCGGCGGACCTGCCCACTCGATGTCCGCGGCCGCATCCGACGGATCCACACCGCCACCGGGAAATACCGTCATGCCGCCCGCGAACGCCATCCCGCCGACGCGTTCGAGAAGGAACACCTCGATGCCGGGTTGTGATCGGCCGTCACGGATCAGGATGACGGTCGACGCATCACGTGCTGGAACGGGATCGGCGGCGGTGCTCGAGCTCATCTCCGCAACGTACCGCTGAGCCGGTGCGCCCGAGCACGGGGTCCGCTCTAGCGGCGGTGCGCCCCGGCAGCGCGCGTGCGCCGCGCGAAGTAGCGACCGTCGACGCGATCGAGGGTGATCGACTGGCTGAATGCCTCGGTCAGGTTCTCCGCCGTGATGACGTCGTCGACCAGGCCTTGCGCAACCACGCCGCCCTCCTTGAGGAGCAGTGCGTGGCTGAAGCCGGGCGGGATTTCTTCCACGTGGTGGGTGATCAGCACCGTCGCGGGAGCGTCGGGGTCGGCAGCCAGATCGGCCAACCGGGCTACCAGTTCCTCGCGGCCACCGAGATCGAGGCCGGCAGCGGGCTCGTCCAGCAACAGCAGTTCGGGATCGGTCATCAGGGCACGGGCGATCAGTACACGCTTGCGCTCACCCTCCGACAGGGTGCCGTAGGTCCGCGTCGCCAGATGCTCGGCCCCGAGGCTCTCGAGCATCTCGACGGCCCGTTCGGTGTCGATCGCGTCGTACTTCTCCCGCCAGCGCCCCAGCACGGAGTAGCCGGCGGATACGACCAGATCGGAGACCAGTTCGTCGGCAGGAATTCGGTGCGCCAACGAGGACGACGACAAGCCGATTCGAGGACGCAGTTCCGAGACATCGGTTCTGCCCATCACCTCACCGAGGACGTGAGCGACACCGGACGTGGGATGGATCTCGGCGGCAGCGATACGGAGCAGCGACGTCTTCCCTGCACCGTTGGGCCCGAGTACGACCCACCGTTCGTCCAGTTCCACCTTCCAGGTGACGGGACCCACCAACGTCACGCCACCTCGGCGGACTACGACATCGGTGAAATCTACGAGCAGGTCGGGATCCGGTTCAGACACGGCTCCTATCCTCCCGCACACTCCCCGCGCAGACACGGCAGGATGTGCACGCGTGTCGCCCATTGACGATGTACCTCGCACCTCCCGCCGTCCTGTCGACGGGGTCACTCGCGTGAACCCGCCCGGGCAGCCGTTCCCCCTGGGTGCCACTGCGCACCCCACTGGTACGCAATTCGCAGTCCACGCTCCCGGTGCGGATGGCGTCGAGGTATGTCTGATCGACCCGGACGGCGGCGAGCGGCGCATGGAGTTGACCAACCGGACCTTCGGCATCAGGCATGCCTTCGTCCCCGACGTCGGGCCAGGCGTGCGGTACGGCTTTCGCGCGCACGGCACCTGGGATCCCCACTCGGGCCGACGATTCAACGGGGCCAAGATCCTGCTCGACCCGTCCGCCCGCCAGGTGTCCGGTGACTTCGGGGATCCCGCGGCCCTGTTGGCCTACGAGGACGACCCGTTCGGAGCCCCCAGCAGTCGCGATTCCCTCGGCCACCTCCCGCTCGGCGTCGTCCGCGGACCGTCGGACAACGGCGACCGACCGGTGAGGCCTGCCGTTCCCTGGGACAGAACCGTGCTCTACGAATTGCACGTCGGGTCGTTCACCGCGCGCCACAACGGCGTACCCGAACACCTTCGTGGCACCTACCTCGGGCTCGCGCAACCGGCCGTACTCGAACACCTGGCTCGAACGGGCATCACGTCGGTCGAATTGCTGCCGGTCCACACCACGTTCACCGAACCCGGGGTACGCGCTCGAGGGATGCGAAACCATTGGGGCTACTCCACGGGCGCGTATTTCGCTCCCGATCCGCGTTTCGCCGCCGTACGAGGCAACGAAGTGGACGAGTTCCGGACGATGGTCGACGCCTTGCACAGCGCAGGGATCGAAGTGATTCTCGACGTGGTTTACAACCACACGTGCGAATCCGCGGTCGACGGGCCGTCGATCAGTTGGCGGGGTCTCGACGCGCCGGGGTACTACCTGCTCGACGGTCGCGGATCCGACGTCGACCTGACCGGTTGCGGCAACACACTCGATTCGGCGTCTCCCGCCGTGGTCCGCATGGTGTGCGACAGCCTGCGGTACTGGGTGCAGGACATGGGCGTGGACGGATTCCGATTCGACCTGGCCAGTACGCTCGGCCGACCGGGCGGTTGGCGATTCGATTCTCGTGCACCGCTGTTGACGGCGATCGGTACCGATCCGGTGCTGTCGGGCGTCAAGTTGATCGCCGAACCCTGGGATGCGACCGGTGCCGGATATCAGGTGGGCAACTTCGGGGTCATGTGGTCCGAGTGGAACGACCGCTACCGAGATACCGTGCGAGGATTCTGGGCAGGCCATCACGGAGTGCGCGAATTGGCTTCCCGCCTGGCCGGTTCCGAGGACCTCTATGCCGGCAGCGGTCGACTGCCGTGGGCGTCGATCAATTTCGTCACCGCACACGACGGATTCACCGCACACGACCTGGTCTCGTACGAACGAAAGCACAACGAAGCCAACGGCGAAGAGAACAGAGACGGCACCGACAACAACTCCTCGGTCAACTACGGCGTCGAGGGTCCGACCGACGATCCCTCCGTCCTCGACGACCGTGGGCGACACGTCCGTGCTCTGCTTGCCACCCTGACGCTGTCGACCGGAACACCGATGCTGCTCGCAGGTGACGAACTCGGCCACAGCCAGGGCGGCAACAACAACGCGTACTGCGTATCTCACGATGCACCGGCATCCGACGCCTGGGCAGTCGACTGGGACAGCGCGGATCAGAACCTGATTCGATTCGTGGCGCGCCTGCTGCGCGTACGTGCGAGCGCCCCGACACTGCGTCAGCAGGAGTTCTTCACCGGCCGGGCGACGCCGACCGGTCGACCGGACCTCGTCTGGTTCGATTCCGCCGGAATCGAATTCGATCACGACAGATGGAACGACGATTCGGTGCGCACGATCTCCGCCTGGGTCGACGGGTCCGACGTGCGTTCCTACGCCTCCGACGGCGGGCAGGTGGACGACGCGAGTTCGTTGCTGATCTTGCATTCCGGCGGTTCCGCCGAAATCACGCTGGCATGCCCCAGTTGGTCGTCGTCTCGATTCGTGCCCGTCCTCGATTCCTCTCGCGTGGACGGCGTCCCACCCGATACCACTGCACTCGAGGCAGGTTCGAAGATTTCGGTGACCGGCTCCACCGTTCTCGTGTTCCGCAGCGCCGGTAGGTGAGTCATGAACAGCTGCACGAGCGGTCCTACCCCGAGCGCGTAGAGCACCGTACCCACACCGAGAGTTCCGCCGAGCAGCCAGCCGGTGAGTACCACTGTCAGTTCGATTCCCGTGCGAGTGAGGCGAATCGACCATCCGGTGCGCGCCACCAACCCGGTCATCAAACCGTCTCGGGGGCCCGGGCCCATTCCCGCACCGATGTAGAGCGCCGTGGCGAAGGCATTGACGACGATGCCCGACACCATTGCCAGTGTCCGAACGATCGGCCCGTCCAGATGGGGCAGAATCGCCGACGTCGTATCCACGGCGACAGCGATGACGATCACGTTGCTCACGGTCCCCAAACCCGGACGCTGCCGCAGCGGTATCCACATCAGGAGCACCGCCACGCCGGTGATGGCAGTGATGGTTCCGAAGCTGAGCGACAGGTGCCGCGACAGACCTTGGTGGAACACATCCCAGGGGTTGACGCCGAGCCCACCGGCGATCATCAGCGACATGGACGCGCCGTACAGCCACAGCCCGACGTAGAGCGCCGTCAGGCGAGACGGGAGACGACGGCCGGCGACGAGTGGCGGTGAGAAAGGCATGGTTTCAGTGTCCGGCCGCTGGATACCTCGTTCGATAGCCAGTTATGCGACAGTGGACCCCCGACCGATGCTGTGTTATGTCCGGACAGCGATCACGGTCGTCGAACCGGGAGCCACTTCGGTGAAACCAGCATCTCGAACTGCGACGGCGCGACCCGCGCGGACCTCGTCCAGCGCGTGAGTCCACTGCTCCGGATCCGCCGATCGAACCGAACAGGCGAAACCGGAATCGGCCCAGGCTCGACAGTCGTCGAGGCTCATCGCACCGGCCAGCAACATCGACGCATGACCCACCTGCGCCGCGGCCTTGCCCACCGTCATCGACAGGGACGCGTCGATCCACAGCACCGGACCGGCGCTCGGCGGTGATTCTTCTTCGGCCGGCACGTCGGTGCCGCCGATCTGAAGACGCTTGATGCGCGGATCCAGATCGCCGACGCGGCCCGGCACGAAAGCACGGGCCGAAGCGTTCCCGACCTCGACCGTGACACCCGGAACTTCCTGCGCCGCAGTCCATTGCGCGCCGCGGGCACGGCGGGCCACCTTCCTGATCCGCGCCGAGGTCCACGCAACGAAAGGCTCGTGCCACGAGGCGTCGACACCGACCCGTGGGTCGAGGCACAGTGCCACGACGGCGCGGGCGGCGGCTTCGAGTAGGTCGTTGCGCACCGGCGGATCGGCCTTGGGTATGTGCAGCACCATGGGCATCGCCAGAACCTCCGACGGGTCCTCGGGATCGTCGGCACCGCCGTAGCCGCGGGCCAATTCGGCGTGACGCGAGGCGAACGTGTTGGCGTCCGAGAACTGCTCGGGTTCAGCCGTATCGGACGTCGACCCGGCACGGTCCCGATCGACGGAGTCGCCGACGGCGGGGGCGTCGGTCATGGGATCGGGACGCGGCGGACTCCCCCGTCGACGGCATCCGCGGCTTCGATCTCGTTTCGGGTGACCCCGAGAATGAACAGGACGGCGTCCAAGTACGGGTGTGAGATCGCAGTATCGGCGATCTCGCGTAGCGCGGGCTTGGCGTTGAACGCAACGCCGAGCCCGGCCGCGGTGAGCATGTCGATGTCGTTGGCACCGTCGCCGACCGCGACCGTCTGCTCCATCGGCACTCCGGCTTGGGCGGCGAACTCCCGCAGTGCGGTCGCCTTCGCAGCACGGTCGACGACGTCGCCGATGACGCGACCGGTCAACTTCCCGTCGACGATCTCGAGTGTGTTGGCCTTCACATAGTCGAGTTCGAGTTCGTGAGCCAATCCCTCGATCACCTGGCGGAACCCACCCGATACGACACCGCAGGCGAATCCAAGACGCCGAAGCGTCCGAATGGTCGTTCGAGCCCCTGCCGTCAGCTCCAAGCTGTCGGCGACGTCGTCGATGACGGATGCGTCGAGGCCGGCCAGCGCGGCGACACGCTGTTCCAACGACTCGGCGAAGTCGATCTCCCCCCGCATCGCCGCCTCGGTGACGGCACGTACCTCGTCTTCGCGCCCGGCCCGGGCGGCAAGCATCTCGATGACCTCGCCCTGGACCAACGTCGAGTCCACGTCGAACACGATGAGTCGTTTCGACCTCCGTGCGATGCCGGCTCGTTCCACCGCGATGTCGACGCCGATTCCCGCTGCGATCGCGGCGAGGCCGGTGCGTAGCTGGAGGTCTGCCTCAGGCGAGGTGTCGGTGGCGGTGACTTGAAGTTCGAGGCCCGTCACCGGGTAGTCCGCGATCCCACGGATGGAATCGATGTTGGTCCCCTGCCGGGCCAATTCTCTCGAGATGGTGCTGAACGCTCGAGCAGTGACCGGACGGCCGAGCACGACGACGACATGCGTGGCCAACGTGCGTCCACCGTTCTGTGCCGCGTCGATCTCGACATCGACATGGACGCCCACGGTGGCCATCGCGTCTTCGAGTTCTTCCTGGAGCGCCTCGGGATCGCGTGGACAGGTCAGCAACACACCGAGGGTCAGCCTGTTGCGGATGACCACCTGCTCCACGTCGAGCAGGCTGACGTCGTGCCGTGACAGGGCCGCGAACAGCACCGATGTGACACCTGGCTTGTCGGGTCCCGTCACCGTTACCAACACCGCAGTGTCGCTCGATCTCACCGAATCTCCCTTTCGCACTGTCCCCCCATTACTGGTGTGCCCTGCTCGTGTCCCGCGACTGCCGCCGAACGGGCCGGGACGCGCAGGAAAGATTGTCGCAAGCGAAGAGCCCCGCCCGGTAGCCGGGAGGGGCTCTCGCTGTGCTGTGGACTACCGGGGATCCGGGTCGCCCGAACCTTCGTGATCGCTGGTAGCGATCGGAGCCCGGCGGGCTTGTTCGAGTACCGCGGTGGTCTTGCCACCGTGAGCACCCGGACCGACGTGCGCTTCGGACCGCATCCGCTCGACCATGTGCGGGTAGTGCAGCTCGAACGCCGGTCGTTCGGAACGGATCCGGGGCAGCTCGGTGAAGTTGTGCCTCGGGGGCGGGCACGAGGTGGCCCACTCCAGCGAGTTTCCGTAACCCCAAGGATCGTCGACGGTGACGACCTCACCGTATCGGTACGACTTGAACACGTTCCAGACGAACGGCAGCGTGGAGGCACCGAGGATGAAAGCACCGATGGTCGAGATGATGTTCAGTTCGGTGAACCCGTCGGACGGCAGGTAGTCGGCGTAGCGACGCGGCATGCCTTCGTTACCGAGCCAGTGCTGCACCAGGAATGTGGCATGGAATCCGAAGAACGTCAGCCAGAAGTGCCACTTGCCCAGAGCCTCGTCCATCATCCGGCCCGTCATCTTCGGGAACCAGAAGTAGATGCCTGCGTACGTCGCGAACACCACGGTGCCGAACACCACGTAGTGGAAGTGGGCGACGACGAAGTACGTGTCGGTGACCTGGAAGTCGATGGGAGGCGAAGCCAGCAGCACACCGGTCAGCCCGCCGAACACGAACGTGATCAGGAAGCCGATCGAGAACAGCATCGGCGTTTCCAGCGTGACCTGTCCGCGCCACATCGTGCCGACCCAGTTGAAGATCTTCACACCGGTCGGAACAGCGATGAGGAATGTCATGAACGAGAAGAACGGCAGCAGTACCGCGCCGGTGGCGTACATGTGGTGGGCCCACACGGCGATCGACAGTGCGGCGATGGCGATCGTCGCGTAGATCAGACCCGAGTAACCGAAGATCGGCTTGCGGGAGAACACCGGGAACACCTCGGACACGATTCCGAAGAACGGCAACGCGATGATGTAGACCTCGGGGTGCCCGAAGAACCAGAACAGGTGCTGCCACAGCAGCACTCCGCCCGTTGCCGGGTCGAAGAGATGCGCGCCCAGGTGGCGGTCGGCGGCAAGGCCGAGCAGTGCGGCGGTCAGCAGCGGGAACGCCAGCAGGATCAGAATCGACGTGACCAGGATGTTCCAGGTGAAGATGGGCATCCGGAACATCGTCATACCGGGGGCGCGGAGGCAAATCACCGTGGTGATCATGTTGACGCCACCGAGGATGGTTCCCAGACCGGCGACGGCGAGGCCCATGATCCACAGGTCGGCACCGACACCGGGCGAGTGCAGAGCAGAGGTGAGCGGCGTGTACGCCGTCCATCCGAAGTCGGCTGCGCCGCCCGGGGTGATGAAGCCGGCCGTGGTGATCAGCGCACCGAACAGGTACAGCCAGTAGGAGAACGCGTTGAGACGCGGGAACGCCACGTCCGGCGCGCCGATCTGCAGCGGAAGAATGTAGTTGGCGAAGCCGAACACGATCGGCGTTGCGTACAGCAGCAACATGATGGTGCCGTGCATCGTGAACAGCTGGTTGTACTGCTCGTTGGACAGGAACTGCATCCCCGGCACGGCCAACTCGGCGCGCATCAACAGCGCCATCAGTCCACCGACGAGGAAGAAGGCGAACGACGTCGCGATGTACATGATCCCGAGAACCTTGGGATCGGTTGTGGTCACCGCCTTGTGGATGAACGAACCCTTCGGTCCCATCCGCGGCGGGAAAGGCCGAGCAGCATCCACCGCGGGAGCGGGCCTAGGCGCTAGGGCAGTCACAGATCCTCCTGATTGCGCGTCCGACCCCGAATCACGAGGCGACGTCACTAGTCGTGCGCTACTCGAATCGTAGACCGTCGGACCGACGCTTGCCGAACCGGTCCTACCGTGTGTCGTATTGGATTCGATCGAACCATGGTTCGGGGTGCGATCTGCCTGCGCCGTCGGCCTTTACGAGCCCGCCGGCACACCCCGGAACACCGTGCGAACAGATGGCCGAGAAGGGTCCGCGGCAGTGCTCTGCGCGAGGCGATTTCCGTTACTGTGTGAGACCACCCGACCCGCAGAAAGAAGTTCCGCGTTGCCACTTCGACCACGACTCCCCCGCCGGTTCGCGCCACACACCACGGGCACGGCGGCCGCTGTCTGTCTGATGGCAGCCGTGGCGTTGACCGGATGCTCCGACTCCGCGACCGAGGACGACGCATCCACCATCGTTCGCAGTACGACGAACATTGCCGGAGCGGGGGTGGTCGGTAACAACCGGGACACCGTCGGACTGTGTCCCGCACTTGCCCCACTCGACCCGACGGGAGTCGAGGGCGATACGCGCCCCGTCGGGCACGCCGAGGGAATCAGTGCCATCCCGGCCGATCCACAGCGCATCGTCGTCCTCGACGCTGCAGGCCTCGACGCCAGCTGCGCGGTCGGGATCTGGGAACGCGTCGTAGGCGCGGCCACGCTCGACCCCGACTTCCGGGGAGACGGAGACCAACCGCTGTACCTGGGCACCGGCCTGGCGTCGGTTCCGTCGGTCGGCCCGGTCGGTGCCCCCGACCTCGATGCGATCGCCGCCCTCGACCCGGACCTGATCCTGGGGGCCGATTCTCTCGGATCCGATACCTACGATTCGCTGACTGCCATCGCGCCGACCGTGTTCACCGCGACCGGACAGGGATGGAAAGACACTTTTCTGCAGTCCGCAGCCGCCTTGGGTCGAGGCCAGGCAGGATTCGAACAGCTCGCGTCGTTCTCCGCGGATGCCGAACGCGTCGGGCGTGAGATCGATGCAACCCAGACGCAGGCGTCGGTCGTCCGATTCGATGCCGACTCCGTCGAGGTCGACGGCCAGGATTCCTTCGCGGGCCAGGTGCTCGCCGAGGTCGGCGTTGCACGGCCACAGAATCAGCGTGACACCGGTTTCTCGGTCGAGCCCGGCAACCTGGAGCCCGTCGAGGGCGACATCGTCTACGTGCGATTCGCGGGTCCGGACGGCGAGACCTTCGGCCGTGAGGTGATGGACGGCGACGCGTGGCACGCTCTCGGCTCGGTCACCGACGGGCGGGTGTTCGTGGTGAACGACACGGTCTGGTCGGGCAGCGGGGTCGTCGCGGCGCGGGCCGTTCTGGCCGACCTGTCCGCTTCTCTGAACGGTTACGTGTCCTGACGCGATGCCTATACCGGACTTCGTTCAGGCGCTGCGCAGCGTCGTCGGCACGTCTCCGCTGTGGCTGTCCGGCGTCAGCGCAGTCGTTCTCGACGACCATCGGCGCGTGCTGCTGACTCTGCGGGCAGACAACAACACCTGGGCGGTGGTGTCCGGAATCCTCGAGCCCGGCGAGGAACCTGCACCCGCCGCGCTGCGTGAGATCGGTGAGGAGACCGGTGTGGACGCCACGATCGTGCGCCTGACGAGCGTCGACGTGACGGAGCCCATCACGTACCCCAACGGCGACGTCGCGCAGTATCTGGACATCACGTTCCTGGCTCGCTACACCGGCGGCACTCCTCATGTCGCCGACGACGAGAACCTCGACGTGGCCTGGTTCGAGCTCGATGGCCTACCCGAAAACCTGACGGCCACATCACGATTGCGGATCGAGAAGGCCATCGCCGACGACCCGTCGGCGTGGTTCCGACGCTGACTCCCCCACCATCCCGAGACCGCAGCTCCGTCGAATCGTCCCCCACTCGGTCGATAATGTGATATCACTTTAGTATCACTCACGAGAGGGAGGTTCCGATGTCCGTACCCACTACCGTCGCCGAGAAGCCGACGGGTACTCCGACCACCACCATCGCCGAGCGCACCGGCTGGGATCTACCCGGCTGGTCGATGCTCGGCGTCGGTCTCGTGTTGTTCCTCGGCGGAATCGCCACGTTCGTTCTCGGACTCGCCTTTTCCGTCGTGGCGCTGATGGCCGTCGGAGTCGCGCTGTTCGTGCTGTCGTTGCCGGCACTCATGGGATTGACTCTGGTGCAACCGAATCAAGCTCGTGTTCTGCAGCTACTCGGCAGTTCGTACAGCGGAACGCTGCGCACACCGGGGCTACGCTGGACCAATCCGTTGACGTACCGCAGGGCCATCTCGACGCGAATTCGCAACCACGAGACCGGCCAGTCGAAGGTCAACGACGCCGACGGCAATCCGATCGAGATCTCTGCCATCGTCGTCTGGCAGGTCGCCGATACCGCCCTGGCGTCGTTCCAGGTCGACGATTACGAGGAGTTCGTCGCCGTCCAGACCGAATCGGCCGTCCGTCATATCGCCGGCAGCTACCCGTACGACGCCGAAGGACGAATGTCGTTGCGCGAGAACGCCGACGAGATCACCGCCGCCATGTCTGAGGAAGTACACGCGCGGGTGAGATCGGCAGGCGTCGAGGTGATCGAGACCCGCATCAACCGTCTTGCCTATGCTCCGGAGATCGCGCAGGCCATGCTGCGACGCCAGCAGGCCGGAGCTGTCATCGCGGCGCGTCAACAGATCGTCGAAGGTGCGGTGGGAATGGTGGAGATGGCACTCTCGAAGCTCGAGGAGAAGCACGTCGTGGAACTCGACGAGGAGCGGAAAGCGGCGATGGTGTCGAACCTGCTCGTCGTGTTGTGCAGCGATCGCGATACCCAGCCCGTCGTCAACACCGGATCGCTGTACCAGTGAGCCATGGCCGTCGAGCGTAAGAAAATTCTGCTTCGGCTGGACCCAGCGGTGCACGACGCTCTTGCCCGCTGGGCCTCCGACGAGCTCCGAAGCACCAACGCTCAGATCGAGTTTTTACTGCGTCGAGCACTGAGCGAGCAGGGCCGAATGCCGAAGGAGGCCAAAGACATTCGCGCGCCGGGCCGCCCACCGAAGGAGTGAGCGGCACGGCGCGAGGATGGGTTTCTAGAAGTCCCAGTCCTCGTCTTCGGTGTTGACGGCCTTTCCGATGACGTACGAGGAGCCCGACCCGGAGAAGAAGTCGTGATTCTCGTCGGCGTTGGGTGACAGAGCCGACAGAATTGCCGGGTTCACATCCGTCTCGTCCTTGGGGAACAGGCCCTCGTAGCCGAGGTTGTTCAGTGCTTTGTTGGCGTTGTAGCGCAGGAACTTCTTGACGTCCTCGGTCAGACCGATCTCGTCGTACAGATCCTGGGTGTACTCGACCTCGTTGTCGTACAGCTCGAACAGCAACTCGAAGGTGTAGTTCTTCAGTTCCTCACGCCGCTCCTCGCTGACCTTCTCGAGGCCCTTCTGGTACTTGTATCCGATGTAGTACCCGTGCACAGCCTCGTCACGAATGATCAGCCGGATGAGGTCTGCCGTGTTGGTGAGCTTGGCCCGCGAGGACCAGTACATCGGCAGGTAGAAGCCGGAGTAGAAGAGGAACGACTCGAGCAGAGTCGACGCCACCTTGCGCTTGAGCGGGTCGTCACCGTGATAGAAGTTCAGCACGATCTCGGCCTTGCGCTGAAGGTTGACGTTCTCCTCGGACCAGCGGAACGCATCGTCGATGTCGCGGGTGGAGCTGAGGGTGGAGAAGATGGAGCTGTAGCTCTTCGCGTGCACCGACTCCATGAACGCGATGTTGGTGTACACCGCCTCCTCGTGCGGAGTGATGGCGTCGGGAATGAGGCTGACGGCACCGACCGTCCCCTGAATCGTGTCCAGCAGGGTCAGTCCGGTGAACACGCGCATCGTCAGCTGCTTCTCGACGGCGGTCAGAGTGGCCCACGACGGGATGTCGTTGGACACCGGCACCTTCTCGGGCAGCCAGAAATTACTGGTGAGACGCTCCCAGACTTCGGAGTCCTTGTCGTCCTGGACCCGATTCCAGTTGATTGCGGAAACGCGATCGATCAGCTTCACCATGTGTCCTATCTACCGAGAGAATCTGCCGAATATTGGCTTGCTTGAACACTACCCGTTGTGTCCGACATCAATAGCTAACACAAGATCTGTGTCGTGCGCGTTCTGCGTACCTGGAGGGGCGCACAACGCGCACGACGTGAGTTCGCCCTCCCAGCCCTCACGTCGAAGAACCTGCGCCACGTCTCCTGCGACGCCGCACGGATCGCTGCTGACCTCCTCGTACCCGAAAACGAGTCGCGCACGCCCGGCGAGTTCCGAAGCATTGTCACGTCGCCGATCGCGGAATGCGACCTCTTGCATCGAATGGAACCGACGACCGTCCAGGCGCACGGTCAGCGTACGAGATCCAACTCGGTACACGACGTCCTCGTAGAGTGTCCGCCCGTCGACCTTTATCTCGCTCTGCCGTTCGGTAGCAGGGAGCCCGTGAGCCTCTTCGACGTTGGTCGCATATTCGAGTTCGAGAACAGACTGAACGCCGTTCGCGAGCAAGTCGACGGCTTCGGTCAGCGCTGTGAGATACCGGTACGGCCTGCGGACAGCGATCTGCTTCCGAACGTCCGTCAATCGAATTCGCCGCTGAGTCACCGACGACACCAAGCTGTGGAAAGCCTGCCTCGGCGTAGGTTCCGACACCGCCAGATCGAGTGCAGTGTCCACCAGCGTCGTTCGCGGCATATCCCCTGTTACGCCGATGTGCCGGTGCGCACGAGATCGGTGCACCACCACTCCGGGATGCAGCGATAGTCCGATGCCCGCCACCAGCCTCGTTCCGACCCTGGGGACCGAGCGCAGCGTCGGGCGCTGATTGCATGCAGACTTTCCGTACGGCACGGTGACGTGGACGGCCGAATCGGGATCGGGCCGTCGCAATCCCCATTCTTCGGCTGCGGAGCGGTGGCTCAGCATTGCGTGCCCACCTCCGTACAGAAGCGCTGCCATCAGGATCCGATCCCGAGTCAACGGCCCGGTGAAGATCGAGTAGACGCCGCGCAGAACAACGATCCACGCGCCACTCTCCACTAGCTTGCGGACTCGATTTCGGCTGTACCCCAACTTCGTGACCTGCGACTGCGTGAACAGCCCCCACTGCGTGTCGATCAGAACCTGAAGTTCTCGACCGTCCCCCCGACCATGTTCCATGGCCGGCCATCCTGCCCAGTGGGTACGACAACTTCCGTCGTGCGCGTTTTGCGCCCCTCCAGGTACGCAAAACGCGCACGACGGCGAAGCCCTACAGCATGCAGGAAACGCAGCCCTCGACCTCGGTGCCCTCGAGGGCCATCTGACGCAGACGGATGTAGTACAGCGTCTTGATGCCCTTACGCCATGCGTAGATCTGTGCGCGGTTGATGTCGCGGGTGGTGGCCGTGTCCTTGAAGAACAGCGTCAACGACAGGCCCTGATCGACGTGTTGCGTTGCGGCAGCGTAGGTATCGATGATCTTCTCGTAGCCGATCTCGTACGCGTCCTGGTAGTAATCCAGGTTGTCGTTGTCGAGATACGGTGCCGGGTAGTAGACGCGGCCGATCTTGCCTTCCTTGCGGATCTCGATCTTCGACGCCACCGGGTGAATCGACGAGGTCGAGTTGTTGATGTACGAGATCGAGCCGGTCGGCGGAACGGCCTGCAGGTTCTGGTTGTAGATTCCGTACTCCTGCACCGACGCCTTCAGCGCGGCCCAGTCGGCCTGGGTCGGGATGGCGACGTCGGAGTCGGCGAACAACTTCGCGACCTTCGGTGTCGCAGGCTCCCACACCTGGTCGGTGTACTTGTCGAAGAACTCTCCCGACGCGTACTTGGAATCCGGGAAACCCTTGAAGTACTGGCCGCGAGCCTTGGCCAGCTGGTTCGAGGCCTGGATGGCGTGGAACAGCACCGTGTAGAAGTAGATGTTGGTGAAGTCGATTCCCTCGGTCGAGCCGTAGTGAATGCGCTCGCGGGCGAGGTAGCCGTGCAGGTTCATCTGACCCAGGCCGATCGCGTGAGAGTCGTTGTTGCCCTGCTCGATCGACGGTACCGAGAAGATGTGGGTCTGATCCGACACCGCAGTCAGACCACGGATCGCCACCGCGATGGTCTTACCGAAATCGGGCGAATCCATCGTCTTGGCAATGTTCAGCGAGCCCAGGTTGCACGAGATGTCCTTGCCCACATGGCTGTACGAGAGGTCGTCGTTGAACGTCGACGGCGTCGAGACCTGGAGAATCTCCGAGCACAGGTTGGAGTGAGTGATCTTGCCCTTCACCGGGTTCGCACGATTGACGGTGTCCTCGTACATGATGTACGGGTAGCCGGACTCGAACTGCAGCTCGGCGAGGGTCTGGAAGAATTCACGCGACTTGATCTTGGTCTTGCGAATCCTCTTGTCGTCGACCATCTCGTAATACTTCTCCGAGACGTTGATGTCGGCGAACGGCACTCCGTAGATGCGCTCGACGTCGTACGGCGAGAACAGGTACATGTCCTCGTTCTTCTTCGCCAGCTCGAACGTGATGTCCGGGATGACGATTCCGAGGGACAGCGTCTTGATGCGGATCTTTTCGTCGGCGTTCTCACGCTTGGTGTCGAGGAACTTGTACACATCGGGGTGGTGCGCGTGCAGGTATACCGCGCCCGCGCCCTGGCGTGCCCCGAGCTGGTTGGCGTACGAGAACGAATCCTCGAGCAGCTTCATGATCGGGATGACACCGGACGACTGGTTCTCGATCCGCTTGATCGGCGCACCTGCTTCGCGAATGTTGCTCAGCAGCAATGCAACTCCGCCGCCGCGCTTGGACAGCTGCAACGCGGAGTTGATGGATCGTCCGATGGACTCCATGTTGTCTTCGATGCGGAGCAGGAAGCACGAGACGGGCTCGCCGCGCTGCTTCTTGCCCGAGTTGAGGAAGGTGGGCGTCGCGGGCTGGAATCGGCCGGCGATGATCTCGTCCACGAGATCGGTGGCCAGGGCTTCGTCACCGGCCGCCAGCGTCAATGCCACCATGCACACACGGTCCTCGAAGCGTTCGAGGTAGCGCTTACCGTCGAACGTCTTGAGCGTGTAGGAGGTGTAGTACTTGAACGCACCGAGGAAGGTCGGGAATCGAAACTTCTTCGAGTACGCGTGGTTGATCAGGAACTTCACGAACTCACGTGAGTACTGGTCCAGAACCTCGGGCTCGTAGTAGTTCTCCTCGACCAGGTAGTCCAGCTTCTCGTCCAGGTCGTGGAAGAACACGGTGTTCTGGTTGACGTGCTGCAGAAAGTACTGATTGGCAGCTTCGCGGTCCTTCTCGAACTGGATCTCACCGTTGGGCCCGTAGAGATTGAGCATCGCGTTGAGCGCGTGATAGTCCATGTCACCGTCGCTGCGAACGGTCGCGGGTGCGGGTGCTGCGTCGGTGATGGTCGGTGCCACGGCGGTGCTCCTACTGGTCTGTGGTGGTTGATGCTCAGTGCGTGTGGGCAGCGCGACGGACTTCCCGTTCCCAGAAGTCTTCGAGTCCCTCACGGACTCGCACTACGTCCTCGGGGGTGCCCATCAATTCGAAGCGGTAGAGATACGGAACCGCGCATTTCTGCGAGATGACGTCTCCGGCAAAGCAGAAGGAGTCACCGAAATTGGTGTTTCCGGCAGCGATGACGGCTCTGATCAACGATCGATTGTGCTTGTCGTTGAGAAACTTGATCACACGCTTGGGGACGTAGTTGGTGTCGCGACCGGCGTACGTCGTTCCTCCGCCGTACGTCGGCACGATCAGGACGTAGGGAGAGTCGACGCGAAACGTGCCGTCCGGATCTCGTAAGGGAATGCGCGTCGCGGGGATATCCAACTTCGATACGAAACGGTGCGTGTTCTCCGACGCGCTGGAGAAGTAGACGAGTGAGTTCGAGGACTGCTGTTGTGAACTCACCGCTCACTCACCTTCTCGATCTGTTCAAGCAGCGTTCGTCGCGAGGGTCTTGATGCGATCCGGGCGGAAACCGGACCAGTGGTCGTCACCGGCGACGACGACGGGGGCCTGCAGGTAACCGAGCGCCATGACGTAGTCACGTGCCTCGGGGTCCTGCGAGATGTCGATAACGGAATACTCGATACCCGCTTTGTCGAGGGCGCGGTAGGTGGCATTGCACTGGACGCAGGCGGGCTTGGTGTAAACGGTGATGCTCATGGTGTCCCTCTTTCCGTTGTCGCCGTCGGGTGCACCGATGGCGACGATGTGCTCTGCGTGTGGCACCGAGAACATCTCCCGCTCAGGGCGACTGCGACCTGCTCGAACCCACGTCGTTCGGGCTCTTCGAGTTGTGGTCTCTCGGCGGGTCAAACACTACACCTAGTGTCCCCCATCTGCCTAGAACACGAGATGTTGCGAACAACATGCGTGGTATTCGCTGGTCACGGCCGTGCGACCGTTGCTCGTCCACCCCACATCGGCGTGTCGGACGTCACAAAACGAGGTGTCTTTCGTCACTACCGACCGTCGCCCCGACGGTGACGATCACCGAAGACGCCCGCGCACGACGACGGCCCCTCGGAATTGCTCCGAGGGGCCGTCACGTGGATCACGCGAGTGTCAGCGTTGACGCGCCTTGAACCGCGGCTCCTTCTTGTTGATCACGAACACGACCCCATGGCGGCGAACCACCTGGGCGCCGGGCTTGTTCTTGAGCGATTTCAGAGAATTTCTCACCTTCATGAGACCAGGCTACATGAAAACGATTCCCGATACCATCAAGCGGTCACGCGCTGACGAGTTCCTTCGACGCCTTGACCAACTCGGCCACGACGTGGCCGATCTCACCGGACACCTCGGCGTTCTCACGCGGGTGAGCGGTCCCGAACTTGTCGATGGTGCCGCCGATGGAGAGCTGGACGTCCTCGAGTACGGATCCGCCGGCGATGCGGACGGCCTTGCTCGTGTCCTCGTGGGCCCACTTGGCACCGTTGCCGCTCGGCGATGCGCTGATGACCACGACCGGCTTGCCCACCATGGCACCGGCACCGTAGGGACGTGAGAGCCAGTCGATGGCGTTCTTCAGCACGGCCGGAATGGTGCCGTTGTATTCGGGCGTGACCAACAGCAGCGCAGAAGCCTTCTCGGCAGCGGCGCGCAGAGCGAGGGCGGCCGCAGGCACGGAGCCATCGACGTCGATATCCTCGTTGTAGAAGGGAACGTCGCCCAGCCCGTCGTAGACCACGATCTCGGCATCGGCCGGTGCGACGGTGACTGCAGTCTCGGCAATCTGCTTGTTCACCGATTCGGCGCGCAGGCTTCCGACGAGAACGAGTACGTGTGCGTCTGACATGAAATCTTCCTTCGAAAGTTCGGATGACGTGATCGTCGTGTCAATTCATACCATCCAAACGGACCGCGGTCCACTTGTATTCCTCAGCGAGGTACCCTGAACAGGTGACCGGTCCGATGCTGCCCGTAGTAGGCGAAGACTCCGAACGCTGTGACGCTGCCCGCAACCGCCGGCTGCTCCTCGACGCCGCGACGGAGCTGGTGGCGACCCTCGGTGCCGACGCCGTCACCATGGAGGCCGTGGCAACGAGGGCCGGCGTCGGCAAAGGCACCGTGTTCCGGCGCTTCGGCAACCGCGCCGGGTTGATGCGAGCCCTGTTGGATCACACCGAGAAGATGTTGCAGAGCTCGTTCATGTTCGGCGAACCGCCGCTCGGGCCCGGTGCCGATCCCATCGACCGCCTCGTCGCGTTCGGTCGGGCACGGCTGGAATTCGTCAGGGTTCAGGGTGAGGTGCTGCGGGCCGCGGAAAGCTCGGCCGACGCTCGGTATTCGGCTCCGGCGCACATGGTCAATTTCACACACGTTCTGTCTTTGCTCCGTGCAGCCGGCGTGGAGGGAGACCTGGAACTTCTCACCTATTGGCTGCTCACCCCTCTGGAAGCCACGTTGGTGCTGCACCAGTACCGAGACCTCGGAATGACGATGGATCGTCTGGCCGACGGGTGGGAAGATCTGGTGCGCAGAGCAACTCGCGTCCCATAGCGGTTGTCGGTCACGTCGCGAGTATCGACAGTGCCGCCGAATGCAAGGCAGTTCCGTACGAACGGCCGTGTCCGGCCGCATGTACGGCCAGAGGATGCAACTGGTGCAGGGCGGTCCGGTCGCGCCACCCCGTCCGCAGCGGGTGCACGGACTCGTAGCCGTCGACCATGGCGTCCAGATGAGGACAGCCGAACAGTGCCGCCATCGCCAGATCCGTTTCGCGATGGCCGCCGTGTGCCGCGGGATCGATCAGCACGACACCCGCATCGGTCCAGAAGACGTTGCCGTTCCACAGGTCTCCGTGGATTCGACTGGGCGGTTCACCGTCGTCGAACTCGCCGTCCGCCACCCGCTCGCACGCCACCTCGACGGTCGCCGCCTCGGACTGCGTCACGTTTCCGGTGTCGACCGCGATCCGCAGAAACGGCAGCACTCGCTCGGCGGCGTAGAACGAACCCCACGTGGCGTGGACAGTGTTGGTCATGGGCCGCGAGCCGATGAACAACTGCCCGGGAAACGGTGTGCCGTCCGGGCGATTCGGCGGAGCCCCGAATCCGGCCGCGCCGCCGTCGTGCATCCGGGCCAGTGCGCGCCCGAATCGACGGGCCGCGATCTCGGTGGGACGCGCGGCCGTCAACCGCTCGAGTTCGATGAACGTCGGTCCGCGATCGAGAACACCGACGACAGGCACCCCTGTCTCACCGGGCCACGCGAGTCCCGTCGCCTCGGCCTCGAAGAAGTCCGGGTGCGCGCGGGTATCTCGCTTGACGAAGGTATCCGTGGACCCGCTCACGTCGAACGACACTACGCATCCTTCTCGACCCGAACGCGTACCCGCACTCGTCATTAGGATGATCGGATGGGACACATCAACTCGGAATTGCGCTCCGGAATCATGCGTGAGCTGGCGGTACAGTCGACCATCGATCCGGTGACGGAGGTCCGCAGGCGCGTGGACTTCCTCAAGGACTACCTCGCGTCGACCCCGGCCTCCGGTTTCGTACTCGGGATCAGCGGCGGACAGGACAGCACGCTCACCGGCAAGCTCGCACAGCGGGCGGTGACCGAACTACGAGCCGACGGGCACGAGGCCGAATTCGTCGCCGTACGGCTCCCCTACGGTGTGCAGGCCGACGAGGACGACGCGGCGATCGCACTGAAGTTCATCGATCCCGACCGCACGGTGACGGTGAACATCAAGGAGGCCTCCGATGCCGCAGCCGCTGCGACCGCAGAGGCTCTGGGAACCGGCGAGGTCCGAGATTTCGTGCGCGGCAACATCAAAGCTCGCCAACGCATGGTCGCCCAGTACGCGATCGCCGGCGAACTCGGATATGTGGTCGTCGGCACCGATCACGCGGCCGAGGCGGTCACCGGCTTCTTCACCAAGTTCGGCGACGGCGGGGTGGATCTGACGCCACTGACCGGCCTGACCAAGCGTCAAGGCGCTGCGCTGCTGCGCGAGCTCGGTGCGCCCGAAAGTACCTGGCGCAAAGTCCCCACCGCGGATCTCGAAGACGACCGACCGGCTCTACCCGACGAGGAGGCCCTCGGCGTGACATACGAGCAGATCGACGACTACCTCGAAGGCAAGGACGTCACCGAGGAAGTGGCCGACAAGCTCGAGAAGATGTTCGCCGCGACGCGGCACAAGCGAACCGTTCCGGTGACACCGTTCGACGATTGGTGGAAGAACGGTCACTGACCGACCTTCGTCGGCGGCGATCGGTGACGATCAGCCGCCGGCGAACGGCGGCAGTACGTCGACTCTGCGGCCTACGGACCGACCCAGATCGCGGGTCAACTCGTCTCCGACCAGATATGCCGACACCCGCAGAATCGGTTCCATCGGGGCTCCGTACCGAGAACGGATGGCCTCGCGCAATTCTCCCAGCGTCGAACCGACCGGCAGAGTGAGGTGTTCCGACTCGCAGCCGGACGCGTCGACGGCGGCCGCGAAGTACCGCACCTCCACCTGCATCGTTCGACTACCGGTCGTGCTGGGCTGTATCTCAACCACCGATTGCTCCCATACTGCGGGTCGGTGGCACGAAGCCCTCGGCGTCGATGCCGTGCCCGGCCCATTTGTTCCACATGGCTCCGCGCCATACTGCTGCCAACTCGTCATCGGTGGCACCGCCCCGCAGCGCCGCGCGAAGATCCGTCTCGTCGTCGCTGAACAGGCAGGACCTGATGGTCCCCTCGGCAGTGAGCCTCGTTCGATCACAGTCGCCGCAGAACGAGCGCGTGACGGACGCGATGATTCCCACGGTCGCCTCCGTACCGTCCACGCTCCATTCCTCGGCAGGAGCGGACGGATCGGCGCGACCCACTTCACGTAGATCGAACGCAGTGGTCAGCTCGTCGAGCAACGTCTGGGCGTCGATCATGTTGTTGCGGGCCCATTCGTGATCGGCGTCGAGTGGCATCTGCTCGATGAATCGAAGCGCGACCCCCTCGTCCAGACACCACCGGAGCAGATCCACGGAGCCGGAGAGGGTATCTCGCATCAGTACGGCATTGACCTTCACCGGACCGATGCCCGCCTTCTTGGCCGCTCGGATGCCGGCCAGCACCGACGGCAGACGATCGCGTCGAGTCAAGCGCGCGAACTGTTCGCGATCGACCGAGTCCAACGACACGTTGACGCGCGTCAGACCGGCCTCGGCGAGAGCCTGCGCGCGATGTTCGAGACCGACGGCATTGGTGGTCATGGACAACGGAACGCCGTCCGCCACAGCGGAGCACGAACGAAGGATCTCGTCCAGATCTCGACGCATCAGAGGCTCGCCGCCGGTGAAACGCACGTCGCGTATTCCCAACAGGCGCACGGCAACCGAGACGACCCGAGCAATCTCGCCAGCGGTCAGCAGGTCGGCTGTGGGGATTGCCGGGAGCCCCTCCTCCGGCATGCAGTACGTGCACCGCAGCGAGCACTTCTCGGTGATCGAGATGCGCAGATCGCGTGCCACCCGCCCGAATCGATCGATCAGATGCGGCACGTCGGGACGATCGTCGACCGGGCCGAACGACGACCCCGAGGAAGCTGCACCTATACGTGGGATCCCGAGGGACGTGACACTGTCCACCGTCACCTCACACCTCGAATCCGTCTGTTCCTGCATGTCTCACATCGGCTTGTCTACCCAGTATGCCGCAGCCCACACGCGCCCGTCGTGTCGGCGTGCCTAGGATTGGCAGCCATGACGGCTGAGCACACTCGAGCGATCACCGGACCTGCACTGTGAGCGCCGTATCCGTCGAGGAGCACGCAGCAGCGATCGAGTCGCTGCTCGCAGACTTGGGCACCCGAGCAGCCCAACGAGTGCCGCTGACCGACGCACTGGGGCGGGTGGCATTCCACGACGTGACCTCCCCCGTCGATCTACCTCTGTTCCGGAATTCGCAGATGGACGGTTATGCGGTCGATTCTCGCTCGGTGCAGTCTGCGCCCGTGACGCTTCCGGTATCGACGATCATCGCTGCCGGACCCACCCGACCCTCGACGCTCACGCCCGGTAGCGCAGCCAAGATCATGACCGGCGCACCGATACCCGACGGAGCGGACGCCATCGTCCCCGTGGAGGACACCACGGGGACCACCGCAGGTGCGGTGACCGTCGAACGAGCCCGCGTCGCAGGCGAATTCGTGCGCGAACAGGGTAGCGACGTACGCGCGGGAACGGTCCTGATCGACGCGGGCAGAGTGCTCGAGCCCCGGCACATCTCGGTTCTCGCGGCCGTCGGACTGGCCACCGTCGACGTACGGTCGCGTCCTCGGGTGGCCGTGGTGACCACCGGAGCAGAGTTGGCCGACGCAGGCGAGACGCTCTCGCCCGGTCAGATCTTCGACTCGAACGGCATCACTCTTGCCGCGCACCTGCGCGCGAGCGGTGCCGACGTGGTCACCGTCGCACGCAGCACCGACGATCCGGAACGCTTCCGAAGCATCCTCACCTCCGCAGCCGCATCGGCGGAGCTCATCATCACCTCCGGTGGAGTGTCGATGGGCGACTTCGAGGTGGTCAAGGACGTTCTCGCGCCGCTGGGTGGACAGTTCGGATCGGTTCGGATGCAACCGGGTGGACCGCAGGGCATCACGATGTTCGACGGCACCCCGGTCCTGAGTTTCCCCGGCAACCCCGTCAGCACCGTGGTGTCGTACATCATGTTCGCGCGCAACATCGTTCGGCGATCTGCCGGCCTGCCACCGGTCCTGTCTGGCCCTGCGACTCTGTTCCAGTCGATCACCTCGCCGCCGGGCAGGCGTCAACTGCTCCGCGGAAAATTGCGTGACGACGGCCGGGTCGAACTGGTCGCCGGACCGGGGTCCCACCTGGTGGCCGCACTGGCGTGCGCCGACGTGCTCATCGACATCGCCGCCGAGACAACCGAACTCGCTGCAGGATCCCCCGTGGAGGTATGGCCGCTGTGACCACCGAAGTCCCGCAGAACCCCCTGTCTCACCTGGACGACGAGGGCCGCGCCCGCATGGTCGATGTGGCGCACAAGAAAGAGACCTCCCGAACGGCTGTGGCGGCCGGCGAGTTCGTCACCACGCCCGAGGTCATCGGGTTGGTGCAGGCGGACGGCATGCCGAAGGCCGATGTCCTGGCGACCGCTCGGATCGCCGGTATCTCGGCTGCCAAGCGCACGTCCGACCTGATTCCGCTGTGCCATCAACTCGCGCTCTCGTCGGTGAAAATCTCCTTCGGATTCACCGACACCTCGATCACGGTCGAGGCCACCGCCCGCACGACCGGTAGAACCGGCGTCGAGATGGAAGCCCTCACCGCCGTCGCGGTTGCCGGGTTGACCCTGCACGACATGGTCAAGGCAGTCGACCCGGGTGCGACGATGAACGGCGTCCGGCTGATCACCAAAGACGGTGGTAAGCATGGACATTGGCAGCGTGACGCGAAGGCGACCGCCCCCGACGACGACGCTCGGCCGTCGGAGGGGACGAAGTCGGCGGTCGTGCTCGTGGCCTCCACCGGCGGTGCTCGCGGGACCCGCCCGGACACCACCGGCCCGTCCATCGCATCCTGGCTGACCGATCGGGGCTTCGCGGTGCGCGGCCCGCTGGTGTACGCCGATGCCGACATCGAGGCCGGGCTGCGCGACTCGCTACGCGGCGAGCCGTCGCTGATCATCTCGACCGGCGGAACCGGCGTCTCCCCTACCGATGCAACTCCGGAGGCCACGGCGGCACTGCTCGACATCGAGATGCCAGGAATAGCAGACCAGATCCGCACCAAGGGAACCTCCGCGACGCCGCACGCGGTGCTGAGTCGCGGAGTGTCCGGGTTGATCGGACGTACCCTCGTCGTCAATTTGCCCGGATCACCGGGAGGCGTGAAAGACGGCTTGGCCGTTCTCGATCCGCTCCTCGATCATGTACTCGCCCAGATCTCAGGAGGAGGACCCCACGATGACTGAACTCGTCGCCCGCATCTCGAACGAGCCGCTGACGACCGCCGAAGTAGAAGCCGCGGTACAGGATTCGCACCACGGTGCCGTGGTGCTGTTCAGCGGAATCGTTCGTGACCACGACGGTGGCCACGCCGTGGAAACTCTCGAATACCGCGCCCACCCCGATGCAGAACGCTTCTTGAGCCGATGCTGCTCGGAAGTCTCGTCCGAAACCGGTCTTGCGGTCGCTGCCGTGCATCGCGTCGGGGACTTGCGGGTCGGCGATCTCGCGCTCGTCGCCGCAGTCGGATCGGCTCATCGCGCCGAGGCGTTCGAGGCGTGCGCCCGACTGGTCGAACGCATCAAGGCCGAGGTACCCATCTGGAAACGGCAGGGCTTCGAAGGCGGGCGCACCGAATGGGTCGGACTGTAGAAGACCTACGCCGGCTCGAGGTATCGATGGACCGGCAACATGGCCGAGGCGTCGACTGCGTCGTCAGGGCCGCGCACGCAGGCCCGCAGTCGATGATCTACCGCGTCCGCATCGAGTTCGGTGCCGATCAGCACCAGTGATGTCTGCTGGGCTTCACCCCGTAACCACGCTGCACTCTCGAACCGGATGTGTCGCCCCACCGTCTGCACGATGAACTTCTGCTGGTGTCCCGGCAGGTCGAAATGCACGACACCCTTGATGCGGTAGAGGTTTCCGGTCGGGTTCTCCAGAAATTCGATCAGCCGACGCGGCTCCATCGCTGCTGTGCTGACGAACTCGGTATGCGAGTACTGCGCATGCAGGTGTCGGTGGTGTCCGTGCTCGTGGCAGCTGTCGTCGTCGAGGTGCTCGCGCAGAAGTTCGTCGAAGGACAACTGCACGGGTAGTGCGGATTCGACCGGCCCGTTCTGGGGCCGGTCGAACAACAACAGAGGATCGACGCGTCCGAACGACACCGCTGCGACAGGGACGTCGCCGACAATGGACCGAACCGTCGACACCACCGCAGAGCGCTCCGAATCCTCGACGGCGTCGGACTTGTTCAGTACCACCAGATCCGCCAATTGCAGATGCTGATCGATTTCGGGATGCAGGGTGCGGGTAACCGCGAATTCGACCGCGTCGACGACTCCCACCAATCCGCCGTACACGATGAACTCGTTCTCACTGCCGCGCACCATTCGAATGAGATTCCGTGGCTCCGCCAATCCGCTGGCCTCCACCACGATCACGTCTATGGCCGAACGGCGGTGTGCCAGCGCATCGAACATCGCGTCCATGTCACTGATGTCCACCGCACAGCAGATGCATCCGTTGCCCAGTGACACCATCGAATCGACCTGTCCTGCAACGAGCATGGAATCGATGTTGATCGCACCGAAATCGTTGACCACGACGCCGATCCGAATTCCCGCATCGTTGCGCAACAGATGATTGAGCAGAGTGGTCTTGCCGGCACCCAGAAAGCCGGCAACGATCACCACCGGAATTCGTCGACGCGCCACGCCGGTCGAGACTACCGGGCGGCGAGAATTCGATTCAGGAGGCCTCGAGCGAAGGTGGAGACGCTGCTGACGTTCTCGTCGGTCACCAATCCCTTCAACCCGTCGACACCGAACGATTCGACATACGGCGAGACGCTTTCGAGTAGTCGAGACAAGGCACTACGACCCGCTACGGACGTCGACGTAGCTGCGGGGACAGTCGCGCTCGTCGGCGTCGGCGCAGAGGCGGTGGGAACTGCGACGTCCGGCGACGAGGCAGCCTCGGCTCCGAGAAGATAGTCGATGATGCCGGTGGAGATGGCGATCGCATGCTTCACCTGACCGTCCGAGCCCTCGAGCACCGCCGCGTCGTCCGGGTTGGAACCATTGCCCATCTCGACGAACACCAACGGAACAGTCGTCAGTGCGGGCCCCGCGACGTCGGATCGTTCCTGGATCCCGTCGACAACGCCCGAGTAATTGGCGGGATCGAACCCGGCGCGAACGTAGGAATCTCTCATCAGCTTCGAGGCCGAGCGCCCGCCCTCGGACTGAGCCGCATCGGCCGCCGCATTCGGAATCGGCAGTGTCGGCACGATCAGATGGAATCCGTGCTTGTCGGTGTCGGTCGTCGTGCTCGTCGAGTCCGCATGAATGCTGACGGCCACATCGGCTCCGGACGCGCTGGCAGCGCGAGCCCGATCGTCGACGCACCCGCCCCATCCGGCGTCGTCGACGCGGCTGGTCTTCACCGTCGCACCGAGACTCTCCAGACTGGACCGAACCAGCTCCGAGACCTTCCAGTTGATGGCGTGCTCCGGCACCCCGTCCACCGTGGTCATGCCCGTGGTCTGGCAATCCTTGGTACCGCCGCGCCCGTCGTCGACCTGCCGTTGCAGATTCTCCGAGTGAGCTGTGCCCTGGTGACCCGGATCGAGGAAGACCGTCTTTCCCGTCAACTCTCGTCCGGCCGATGCCGTGCCGGGTGTCGCCGACGGCGCAGTGGCGGGCGCGGACGGGTCGGCCGATACCGGTGCGCCGACGAGTGCTCCAGCACCCAGTAGACCTGCGCACATCAGCGTCACCGCAGCCGACCCGGCTGTTCGTGAAGATTTCATCGACTTGTGGGCGCTCCGGTGGAGCCGGTCGCGCCACTCCCCTCTCGGCACCTCGGACGCCGTCGAGCCACGCGGTTCCCATTGACATCAGGAGCTACCGTGCGTCACAACAGACACTTGCTGCTCGAGTGAACCAGATATCGAACCATTCGAGCCCCTGATCGAATTTCGTTAGCCAAAGGAGTGCATTTCGTGATCGATCCGTTGCGATCTGCCAGCCTTCTCATGTTTCCCACGACGGCGACACACGTGCCGCAAAACTCCGAAATCGGCCGCCGGCTCGAACCGACCCCGAGAACGAATTTTCTATCAATACCGGACAGTTTGTCTTTGTTCACCGCAACAGCGATCCCTCGCACTGCGCACACACTTAATGCCTGCGCCACGTCGGTTTCGACGAATACATCTGCAGATTCTGTGGCAATGCTGCGAAACCGGTAACAATCGATCGGCCAGCATGGATATACACATTGTTCGGCCGTATAGTCGACACAGTTCGATCTGGACATCCCCCCGCATCATTCCCTGCACCATTGGAGAGCTTCAGCATGGCCAGAAAAGTCTATGTGCAACTAGTCGATGACATCGACGAAAAACCGATCGAATCCGGTGGCGAACACATAACCTATTCGGTCAACGGAGTCAGCTACGAAATCGATCTGAGCGACAAGAACGCCAAAGAATTCCACCGCAAGCTCGACTATTACATCGAGCACTCGACGAAGGTGGGCGGAAAGCGACAGAAGAAGTCGACTTCCCCGGCCACCGGGGCGAAGCGCGACGCCAATCAGACCAAAGCCATCAGAGAATGGGCGAAGGCGAACGGCCACAACATTTCTGCGCGCGGAAGAATACCCGCCGAAGTGGAGCAGGCGTTCGACGCAGCTCACTGACTCCCGCCTTCCGAATCGGCGTCTCAGGACTCACGCTGCAGACGCCGATTCGGTGGCCGAAGCCATAGACACAACAAAAGCGCCGCCCGATGGGCGGCGCTTTTGCTTTCTCGGTGGAGCTAAGGGGACTCGAACCCCTGACCCCCACACTGCCAGTGTGGTGCGCTACCAGCTGCGCCATAGCCCCGAGTACTGCGTGCTCCCGCTCATGCGGTTGCTCGAACGAAGTTACACCATCGCTCGCGGCAGCAACAAATCAGCTGGTGCGGCCCGTACTCGATGCTCCGGTACGGGCCCCCGCGCTCGACCCCGATCAGCCGACCGTAGCCAGCCATTCCGAGTCGCCCAGCGCGTCGACCACCTGTCCGTCCACCAGAACACCCGGAGTTCCGCGTGCGCCCGATGCGGCCAAGGCGTCCCGACCGGTCGTCGCGTCCGCCACCGCTGCGTCACGCTGAGCGCCCGTGGTGATGCACTCCACCGCAAGATCGCTCGCTCCGTTCGACGTTGCCAGCTCCGCCAGCTCGGCATCGGTTCGGTCGGAGTCGCTTCCTTCCTCCGGCTGGAATTCCGGGTCGAACAGCGCGGCGTGGAAAGCCGAGTAGACCCGCGCATTCTCGGTGGCGGCCACGCAGTGCGACGCCGCAACGGCCCGCGTCGAATAGTCACCCGAGGCCGAGCTCGCATCGAGGAAATTGATCAGGTGGTAGTTGACCGAGACAATGCCGTCGTCGATCTTCTGAGCCAATTCCTGGCCGTGCTTCACCTCGAGATCACTGCAGAATGGGCACATCGGGTCCTCGTAGATATCGAGGACGCGCTGCGCGCCCGGACGAGCCAATACGACGACACCGTCTCCCGGCAACGACAATTCGACCTCGGGATTCTTGACCGATCCGTACCCGTCGTTCCGGGGCGCGTCGCTGCCTCGCTGCCACAGGATCGCTACCACGACGACCGCGACCACCACGAGGAATGCAATACCGCCCAGAACGTACGTCACGGTATTCGACGAGGCCTGCGGAGTGTGTTTCGTGCTGGATGTCTTCTTCTCGCTCACAGAGCGAATACTACGGACGTATCCGTCAGCTGCGCTCGCGCTCGAGGGTGTCCGGAACGCGCGACCACCACAATCCCGCCAGTAGAAGCAGTGCGCCCGTCACGGCGAAAGCCGGACCGAACGAGACCCGTTCCACGATCATTCCGGCCACGATCGGGCCGATCACAGCGCCCACGTCGGACGCCATCTGGAAGGCAGCCAGCACGGGTCCTCCACGCGCCTTGGAGCCGATCACGTCGGCGACCGAGGCCTGCTGGGCAGGACTCATCAGGCCCGATCCGATTCCGGCGATCAACGACACCGCGAGGAACAACACCGGATCGTGGACATAGCCCATCACGACCGTTCCCAGGCCGCACACCGCCAAACCGCCCAGCATGAACGGTTTGCGTCCGCGTACGTCGGACAGGCGACCGGCAGTGGTGAGAACCAGTGCGTTACCCACTGCGAACACCGTGAGAGCAATCCCGACGAACACCTCGGACCGCTGCATTGCCTCGACGACGAACAACGGCACCAGCGCCACCCGGACACCGAACACGGCCCATCCGTTTGCGAAATTCGACGCCAGGGCGGCCCGATAGGACGGGATTCGCAGAGCAGCGAGCAACGACATCGTCGGCGGCGCAGTTCCCTTCTCCGGCTTGACCAGATCGGAATTGCCGAGGGTGAAGTACACGACGGCAGCGGCGATCACCAGAGCCACGGCATAGATGACGAACGGCACCCGCAGACCGAAACCGACGAGCGCGCCGCCGACGAGCGGACCACCGATGGTTCCCAGCAAGAAAGCGGTCGCGTACAGCCCGGAGATGCGGCCTCTACTGGTAGGTGGACTGATTCTGATCAGCAGTCCGAGAGCAGACACCGAGAACATCGTCGACCCGATCCCGCCGAGTCCGCGAAACACCAGCAGCTGCCAGTACGTCTGAGCCAGAGCGCACGCACCGGTGGAGACCGCCACGATCAACAGTCCGATCAGGTAGACGGGTCGTTCGCCGAGCCGCTGAACCAGAGCGCCGCTCGCAGGCGCGAACAGCAACCGCATGAGAGCGAAGGCACTGATCACTGCCGACGCGGCCGTGTATCCGACGCCGAATTCTCGAGCGAACTGCGGCAGGGCAGGCGCGACGATGCCGAATCCGAGGGCGATGACGAACGCTGCCGAGACCAGTACCCAGATCTCCGGTGGGAGTTTGCCTCCGGGTTGGAATGCCGGCTCGGGGGCCGGGCTGTCGTGGTCGGGTGTCGGTGAGTCGGTCACGAGCTCTCGAGAGCGGACGAGACCAATTCACGTGCTGCAGCCTGGACCTCGGCGAGGTGTTCCTTGCCCTGGAACGACTCCGCGTAGATCTTGTAGACGTCCTCGGTTCCCGACGGACGAGCTGCGAACCAGGCGCTCTCCGTTGTCACCTTCAGCCCACCCAGTGCGGCCCCGTTTCCGGGAGCCTCGGTCAGCGTCGCGGTGATCGGCTCCCCCGCCAATTCGGTGGCGGTGATCTGGTCGGGCGACAACTTGGCGAGCACAGCCTTCTGCTCCCTGGTTGCCGGGGCGTCGACTCGGGCGTACGACGGATCGCCGTACTCGGCTGTGAATTCTGCGTAGCGTTGCGACGGTGTCGATCCGGTGACCGCGGTGATCTCCGAGGCCAACAGCGCCAGAATGATTCCGTCCTTGTCCGTGGTCCACACTCGCCCGTCGTGCCGCAGGAACGAGGCACCGGCGCTCTCCTCGCCGCCGAAGCCGAGCTCGCCGTCCAGCAGGCCCGGCACGAACCACTTGAACCCGACCGGGACCTCGAGCAGCTTTCGTCCGAGACCGGCGACGACGCGATCGATCATGGAGGAACTCACCAGCGTCTTGCCGACTGCCGCGGTCGGTGACCACCCGGGTCGGTGGGTGAACAGATAGTCGATCGCGACCGCGAGGTAGTGATTGGGGTTCATCAGACCACTGTCGGGAGTGACGATGCCGTGTCGATCGGAGTCGGCGTCGTTGCCCGTGGCGATGTCGAATCGATCCCGGGCTGCGATCAGTGATGCCATCGCGTTCGGCGACGAGCAGTCCATTCTGATCTTGCCGTCCGTGTCCAACGTCATGAAGCGGAACGTGCCGTCGACCAACGGATTGACGACGGTCAGATCGAGGTTGTGTCGTTCGGCGATCGCATCCCAGTAGTCGACACTGGCACCGCCGAGCGGATCCGCACCGATGCGAACTCCGGCGGCGCGGATCGCATCGAGATCGAGCACATTCGGGAGGTCGTCCACGTAGGTGCCGAGGAAGTCGTACCGCGAGACGCTTCCCGCGAACGCCTGCGCGAGAGTCACACGCTTGATACCGGTAATGCCCTCGCGCAGAAGCTCGTTGGCGCGGGCAGCGATCACCGACGTCGCATCGCTGTCGGCCGGTCCACCGTGCGGAGGGTTGTACTTGAACCCGCCGTCACGCGGCGGATTGTGGGACGGTGTGACCACGATGCCGTCGGCTTTCGCGGTCGGCCCCGACTCGTTGTACCGGAGAATGGCATGACTGACGGCGGGCGTCGGGGTGTAGCGATCCCCCGAGTCGACCAGAACGTCGACGTCGTTGGCTGCCAACACCTCCAGAGCCGTCGTCCACGCGGGCTCGGACAATGCATGGGTGTCTCGACCGATGAACAGTGGCCCGGTGATGCCTTGCGCGGAACGATATTCCACGATGGCCTGCGTGGTCGCGACGATGTGCGCCTCGTTGAACGCCGAATCCAGGCTCGAACCTCGATGACCCGAGGTCCCGAACACGACCTGCTGACTCGGCTCCGACACGTCCGGAATGCGCGAGTAGTACGCCGTGACGAGTTGCGAGAGATCGACCAGATCCTCCGGCAGTGCAGTGGTTCCAGCTCTCTCGTGCGCCACGATGCGCCTCCTCAATCCTCGAACGAACCGAATCCGGTCGACGAACCGAATTTCTCGTTCAACCCTAACGCCGCTGCCCCACCCGCGAGCTACTTGCTCTGCCGTTTCGGTGGCCGTGGCAGAAAATAGCTGGTTCGCTGCTGATATTCGCGATACCCCGGACGCTTCTCCATGCTCCGTTCCAACAGCCGAGCCCCGGTGGCGAACACCAAGAAGTACGTCATCGCGACAGGCGACAGAATCGTGAACACCCCAGGCCACGCCGAGGCCGAGACGAGGAACAGTCCCCACCACACTGCCGAGTCGCCGAAGTAATTGGGATGCCGCGTCCAGGACCACAGACCTCGGTCCATGATCTTGCCCTTGTTCGACGCGTCCGCCTTGAACGCCTTCAATTGCGCGTCGCCCACTGCCTCGAACGTCCATCCGAGTAGCCAGACCACTACGCCGAGTACGACGACGGGTAGAACCGATCCGTGTGAAACGGCGGAAACCTGCAGTGGAAGGGACACGAACCACAGCGCAACCGCCTGCGTCAGATAGATTTTCCGCAGGGCGTACCAGGTTCTGTTGCCGGTGGCCTTGGACAGCAGCTCGGTGTACCGCGGATCCTCCCCGTGTCCGCGTGAGCGCTGCACCATGTGCAGCGCAAGACGAAGCCCCCACACTCCGACGAGCACGACCAGCAGGAGTCGTCGCCACAGATCACCGGTTCCGGTCGCAGCCGAGATCAGCGCGATCAGAACGAAGCCGCCACCCCACGTCACATCCACGACATTGTGTCGTCCGATACGGGCACCGACGAGGGCGGTGATGATCATCAGGACAGCAGTACCGCCGAGACTCGCCAGTGACACGGTGAAGAAGTCGGACCAATTCACCGCGCGGCCACCCACACCGGGCGGACCGGTTCCATCCCGGACGACCCCTCGACCGGGCGAACGGACAAGATCTGGTCGACGCCCATCCTGTTGTCCCGGAATGCCATTCCCCCGCCGATCAGGTACAGCCGCCACACGCGAGCGACCTCTTCCCCGACCATCGCCACCACGTCGTCGTACCGCGCCTCGAAGCGCTCCGTCCAGACATCGACGGTCCGCACGTAATGCTCGCGCAGAGCATGGACGTCGCGAACCTCGAGTCCGGCCTCCTCGATCATCGCCACTGTCCGCCCTACCGGTCGCATGTACATGTCCGGCGCGATGAACGATTCGATGAACGCGCCGCCGCCGGGGTTGTCGCCCTCCCTCCGCGACATCTGCTGAATCAGTACGCGTCCGCCGGGTTTCACGTTGGCATGCAGTGCGGCGGTGTAGGTCGGGTAATTGGCTTCTCCCACATGCTCGCCCATCTCGATCGACGCCACTGCGTCGAACGGACCGTCCGGAATCTCCCGGTAGTCCTGGATTCGGATCTCGACGTTGTCCTGCAGTCCCCGGTCGGCGATTCGCTTGTCTATGAAGGCTTTCTGTTCGCGCGAGATGGTCACTCCGACGACCTGCGCGCCGTACTCCTGAGCCGCATGCAGACTCAGGGAACCCCAGCCGCAGCCGACGTCGAGAAACCGCTGACCTGGCTTCTTGTCCAAACCGACCTTGCGACAGACGAGATCGAGCTTGTCTCGTTGGGCATCGTCGAGCGTGTAGTCGGCCGAGTCGGACGTCCAGTATCCGGAGGAATACGCCATGTGGGAATCGAGGACGAGTTCGTAGAAGTCGTTCGACAGGTCGTAGTGGTGGCTGATCGCAGCGCGGTCACGGAGCACCGAATGCAGCCGTCCTTTCACCGAGGCCTGCGACACCGGCGGCGGCAATGGGCGGCCGAACACTCCGAGATCCTTGGCCAGTTTCGCCAACCGCAGTAGCGACGCCGGCCCCGGGCGAACGGCCGCGAGTCGACGCTCACGCACCACACCCCAGACGTGATCGAGAGCTGCAGCAAGGTCGCCGTCGACGTCCAACTCTCCGGTGACGTACGCCTGCGCAGCACCGAGTTCACCCGGGCTCCAGAGCAATCGACGAAGGGCATTCGGACTTCGCAACAGCACTCTCGGTGCCGAGGCATCCCCTGCGACGGATCCGTCCCACGCGTGCAGCCGAACGGGAAGCGGACCACCCACCAGGGGTTCTATCAACTCGGCGATCCGATGCGCGACTCCGACGCCGCGCTCGGTCCGGTCTGCGGTAAGTGTCGAGGCAATCATCGCTTGTCCCTTCGGTCGAGCACGATCTGCTGAACATCGAGGTACCCGGATCGAAACCCGGCCTCCGAATAACACAGGTAGAAGTGCCACATACGCGCGAACACCTCGTCGAATCCGAGAGCTTCTGCCTCACAGCGATATTCACGGAATCGACTGTCCCACAGCGCGAGGGTGCGCGCGTAGTGGTCACCCATGGACAGGCGCTCCCGAACCCGGAGCGAGGTGTGCTGCTCGGTCACCTCCTCGATTGCCCGCACCGACGGCAGGAAACCTCCGGGAAAGATGTACTTGTGTACCCAGGTGTAGGTGTTTCGGGTGGCCAGCATCCGGTCGTGTGGCATCGTGATCGCCTGCAGCGCAACCCGACCGCCCGGCGCGAGCAACGAGTCGATCGTCTCGAAGTACGTTCTCCAATACTGATGCCCGACGGCCTCGATCATCTCGACCGACACGATGGCGTCGTACTCCCCGTCGACCAGACGATAGTCGAGAAGATCGATCTGCACTCGATCCGCGTAACCCGCAGCGGCACAACGCTTACGCGCGAGCTCTTGCTGCTCGACAGACAGTGTCACCGACCGGACCGTCGCACCACGAGCGGCTGCGCGGATGGCCAGCTCGCCCCATCCGGTGCCGATCTCGAGGACCCTGGTTCCTTCGCCGACGCCTGCGCGATCGAGTAGCCGGTCGATCTTTCGGCGCTGGGCGTCGGCGAGCTCCATGCTGTCGTCGGGTCCCGATCCGGCGAACAACGCACTCGAGTAGGTCATGGTCTCGTCGAGGAAGAGCTCGAACAGCTCGTTCGACAGATCGTAGTGACGCGAAATGTTGGATCGAGTGTTCTTCGTCGTATTGCGTTCACTCCGTGGAGGTTTCGGGACGTAGAGCCCACGGAGTCGCTGCAAGGAATTGGGAATCAGCGACGCCATTCGACGAGCGAAGACCTCGAGCACAGCGGTGAGATCCTCGGCATCCCAGTCTCCGGCCATGTATGCCTCACCGAATCCGATGAGGCCGCTGTCGCCGACGCGCGCGGCGAAGTCGTGTGGCCGATAGACCGTCATCAACGGTGCGTCGGACGATCCGGCCCCGATCACTGTGCCGTCCGGCATCGCGACTCGGACCTGCAATCCCGCGACCGCACGACGGAAGAGAAAGTCGGCAACGGGCGCGGCGACCGCAACTTTCACGCCACCGGGAACGTGGGCGATCTGGGGCCAGACCCGAGGATCGACGAGCGGGCGCGGCCCGGCACCGGACGGGTGCGACACGGAATCGGTTCGAGACACCGTTGTCATCTGTGAGCTCCTTCCTTCTGAACTCTCCGCGCCCCCGGAGGGGCAGGTTTCTGCACGATCTTCAGACCCCGCGCCCAGAGCCGAATGCCCTGCCAGCGAATCTGTATCACCACTCGCAGCGGTGCCATCGGGATCTCGAGTGCGGTACGAAGAATCGATCGCGTCGTCACCTGGCGGCGACGGCCGACGACGGTCGCCACGAACGGAGGGTGGCCGAGACGTTCGAGGACGATCGACAGCCGGAGTGTGGCGTCCGGCTCGGGCAGCTGCATGGAGTACTCGCCGTCGACGTCGTTGAACGGTGAGACGTAGAACTCTTTGGTAGTCCGTGCCTCACCGTGACGACCGGTGTCCAACAGGTACCGGTATCGCTCCCCGTAGGTGTTGTGCACCTCGGCCACCACGCAGCGGAGGTCTCCGTCGCGGTCGTGACACCAGTACACAGTCAATGGGTTGAACGTGTGCCCGAACACCCGCGCGCTGGCCAACATCGTGATGCGACCGCCGCCGAGATCGATTCCACTCTCTGCCAAGAAGGCATCGACGTTCTGGCGAATGGTGGCACCAGGGGCACCCATGTGGTCGCGGGAATCGAATGATGCGAGTGGCCGCAGGATCCGCGGCAGTTCGGGAAGTGCGTCGAGGTCGACGAACCAGCTGTAGCTCTTGTACGAGAACGTATTTCGTATCGGTGCTCGTCGGACGTGATCGATCCGAGTGAGATACAGCGCCGCCCCGTGCGCCCGGGTGTTCGGCAGAACCGACGTCAGAGCCACGAGGCCCCCACCCGTTGCGCGGCGCGCGCTCCGGACAACGCACCGTCCTCGTGGAATCCCCACCCGTGGTATGCCCCGGCGAACGACACCGTCTCGGTGTCCAGTTCGGGCAGCCGACGCTGCGCTGCGACGGATTCGGGGGTGTACTGCGGGTGCTCGTAGGTCATCTCGTCGAGCACCGTGTTCGGGTCGATGCGATCTGCTCCCCCGAGGGTGACCAGCATCCTTCGATCGCTGTCACCCAATCGCTGCAACCTCGTCAGGTCGTAGCTGACCAGAACTCGATCGGGTTTGGCGCTACAGGACGGGAGGTGGTAGTTCCACGACGCTCTCGCTCTGATGTTTCGTGGCAGCACCGACGAGTCGGTGTGCAGTGCAGTGTGATTGACCGAATACGGCATAGCTCCGAGAACGCTGTGTTCGAGCGCAGTCGGCTCCGCGAGCATCTTCAGCGCGGCACCGGGATGGACTGCGATCACGGTGGCGTCGAACGTGCGCAGGTCGTCGTGGCCGTCCCGGATCTGCACCGAATCCCCGGACCGGTAGACAGCATGTACCGGATTGTCGAGCAACACCTCGTCGATGTGCTCCGCAACCCGACGAACGTATTCGATCGACCCGCCGGTGACGGTACGCCAGGTGGGAGATCCTGTGACGGTGAGCATTCCGTGGTGGCGGAGAAAAGTGAACAGGTAGCGAGCCGGGTAGGCGAGAGCAGTGTCCGGATCGCACGACCACACCGCGGACACCAACGGTGTCATGAAGTGGGATTCGAAGTATGCGGAGAACGAGTGCTGCTCCAAGAATTGAGCGAGCGTCGTCTCGGTGTCCGCGGCGTCCTCGCGCTCGAGTAGCTCGGTCGCCAGACGATGAAAACGCTTGACGTCGAGCAGCATCGAGACGAAGCGAGGCCGCAGGACCGCGGTCCGCTGCGCGAGAATGCCCCGCATTCCCTGTCCGCCCGAGTATTCGAGCCCGCAGCCGTCGCACCGAACGGACATGCTCATGTCCGAATCCTGCGTCGGCACGTCGAGCTCGTCGAACAGACGGAGCAGCGTCGGATACGTGCGGTCGTTGTGCACGATGAACCCGGTGTCGACGCCCACCGGACCACCGGGGCCGTCCACGAAGTGGGTGTCCGCATGGCCGCCGAGCCGAGAGTCGGCCTCGTACAACGTCACCGACGAGTTCTTGGACAGCGCGTATGCCGCCGTGAGGCCGGCCACCCCGCTGCCCACGACGGCAACACGGCGGGTCACGACGATTCTCCCCTGCAGCCCGTCGACGCACCGGATTCGCTCGAATCGGTTCGCACTCTTGACTCGTCGGCGATACGGAGAACGAAGTCACGAGTGACGCGCGACCACACGCGCGGATCACGCAGCATGAAATGGCCTCCAGGCACCGAGAGATATTCGGCGTCGGCACCGTTCGCCATTGCGCGTTCGGTCGCACGACGGGAGGTTCGCGGGTCGGTCCACCGGTCGGCAGTTCCGTGCACCACGAGCAGCGTGCGATTCTCGTCGAATCCGTCGGCCTCCGTACCCTGCGGCCACCACGGAGCAAGCGCAACGACACCCGCGATCGACGGGTCGTCGATCAGCGCAGCAGCTGTGCGCCCGCCCATCGAGTGCCCCACCACGACCACAGGAACTCCGGGATTGCGGTCACGAATGCGGCGCAGCGCCCACCGCGCGTCCTCTACCGGCGTCCGTTCGGGGGCGTTCCAGCCGCGGAATCGACATCGCAGTTGTTGGACCGAGATGTCGCGGCTACGTCCGGCCCGCCGAAGCGTCCAGGTGAAGGGCCACATTCTCAACCCCGCCAGGTGCCACGGCCTGCTGCGCGCGCGACTCACGTCCTTGCCACCGCTCAGAACCAATACCACCATCGACGGCGACGACAGCCGCTTCCCCGTGTAGAGAACTGGGGTCCGCTGGTTGCTCATGCTCTCTATTCGGCACCGAGCCCCCTGCGGGTGGGACCGGGTCGACAGCAGTGTTTGTGAGGTGTCCGACACAAAAAAAGACCGGGCCGAGAGAAAGTCTCTCGGCCCGGCCTTCACAGTGGAGCTGCCGGGAATCGAACCCGGGTCCTCTGCTGCATTGCCAGGGCTTCTCCGTGTGCAGTCCGCTATGCCTCTACTTGGATCTCCCGATCTCGCGAACAAGTCAGGATGACGATCCCAGCCACTGTTTGATGTTCCTCATCATCCCGCGGCCGGATGAATCGGTAAGCCCTCTAGCTGATGCCAGTACCCGGGCCGAGGGCAAGCCCGGACTGACAGACACGCAGTCGCTACTTAGGCAGCGAGTGCGTAGTCGCGCTGATTGGAATCGGCGCTTATAAGGTTGCGATGACGCTTACGGTGGTCTCTCGCCTGCACCGACACGCTTCCCCTGACTCAACATACAAAGTCGAAACCGTTCAGCCCCGTATGTTCCCGAACACCGTGTCCGGGCTGTTCAGTGTAACGCGTCGATCGGCCATATTCATCCCGTTAACGGCCGGCAGGTCCCTGCGCCGCGGCTGCACCGGCGTCGGACTCGACTCGATCCACTACTGTCCGCAGCATTCGACGAGCAACGGCCCTGCGTACGGGCAACGACGCGTACCACACGGCTCGCCCGGCCAATCCGCGAGGAAAGAACACGAGTCGCTGTTCGATCGTCGGCTGCTTGGCGGTGCCACCGACCGTGAGATCCAACCACGCCTCTCCTGGCAGCCGTCGCGACGACTTCAGCCGGGTGGTGTGTTCGGTTCCCGAGGCGGACGCATCCGGCCCCGTGGCGTCACGGTGCCAACCGGCGAGCACCTCGGCGTCGGCCAATCGTTCGAGCGCGGGCCGAATGGTGCTCGAACGCGCGCCGCTTCGGGCCACCCGGGTATCGGTGTAGACGACCTCTCCAGCCCAATCAGGGTCGGAGGGAAGCGGATCCGACGGGGCCGCAGTTCCGGTGGCGTCGGTCCACCGTGTCTCGACTTCGCCGTCGTCGATCTTGCGTAGAGCCAGACGCACCGAATCTCGGTAGCCCGTCAAGCCTTCGGCCGGACGTGGAACGACGGCGTCGATATCCATTTCGTGACCGACGGCGTCGTACTGCAACGATTCGATGAGCGGCATCGCCAATCCGCGCGGAATCGGCGTCACCAACCCGATCCAGTGACCGGCCAGGCGAGGCGTCAACACCGGCAGCACGATGATGCGACGCTGCCGCAGACCGGCGACGTCGGCGTAGATGTTCATCATCTCGCCGTACTGCATGACGTCCGGCCCGCCGATGTCGTACGTGCGGGACTCGGTGACCGGAGCGCTCGCGGCCCCGATGAGGTAGTGCAGCACGTCGCGTACGGCAATCGGCTGAATACGGTTGTGCACCCACCGTGGGGTGGTCATCACCGGCAACCGATTGGTCAGGTGGCGAATCATCTCGAACGAGGCCGAACCGGACCCGATGACGACGCCCGCCTGCAGCACGATCGTCGGGACACCCGACTCGATCAGAATACGCCCGACCTCGGCGCGTGACTTCAGGTGTGGCGACAGCTCTCCCGTCGGCGGATGCAGGCCACCGAGGTACACGATGCGACCGACGCCGCAATCCGCAGCGACGGTGGCTACGTTCTCGGCGCTGTCGCGTTCGGTGTCGGCAAAATCGGAATGGCCCGCGGTGCCCATCGAGTGCACCAGGTAGTACATGACGTCGACGTCGCTGAGCGCATCCTTCAGCGACTCCCGATCACTCAGGTCACCCTGGACGATCTCGACGTCCGCCGCCCACGGAACGTTGTCGAGCTTGCTCGGGGTCCGGGCCAATACGCGAACCCGGTAGCCCTCTTCCAGCAGACGCGGTGCCAGACGACCGCCCAGATATCCCGTGGCACCGGTGACCAGCACACGCGGCCGAGACGACGCGTTCTCGGACGTGGGGACATCGGAGGTAGAACCGGAAGCAGTCATAAACGGGTTCATTACCCGTGCGAGGGCAAGTTCAACCCGCGAGCGCGATCATCGCGATTGCCCCGAGCGCCAACGCCATTCCCACCTTCTGTAGTGCGCCGACCCGTTCGCCGAGCATCACCATCGCCAGCAACACCGTCGCAGCCGGATACAGCGAAGCGATGACGCTCACCAACGACAGCAGACCGCCCTCGTACGCGTAGATCATCGCGGCGTTGGCGACCACGTCGAGCACGCTGACGAACGCGGCAAGTTTGAGCACGCTGCCGTGGGGCGGTGCGAAATGCCCCGACGCCAACGCCACGGCCCAGACCACCGCGGTGGCCGATGCGCGGGACGCCGCGAGGGGCCACAGCCCACTGCCGTCACCGATCTGATGCAGGAAGATGAAGGCGAAGGCGAACGTCACACCCGACCCGACCGTAAGCCAGGCCACGGTGCGGGTGAACTTCATGTCGCGGCCGCCCGCGACCTCGCCGGTCACCTCGTCCGGTGACTCCTTGCTGACCAGCACGACCGCCACCAGGGCAACGGCGATGCCCACGAAGGCGATGACGCCGGGACGCTCACCCATCGACAACCCGACCAGAACGGGGATTCCGGCGACCAGCACTGCCGTCACCGGGGACACCACTGCCATCGGCCCAGCCGCGAGCGCGAGATAGAACCACCACACGGCGACGCCGCCCGCCACACCCGACGCCAGGCCCCACAGCATCGCGGGGAGTTCGATGGTGCCGCCGACGAACGGAGCGACGAGCAACACGATGACGAGTGACAGCGGATAGGACACGATGACCACCCGCAGGGCTGCGACTCGACGGGACGCGACACCGCCGACGAAATCGCTCACCCCGTAGCCCACAGCAGCTACCAGAGCGAGCAGGACAGCGGTCAGCGCATGCCCTTCACTCGACGCCCGAGCTCACGAGTGACCTCGCGTTCGGCGGTGCGCTTGGCCAACGACTGTCTCTTGTCGTAGTCCTGCTTGCCTTTGGCCAACGCCAGTTCGACCTTGACCTTGCCGTCCGAGAAGTACATCGACAGCGGCACCAACGTCAGGTTTCCCTCTTTGACCTTGCCGGCCAGGCGGTCGATCTCGCGACGATGGAGAAGAAGTTTGCGGTTTCGACGCGGCGCGTGGTTGGTCCAGCTTCCGAGTGTGTATTCCGCGATGTGCAGCCCGCGCAGCCAGATCTCGCCGTCGTCGACGGTCGCGAAGGCGTCGACGAGGGAGGCCTTGCCGTCGCGCAGGCTCTTGACCTCGGTGCCGACGAGCGCGACTCCGGCCTCGACGACGTCGAGTATGGAGTAGTTGTGCCGTGCCTTGCGATTGGTCGCAATGGCCTTGCGGCCCTTCTCTCTCACTGCAGGGCCCTTTCTCGAGCGTTCGATGCGTGACGCCGCCTCATCGGCAACCGCTCCAGCATAGAACCGATCGGCAACCGAATTTATTCGCGCACGTAGAGGCGCAATGTGATGTAGGCGGTGACCGCCGCCATTCCCACTCCGACGAGTGCCAGGAACGGCGAGACCAACAGCACGTCACTGTTCGATATCCGGGCCAGAATATTGGCTTGATAGACGTCGGAGAGGACGTCGTCGATGAACATGTTCTTCGCGGTGAACAGCCCGGCAATCGCCAGCGCCGAACCGACCAGAGCTGCGACCACGGCTTCGAGGAGGAACGGCAGCTGGGTGTACCACCGGGTGGCGCCGACCAGCCGCATGATTCCGACCTCGGTTCGTCTGGTGAACGCAGCGATCTGGACCATGTTGGCGATCAGGAGGATCGCAGCGATCGCCTGCACGGTGGCAATCGCGAACGCTGCGTTGCGTACTCCGTTCAGGACGCTGAACAATCGCTCCACCAGGTCTCGCTGGTTGAGCACGCTCTGCACACCCGGACGGTTCTCGAAGTTGTCGTTGATCACTCCGAATCGCTCCGGGTCGCTCAGACGCACCTTGAACGAGGCCGGGAAACTGTCGGCACTGACCAACTCGGCCAGTTCGGGTTGGTCCTTGAACACTCGCTCGGTCGCATCCTTCACCGCGTCCTCGCGGTTGAGGTACTGCACCGAGACCACGGAGGGTGTGTTCTCGAGATCCGAGCGCAACGTAGCGCACGTCTCCTGGGCACAGTCTGCGTCGGTGGCAGAGATGTCGTCGGTGAGGAAGATCTGCACCTCCACCCGGTCGAGGAAGATCTGCTGGGTCTTTCCTGCCATCTGCACCACGAGCAATCCGCCGCCGAACAGACCGAGGGAAATAGCGGTCGTCAAGATCATGGCGATCGTCATGGTGATGTTGCGGCGAAGCCCGGTGAAGACCTCACTGAAGATGAAACTTGCGCGCATCGCGGAATCCGAGCCCTTCGATTCGTTCGGTCGAGAAGTCTGAGCGGTCGAGTTCGGTGGTCGGCGTCAGCGGCCGACGCCGTAGACCCCTCGGGCCTCGTCACGAACGACTCGTCCGTTGTCCAGTTCCACGACGCGTCGACGCATGGAATCGACGATGTGGTTGTCGTGGGTCGCCATCAGCACGGTGGTTCCGGTGCGATTGATGCGCTCGAGCAGCAGCATGATGTCCTGACTGGTGTCCGGATCGAGGTTTCCGGTCGGCTCGTCGGCGAGCAGCACCAGCGGTCGATTGACGAACGCCCTGGCGATCGCCACACGCTGCTGCTCACCACCGGACAACTCGTTGGGCAGACGGTCGGACTTGCCGCCGAGTCCCACCAGATCCAGCACCTCGGGAACAGTGCGCTTGATCATCGATCGAGGCTTGCCGATCACCTCGAGCGCGAACGCGACGTTTTCCACCACGGTCTTCTGCTGCAGCAGTCGGAAGTCCTGGAACACGCACCCCATGCTCTGTCGTAGCCGCGGGACGCGACGAGCAGCGAGCCGGTTGACGTGAAAATCCGCTACGTGGATATCGCCGGACGTCGGCGTCTCTTCCTTGAGCAACAAGCGCATGAATGTCGACTTACCAGACCCCGAGGGCCCGATCAGAAACACGAACTCGCCTTTGTCGATGGAGACCGTCACCTTGTCCAGAGCGGGCCTGGTCGAGGTCTTGTAGGACTTGGACACATTCGAGGTGCTGATCACGGGTCGCCAGTGTAGCCCTTACCCGTCGGTAACCGCCGGAAGCGAGCGGGTGCCGCGGCGAGTCCCGAGAGCCGGTAAAGAGTGCCTCAGCGCGACGAGGTCGGTGCAGGCCGGGACGGGATGAGCGACTGAATCGCCGGCGGGATGGGCACGCCGAACGGGGCGGTCGTCGTGGTCGGCGGGGCGGTGGTCGTCGTCGACTGGGTACCGGTGTCGTCGGCGCTCGTCGACGACTCCGGGTCGGTGGTCGTGCTGGGTGTGGTGGTCGACAGACGTGAGGGGGTCGGTACGTACGTCTGCGATTCGCTCGGTTGCGTGAGCTCGTCCGGGCTCACCGCAACCGGCCCCTGAACCGCTTCCCCGTTCCTCTCGGCGATATCTGCGCTGACCTGCCCGTACAGCAGAGCGGTGAGCACGAAGCAGATTCCGAACGCCACGGTGGAGGTTCGGACGCGGCCGTAGATCTTGGCCGGAATGCGCCACTGCCGCCAGTTTCGTTGCGAGCGTTCGGTTCCGGTATCGGGTGTACTCACTGGTCTTCCGTTCGATCTCGTCCCGATGATTCCGGTGCAACTCCGGCCGTGCTGACGTCGGGGGCAACGTTGATGCCCTCGGGCTGCAGCGCAGCGGCGACTCTCACACGCAGCTCTCGTCCCACCTGGAATTGCTTGCCCGGCAGCGTCCGCGCGACCAAGCGCACGTTGACCTGCCCCACCTCGATGCTCTCCACACCCATCACGGTCGGTTCGTCGAGTAGGAGCGGACGCAAGTGTGAATCTGCGAACGCATCGCGGCCGACCGCACGCAGAAGCGCATTCACCTGAGTCAGATCGGCGGTACTGGGGACCGGAACGTCGACGACGGCGCGAGCCCAATCCTTGGACAGGTTGATCGCCTTGACGATCTGCCCGTTCGGCACGGTGATGACCTCGCCGTCGACGCTACGGACCCGCGTCACTCGGAGCGTGACGTCCTCGACGGTGCCCTCGGCATCCTCGGCGGAGCCGTTGACGGCGATCTGCACCACGTCACCGAAGCCGTACTGGCGCTCGGTGATGATGAAGAAGCCGGCCAGGATGTCTTGCACCACGCGCTGAGCACCGAAGCCGAGGGCTGCACCGATGACAGTCGCGGGTGCCACGAGTCCACCGACCCCGAAGCCGAACCGGCGCAGCACCTCGATGGTGACCAGGATGTAGATGAGCGTGACCAGCACCCAGGTGATGACCTGAGCCAGAGCATGACGGTGTTTGGCGGCCTCCGACCGGACGAGCGCGTCGCTGTGCTGGTAGTTCTGGTCGATGCGGGCAGTGATTCGAGATCCGGTCCACGTGACGAACCGCGCGGCCAGTAGCCCACCGAGGATGTACAGCACGATTCCGAGGCCGTTGAGCTTGACCTCGGGCGTCACGTTGAGCCAGGCCGTCATCGGTTACTGCTCCCCTCGCATTCGCCAGCGAATTCCCGATTCCAGGAAGCCGTCGATGTCTCCATCGAGAACAGTAGACGGATTGTTGACCTCGTACTCGGTACGCAAATCTTTGACCATCTGGTACGGGTGCAGCACGTACGAGCGCATCTGATTACCCCAGGAGCTGCCGCCGTCACCCTTGAGCGCGTCCATCTCGGCCCGCTCTTCCTTGCGCTTGACCTCGAGCAGCTTGGCCTGCAGCACGCGCATGGCCGACACCTTGTTCTGCAGCTGCGACTTCTCGTTCTGGCAGGTCACGACGATTCCGGTTGGAATATGCGTCAACCGGACGGCGGAGTCTGTGGTGTTAACCGACTGCCCACCTGGCCCGGACGAGCGATAGACGTCGACCCGAATGTCGTTCTCGGGGATTTCGATGTGGTCGGTGGTCTCGACGACCGGAAGCACCTCGACCTCCGCGAACGACGTCTGGCGTCGACCCTGGTTGTCGAACGGGCTGATCCGGACGAGCCGGTGCGTGCCTTGCTCGACCGACAACGTTCCGTAGGTGTACGGGGCCTTGACGGCGAACGTCGCGCTCTTGATTCCGGCCTCTTCGGCGTAGGACGTGTCGTAGACCTCGACGCCGTACCCGTGCTTCTCCGCCCAGCGGATGTACATGCGCATGAGCATTTCCGCCCAGTCGGCGGCGTCGATTCCGCCGGCACCGGAGCGAATGTTCACAAGGGCGTCGCGGGCGTCGTACTCACCGGACAGCAGAGTTCGAACTTCCATGGCAGCGATGTCCTCTCGGAGCGAGGCGCGTTCGGCGTCGGCGTCAGCGGTGGCGGACGCGGCGGCCTCGCCCTCTTCGCCCTCGGCCAACTCGTACAGAACCGGCATGTCCTCGAGCCGCTGCCGGAGCTCCTCGACGCGGCGCAGTTCGGCCTGCGCATGGGAGAGCTGACTGGTCACCTGCTGAGCGTGTTCCTGGTCGTTCCACAGGTCGGGTGAGGCGGCCTGATGTTCCAGCTCGTCGATGCGTCGCCGCAGCTCCTCGACGTCGAGAACGGACTCGACTGTGGACAGAGTGGTGTCGAGCTCGGCGAGGTCTGCAGAAACGTCGGGATGCACGAGAGTCAAGGTTACCGGCACACGAACCCGTCCCCGACCGCCCCCGAAGACGCATGCTCATCCAGGGGTTCGAACCGTGCTGATTCGAACCCTGTTCGGGCACCTCGTCCGCTGTTAGCTTTCGACGCGTCGACATATGCGCACGTCGACATCACTGCCGCCGCACGGTGCCAGCGACATTCGATGGACACAGGAGTCTCGTATGACCGTCACCGACCAGTACCTCGAGAACAACAAGGCATACGCCGCCCAGTTCGACGGCCCTCTACCGCTGCCGCCGTCGAAGCACGTCGCGGTGGTCGCGTGCATGGACGCCCGGCTCGACGTCTACCGGATTCTCGGCCTGGCAGACGGGGAAGCACACGTGATCCGCAATGCAGGTGGGGTGATCACCGACGACGAGATTCGTTCACTGGCCATCAGCCAGCGGCTGCTCGGCACCAAGGAGATCATCCTGATCCACCACACCGATTGCGGCATGCTCACGTTCACCGACGACGAGTTCAAGAACGACCTCCAGGAGGAGACCGGTCTGAAGCCCAACTGGGCTGCCGAGTCGTTCCCGGATCTGAACCGCGACGTTCGGCAGTCCTTGGCGCGCATCGAGCTCAGCCCGTTCGTCACGAAGCACGAGTCGCTGCGCGGGTTCGTCTTCGATGTTGCCACCGGAAAGTTGAACGAAGTCACCGGATAGGCCCGGCCACCCATATTGCCGCGTACGAGCAGGCCCGTGCGCGGCGATAGTCTTCTGCGGTGACCGACTACTCTGCCGATCTGCATCTCGCCCTCCGGCTCGCCGACGAAGCCGACGTCATCACTCGTGGACGATTCCTCGCCATGGACCTGACGGTGGACTCGAAGCCGGATCTCACACCGGTCAGCGACGCAGACCTGGCCGTGGAAACGATGATTCGGGCGGAGCTCGGTTCGGAGCGTCCCGACGATGCTCTGCTCGGCGAGGAGTTCGGTGGCACGGCTACGTTCAGCGGCCGCCAATGGGTCGTCGATCCGATCGACGGCACCAAGAACTTCGTGCGCGGCGTACCCGTGTGGGCAACGCTGATCGCGCTGCTCGAGGACGGCGTCCCCGCAGTCGGAGTGGTCAGCGCCCCGGCGCTGCATCGCCGATGGTGGGCCGCCGACCAGCTGGGATCGTGGACGAGCGTCGGCGACGAAACCGCCCGTCGAATCAACGTGTCGAAAGTCGACTCACTTTCCGCGTCGAGTCTGAGCTTCTCCAGCCTGTCCGGCTGGGCCGACCTCGGAACGAGAGACCGCTTCATCGGACTGACCGATGACGTGTGGCGAGTCCGCGCCTACGGCGACTTCTTCTCCTACTGCCTGCTCGCCGAAGGAGCCCTCGACATCGCCGCCGAGCCGGAGGTCTCCCTGTGGGATCTGGCGGCACTCGATGTTCTGGTGCGCGAGGCGGGCGGGACGTTCACCTCGCTCGATGGACGCGTCGGGCCGCACGGCGGGAGCGCGGTAGCCACGAACGGGCTGCTGCACCAGGACATCCTCGGCCGCCTCTCCCCCGCTGTGTGATTCGGTCGGCACTCACCGGAGACGGACCGTGAGAGCAGCGCGGAGTCAGAGGGCTGCGGCCAGGACCAGGGCCAGGAGCGGAGTGATTCCCTGCACGAACGCGGGCCGGAAGTACTTCGTTCCGCCGGTGGCGAGCACCAGAGCCGCGCCGACGATGCTGGCGCATGCGAAGTAGACGATCGCGTCGCCGGCCGAACCGCCCACGATGAGGCCGACCACGATGCCGATGCCGAGAAACAGGTTGTAGAACCCCTGATTGAAGGCCATCGGTTTGGTGATGTCTGCGTCGTTCTGACTGGCGACACCGAACTTCGCCCACACGGCCGGCTTGGACCAGAGCACGCTTTCCATGACGAAGATGACGACATGGAGTACCGCGGCGAGGGCGGCGAAGACCTGAGCTATCGGATGCACAGGAAACAGCCTGTCACATCGGTACGACGCAGGCTACGAAAGACCCGCCACGGTGTTGTGCGCCACCAGTACTTACTCGACAGTAGACAGCTAACTTACTCGGGAGTAAGATCTGTGAAGTCCGTGCCCGACGCCGAGGAACTGGTGATCATGAGCAAGCAAGACAGTGTGGTCGACGCGAAGGCCCCCAAGGTGCCCCGCGATACTTCTGCGGTTGGCCTCAACCCGTTCAAGAGAGATGCGATCGGAACCGCCATGCGCGTTCTGACGGCCATCACCGGGTCCGAACTGGCGGAGAAGTACAACCTCCGACAGACGATCGACCGCGTCACGTACGAGAGCACCAAAACCGGTTTCAAGACTCTCGGTGCCGCCAACCGTACGTTCGCCAAGGTCACCGGAGGCGGCAAGCCCAAGCGTCTCGACGACGGTGCCGCGAAAAACCTGAGCTACTTCGACCTGACGCCCGACGACGAGCAGCGCATGATCGTCGAAACGGTCAAGGAGTTCGCCGAGGAAATCCTCCGGCCGGCCGCCTTCGAGGCTGATCACAACGCCTCCTCGCCCGAGGACCTGGTTCGTCGCTCGGCCGAACTCGGCATCACGCTCATCAACGTTCCCGAGGAACTCGACGGTGCCGCCAGCGAGCGCGGTGCGGTCACCAATTCCCTCGTCGCCGAGGCTCTCGCCCACGGCGATATGGGCCTGGCCCTGCCGATCCTCGCGCCCAGCGGTGTCGCTGTCGCCCTCACTCAGTGGGGAACGGACGCGCAGCAGAAGACGTACCTTCCGGCATTCGTCGGCGAGAAGGTGCCGAACGCAGCAGTGGTCGTCAACGAGCCCCGCGCACTGTTCGATCCGTATGCGCTGCAGACCAAGGCGGTGCGCTCGCCCAGCGGATACAAGCTCAACGGAGTCAAGAGCCTCGTACCCGCGGCCGGCAGCTCGGAGCTGTTCGTCATCGCGGCGGAACTCGAAGGTCGCCCGACTTTTTTCATCGTCGAGTCCGACTCCAAGGGCCTCGTCGTCGAAGCGGATCCGAGCATGGGTCTGCGCGCCGCGGGCCTGGGTCGCCTGATCCTCACCGACGTGGCAGTGCCCGAGTCGGCTCTGCTCGGTGATGGTGACGCCGACCAGCGCGCCGCCGAGTACAGCGCCGCCATCGGTTTGGCCCGTCTGGGCTGGGCCTCCTTGGCCGTCGGTACGAGCCAGGCCGTACTCGACTACGTCGTTCCGTACGTCAACGAGCGCGTTGCGTTCGGCGAGCCGATCAGTAACCGCCAGGCCGTGGCCTTCATGGTCGCCAACATCGCCATCGAGCTCGACGGCATGCGGTTGGTCACGCTGCGTGGCGCGTCTCGCGCCGAGCAGGGACTGTCGTTCACTCGTGAATCGGCCCTCGCACGCCGACTCGCGTCCGAGAAGGGAATGCAGATCGGCTCCGACGGTGTGCAGTTGCTCGGTGGACACGGCTTCACCAAGGAACATCCGGTCGAGCGCTGGTACCGCGATCTACGGTCCGTCGGCGTCGCCGAAGGCATCGTTCTCATCTAGCTCGCCGACCCGAATTCCATGGCACTCACCCAAGGACACACACGATGATCAATCTTGAACTTCCCAAGAAGCTTCGGGCGCAGGCGAATCAGGCTCACCAGGTCGCTGCCGAGATCTTCCGCCCCATCTCCCGCAAGTACGACCTCGCCGAGCACGAGTACCCGGTGGAACTCGACACCATGGCGTCCATGGTCGAAGGCATGTCCGACGCCGGTGGCGAAATCGGCGGAGCCGCTGGTGGCCGCGAGAAGGACAGCGAGTCGGCCAAGCCCAGCAAGACAGCCAACTCCAACGGCGGCAACATGTCCGCTCTGGTGAACGTCATCGAAACCTGCTGGGGCGACGTCGGCCTCACGCTGTCGATCCCGTACCAGGGACTCGGCAACTCGGCCATCGCCGCGGTTTCCACCGACGAGCAGCTCGAGCGCTTCGGCAAGGTGTGGGCTTCGATGGCCATCACCGAGCCCAGCTTCGGCTCGGACTCCGCGGCAGTCACCACCACCGCTGTCCTCGACGGCGACGAGTGGGTGCTCAACGGCGAGAAGATCTACGTCACCGCCGGTGAGCGTTCCACCCACATCGTGGTGTGGGCAACGGTCGACAAGTCTCTCGGCCGCGCGGCCATCAAGTCGTTCGTCGTCCCGCGTGACGCTCCGGGCCTGTCCGTTGCCCGCCTCGAGCACAAGCTGGGCATCAAGGCCTCCGACACCGCAGCCCTGCTGCTCGAGGATTGCCGCATCCCGAAGGACAACCTGCTCGGCACCGCCGAGGTCAACGTCGAAAAGGGCTTCGCGGGCGTCATGCAGACGTTCGACAACACTCGCCCTCTGGTTGCTGGAATGGCGATCGGCGTCGCCCGTGCCGCACTCGAGGAGTTGCGGTCCATCCTGGTCGATGCCGGAGTCGACATCTCGTACGAGACTCCCGCCTACAACCAGCACGCGGCGGCCGCCGAATTCCTGCGACTCGAAGCAGACTGGGAAGCCGCGCACCTGCTCGCACTGCGCGCGGCATGGATGGCAGACAACAAGGAGCCCAACTCGCTGCAGGCGTCGATGTCGAAGGCGAAGGCCGGACGCTCCGCAGTGGACATCACCCTCAAAGCAGTCGAGTTGGCCGGTACCTACGGCTACTCCGAGCGCCCGCTGCTCGAGAAGTGGAGCCGTGACTCCAAGATTCTCGACATCTTCGAGGGCACGCAGCAGATCCAGCAGCTGATCGTTGCCCGTCGCGTACTGGGAAAGTCCTCGGCCGAGCTGAAGTAAGCAGTGGCTCGTCATCGAGTCGGCACGTGGTCGACAAGCGGCACCGGACTGTGCGTCCGGTGCCGCTTTCGTGCGCTTGGAAGAAATGTCGAGGGTCGGTGTCGATATCGTGATGTCTCGATCGTCGTCTTCGTGTACGGCGAATCGCGCCGCGACACCGAGGTACCGAGCCAAGGAGCGCACCATGAAGTACATCCTGTTGATCAACGCCGACACCTCCCCCGGTGCTGCACCCGGCTGCAGCAGTGTGGAGGACTGGATGACGTACGAGAAGGAACTGAAGGAGGCCGGCGTCTACGTTGCCGGGCACGCGCTGGCCGACTTGACCACTGCTACCGCGGTACGCGTCGATCCGAGCACGGGCGAACGGACCGTCACGGACGGCCCGTATGCCGAGTCGCACGAGGTACTCGGGGGTTACGACGTCATCGACGTTCCCGACCTCGATGCCGCGCTCGAGTGGGCGGCCCGCTGCCCCGGCTCTAAGGACGGCGGCACCGTCGTCGTGCGCCCGCTCGCAGAATTCTGACGCGCGGGATCGTTCGGTGAGCAAGGTCGACGTCAGTCGAACGATCGCATCGGTCTTCCGTGCCGAGCGCTCAATGCTGCTCGCGTCGTTGGTGCAGCGCTACCGTGACCTCGACCTCGCGGAGGAGGTGACGTCGGATGCCATCGAGGCGGCCCTGAAGCATTGGCCGATCGATGGCATACCGGCCAAGCCAGGGGCCTGGTTGCTCACCACAGCCCGGCGCAAGGCAGTCGACCGCCTTCGACGCGATGAGACACTGGCTGCGAAAATGGCCGTACTACAGATCGACTCGGACCGCGACAACCCGTCCGGCTCGAATGCGCTCGACGATCGTGTGCCCGACGATCGCCTCCAGCTGTTCTTCACGTGCTCCCACCCGGCTCTTGCTGCCCAGGACCGACTCGCCCTGACGCTGAGGTGTCTCGCGGGTCTGTCCACAGCAGAGGTGGCGCGCGCACTGCTCATCCCTCCTGCCACGGCGGCACAGCGAATAGTGCGGGCCAAGAACAAGATTCGCACGGCTCGCATTCCGTTTCGCGTTCCAGGACCGGACGAGCTCGCGGAAAGAGTGCCGATGGTGCTCGAGGTCGTCTACTCCATCTTCACCGAGGGGTACTCGGCGACATCCGGCGATGGAGTCGGACGCGTCGATCTCTCAGACGAAGCGATCGGTATGGGCAGAGTTCTGCACGCGGCTCTGCCGGGCACGTCCGAGGTGACGGGCTTGCTGGCGCTGATGTTGCTGACCGACGCCAGACGCCGCGCCCGGATCGACGAACACGGCGAGATCGTGCTGTTGGCCGATCAGGACCGGCGCGTATGGAATGCCGCGTTCATGGCCGAGGGATCGGAACTCGTGAGCGAGGCCCTGACCCGCGGGCCGGCCGGCCCGTACTCCGTTCAGGCCGCCATCGCGGCATTACACGACGAGGCTGCTGACGCCGCGGGCACGGACTGGCCTCAGATCGTGGCCCTGTACGACGTGTTGATGGCACTCACACCATCACCGGTCGTCGCGCTCAACCGGGCCGTCGGCGTCGCAATGACCGAAGGGCCCGAGGCCGGGCTCGAGTTGTTGGACGCCATCGCCGCTGAGCCGGTCCTGCGCCGGTACCACCCGTTCGCGATGGCGAAGGCCGATCTGCTGCACCGACTGGGCCGGATGGACGAGGCCGCCGTGCACTACCGGAAAGCACTGGATCTCGCGCGAACGGCACCCGAGAAGCGTTTGCTGGGAAGACGACTGGCCGAGGTTGCCGACGCACGGGATCAGGCGGACAGCACAGCATCCACCTGATCGGCCGTCAGCGGTCGGTCTGCGTACACCAATCGGATGGCCTCGGGATCGGGGTTGCCGATATCGGGTCCACGGGATACCAGCTTCAGGCCGGCGCGCTCTGCCACGCGAGCGGATGAGAGGTTGTGTTCGAGAAGATATGCCACGACCGGCATTTCGGGCCGAGTTCGGTACGCGCACTCGACTGCGGTTCGACACATTTCTGCGGCGTACCCCTTGCCCTGCGCGTCGGGATGGAGACGGTAGCCGAGATTCCAGAAGGCATTCTGTCGGATGGAACACCCGCCGTAGCCGCTGATCATGTCGCTGCCGTGCTCACGAACGATCCACGTACTCAATCCATCTCGGCGCCATTGCGCAGTCCAGTTCTGCACCATACGTTCGGTCGTACCGATATCGGTGTGCCGCAAGCTCGGAAAGTGTGTCCACGACTGCGGATCGCTGCAGATCTCGTACAACGCGTCGAGATCCGCATCTGCAGGCTCGTCGAGAACCAGTCGTGGGGTCTGCATTCGCACACCGGTGATCCTAGAGGGCTCGGGTCTGGTAGACCGGTGGTAGACGATCGAGCGAAGGGTGACAGTCATGGCCGAGTGGATCAAGAAGGTCGAAGAGAACGCCAAGGGCCTCATCGCAGAGGCAGAACAGGAACTGACGGCTCTCGAGGGCGCGGACACCGTCGACCTCACCGCAGACGAGCCGGAGGATGCTGCGACCACCGACGACGACGATGACATCGTCACCAGCGACGATGCACGGGAGCAGGTCTCGGACTGACGTCGGTGCCCGACCCCTCCGTGTCCGGTCGGAGCACTTGGTCCACCACGACGCACGACTGGTCGATGGACGTCGATCGAGATCACCTCTCGCACATCAGAAGCCGCCCCGGTGAGTACGCGCCGGGTGGAGTGCTGCACCTAATTCTCGAAGTCCTCGCGTATGCGGTGGACGAAGCCGAGGATCAGGGAGGCGGTCACGCGACCATCACGTTCGACTCGGACGGCACGATCGATGTAACGGACCTCGGACGAGGTACCGACACACGGTTCGACCGCGGACTCGCAATTCGCAAGCCCGTTGTGAGCACTGCAGATGTTCGCTTCTTCGACCGGCTGGAGCCAGTGCTGTTGGCGGACGGACATGCCCGCCGCGGAATGTCGACTGTCGCAGCGCTGTCGGAGGTGCTCGAGCACACCAACCGTCGCAGTGAGGGCTCGTGGACCCGCCGATACCAGCACGGGTTGCCCGTCACCGAATTGGTGTCGACTGCCCCTACGGATCGGACCGGTACCACGATCCGGTTTCGTCCCGATACCTCACTGCTCGCCGCAGATCAGCTGAGGCCGCACGATCTTCGTGCTCTGGTCGTCGACACCCAGTCCTTCACGGTCACGGTTCTATAGATCTACTCGAACACGTACCAGCAGATGCTGTTTCTCCTGTGCTGGTCCTCCAACACCAGAGCCCGCACGCTGTCCGGCAGCTGTTCCCTCTGCCACTCATTTTCCGCATACGCCGCGGCGGTTGCGCTCGACGACGGTGCCGCAGCTCGAACTGCCTTGATGGCGTATGCCGCTGCTCCGAGGTCGTGTTCGGCCACGTGCGCCACGCATGCGGCCTGACCTGCGGCGTAGGCGGCGAATCGAGCCGCTCCGCGAAGGGGACGCGCTGCGCCCACCGCGTGTCCGCCGAGGGCGCGGGTCTCCATCATCGGCAGCTCACCGCGTACCCACGCGCCGATCCCGTCGATGGCTTCCCGCGGTCTGGCGTCCGACGGAACCGAGCTCTCGAACAGGGGCAGCACGTGTTCGGCACAGGCAGCAGCCCAGAGTGCCAGGGCCCGATGATCGTCATCGGACAGCAGTCCCCCGCGCCGGGCCGTGACGAGCCGGGGATCTCGAACAGCGGGCAGGATCATCCTCGGTCGCCCTCTTCGCACGGGCATCGGGCAGTCCAATGTGATTGCACGGTGGCTATCAGAGCACAAAAAAGCCCGAGACCGTGTGGCCTCGGGCTTTTTCGAGTGGTAGCGGGGACAGGATTTGAACCTGCGACCTCTGGGTTATGAGCCCAGCGAGCTACCGAGCTGCTCCACCCCGCGTTGCATCTACGAAGTTACCCCTGCGTGTACGACGAATGCAAATCACGTGACCACGGGGTGCTCGGTCCAGTCGATCAGGCTCGACGCGCGGCCGAGCCGACCCGAACAGCACGTTCGCAGCCCCTCGAAATAGTGCTCCGGGTCTCTTTTCTTGCGTGTTTCGAGTCACATAACGGTCGGGTCACGAAGGTGAAACATTCCCGCCACAATGCGGCTCGAGCTGCACGAACAGGGGGCGCGATCCCACTATGTGGACGGGTCGCATCCCATATCCGCTCAGTGACGGTGAGTGAATCCTCGACTACCTTCACGGACGGCCCTAAACCGCTGGGCTTGCACCACCCCGCCGCTTCTTTCGCTCTGCCCCGCGGGTGTGGTCCCCAATACGTACGGGGGCAGAGCCGCGACGATACGAAGTGCCTGGTCGTCATCGCCATCACCACCGGCGTAACGATTCGCAGGCCAGTCGCGCCAGTCGAGCGCGGAGAGGATTCACCCCGCATGACCACTCAGAACAACTTCGGTAAGCGCGCACTCGGATTGGCCGCCATCGCCGGCGCAGCCGTCGCCATTCCGCTCGGCGTTTCTGCCGGAACCGCCAACGCAGCCCCCCACAACTGGGACGGCGTCGCACAGTGCGAGAGCGGTGGCAACTGGAACATCAACACCGGAAACGGCTACTACGGTGGCCTGCAGTTCTCGCAGAGCACCTGGACGGCCAACGGCGGAACCGGATCACCCGCCAACGCCTCCAAGGCCGAGCAGATCCGCGTCGCGGAAAATACTCTGCAGAGCCAGGGACCGGGCGCATGGCCCGTCTGTGGTCAGCAGCTGACCACCGGAACCTCGGCAGCCGAGCCCGAAGCGGCACCGGCACCGGCTCCTCAGGCAGCACCGGCACCGGCCCCCGCGCCTGCCGTCGCACCCGAGGTCGCAGCAGCTACACAGGCCGCTCAGGGCGCATTCGATGCAGCATCCAAGCTCGCCGACCAGTACGGCCTGAGCACCCAGTTCCAGCACTTCGCTGCTGCGAACGCTCCAGTGCTCGCACCCATCGGACGCTGATTCACCGGTAGTTCGCTAAAACTGCCTCGTTCCGCTCGCCGCGATGCCCAGCGCATCCGGTGTAGCGAACAACGACAGAGCCGCCTCACCGATTCGGTGAGGCGGCTCTGTCGTTTCTGTCAGCCCGGTGAAACCGTGCCGATCAGCTACCGGCCCGGTTGTACGCGTCGACAGCCGTCTGCAGGTTCTCCAGCGCGGTGCCGAGCTGCGCCAGGTTGCCGCTCTGCTGTGCAGTCCGCACGGCGGAGAGTGCGTCGTTCAACCCGGTGACAGCGGCGTCCCTGGTGGTCGACCCACCGGTGGACGGAGCCGGATTTGCCGGCGTCGAACCGCCCTCGGACGGGGTCGTCTCGGGTACGGCACCCGGCTGGGTACTGCCGTCGGTCTCCCCCGGCGCCGTGACGGTCCGTCCGGCACCGGCCCCGAACACCTGCTCGATGGCCTCGGGCAGCGTGGCGGCGTAACCGACACGACCCTCGTACGAGACCAACACCCGGATCAACTGCGGATACGCCGACGCCTCGTTGGTGCGCGAGGCGTACACCGGCTCCACATAGATCAGACCGCCGTTGCCCACAGGCAGGGTCAGAAGATTGCCGAACTCGACAGTGTTCTCCCGGCGCACGATGCCGAGGCTTTCGGAGACATCCGTCGTGGTCGTCATCTGGTTCTGTACCTGATTCGGGCCCTGAGTGGACGTATCGGTCGGCAGCCTCAGCACGGTGATCTTGCCGTAGTTCTCCGGATCCGAATCCGCGCTGACATACGCGCCCAGCACTTCTCGGCGATACCCCACCAGCGCACTGGTCAGCTGGAACGAGGCCTGGTTCTCCTCGTTGGAGATATCGGACGCGACGACGTAGTACGGAGGCTGCTTGGCGGCAGTGTTCTCCGCGGTCGGGTCGGTCGGAACCTCCCAGAACGCGTTGTTGGTGAAGAACTCTCGCGGATCGTTGACGTGGTATTTCGTCAGCAGTTCACGCTGAACCTTGAACAGGTCCTCCGGGTACCGGAAGTGATCCCGCAGTTCCGGAGACACCTCGCTCTTCGGAATGACCGTTCCGGGGAACACGCCTTCCCATGCCTTGAGCACCGGATCGTTCTCGTCCTGCTCGTACAGCTTGACAGTGCCGTCGTAAGCGTCGACGGTGGCCTTGACCGAGTTCCGGATGTACGAGACTTCCCGGCTCGGCAGTGCGCGCGTCGTCGTCGACTCGATGCTGTCGGCAGTGGCATCCTCGAGCGACATCCGCTGGGCATACGGGAAGTTGTCCAGCGTTGTGTAGCCGTCGATGATCCAGACGAGCTTGCCGTCGACGATCGCCGGGTACGTCGAACCGTCGGTGGTGAGCCAGGGCGCGACCTTCTGCACACGGTCTCGGGGATCACGGTTGAACAGAATCTTCGATTCGTCACCGATCACACTCGAGAACAGGATGTTGCGCTCGGCGTACTTGCTCGCGAACACGAGTCGGTTGAAGAAGTTGCCGACGTCGACACCCGCTGCACCGGTGTAGGAGTAGCTCTTGCTGTCCGTGTCGTACTCACGGGGTTCGCCGGCCGAGCCGACGATGGAGTAGTCGGCGTCGGAATTCGCGATGACCGGGCCGAAGTAGATGCGCGGCTGATCGAGGTCACCTGGGCCGTCCTTACGCACGGTTCCCTCGGCGTTGTTCTCGATCCAGTTCACCTGGTAGTTGGGATAACCACCACGCCCGCCGCTGGACTCGTCGGCGACAGCCTCGTCGACGGAGTTTGCAGGAGCAGCAACGAAGCCGTTTCCGTGCGTGAACACGGTGTGGCGGTTGATCCAGTCACGCTGGTTCGCGTCGAGAGTCTGCGGTGAGATCTCACGCGCGGCGACGACGTAGTCGCGGAGGTTGCCGTCCGCGTCCGGGTAGCGGTCGACGGCCAGTGTGTCGGGGAATCCGTAGAAGTTACGGATCTGACGCTGCTGAGTGAACGTCGGCGCAAGGATGTTCGGATCGAGCAACCGGATGTTCGACATCGTGGCCGACTCCGATGCCACTTCGCTCGGGCTCAACGACGCTTCACCCGAATAGTCGCGGTACGAGACCACGTCATCGGTCAATCCGTACGCAGATCTCGTTGCCGCGATGTTGCGCTCGATGTACGTGCTCTCCTTGTCGGCCGCGTTCGGACGAACCGAGAACTGCTCCATCACCAGCGGCCAGACGGCACCGATCAGGATCGACGACAACACCAACAGCGCTGTGGCCAAGGCGGGGATTCTGAGGTCACGAAGGAAGATGGCCGCAAAGAAGGCAATCGCGCAGATGACAGCAATAGCCAACAGAATCAGCTTGGCCGGCAGCACCGCATTGATGTCGGTGAAGCTGGCACCGGTGAACGTCGGCTCCTTGCGACTGCTCGACAACAGCGTGTATCGATCGAACCAGTAGGCGATTGCCTTGAGCAGGACGAAGGTGCCGGCCAGCACAGCGAGCTGAATCCGCGCCGCGCGAGTGAGCGCTCCTTCTCGGCCGGCGAGACGAATACCGCCGAAGACGTAGTGCGTCACCAGATTTGCGAAGAATGCGACCAGGATGGCAACGAACAGCCAGTTCAGGATGAAGCGGTAGAACGGCAGATCGAACGAGTAGAACCCGACGTCCAGGCCGAACTGCGGGTCGGTCTGGCCGAAGTCGCCGCCATGCAGGAACAGCTGCACGGTGACCCAGTTCGTCTGCGCGATCATGCCGGACAGGAAGCCGAACACGACCGGGATTCCGATGCCGAACAACCGCAATCGACTCATCACCGTGGTGCGGTATCGAGCGATCGGATCGTTGGGTCCGGCCACCGGAACGAACACCGGGCGATTGCGGTACGCGACGACCAGCGCGCCGAAGACGATGAGCCCGACGACGACCGAGACGACGAGGAAGATCACCAACCGGGTCAACAGAGTGGTGGTGTAGACGCCGCGGAAGTCGACTTCTCCGAACCACAACCAGTTCGTGTAGATATCGATCAACCGCGGACCGATGAGCAGCAAAGCTGCTACTACCAAGGCCAATACGAGCAAGATCCGGCTTCGCCGCGACAACGACGGCATACCGGTGGGGGGCCTCATGCCCACGTGCCACACTCCAACTTCGGGCGACGCCGATGGCGCCGCAGATGACTGTCACGGCGCACCTCGCGTGCGCCGCATGTCCGTTTCGCCCTACTGTACGTACGTTGATCCTACGGCTGTGACGCCCGTACTGCGGCCCCGCCGGACCGCAGGTCAGGAGCATCGACATTCGTGGAACCGTTCGGATGCGAGGATAGTGCGGTGAGCAACGACAGTGACGGACTGCCCGGCCAGGAACATTTCGGAGACGACTTCGACCCCGAGTCGGGCGGACCCGGCGTCGCCGAGGCATTGGCTCGGTGCGCGCGTGAGGTGGCGGACTTCGTCGACGCGGGCGGGTGGGGCCAATCGCCCCAGATGTTCGCGCTGGTGCCCACCGCTGCCCTCGCCGCGGCAGAACCCGGCCTGCTCGACGATCTGGCGGACGGTGCTGCACTCACACCGATCCAGCAGCATTCGTTGCCCGAGGACATCACCGGCGGCTCCCCCGCCCTCGACGAATTCCTCGCCACGTCGACGTGGCCTGAGGGCGTCGTGGGATGCGCACTCGTCCAAGAGATCGTCGTACTCCCCCCGGCGGCGGAGTCGGCACTCGACGATGCGCTGATGCCGCTTCTCGCAGATCCCGACGCGGCCGACAACGCGGCGCGATCGGCCGCGGAGAACCATCCTGAGAAGCGTGACGCGCGGCTGATCGTGGCAGTGCTCAAGGACGGGCCGTCGTTGACGTTGTTGCAACTGCATCCGGACGAGGACGCCGATCCGTTCGCTCCCATCGACCTACGCATCGCCGAGGACCTGGCACCCAACATCGTCCACGGTCTGTACGCGACGTTCGATGTGGTCGACGACGAATAAATACGACCGAGCGGGTCAGCTACACGTCGGAACGTCTTCGCCCGACCCGATCGCTCGGAGCGAGTCGATCGCGTTGTCCAGCGATTCGACTCGCACCAAGCGCAGACCGTCGGGCACATTCTGTTGCGCCTCACCACAATTGGCGTCGGGCACCAGGAACGTCGTGGCCCCTGCCTCACGAGCTGCTATCAGCTTGTAGGGAATACCGCCGATTGGGCCGACCGTTCCCGCTGCGTCGATCGTGCCGGTTCCCGCCACGAATTCGCCGTTGCTCAGCTCGCCGGGACTCAGTTTGTCCACCACCGCGAGGCTGAACATCAAGCCAGCGGACGGACCACCGACGTCGGCGAGATTGAACTTCACGTCGAACGGAACGTCGGGCTGCTCCTCGGGCGTCACACCGAGATATCCCTTGGACGGATCGTCCGGCCTGGCCCCGAGCACAACGGAACCCGTACGAGGGGCACCATCACGCACGTAGTCGATGTCGAGCGAATCGCCGGGTGCCTTGGCGCTGACGGCCTCGCGAACCGCGCCGGCCGTCGAGACGGGGGTGCCGCCCACCGCAACCAGAGTGTCTCCGATGTTCAGCACGCCTGCGGCGGGGCCGTCCTGGGCCACGCTCGTCACCGACAGCGACACCGGGAGGTCGAGGTGATGCAGAGCGGCGAGTTCGGCACTGGATTCCGATTGCTCGAAATCGGCCTGATTACCTTCCTGCACTTCCTCTTTCGACTTGTCCGGTGGGTACACCTCCTCACGAGGCACCAGTCCCTGACGCCCACTGGCCCAGAACCCGAGAGCCTCGAAAAGATTGAGCTGATCCCGCACGGCCACCGTCGTCATGTTCAGATGGCCTGCGGTGGGGTCGACGTCGGTGCCGTCGATCTGGACTACGGGCACGCCGTCGACGTCGCCGAGAGTGTTGTAGGTCGGCCCGGGGCCGAGTGCCGCGAACGGAACGGTGACGACCGAGCCGGTGACGCCCAGCACCACGACCGGTACCAGCGCTGCGACGAGTGTGGCGATCCTTCGGTTCACTCGGTAGACACTAGATCCGAACGTGCGGCGGCGTGGATACCGCCCCTGCCGGAGCGCGACGCACGATGCGACGAAGCCGTTCTGTTCGCCGTCAGCGTGACGATCTTTCGCGCTCCGAGTGCTCATGGCTTGTACCGTTGAGCCATGAGCAATTTTGGTTTCGGTGCTTCCGACGACGACCCGGACAAGAAGAAGGATCCGGACGGGTCGGGTAACCCCGCCGGTTTCGGGTTCGGGGCCGAGGGCTTCGACCCTGCACAACTGGGCCAGATGCTCACCCAGTTCGGCCAGATGCTCAGCGGCATGGGTGCCGCGGGGTCGGGCGGATCGTCGGCCGGACCGGTCAATTACGACCTCGCCAAGCAATTGGCCCGACAGCAGATGGGCGATTTCAGCCCGGTGTCGGCCGGGGAGCGTGAGGCCATCACCGAGGCCGCGCACCTCGCCGAGCTCTGGCTGGACGGTGCCACCACATTGCCTGCCGGTGCCACCAAGACTGCAGCGTGGACGCCGGTCGACTGGCTGGACAACACCATCGACACCTGGAAGCGGCTGTGCGATCCGGTCGCCGAGCAGATTTCGGGCATGTGGACCTCGGGGTTGCCGCCGGAGGCTCAGCAGATGGCCGGACCGATGATGGGCATGCTGACCCAGATGGGCGGAATGGCGTTCGGCTCGCAACTCGGTCAGGCACTGGGCCAACTGTCGAAGGAAGTTCTCACCTCCACCGACATCGGTCTCCCGCTCGGCCCGTCGGGCACCGCCGCGTTGCTACCGTCGGCGATCGCGTCGTTCAGCGAAGGCCTCGAACAGCCCGAGCGTGAGGTGCTGGTGTTCCTGGCCGCTCGCGAGGCTGCACACCAGCGGCTGTACAGCCATGTCCCGTGGCTGCGCCAGCGGGTTCTCGCCACTGTCGAGGAATATGCTCGCGGCATCCGCATGGATTTCTCGGCAATCGAGGAAGCCGCTGCAGGGCTCGACCCGTCGGCGCTGACGGATCCGTCGAAGATCGAAGCGCTGCTGCAGCAGGGTTCGTTCGAGCCGCAGACCACACCCGAGCAGAAGCACGCTCTCGAACGTCTCGAAACGTTGCTGGCGCTGGTGGAGGGCTGGGTGGAGACCGTGGTCACGGCCGCACTCGGCGACCGTCTCCCCGGCGCGGTTGCCCTCGCCGAGACCATTCGCCGTCGCCGCGCCTCCGGCGGCCCGGCAGAGCAGACGTTCGCGACGTTGGTCGGTCTCGAGTTGCGTCCCCGCAAGGTGCGCGAGGCCGCGGATCTGTGGCGCCAACTACTGGCCGCCGCGGACGTGGAGGGCCGCGACGGGGTGTGGGCACACCCGGATCTCCTGCCCGACGCATCCGACCTGGACAATCCGGCGGCGTTCATCGACCGAGTCGTCGGCGGCGGCACCTCCAGCTTCGACGACCCCATCGCGCAACTCGAGGCGATGGAGGCAAAGGAGGCCGCCGAACGAGCGGAACACGGCACGGACGACGCCTCGGAGGACGGCGACGACCATCCGGACAAGGGCTCTTCCACACCCTGAACCCGGACGGCGCACACCAATGCCGTCGGTCCCGTCGAACGCCTGCTCGAAGCCCATTTTCCCCTGTGGATAACGTGCTCCGAGCGGGCGTTTGCCGTCGGACCGAGTGTCACAGTGTGGTTCATGATCACATCGACCGTTCGACTCGATCCCGCGGTGGCCATCCTGCCGCGACGGGACGGAACCGTTCAATTGGGGTGGAGCCCCGAGACCAGCGTCGTCGTCACTCCCCCTCCCGGTGCGGAACCGGGCTCGATACTCGAGATCCTGCGGCTTCTCGCGGCAGGACGTTCCCGGCCTCACATCGTCTGTCACGCAATGACGTTGGGTTTGTCCGCGAACCGAGTGTCGTCGATGCTGGCCGAATTGGACGATTCGGGCCTGCTCGTACACGGCACGAGTGGCCCGGCGTCGAGCAACGCGGACGCTCCGTCGAGTGAACTGCGCGACATTCGTTCCGTGCATCTCGTGGGCCGCGGGCCGCTCTCGGATGCGCTGACCGCCGGGTTGCGGCGCACCAGTGTCGCGGTGACCAGAACGAGCCTGACCCCGACACGCTATCCGCACCTCGCCGTGAACTCGTGGCAGTACGACGTGGTCGTGCTCACCGACGACCTCGTCGCCGAGCCTCGCCTGGTGACCGATCTGGTGCGGAAAAGGATCCCGCACCTGCAGGTGCGACTGCGGGACGGGAAAGGAATCGTCGGCCCGTTCGTGGTGCCCGGACAGACGAGTTGCCTGCGCTGCGCCGATCTCACCCGCTGTGATCTCGACCCGGAGTGGCCGCACCTGTCCGCACATCTGCTCGGCACGGTGGGCCAGGCGAGTACCGCCACGGTGTTGGCCACGGCGGCGTTCGCGTTCGCGCAACTCGAGACCCTCATCGATCGCACGGACGGAACGATGCCCGAAACCACCGACTGCACGATGGAGCTGAGTTTCGCGGCAACCGGTACGTCCGTGCACAAAAGACAGTGGACGCGACATCCGCATTGTGATTGCTGGTACTGACGACACGGTCACTGACCACCCGCCCACCTCGGCAGTCGAGGCCACGGTTTCACCGGTCCGAGCATTTGTCGGAAGGTTCAGCCATGATGGAGCTGTGTCAGACATACCGCGCCGTGGATCCACTCGTACCGCGAAACTAGCCAGCATTCCCCTGGGAATGGCCGGACGTGCCGCGATGGGCTTCGGAAAGAAGCTCGCCGGCGGAAACCGCGACGAGATCGACGCGGACATGGCCGCCAAAGCAGCCGAGCAACTCTTCTCCGTCCTCGGAGAGCTCAAAGGCGGGGCCATGAAGCTCGGTCAGATGCTGTCGGTGATGGAAGCCGCCGTCCCCGAGGAGTATTCGGAGCCCTACCGTGAGGCACTGACGAAGCTGCAGGCTCAGGGCCCGCCCATGCCGGCCAAGACAGTGCATCGCGTACTCGATCAACAACTGGGTACGGCGTGGCGATCACGGTTCGAGAGTTTCGACGACACCGCAATCGCCTCGGCCAGCATCGGCCAGGTCCACCGAGCCACGTGGGCGGACGGGCGCGACGTCGCGGTCAAGATCCAGTATCCGGGTGCGGACGACGCCTTGCGGTCGGACCTCAAGACTCTGTCTCGTTTCGCGAATCTGTTCAGCACGGTGCTCGCCGGTACGGACGTCAAGCCCGTGCTCGAAGAGCTGACGGCTCGCACCGAGGACGAGCTCGACTACCGCATCGAGGCAGCCAATCAGCGCGCCTTCAGCAAGGAATTCGCGGGCGATCCTCGGTTCGCGGTACCCAAGATCGTCGCCAGCGCCCCGAAAGTGGTTGTGAGCGAATGGATGACGGGCAGGCCCCTGGCCGATGTGATCGCGCACGGAACTGCGGACGAGCGTAATCGAGCCGGCGAACTACTCGCGCGGTTCGCGTTCGAGTCTCCCGCACGCGCGAAGTTGTTGCACGCGGACCCACATCCGGGAAACTTCATGATGCTCGACGACGGCCGAATGGGCGTCATCGATTTCGGGGCATGTGCTCCGATGCCCGACGGCCTGCCTCCGGTCCTCGGCCGGATGGTCGCACTCGCTCGTGACGACAAGTTCGACGAACTGGTCGAACTGTGCACCGAAAGTGGCTTCGTGGTGCCGGGTCGCACGGTGACGGAGAAGGAAATTGCCGATTACCTTCGCCCGTTCACAGACCCGATTCACACCGAGTCTTTTCACTTCACTCGGGCGTGGCTGCAGAAAGCGGCAGGCACCGCAGCCGATTTCAACAGCGCACAGTTCCGCACCGTTCGCTCGCTGAACATGCCGCCGGAGTACGTGATGATCTTCCGGGTACTGGGCGGCCTGGTGGGAATCTGCGCGCAGCTCGACGCCTATGCGCCGTACATGGCAATTCTGACGGAATGGTTGCCCGGCTTCACCGAGTGAATCACTCGGTGAAGCCGGACTTCCGGATCGAGCTTCATGCCGCGTTCTTACGTGGTCGTCCGCGAGGACGCTTGCGTGCGATGACAACACCCTGTTCCAGGATCTCGCCACCCCATACGCCCCATGGCTCGGCGCGATCCAATGCGGCGCTGAGGCAGGTTCGGCGGATGGGGCATTCGGCGCACAGCGCCTTGGCCTGCTCCAATTCGGCAGGGGTGTCGGCGAACCACATGTCGGGGTTCGCCGCTCGGCAAGGCACCGACAGCTCGATCTCCGCCGATTCGGCGAAACTTGTTGCTGCGTAGGTGCTTTCGGACTCTGGTCGGCATGTCGTCCGGATCGTGGCGGTTGACACGTCGGTCTCCTCTACTTTTCGTGCGGCGTCGTTATCGGTTCGAGGGGTAATGCGAACCATGTCGGCCTCACGCTCGGGTAGAGGATCTACCTGAACGACAAAGGCCACGGTCCGCGAGTGCGGGTCCGTGGCCTGGTGGGCAAATCGAAGCGTCTACCTACAGTGAAGTCGGTATCTGCTGTCGAACACGGACGCGCGTGGTGCGCGGTGACGTCGATGGGTGTACACAGCGGGTGCTGCCAACGCCAGGACGCCGGGGGCGGAATTCGACCCGAGGGCTTCCGATGCGGACTGGTGCATCGGGCCGAAAGCGGTGGGACGAATCCACGTCTGCGCAATTGAGCCGGCGGCTACGGCCGCAGCAGCGGGCGTACCGACCAGTGCATCGCCGAAGGGCGTTGCACCGCAGACAGGGCTGAGCACGACGGTTGCTCTTGCACCGGCGATGTCGAATGTATCGATCATGTTCTTCAGCTCCTGTTCTGGTCTCGTGGGCGGACTGGGCAGTGTGCGGTCTCCCGCGACACGAGAAACAGACTAAGCCCCCCGCCGAGATCTGCACAAGTTATTTTTGACCAGCAGTTTTACGGCATCTGTTCGACGGACGGTTACCGGTCGGAAGAGCGCACCACCGTGAGCACGTCCTCGCCGAAGCGCTCGAGCTTCTTGGCCCCGATTCCCGGTATCGCTACGAGCCCACGCTCGTCCTGCGGTTGCTGTTCCGCGATAGCAGTCAACGTGTTGTCACTGAACACGACATATGCGGGCACCTTGAGTTCACGAGACTTGTCCAAGCGCCACGACTTCAACGCGTCGAGCAGGGCGATGTCCACGTTGGACGGGCAGCTATCGCATCGTCCGAGCATCGTGGCCGACGTGCCGATCAGCGGCTTATCGCAGATTCTGCACTTGGGCCCGGACCTCTTGGCCGCGGGTGCCGCGATGCGCGACGCGGGCGAATCCTCGGGCACCAATCCGACGAGGAATCGGGAGCGGCGACGTGACTTGCGCCCACCCTCGTTACGGGCCAGGGCCCACGACAGGTGCAGGTGGACCCGCGCCCGGGTGACACCCACGTAGAGAAGGCGACGTTCCTCCTCGACGGCGGCCTCATTGTTCGCACTGGGATCGTTTCCGATCGCGTGAGATATCGGCAGTGTTCCGTCGGCAAGCCCGACGATGAACACTGCATCCCACTCGAGCCCCTTCGCCGCATGCAACGAGGCCAGCGTCACGCCCTGCACCGTCGGTGGATGCCGCGCCTCGGCGCGAGCCGCGAGTTCACCGAGAAGTGAGTCGAGGGTCAGTTCGGGGTCGTGCACCAGCAATTCCTCGGTGAGTTGCACGAGACCTCCCAGGGAGGCCCACTTCTCCCGCGCCTGCGCACCGGTCGGCTCGGTAGCGGTCAACCCCAGTGGAGCCAGCACGGCCCGAACCAGACCGGTCAGGCCGTCCCCGGAACGAGAACCGTCGGGTAGATCGTCTCGGCCAGCGGCCTGACGCAGTGCATTGACTCCCTGCCGCACTTCGGGTCGAGTGAAGAAACCCTCGCCGCCGCGAACCTGATAGGGAATCTTCAGCTCGGTCAGGGCCTGCTCGTGCGCCTCGGACTGTGCATTGATGCGGTACAGAATTGCGATCTCGGCAGGCTCGACGCCTTTCGAGATCAACCTCTTCACCGCGCGTGCCACTCCGTCCGCTTCGGCGGGCTCGTCGTCGTACTCGAAGAACTCCGGCTCCGGACCGGAATCACGCTGACCGATCAGCTGCAGCCGAGTGCCCGCAATGCGACCCCGCGCGGCACCGATCACGCGATTGGCCAACGACACGACCTCCGGTGTCGATCGGTAGTCACGTTCGAGACGGACAACCGTGGCCTCGGGATACTTGCGAGAGAAGTCGAGCAGGTAGCGAGGGGACGCTCCGGTGAACGAGTAGATCGTCTGATTCGCATCACCGACGACGGTGAGGTCGTCACGATCGCCCACCCAGGCGTCGAGAACCCGCTGTTGGAGCGGCGTCACGTCCTGATACTCGTCGACGACGAAGCAGCGATAGCGTTCGCGGAATTCGTCGGCCACCGAGGAGTGCTCTTCGAGCGCCGCGGCGGTGTGCAACAGCAGATCGTCGAAGTCGAGCAACATGCCGTCGCCGCCGCGAGATTTGAGTTCTTCGTAACCCGCGTACACCGCAGCGACCTTGGCTGCGTCCATGGGAACGTCGCGTCGGTTGCTCGCCGCTATGCGCGGGTAGTCCTCGGGGGCGATCAACGAGCCTTTCGCCCACTCGATCTCGCCCGCGAGGTCGCGGATGGCGTCGGTGGAGGTGGACACGCCGGCTCGGTTCGCCGCCTGCGAGACCACGGTGAACTTACGGTCGAGCAACTGCCACCCGGTGTCGCCGACGACCTGTGGCCAGAAATATTTGAGCTGGCGCATCGCGGCAGCGTGGAAGGTACGAGCCTGCACCGGAGGTCCCTCTCCCCCGACGCCGAGTTCTCGAAGACGGCCGCGCATCTCACCGGCCGCCCGCGCGGTGAAGGTGACCGCCAATACCTGGCCGGAGGACACGTGCCCCGCGGACACGAGATGCGCGATGCGTCGAGTGATCGTGCGAGTCTTGCCCGTTCCGGCCCCGGCGAGCACACAGACCGGACCACGAGGAGCCAGCACTGCCGCGGATTGCTCCGGATCGAGACCGGCAGTCATCGCGTCGTCAGCCATGGGTCCATTGTGTCAGTGCCTACCGACAGCGATGTCCGGGCCCGACGCCGCCGAGACTCGCCGAGACTCGCCGAGGCCGCCGTCACGGAACAATCACCTGCGCCCTGCTGTTGACTGTCTCCGTGACCACTACCGAGAACACCCCACAGACCCTGGCCGCGCTGACCGTCTACTCCACCACCTGGTGCGGGTACTGCCGCCGGCTCAAGACTCAGCTCGACGAGGCCGGAATCGCCTACTCCGAGATCGACATCGAGCAGAACCCCGAGTCCGCCGAGTTCGTCGGCAGCGTCAACAACGGAAACCACATCGTGCCCACCGTGCAGTTCGCGGACGGATCGACGGCAACCAACCCCAGTCTCGCCGAGGTCAAGCGCGCTCTGTCGCTCTGATCGAGCGTCAGGTCGTCGCTGCCCACGCCTCCAGCATCCCGCGAGCGATCGAGATGGATCCGGGAAGCAGCAATCGAGACGTCGACTCCGATCCCCAGTCGCCCAGTTCGAGGGCGGCGACGACCTCGGTCCGCTCGAACCAGTGCGCCTCGGCGATCTCGCCGTCCTGAAATGCGAGCGGCTGATCCGGGTCGGCGACGGCCGAGAAGCCGATCATCACCGAGCGCGGAAACGGCCACGGCTGACTGCCGAGATATTCGATGCCGGATACGTCCAGCCCCACTTCTTCCTTGATCTCCCGCGCGACGCAGGTCTCCAGCGACTCGCCGGCCTCGACGAATCCGGCCAACACCGAGAACCGACGTTCGGGCCACATCGGTGCGCGCGCCAACAGCACTCGATTCGCGCCGTCGTGAACCAGGCAGATCACCGCAGGATCGGTGCGCGGAAACTCTTCGTGACCCGAGGACGTGCTGGTCCGCGACCAGCCTGCAGCCGACGGAACGGACGGAGCGCCGTCGAGCGAGCTGAACCGCGCACTGGCGTGCCAATTGAGGATGGCCAGAGCCCCGGTGACCATCGACAGCGACACACTGTCGAGGCGCTCACCGTCGGTGCGCAGATCTCCCAACGTGCCCTGGACGAGTTCTACGCGCCGGGTCCACAGGTGACGATCTTCATGAATCCCGAGGAAGACCACGTCCTCGGTCGGTTCCGTGGCCACGTCTGCGGCGTCGACGAAGACCAGACCACCGTCGTCCACTGCGAATCTGCCGCGACCGTCCACGTCGAGTATGCGAGCCGTGGACCAACCGGCGGCCAGTGCCGCTGTGTCGCGGCGCAATTCCTCGGCCCGGTCGAGCGGTGATCGAGACAGTCGAGGTGGATGGACGAGCTGAAAATTCGGCACGCTCACGACCCTACTGGGCCTGCTCAGTCGGCCACGCGACGGATGTACAGCAGTCGGTCGGTTGCCTCGATCGCGTCGACCTCGGGTGATCCGACCCGGAACAGCTTGCCGCCGCGGACCACTCCCAACACGATGTCGGCCAGATGACGCGGTGAACCGCCCACCTCGTCCCGCTCCACCTCTCGCTCTGCGACGGCGAAGCCTGCCTCCGGGGTGAGAAGATCCTCGATCATCTCCACGACGGACGGTGTGGACGTGGCAATTCCGAGCAGCCGACCCGCCGTCTCGGACGAAACCACCACCGAGTCCGCACCCGACTGGCGCACCAGGTGCGTGTTCTCGGCCTCTCGGATCGCCGCGACGATTTTGGCCTTCGGAGCGATTTCCCTGGCCGTCAGCGTCACCAGGACCGCCGTGTCGTCGCGATTGGTCGCCACGATGATGGCCGCGGCATGTTGAGCGCCCGTGAGCCGAAGCACATCGGACTTGGTGGCCGAGCCGTGGACGGTGACCAGACCCATCGCCGAGGCCGCGTCGAGCACGGTCTGGTCGGTGTCGACCACGACGATGTCCGAGGCCGACACTCCGTCGCCGAGCATCGCGTCGACTGCGGTTCGGCCCTTGGTACCGAAACCGATGACCACGGTGTGATTGCGCACGCTGCGTCTCCATCGCTGAATTTTGAATGCCTGTCGAGACCGCTCGGTGAGAACCGACAGCGTGGTGCCGACCAACAGAATGAGGAACAGGACTCGTAATGGGGTGATGACCAGAATGTTGACCAGCCGCGCAGACGGACTCATCGGCGCGATGTCACCGTATCCGGTGGTCGACAACGACACCGTCGCGTAATAGAACGCGTCGAGGAACGACAGCTCGCCGTTCTGATTGTCGCTGTAGCCGTCGCGATCGAGGTAGACGACGAACGCCGCGAGAAAGAGGATTCCCAACGCCATCAGAACCCGCTTGTAGATCGCGCTCCACGGGCTGGATTCGATTTCCGGAACCCGCAGCACACCTACCAGCGCGAAATCGGGCTTGTCGGTCAACGCGCCGCTGTCCCCCAGGCGCGTGCGCAACCTACCTCCCACGTCGCCCACCGAGGTGCTCACCGAAGTCGAGATCATTCACGGCACGCAGCGTAACCCCATGCCGCGCTTCCGCGTCGACAACCGACCGCTTCGAGCGGACCGGATGGGCGGATGCAGCACCGTGTGGCACGGTGTGTGCATGACACAGAGACCGAGTCAGGCCGCAGCGCTGCGTCTCGCGGGATTGCTCGCCGGCGCCGGAGTACTCCATTTCGTCACTCCCCAATTCTTCGATGCGCAGGTACCGACCGCCCTGCCAGGTTCGGCGCGGACGTACACCCAGGTATCGGGAGTAGCCGAGCTCGCTGTGGCTGCCACGTTGGCCGCACCCCGCACCCGTCGAGTGGGCGGTGCGTTGGCAGCGGGCCTGTTCGTCGCGGTCTTCCCCGCCAACATCAACCTCGCATGGAAGTACGTACGCAGCTCCAAGACGTCACCGGCCTTGAAGGCCGCCATGATCGCTCGTCTCCCCCTGCAGATCCCACTGGTCACCGAGGCTCTGAAAGCTCGTCGACTGGCACCGTAGTGTCGACGTCGTCCACGACGGATCGACCTTCGAGCAGCGCCGCCAAAGCTGTTGCGTCAGGCAGCTTTTCGGGCGAGATGGTACGACCGCTGCGGACGTAGTGGAACGCCGCACGGACGCGATCGAGCGGTACCGGCTCGGCACGGCCGACGGACATCAACTCCGCCCACGCCAGCCGGTACGCCGCCAGCTGCATCGCCACCGCCTGCTGCTCGGACGCCGACGGTTCGGCTCCGGTCTTCCAGTCGACGACGGTCCAGCCGCCGTCCGGGTCGGCGAACACCGCGTCGATCCGACCGCGCAGCACCGTTCCTGCCACCGATGTCTCGAACGGCACCTCCACCTCCACCGGGCTGCGCAGAGCCCAATCGGAGGCCTCGAACGCCCGCTGAAGAGTGTCCAGGTCCACATCGGCAGAAGCACCGGTATCGGCGGAGCCCGGCAGTTCGTCGAGATCGAGCAGTCGGGTCGCGCCGAACCGGCGCTCGATCCACGCGTGAAACGCTGTTCCACGGCGCGCCAACGGATTCGGGGGAAACGGAAGTGGCCGGCGCAATCGCGAGGCGAGCGCATCCGGATCTGCCGCCAAGTCGACCAGCTGAGTCACCGACAGGTTTTCGGGTAGTGCGACATCGACCCCGGCAACGGCCCGCGCCGAGCGCTCGGCCAGCAAGGTCCGGACGTCGAAGCCCCACTTCTCCGGGTCGTCCTCGTCCTCGTCTTCGTCCGAATCATGTTGGGAGCCGGCCCTGTCGGCCAGGGCCCGCAGAACCTCGGCCGCACCACTCTCGATCGCGCCTCGCCGCGGCCCGAGCGGATCTCGCGGCCAGGATGCCGTATGCGGCTCGGCCCCCAACGGGTTGACGGCTCCGGCTTCGGGGGCCGGTGCCCACTGCTCGACCACCGCGACGGCGTCCCCTGCCGTCGAGGTGTACCGGTGGAGCTCGTCGAGAAACTCGGACGGGCCACGAGGCTTCGTGGACGTCTCGTCCCACTGATGCGCCGAGACCAGCAGCACCCGTTCGGTTCTGGTGAGTGCAACGTAGAACAGTCGACGATCCTCCGCGAGCCGACGCCGAGCGAGTGCATCCTTGTGCCGCTTGACGGCGTCCTCGAGGTCCTTTCGGTTGTAGAGGTCCTCGAGCTCGAGTACCGGTACCCCCTCGGAACCTTCACCGTCGAGAGCGCGGTCGCCGCGCAGGGACGGCGGCAGTTCGGCCATCGCCCCGAGCCAGGTCGACGAGGCGTTCGAGGACGGGAACACTCCGGTCGCCACGTGCGGTACGGCCACGACCTCCCATTCGAGGCCCTTCGCCGAATGCACCGTCAGCACCTGTACTCGATGCGGGGCGACCTCGACCTCGCCCGGAGCCAACCCGTCCTCGACAGTCTCTGCCGCCGCGAGGAACGACAGGAATCCGGTGACCGTGGCCGTTGGATTGTCGGCGTAATCGGCCACCACATGGGCGAATTCGTCGAGATGCTCGCGCCCGACTGCACCATCGACACCGAACGGTGTCCGCGCCTGCGCTTCGACGCCGATGCCCATGATGCGTTCGATGTCGGCGACCAGTTCCGTCAGCGGCTGCCCGATTCGGTCGCGCAACAGATGTAGTTCTCCGGCGAGCGCAGTGATGCGTCGGTGCCCGGCCTCCGAATATCGTTCGGCCGAACCTGGATCGGCGATGGCGTCGGCCAGACCGGCCTGCTCCGACTGTTCCCCCGGCAGGGCACTTCCGAGCGCGGCGTCGAGCGCCTGTGGGTCGTCGACACGGCCCGCGGTGCCGTAGCCGCCCCGAATCTCGAGCTCCTTGGCGCGCCGAGCGAGCGCCCGCAGATCGGCGGCCCCGATCTGCCATCGGGAGCCCGTGAGGATGCGCATGGCCGAGCTGCCCGCAGTCGGATCGGCCACCAGACGCAGCATCGCGGTGATGTCGGCGACCTCCGGCACATGCAGCAATCCGCCGAGCCCGACCACCTCGACGGGTAGGCCACGGCTACGCAGCACCTCGGCGATCGGCTCGGCATCGGCGTTGCGCCGCACGAGTACCGCGGCACTGGGCGGAGGCCGGTCCAGTTCGAGGGCGTCGCGGTAGTGCTCGGCTATTCGGTCGGCGATCCATTCCCGTTCGTCGAGGACGGTGTCGGTGACGGCCAGCCGTACATCGCCGGGCACCGCGCCCGGCCGGGCCCGCAGGGTCGGCACCGGTACACCGACGCGGCGCAGGGGGTCGGTGATCAGATTGGCGAGAGCGAGTGCCTCGGGCGGGTTGCGCCAGCTGGTGAGGAGTTCGAGCCGCGGTGCCGGACTGCCGTCCGCCTGCGGGAAATCGGTGGCGAACCGCGGCAGGTTCGCCGCCGACGCCCCTCGCCACCCGTAGATCGACTGCATCGGATCGCCCACGGCTGTCAGCGCCAGGGTGGCATCGCTACCGGATCCGAACAGTGAGGACAGCAGCACCCGCTGGGCATGACCGGTGTCCTGGTATTCGTCGAGCAGAACGAGCCGAAAGCGTTGCCGCTCTGCGATTCCCACTTCGCGATGTTCGGCCGCGACCCGCGCCGCCATCGACATCTGCGAACCGAAATCCAGTGCCCCTTCGTGCCGAAGCGTCTGCGCGAGTCGTTCCACCAACGGCAGCAACGTGATTCGTTGATGTTGGGCATCGAGGATGTTGAGCAGCTCCTTGGTCGGCCCACCACGTTGACGCGGACCGGGGCCGAGTGTGTGCACCAATTTCTCGAGTTCCACGTGCGCCTCGCGCAGCTGGTCGGGGTCCACCAGATGCTCGGCCAGCTGACCGGAGAGGGCGAGTACCGCCTCGGTCACCGACGTGGGATTTCGGTCGGTGTCGAGATCGCCGTCCCACGTGCTGACCACACGATGCGCGAGCTGCCACAGTTCGGTCTCCGACAGCAGCGTCGCGGAGGGCTCGATGGGCAGCAACAGGCCGTGCTCGGTGAGCAGTCGCCCGGCATACGAGTGGTAGGTGCTCACCTCCGGCTCGGCGGCGAGAATCCGTTCGCGCAGTGCCAGACTCGGATCCAGCGCGCGCACCAGATCCGACCCGGCGAGCCGCGCCAGCCGAGCGCGGATTCGGGACGTCAGTTGCTGCGCAGCCTTGCGGGTGAAGGTCAGTCCGAGTACCTGATCCGGATCGACGAACCCGTTGGCCACCATCCACACCACTCGCGCGGCCATCGTCTCGGTCTTCCCAGCCCCTGCGCCTGCCACGACGAGCGTCGGACCGGGTGGGGCGGCGATCACCGCCGCCTGCTCGTCGGTGGGTGGGTGCTTCTGCCCGAGGGCGCGGGACAGTTCGACGGGTGAGACCCGCACGGTTGCGCTGCGCGTCGCCGAGGCGGTCACTGCTCGGTCACCTGCCGTCCTGTCTCGTGGGCCGGGCAACTGGATTTGACGGGGCAATGTCTGCACCCGTCGTTGACTCTGGCTTCGAAGACGGGACCCTGCGTCGCCGAGGCCGCCCGGTGGACGGTGTCTCGCCATTCCTCGAGTTGCTCCGGTGTCGGCACCTCCTGGATCCGCTGCGTTGCGCCGTCCTTGTTGTGCGGTTTGGCCACGAACACCAACCGGGCACCCCCGGGTTCGCCCGCGGGCTCTCCCTCGATTGCGCCCGCGGCAGCGGCGACCTGATACGTAGCCAATTGATGGTGATTGCGCGCGTCTTCCTTGGACATCACCGTTTTGGCCGTCTTGACGTCGATGACGACCGGGCGGCCGTCCGGATCGTGTTCGAGCCGATCGATCCGGCCGCGCAGGGCGACCGCAGGCTCGTCCTCGGATCGGGCGGCCAGAATGCCGTCGACCTGTACCTCGACGCCCGCCTCGGTGAGCTCGCCTCGGGTGCCCTGCAGCCAATTCTCGAACGTGTCGAGCATCGCCCCGGTTCGATCGAGCTCGTGACGCGAGAACCACTGTGATCCGAGATCGACTGCATCCCACGCCGTCTCGAGTGCCCGCCTGAGCTGGTCCGGTGGAATCCGGCCTGCCACCGCCTGCACCAGAGTGTGCACGAGGGTTCCGGTGACGGCGTGAGTGTTGGTGCCGTCGTTTCCTCCGTGACGTTCGAGCATCCAGCGCAGCGGGCACGTGGTGAGCTGTTCCACCGTCGATGGCGAGAGCGGGACCGGCCCATCGCCGAGGTGCCACAGGGGCTCGCTGATGCTGAGGCCCGCAATTCCGAACCACTCGTCGGGATGTGCGCCTCGGACGCCGGCCTCGGCGAGTGTGGCCAGGTGCCGCGCGGCGCGCGCTCGCTTGTCCGGATCGTGTTCGGCGACAACGGGATCACAGACGACCCCGCGAAGCTCGGCGACCAACATCGGTAATGCCAACACCCGGTGCGGGGTCGGCGGCTCGGAACCTTCGGGCAGCGGGACGGGATCTGCGTCGCCGTCGACTCCCCGGAGTTCGTCGACGAATCGGGAGCGGACCAGATCGGTATCGCCCGTGCTCGAGTCCACGGCGGTGACGAGCAGAGTGGAGCGCGCGCGACTGCACGCCACGAGGAAGAGCTTGCGTTCCTCGGCGAGTAGCGGTGCAGCTTTCGACAGTCGTCCGTCGAGGGCCGCAGCCGCGTCGACCTTGCCGGACACCAGATCGACGAGCGTGTCGGTTCCGAGGAGGCTGCCGCGCGCTCGCAGACCCGGCCACAGCCCCTCCTGAACCCCGGCAACCGCCACCAGTTCCCATTCGCGACCGGCTGCCGAGTGCGCGCTGAGCAGCGTCACCGCATCGGCCGGCGCAGTCGAACGATTCGAGCTCGAGGTAGGAATCTGTTGCTGCGCAATGTAATCGAGGAATCCGCCCAGCTGCGCGCGCGGCAGCCTGTCGACGTAGGCCGCCGCGGCGTCGAAGAGTGCGACCACCGCGTCGAGGTCTCGATCGGCCTGAGCACCCGCGGACCCACCCCACGCGGACGCGGCGGCCCAACGCCGCTCGAGTCCGGACGCCTGCCACGCAGCCCACAGCACGTCCTCGACTCCGCGGCCCTCCCGAGCCACCGCTCGCGCCTTACGAACGACGCTCAGTGCTCGTCGCAGCGGTGCCGCTTCCACGTCCGACAGACCAGTGATCCACCCGAACTTCTCTCGCGTCTCGCCGGTGAGAACGACTCTGAGCAGTTCGGCCGAATCGCGCTCGCCGCCCGAGGCCAGTTCGAGTCTGCGGACACCTCGGCGCAGCCGCCGCAGACCTACCGGATCGGCACCCCCGATCGGGCCGGACAGCAGAGCCAGCGCATCTTCTCCGTCGAACGACGGGTCGGAGATCGCCCGCAGCACCAGCAGCAAGCCCACCGCTCCGTGCTGGCGATGCAACGGCAACTCCGAAGCCGGGGTGATCATGGGGACACCGGCCGCGTGCAGAGCGCGACGCAGCGGCGCGACGGTACGCGGGACCGACCGCACGACGATCGCCATCTCGGACCAGGGCATTCCGTCGATCAGGTGCGCGCGTCGCATGGCGTCGGAGATGATCGCGGCTTCCTTGGCAGGCGAAGACACGACGTGTACCCGGGCCTCCGGCTCGCCGAACCGAGCCGTGGCCACCGGCTCGGGACTGCGGTGCCGACCGAGCCCGGGCAGTCGCCCCGCCACGATGTCGGTCAGTTCCGCCACTGCAGGCACCGATCGAAAGTTCCGCGTCAGGACCACCCGTCGAGGCGAGTCCGCATCGAGCAGATCGGCCACGAACGTGGGATCCGCTCCACGGAACGTGAAGACGGATTGATCGGGGTCCCCGGCGATCACGGTCGATTCGGTATCGGTGCCGATCAGCCGAATCAGCTGCGCAGCTTGCGGATCGAGGTGCTGCGCATCGTCGACGACGAGATGCCGGATGCGGGCACGCTCACTGCGCAGCAGATCCGGGTCGGTGGCGAACGCCATCAGTGCGCTGCCGATGAGCTCGGCCGCGTCGAGGCCCGGTGCCGTGGCCCCTGCGGCTTCGACGCCGACTGCGCCGCGCAGCAACATGGCTTGTTCGTATCGAGCCGCGAACTTGCCGACGGCGATCCATTCGGGTCTGCCGTGCGTGCGGCCGAGCTTGACCAGATCTTCGGGCCCGATTCCGCGTTCGGCGGATCGGAGCATCATGTCTCGCACCGCGGTGACGAATCCTGCGGTACCGAGAGCCGGGCGCAATCGATCCGGCCAGTCGGTTGCGCCGTCCTCGATGTCGCCCCGCAGCATCTCGCGGACCACCGCGTCCTGCTCGGCACCGGTCAGCAGTCGAGGAGGCGGATTGCCGTAGAGGGAGGCCTGCAACCTGAGTACCGCGAACGCATAGGAGTGCACCGTACGTACCAGCGGTTCGCGCGTGGCGCGCAGCGCGTGATCGCCGCTGAACAGACCGGCGGTGATCTGCTCGCGGAGCGTGATGGACGCGCGCTTCGACTGAGTGAGCACCAGGACCGATTCCGGATCGCCGGACACGATTCGGGAGACTGCGTAGTCGGCCACGAGCGCTGTCTTTCCCGAGCCGGGCCCGCCGAGCACCTGCCAGGGGTTCCATCGAGGAGCGCCCTGAGCCGCCTCCGCCGCCGAATCGGGAGTCCACGCCAGCAACCGGGCAGCGGAATCGGTCCACCGGCGGGGCGGCTGCGCCACCCTGGGTGCACGGACGAGGGTGACCGTCGCGCCGTGTCTGCCGTCCGTGCTCATGCGGGACATGCAATCACGAACCACCGACACACCCAATTGCGCCATGACAAGAATGCGTTCTAAATCAGTCGAGCAACCCGCCGCTCAGCGCACGCAGAACCGCGCTGGTGCGATCTCTGGCCCCGAGTTTGAGAATCGCCGACGACACGTGGTTCTTCACGGTCCCCTCGGCCAGATGCAACGCGTCGGCTATTGCTCTATTGGTGTATCCACTTGCCACCAGGCGCAGTACGTCGATCTCGCGGGCCGTGAGTGTTTCGGCGATCACGACGTCGCTCGGGCCGTGCTTGCCGGTCCGAAAAGCGTCCAGCAGTCTCTCTGTGATGGCAGGTTGCGCCAAGGTTCGCCCGGCCGCGAGTTCGCGTACGGCACCACCGAGCCGCTCGAAGGTCACGTCCTTGAGCAGATAGCCCTTCGCACCCGCACGCAGCGCCCCGAGTACCAAATCGTCGTCGTCGAACGTCGTCAGAACCAAGACCGGGACCCGTATTTCCCTGTCCTGCAATACCCGAAGCGTCCACAGGCCGTCGAAGCGCGGCATGCGCAGATCGAGCAACACCACATCTGGAGCATCGAGTTCGATCGACGCGACCGCAGCGGCACCGTTGTCCGCCTCACCGGTCACCTCGATGTCGGGATCCAGTTCGAGCAGGCTGCGGATACCCTGCCGAACCAGAGTGTGGTCGTCGACGATCAAGACCGTGATCACGGGGCAGGCACCGTCGCGTGGACCGTGAATCCGCGATCGACCGAAAAGGTGACCGTACCGCCCAGTCCTTCGATGCGCTCTCGGATTCCCTGCAGCCCGTGCCCCGGCTCGAAGTCGGCCGACGCCCGGCCGTCGTCGCGCACCGAGACCGATAGCGCACCGGTCGAATCCGCGCGTAACTCGATCCACATCTCATCGGCATTCGCATGGCGAATGGTGTTGGTGATCATCTCCTGCACGCAGCGGACCACCGCCACCGCCCGAGCTTCGTCGACCCTGATCTCGGGGTCGACCGTAAGATGCACGACCGGTTCGGGCAGCTGCGCAACCAGACGATCGAGCGACTCCCCCAGCACCGGAGTCCTGCTGCGCACTTCGCCGACGGTCGACCGAACGTCGCCGAGCAGGTCACGTGCGATGGATCGGGCCCGAACGACATGCTCGCGCCCAGGCTCGGAGACCTGATGGGACGCCACCTCGAGCTCGAGGCTCAGTGCGGTGAGCTGGTGACCGAGCACATCGTGCAGCTCGCGCGCGATGCGCAATCGCTCGTCGGCACGGGAGGAATCGTTCAACAACGCACTGGCGGTGCGCAGTTCGGCGTGCGCGACCGCAAGTTCCCGGCGCAACCGAGCCTGTCGCAGCTGTGCGGTCACCGACAACGCGCTGGCCACCTGCAGCGCTCCGTAGATCGACATTATCAGCGCGATTTCCGAGATCCGTCCACCCCGAATCGCAACCGACACCCCCACACAGCAGGTGTAGACCGCAACAATGACCGCCACCGACGAGCCGGACACCCGATACACGGCGAACGTCGAGGTGAACACCAACAGAATGGGCAACCAACCTGCAGTCGGGGCGGTCAGCACGAGAACCGGTGCCAGCATCACCTGGGTGGCGAAGCTCGCGCGGACGAGACGATCCGGCAGCCGGTCTTCCCACCACATGCCCGCGGTCTGCACGAGCAGGAAGGCTGCGAACAGCGCAGCCCAGGCCCAACGCGGAACCGAGAGACCGTCGGCGATCGACCGATCGAAGACGACGAGAGCGCCCATCGCGACCGCGAGCGCGGACACGAACGCACCGGCCAGAACGTCGGGTCCGAGGCGTCTCATTCTGTCGACCCTATCGCCCGCTCCACCCGCACGCCCCTGCCGAAAGTCACGATCCCCTTCGGTGACGATCGGCACCTGTGCGCAGGCCATGGCGGATCTAGCGTCGAGATCGACACGATCGAGAAGGGAACATCGGATGGCAGCGATAGACGTTCGAGGCATCACCCAGCGTTATCGAGAGCGCACCGCCGTGGCAGGCGTCAGCCTCTCGGTCCGCGAAGGCGAGACGCACGGCCTGCTCGGGCGCAACGGCGCCGGTAAGACGACCCTGGTCGAAACCATTGCGGGCCTTCGTAAGCCGAGCTCCGGTGCCGTGCGAGTTCTGGGACTCGACCCCTTCACCGACCGCAATCGAGTACGCGCGGTTCTGGGAGTACAGCTGCAGTCCAACGACCTTCACACCGCGCTCACCGTTGAGGAACTGGTCGATCTGTTCGCCTCCTTCTACCGTCGACCCGCCGATCGAGACGCTCTCGTCCGCGCGGTGGGCCTGCACGAGCACCGCCGGGTGCGGTACGAGCGGTTGTCCGGAGGCCAGCAACAGCGGTTGTCGGTGGTCCTCGCACTGATCGGCTCCCCTCGGGTTGTCATGCTCGACGAGCTCACCACCGGACTCGACCCGGATGCACGACGCACCGTGTGGCGACTGATCGAGGACCTCCGCGCAGACGGTGTCACCATCCTGCTGGTCAGCCATCACATGTACGAAGTACACCGCCTGTGCGATCGCATCACCGTCCTCGATCGAGGGGCCGTCGCGGCCACCGGCACACCGGAGTCTCTGATCGCCGATGCCGGCCTCGGAGGCGACCACCGGGCCACCCTCGAGGACGCATTCCTGACGCTGACCGAACGGAGGACGGCATGACCGCATGCGACATCCACGCTGCGCCTCGTCCAGGCCTGCGCGCCACCGGCGCACTCGTCGGGGCCGAAATGCGCATGGTCACCCGGGACACGGCCGGCCTGATCGTCCCCATCGCCCTCCCGGTTCTCGTACTGGTAATGAACGGATCCGGTACGTCGGCCGAAATCGTCGGGCCGGGCGCAATCACAGCATTCGATCGGTTCGTCCTGCCGCTTGCCCTGACCATGATCGTCGCCGTCATCGGAATCGTGAACATGCCGAGCTTTCTTGCGCTCTATCGGAAGTCCGGCGTGCTGAAGAGGCTGTCGACGACACCGATCGGGCCGACGCAGGTGCTGGCTGCGCAGGTGATCACCAGCGCAGTGCAAGCGACACTCGGAATCGGTATCGCTTTGTCCACTGCGGCCCTGCTGTTCGGAATCACTCCCCCGCACAACCCGATCCTGGTTGCGGCAATTCTGGTGCTGGGTGCAGCGGCGATGTACTCGCTGGGGATCGTGGTGGCGGCCGTCGCACCCACAGCGAACTCTGCCGTCGCGATCGGCCTCACCCTGTTCTTGATACTCAGTGCCGGCGGCGGACTGTTCGGCCCCGTCGCAGACCTGCCCGGTCCGCTGATCGCCGTCGGAGAGCTTCTTCCCTTCGGTGCCACCGTTACTGCGCTGGGGTCTGCCTGGGCCGGAACCCCGATCGACATAGCCGGACCGATCGGGCTGGGGGCCACCGTGGTCGTCGGAACCGCGTGTGCAATCCGGTTGTTTCGTTGGTCCTGAGCAGATGCGGCATAGTGGTTCACGTGCCCGAGTTGAATCTGCATACGTTCGGACCCGCAGACGGTCCCGAAATCCTCGCCGTTCACGGTGTGACCGGCCACGGTGCCCGTTGGTGGGACCTCGCCGAGAATCACCTGCCCGAGGCCCGCATCCTGGCTCCCGATCTGATCGGCCACGGCCGTTCTCCGTCCGTTCCACCGTGGGACATCGACGCTCAGGTCACCGCACTGAAGGCCGTGCTCGACGCCCATGCGCGCGGTCCGGTCGTGGTGCTCGGACATTCGTACGGCGGCGCGTTGGCCGTGCATCTCGCACAGCGGTTCCCGGAGGTGGTGCGCGCGCTGGTGCTGCTCGATCCTGCGATTGCCTTGCCGCCGGAGGAGCTGCTCGAGGTCGCCGAGGCCACTGCGAAGTCCCCCGATTACACCGACGCCGACGAGGCTCGTTCGGAGAAGATTCACGGGGCTTGGGCGGACGTGCCCACCGAGTTGCTCGACCGTGAGGTCGCCGATCACCTGGTCCCCGCCGACGGCGGGAAGGTCGCGTGGCGAATGTCGATTCCGGCCATCGTCGCGACGTGGGGCGAGCTCGCTCGTCCGATCGTGGTGCCCGCCGAGAGCGTCCCGACCATCGTGGTGCGGGCCATGCGCGTCGAACCTCCTTATGTGACCGAAGGATTCGTGTCCGCGCTCCGAGGCAAGCTCGGCGAGAACCTGCGCACCGTCGAACTCGACTGCGATCACATGGTCGGCCAGGCCAAGCCGGCCGACGTGGCCGAGCTGGTGCGATCCCTGCTGTAGATGGCTCCGATCACCGAGGCGCAGGCGGAGCGGGTACGCGCGTTGGTCGCGTCGATTCCCGTCGGTTCCGTTGCCACCTACGGGGACATCGCGGCGGCGGCCGACCTGTCCAGCCCCCGCATCGTCGGGTGGATCATGCGGACCGACTCCGCCGATCTGCCGTGGCACCGTGTCCTGGGTGCAAGCGGAAAGCCTGCGGCGCATCTGGCGACGAGACAACTCGAGACGCTGCGCGGAGAAGGTGTCGAGATCCGCGACGGGCGAGTGTCGCTGAAGTCCGTTCGCTTCGACTTCGGGGCGCTCCCCCAACCTTCGACGTCGACCACTAATCTCGAAGGATGAACATCGGAGATCGGCTCGGGCAGTTCGATCCACGCCCTACGGCGAAGTTCGCCCTGTCCAAGGCGAGCACTTTCGTCGCCGCGGCCGGCCTGGTGATCGACGAGGTCTCGGGCACGCGGGTAGCGGGGCACATCGAGTTGACCGAGGAACATTTCACGCCCTGGGGCGTCGTGCACGGTGGGGTCTATACCAGCGCTGTGGAAAGCGCCGCGAGCATCGGCGCGAGTGAGGCGGTCAAGGATCGCGGCGAGTTCGCGGTCGGAGTGCACAACGGAACCGATTTCCTGCGCGCCAGCAAAGGCGGACGGGTGGATGTTCTCGCGGAACCGTTGCAGCAGGGCCGCGTTCAGCAACTCTGGCTGGTTACGATCACCGCGACCGACAGCGGTAAGACCATCGCGCGCGGCCAGGTTCGACTGCAGAACGTGCCGCTGCCGACGTGATGGGATCGCACCGGTGAGCGGCTCGTCGACCGAGCCGATCTGCGACGCCATCGTGCTCGCGGGTGGTCGCGGCTCGCGAATGGCAGGCATTGCCGGCTCGCCATCGGCAGAGGTCGACAAGCCCGCGCTCACGGTCGGCGGACGACGACTGGTCGACATTGCAGTGGCGGCCGTCTCGGACTGTCGCCGAACGGTACTGGTGGGCCCCACACGCGACGCAGTACCGGGTTCGGTTGTGCAGACCCGAGAGTCCCCCGCCGGCGGCGGCCCGGTGGCAGCTCTGGCCGCCGGACTCGAAACACTGGACGGGACAGCCGATCTGGTGGCAGTCGTAGCGTCGGACATACCGCTGCTGAATGCTTCTGCGGTGCAGTCTCTGATCGATCACTTCCACCGAGTCGAGACCGACGCAGTGTTCGCGGCCGACGCCACAGGCCGCACCCAGTTCCTGCTCGGAGTCTGGCGCTACAGCGCGCTGCGCTCGGCGGTGGCGGCGCTCGATACCGTCGAGGGCGCCCCGATGCGCGCACTCGTACCGAACGAGCACCGCGTCGTCACTGTTGCCGATATCGAGGACTGCGATACCCCTGCCGATCTGGTAGCCGCGCGCGCCGCAGCCGCGTCGAGACCGGAGGACGTACTCGACATCGACGCCGCGCACGAACGAATTCGACAGCGAGTAGCCGCCCTCCCGGTTCATCGAAGACCGTTGCAGGACACGGCTGGGACCGTGCTCGCGCAACCGTTGGTGGCAGCAACAGCACTGCCTGCGGTCGACATCTCCGCGATGGACGGATTTGCCGTGAGCGGCCCCCCTCCGTGGACGCTGAGACCCGATATCGCCTACGCCGGAACGTCCGGCATCGCCCGACTCGCCGACGGCAGCGCAGTACGCATCGCGACCGGCGCAGCGCTTCCTCCCGGTGCCACTGCGGTCGTTCGCGACGAACACGCGGTCACGACACCGGCCGGCGTCGTAGAACGCGCACCGACGGCGACGTCGGGAGACGACACGCGTCGCCGCGGCGAGGACTGGCTTCCCGGAACGGAGTTGGTTGCCTCGGGTACCGCGATCGACACTGCTGTTCGGTCACTCGCCGCGAGCGCGGAGGTGACCGAACTCGATGCGCGGGGGCCGGTTCGCGCTCGAATTGTCATCAGCGGAAACGAGATTCGGGTATCGGGTCCGCTGGCACCCGGGGAGACCAGGGATGTACTCGGATCGGCGCTGCCGGAGTATCTGGCGCACTGTGGAATCGCCGTCGTGGACGCACTGCTGCTCGACGACACGGCGACCGCGTTCGCCGACCTCTTGGGAAGTACCGAGAACATCGACCTCGTGGTCGTGGTCGGAGCCACCGGAGGAGGCGCCGCCGATCAGCTACGCTCCACGCTCGCCGCCCTCGGTGCCGAAACCGTGGTCGGGCGAGTGCGCGTGCGTCCCGGCGGATCCCAGATCACCGCGACCCTGCCCGACGGTACGGTTGTCCTCGGCCTCCCCGGCAATCCGCTCGCGGCAGTGAGCACGGCGCTGCTGACCGCACCGGCGATCGTCGACGCGCTCACCGCTCGCATTCCGCGTTCACCGCGAACGGGGTTGTTGTCCAATGCATCCGAGGTTCGAGCCCCGATCCCTCGAATCGTTCCCGTGGTGGCCGACGGTACCCGCTGGCGAGCCGACGTCAAGGTCCGGACAGCTCATCTGGCGCACCTCGTCGGCCGTGATGCGCTCGCCGTGATACCCGCCGACGTCAGCGACGACGAGCCGGTGACAATTCTTCCGTTGCCGTACTGAATTCCGAACCGGCCAGCAGCCGAACACCCTCGTGGTACCGCTCGACGACGAGATCGACGATGGCCGGATGCACCCCGAGCGGCGCACCGACGCCGTCGGCTCCCACGTCGGCCAACCGATTGTGGAAGAGCCCACGAGCCAGCAGATAGCTCGCCACGAACACTCGATCGTGCCCGGCTTGCCGCAGCCCGGACACCGCCTGCGCGACGGTCGGCGTACTGGTGGCCACGTATCCGATCTTCACCGGTGTCCGAGCCGCGTCCGCGAGCATCGCTGCCGCGATCCGATGTTCCTGCAACGCACGAGGATCGGACGATCCTGCGGCCGCGAGCACGATGCTCTGGCCGGCTCGCCAGCCGGCGTCCCGGAGCCGATCGACCATCACTCGCGCGAGCACCGGGTCCGGCCCGAGGGCACGGGTGACGGCGACCGACGAGTGCGCACTGTCCGTGATCTCGCGCGGCACGTCGGTGTGGACGTGATAACCCGATGCCAGAAATGCCGGAACGACGACCGCCGATTCCGGAGTGTCGCGCAGTACCTCGGACGGGGACGGTCCCAGCACGTCGACGAAGGCGACACGCGTAGTACCGATCTGCTTCGAGACGGCGTCGGCGAGCGCGGCGACCATCTCCACACCGCGCGGGTTTCGAGTGCCGTGTGCGACCAACACCAAGGTGGGTTCCATCAGTACTTACTCCCCTCGCTCACGGCAACAGCCCCCGCGGGTTCGTGTGTATCGCAGTCGGATTCGGTCTCTATATAGTCCAACGCGATACGGTAGCCGCGTTTGACCACGGTCTGGATCGCCTTGGGTGCCCCCAGTGAGGAACGGAGTCGGGTCATGGCGGTCTCCACCGCGTGGGTATCTCCACCCCCTCCGGGCAACGAGGCCAACAGGTCTTCACGGGAGACCACGCGCCCCGGATTACGACTCAACGTCTTCATCAGCGCCATCCCGGCCGGGGACACGGGCCGCACCTCCCCGTCGACCACCACACACCGTCCCCGAACACTGACCACATGCCCGCCTGCGTGCAGGCGACCGGTTCTCCTGGGCAGCTCCTCGGCGATGTGACGGGCGAGCGCTCCGAGGCGCGCACGCGCAGGCGCAGTGGTGGCAACCGACAGCTGTTCGAGCGGGGCTGCGGTGACCGGCCCCACGCACACCGGAAGCACTCGCGTACGCATCGACTGCAGCAGAGGCTCGAGTACGCCGTTCTCGTCGGCACGCATCAGCATGGACGCAACCGCCGGTGCCGAGGTGAAGCTGATGGCGTCGAGATCACCGATGACGACCGACTCGATCATGCGATCCATCGGGCTCTGGTCGTCGGGAGCAGTCCAGCGATACACGGGCACCGGCACCACTTCGGCTCCGGCGCAGCGCAATACCTCGCAGAAATCCGGAACCGGCTCCCATTCGGTGGTCGCGCCGTGAAGTTGGACCGCTATGCGCTTGCCCTCGACACCCTCGGCGAGCAGATGTTCGAGCACTTCGGCGGACGACTCGGAGGCAGGCGACCATTCTTCACGTAGATCCGCCGCTCGAATGGCACCGGTGGCCTTGGGACCACGCGCCAACAGTCGCGACGCACCCAGGGCACGACCGAGTTCCTCGGCTCGCCCCCAACCGTCGGCGGCCTCGATCCAGCCACGAAAACCGATTCCCGTGGTGGCGACGGTGATCTCGGGTGGTGCAGCGATGATCGCCGCGGTGACGCGTTCCAACTCTGCGTCGTCGGCGAGCGGGATGATCCTGATCGCAGGCGCGTGCATCACGCTGGCCCCACGCCGCTCGAGCAAAGTCGCGAACTCCTCGGCGCGACGCGACGCCGTCACCCCGACGGTGAACCCGGCCAGAGGCATGTCCGCCCCGGCATTTTCGGTCACGTAGATCCGCCGCGCACGAGCACGACACCCTCGACCGTGGCGACCTCGAACGAGCCGAGCGAGACCTCCGCATCGTCGAGGCAACGTCCGTCGACGAGAGAGAAGACCTGCTTGAGCAGCGGAGACGCGACGGTGGGCTCGCCGCCGCGGTCGCCGACCAGACCACGCGACATCACTGCAGCGCGGCCGTAGGGATCGATGTTGCCGACCGCGAACAGTCGTCCGTCGTCGAGCAAGAACAGTGCCGCCTGGGTGCCGCCGCGCAGCAGCACCGCTACCCCGCGACCCGGGATGAGAGCGTCGAGGGTGCAGGCCGGGGTCCAGTCTCGCGAAAGATCGTTCGGTACCGAAGTATGTGAATCGATGACAGTCATGGCGTACCTCCTGGTCAGCTATTTGACGCTGCCCGTGTTTCTTGGCCGTTAAGCGGCGATTACCCACCTGTGCACATGCGCTCAGGTTCGTGACCTGTCGGTTGTCAGGAACCCGTCACTCGAGCACGTCACGCTCCGATGCGCGGCATCCCCATCAGCACGGGCACCTTGCGTGCGCCGGACTCGTCGAACGCGATGGTCGGATCGGCCTCGGCCGGAGCGTTGACGAAGGACACGAACCGGCCGAGCTTCTCCTCGTCCTCGAGCACCCCTGCCCATTCGTCCTTGTAGCCGGCGACATGGCGTGCCATGTCTGCCTCGAGTTCTGCGCCGATGCCCAGGCTGTCCTCGCAGACGACGGCTTTGAGGTGGTCCAATCCCCCATCGAGCGATTCCAGCCACGGTGCGGTGCGTTGCAGGCGGTCCGCGGTGCGGACGTAGAACATCAGATAGCGGTCGATGTAGCTGACGAGTGTGGCGTCGTCGAGGTTGGACGCGAGCAACTGGGCGTGCTTGGGCGACTGGCCACCGTTGCCGCCGACGTAGAGATTCCAGCCGCCTTCGGTGGCAATGATGCCGACGTCCTTGCCGCGGGCTTCGGCGCACTCACGTGCGCAGCCCGACACTCCGAACTTGATCTTGTGCGGCGAGCGCAGTCCGCGGTACCGGTTCTCGAGGTCGACGGCCATTCCCACCGAGTCCTGAACACCGTAGCGGCACCAGCTGGACCCGACGCAGCTCTTGACCGTACGCAGCGACTTTCCGTACGCCTGACCCGATTCCATGCCTGCGTCGACGAGCCGCTTCCAGATTTCGGGAAGCTGTTCGACGCGGGCACCGAACATGTCGATGCGTTGCCCGCCGGTCACCTTGGTGTACAGCCCGAAGTCGCGGGCGACCTCACCGATGACGATCAACTGCTCGGGCGTGCACTCCCCTCCCGGCATCCGAGGCACCACCGAATAGGTGCCGTTCTTCTGGATGTTGGCCAGGAAGTGGTCGTTGGTGTCCTGCAACGACGCCAGTTCACCGTCGAGAATGTGATCCGACGAGGTGGACGCGAGAATCGAGGCCACGACGGGCTTGCAGATGTCGCAGCCGGCACCCGATCCGTACTTGGCGATCAACGACGAGAAAGTTCGGGTGTTCGTCGCCCGCACGATCTCGAACAACTCGGCCCTCGACTGAGAGAAGTGCTCGCACAACGACTTCGACAGCACCACTCCCGATGCCGCCAGCAGCGATTTGATCGACGGCAAGCATCCTCCACAGGTGGTGCCTGCCGTGGTGCAGCTCTTCACCGCGGCCAGATCGCACGCACCGTCGGAGATAGCCGAGCAGATCGCACCCTTCGTCACACCGTTGCACGAGCAGATCTCGGCGTCGTCGGGAAGCGCTCCGATGCCGACCTGCTCGGCCGCCGGAGAGATCAGCGAACCCGGATCGCCCGGCAATTCGCGTCCGACGAGCGGCCGGAGCAACGAGTACGCCGATGCGTCGCCGACGAGGATGCCGCCGAGCAACGTCTTGGCGTCGTCGGTGACGACGAGCTTGGCGTAGGTGCCCTTGGGTGCGTCGCTGAAGACCACCTCGAGCGCACCCGGAGTTGCGGCCATCGCGTCACCGAAGCTCGCCACATCGACGCCCATGAGCTTGAGCTTGGTCGACATGTCCGCTCCGGGGAATTCCGCTGCGCCGCCGAGCAATCGGTCGGCCACCACCTCGGCCGTCGAATATCCGGGCGCGACGAGTCCGTAGCATCGGCCTTCGACCGCAGCACATTCGCCGATGGCGTAGACGTCGGGATCGGATGTGGTGCAGCCGATGTCGACCAGAATACCGCCGCGCTCGCCGACGTCGAGGCCGCTTTCGCGAGCCAGCCGGTCCTGCGGTCGTACCCCCGCGGAGAACACCAGCAGCGCCGCGTCGATCGTATCGCCGTTGCTCAGCTCGACCGTCAATCCGGCGCTGTCGTTCTCGGTGATCGACGACGTGCCCACTCCCACATGCACGTTCAACCCCAGATCGGTGACGAGGCGGGCCAGTAGCGCACCGCCGCCTTCGTCCACCTGAAGCGGCATCAATCGCGGCGCGAACTCGATGACGTGCGGCGTCATGCCCATCTTCTTCAACGCGTTCGCCGCTTCGAGGCCGAGCAGGCCGCCACCGACGACCACGCCCACGGCTCCCGGTCCAGCGGCGTCGGCGCGTGCACGGATCCTGTCCAGGTCGTCGAGGGTGCGGTAGACGAAGCACGCGGGCAGGTCGTGTCCGGCGATCGGCGGGACGAACGGGTAGGAGCCGGTGGCGAGGACCAGCGCGTCGTATTCCACGGTGTCGCCGGCCGAGGTGACGACGGTTCGGTGGTCACGGTCGACGCGTTCGGCCCGCACCCCGGTACGCATCTCGACGAGGGAGTCGCCCGGATAGTCGTTGCCCGCCAACGCAAGTTCCTTGTGGTCCCAGGCACCGACGTAGGACGACAGACCCACCCGGTCGTACGCCGGCAGAGCTTCCTCGCACAGGATCGTGATCTTCCACTCGGCACCCTCGTCGCGCGCCCGCAGCGCCTCGACGAACCTGTGCCCTACCATTCCGTGCCCTACCACTACCGCGTTCTTCATTGCGGGTCCTTCCGATTTCGTTGCCGTGCAGAATATTTCGAGCGCGCCTGCACCGAGCGTCAGACGGCTACCGGAGCGTCGGCATCGGCGGAGTCGGTCCTGCGCAGGTAGATCGCCCACGTGACGATCGCGCAGACCACATAGAAGCCGAGGAACACCCAGAACGCTGTGGTTGCCGACTTCGCACTACCGGAGTACGACGCCCGCAGCACCAGGTTGATGGCGACACCGCCGAGTGCGCCGATGGCACCGGCGATCCCGATCAGTGCGCCGGACATCTTGCGGGACCAGTGCTGCTGTTCCTCGACCGTCATGCCCTGCAGTGCAACAGATTTCGCAGCGAAGATCGCGGGAATCATCTTGTACACCGACCCGTTGCCGAGGCCCGAGAGCAAGAAGAGTGCGATGAATCCGATGACGAAGAGGACCATCACTGTGCCGCTGGCCGCCCCGGGCGTCGAGTCGTCCCAGGTGCTGGCCGCTACCAGAATTCCGGTGGAGAAGGTCATGGCCACGAACGTGTACAGGGTGATTTTTCCGCCGCCGATCTTGTCGGCGAGCTTGCCGCCGAACGGACGCGACAGCGACCCCAGCAGTGGCCCGAGGAACGCGATCTGTGCAGCGTGCAGCGAGGCCTGGGCCTGCTGAGCCGCCGTGGCGGGTGCCCCGTCGGTCAATCCGGCCAGGAAGTTGATCTGGAGTACCTGCCCGAATGCGAAGCTGAAGCCGATGAACGATCCGAACGTGCCGATGTAGAGGAAGGCGATCCACCATGCGTCGGAGAACTTCAACACGTCGATCATGGAGCGGCCGTTGGTCTTCTGGTTGTCGAGGTTGTCCATGTACAGCGCGGCACCGACGGCGGCGATCGCGATGAACACCAGGTACACGGCGCAGACGATCTCGGGTGCGGTGTTGCCGACGGTAGCGATGACCAGCAGACCGATGAGCTGGATGACCGGTACGCCGATGTTGCCTCCGCCGGCGTTCAGTCCGAGGGCCCAACCCTTTTCGCGCTGCGGATAGAAGGCGTTGATGTTCGTCATCGACGAGGCGAAGTTACCGCCGCCGACTCCGGCGAACGCCGCCACGATGATGTACGTGGTGTACGAGGCCGGGTTCAACATGAAGTACATCGTCAACAGCGTGGGAATCAGCAACACCAGAGCGCTGAAGATGGTCCAGTTGCGCCCGCCGAATTTCGCCGTGGCGAACGTGTACGGAATACGCAGGACAGCACCGACGAGAGTGGGGACTGCCACCAGGAAGAATTTGCCCGCGGCATCGATGCCGTAAACCGACAACGGCATGAACAGCACCATCACCGACCAGATCGACCAGATCGAGAAGCCGACGTGTTCGGCGACGACCGACCAGATCAGGTTTCGTTTGGCGATCTGCTTACCGCCGCCTTCCCACGCCTGCACGTCCTCGGAATTCCAATGCGCGATCCGGTGATTCACCGAGACGGGAACGGTCCCGGGCGGAACGGGTGCGGTGGCAGCAGAGCCGGTTTCGGCTGAAGCGCTGCGAGAAAGGCTGGTCACGTATGGCCTCCTGGTTCGGTGAGTGACACCAAGATAGGAAAGCCATGTTGCAGCGGCGCTGCGTGCGGTGACCCGCTGATTAACTCGTTCTCACCCGCTCGTCGGCGCGTACGTGAGATCGAACGCGTCGACGAGCCGGGTCACCAGGAGTCTTCGAGCATCCGAGGTCGACAGCACAGATAGCCGCCGACCAGCAGAATCACAACGCATCCGGTGAGCAGCGTCAGCGGCAATCCCCAACCGCCGGACACGGTGTGCAGGAAGCCGAACAGTATCGGTCCGGTGGCCGACACCACGTAGCCCAGCCCCTGGGTGAAGCCCGAGAGCGAGGATGAGCCCACCGCGGTGCGGGTCCTGAGATTGATCAGCGTCAGCGACATCGGAAAGGTCATCGTGCCGAGGCCGATCAGGCACACCCAGATCACCGTTCCGGCGGCAGGCGAGAAGTGCAAGCCGGAGAACCCACAGAGGTAGCACACCGCGGCGACCAGGACGAGGCCGAACGGATTTCGCAGTTTTGCGCAGAGGGTCGGCGTGGCCAGCGACGTGACCAGGCCCATCGCTCCGAACGCGGCGACCGAGGCTCCGGCCAACCCCTCGCCGATACCCGAGTCGATCAACAGCGTCGGCAGCCACGTCAACATCGAATACGTGATCAGCGACGTCATCGCGAACATCATCACCATTCCCCACGCGAGCGAGGATCGATGGATGCGGCCGCCGGATCGGGTGTGCACGGCCGCCGAACCGGCCTCGGCAGAGACGTCCTTCTCGTCGCGACCACGTCGGGCGATCACGACACCGAGCCACGGCAATGCTGCGGCAACACCGACGATCGCCCAGACCCCGATGGAGAGCCGCCACCCGTGGGCATCGGCGACCGGAACCGCGAGCAGCGGCGGAATCATGGTGCTGATCTGGAGTGCACAGATGTAGATGGTGCTGACCACTGCGAGTCGATCCGAGAAGTACCGCTTGACCAGAGGTGGAATGACGACGTTTCCGATACCCATGCCGGCGAGGGCGATCGCGGACAGCGCCAGTAACGACGCCGTGTTCGGCGCGAATGCCCGGGTGGCCATCCCGATCGTGGTCAACGCCATGGCGAGCAGGGCGGCGCGCTCGAGACCGGCGCGCTTGGCGAGAAGCGGTGTCGCCAACCCGAACACGGCGAACATCGCCGGCGGCAGCATCCCGACGACGCCGATGACGGCATCCCCGAACTGCAGATCCGTTGCGATCCTGCCGAACAGAGGGCTGATGGACGTCACGGCGGCGCGCAGCGTCAGCGCAGAAAGAACGATGGCGGCGAACACCAGCAGTCGGCCGCGAACGAGTGATGTACCGGTCTGGGTGGTCTCGGAAACGGTAGGCGCACTCACCGCGTAATCATAGGATGACCGGATCATCGGGTGCAACGCAGTATCATCGTCGGCGCAGCACCCCGAGCACTGCACCGCCCCCAGAACGAGGAGCCTCCGTGCGCCAGGTCCACCGATCGAGCCTGATCACCCAGGTCACTGCAGCCCTGCGCGACGAGATCACGTCGAAACGATGGCCGGTCGGCAGCAGAATTCCCACCGAACCGGAGCTGTGCGAGATGACCGGCACCGGGCGAAACACGGTTCGTGAGGCCGTTCAGGCACTCGTCCACGCCGGCATGGTCGAGCGACGGCAGGGGTCGGGAACGTTCGTCATGACCTGCTCGGACCTCGGCGGCACCCTGGGCAAGTACTTCTCGGACGCCCGTTATCGCGACGTCACCGAGCTCCGGGAAACTCTCGAGGTGACCGCAGCAGCATTGGCTGCGGATCGACGCGACGAGCACGACATCCGAGAGATGAACGACGCCCTCGAGAACCGCAATGTCGCCTGGTCGAGCGGCGACGTGCCGTTGGCCGACGCCGTACGAATCGACGCGCGCCTGCATCGGAGCATCGTCGCCGCCAGCCACAACGCGATCTACCTGGAGTTCTACGACTCGTTGCTACCGGTGATCCACGAGACGATCAGAGAACACGCCACTGCTCACGACGACGACTACGTCGCCGAGCACACAGCCCTCGTCGACGCGATCGTGGACGGTGATTCGGCCCGGGCAATCGCCTCCGCCCGGTCGCTGTTCCGCGAACTCTCCGCCCCTCCGGGCCACGCGCCCGAACCTACAGAATGAGACGCACCAGATCTGCCGTGCGCGCGAGGCCGGGAAATGCCTCCGACGTCGACCGCGGATGAAGTGCGTGCACAGCCAGACGAAACATCAACGCGCGCAACAGCATCTGCGGCCATTCCGGTAGATCGTCCCACCGGCCCACCAGACCGTCGTCGGCGTCTCCCCACGAGAGCGCGTCCACCACGGCGACGCCGGCAGCCCACGACGCCGGACGCCAGTACGGGGTGATATCGCTGATCCCCGGAGCATCGCTGCCGGAGAACAACACCGTCCCGAACAGGTCGCCGTGTACCAATTGGTCCGGCGATTCGACGGGCTTACGCAGTGTCGCAAGCTGTTTGACCAATTCGAGGCTGCTCTTGCCGTCACTCGACGACGGCTCCGGCGCACCCGCACCGCGAGCGGTCCGTAGCGGAACGGCCTCCCAGGCGGCCCGGTCGGCCGCGACGAACACGTCGACGTCGGCCCACGGGGCGACGGGTGGCTGCACCAAGAAGCGGGGACGTTCCAACTGCGCGGTCGCTGCGTGCAACCGCATGGACAACGAGACCACTTCGTCGTGGCGAGGCTCGGGTTCGCCTGCGACGAACGTATCTGCACGCCAACCGGACACGACGTATCGACCATCGGTCGAGCGCACCGGTCGAGCGAGGCGCACACCGTCCACAGTCAGTGTTTCTCGCACCTTCGCAGACCAGGCTGCGCGAGCGTGATCGGCGACGGGCGAGAGCACGACGTCACCCAGACGCCACCCTCCGTCCCAGTCCGCACCCAGTGGCGCAGGTTCGACATCGCGCAGCCCGAACGTAGAGATCACGTGCTGAGGAGGTTCGACAGAGCTCACGAACGCCACGGTACCGCCGATCGGGCAGAGCTCTGCGGACGACGCGCGCATGCGGCCCAGCCGCCACGTCAGTAGATGGGCAGGCCGGGCTCGATCTGCTTGGCCCACTCCACGATTCCGCCGTCGAGATGGGTTGCGTCGGTGAAACCGGCACCGACGAGAGCGTCGAGAACCTCCGCGGACCTGATGCCGGTTTTGCAGTACAGAACGATCGGTACCTGCTGTGGCAGTTCGGCCAACGCCGCCCCGGACAGAATTCGCCCGCGCGGTATCAGCCGAGCGCCCTCGATCCGCACGATGTCCCACTCCACCGGCTCACGCACGTCGATCAAGGCGACCTCGCGTCCGGAATCCAACATCGCCCGTAGCTGCTCGGGGCTGATCGAGGCGTCGTCGGATTCGACGGCCGGCACCACCCCGCAGAAGGCGTCGTAATCGATCAGTTCCGTGATCGGGGTTCGGTGCGGATCACGGGCCAGTCCGACGGTTCGGTAGCTCATGGCCAACGCGTCGTAGATCATCAGCCGTCCCAGCAGCGTCTCGCCTATTCCGGTGATCAACTTGATGGCTTCGGTCACCATGACCGACCCGATCGAGGCGCAGAGCACGCCCAGGACGCCACCCTCGGCGCAGGAGGGCACCATTCCCGGCGGCGGAGCCTCGGGGTACAGATCTCGATAGTTGATCCCGACGCCGCCCGGAGCTGCATCCCAGAACACCGAGACCTGCCCCTCGAACCGGTAGATCGAACCCCACACGTACGGGATACCGACCAGTGCGGCCGCGTCGTTGACGAGGTATCGGGTGGCGAAGTTGTCGGTGCCGTCGAGAACGAGATCGTAATTGCCGAAGATGTCGATCGCGTTGGACGAGTCGAGGCGGACCCTGTGCAGCACCACCGAGACGCCGTCGTTGAGTTCGAGGATCGAGTCCCGTGCGCTGTCGGCCTTCGGTCGTCCGACGTCGGACCGCCCATGGATGACTTGTCGCTGGAGGTTGGACAGCTCGACGTCGTCGAATTCCACGATGCCCAGAGTTCCGATGCCGGCGGCCGCGAGGTACAGCAGCGCAGGCGAACCCAGTCCGCCGGCTCCGACCACGAGCACGCGGGCGTTCCGCAACCGCTTCTGGCCGTCCGTTCCGACGTCCGGAATGATCAGGTGACGGCTGTACCTGGCAACCTCCTCGGAGGTCAGTTCACCGGTGGCTTCGACCAGTGGCGGTAGGTGGACCACGCTCAGCGACACTCCTCGACTCGACGGGGCGACCACATAACTGCGTTCGCCGCCTTCGAATCTAATCCGCGATCGCTCACCCGCGCGGATAGGGCCACGGGTTGAACCGGCAGGTCTTGCCGTCCATGGGCACGACGCCCTCGGGGTCGAGCCGCGCGATGTCGTCGTTGGCCGTTCCGAACGTCTGCTGCATCATCACCGGTGCCAGCCCGCCGTCGGTTTCGCACGGCTGATGCTGCTGGTAGCCGATGGCGTGCCCGACCTCGTGGTTGATCTGATACTGACGGTACGAACCGATGTCTCCCTGGAAGGAGATCGCTCCGCGTACCCATCTGGGTTCGTTGAGCACGACCCGTTCGATGCCGGGGTTGTAGCAGGACACCTCGAGTTGGATGTCGTATCCACACGCCTGCCGAATGGACATCTGCGACGTCAGGGAGATCCGGAAATCCGGGTCACCCTGATCGATACGGCGGAACGCGAAACGTGGGTCGTTGGTCCAGCTCTTGGGGTTGGCCAACGTCTGATCCACCAGACGGCCGAACGACTCGTCGCCGCCGAAACCGACGGTGTCCACACCGTCCTCGACCTCGACGGTATAGGTGAACACCCGCTCGGTTCCCTGGCCGACCTGCTCGGTGCTGCCGGCGACGGTGTGCCAGGTGCCTGCCCCCTGCACCGCGAACGGTCCACCGTCGGGCAGCTCACCGGACGAGATCGTTTCCGCGAAGTTGCCGTCGGCCTGCGGCGGGACCCCGATGATTCCGGTTCCGGACGTATCGGAGCTCAGCGTGCCGAACCCTGGGTCCTGGGAGGTGTCCTGAGAGGCGGTGCCGACGACCGGGTCACCGGCCCTAACGGCATCGACGACCACGAGCGCGGTGACGGCGATCAGGATCGGTACCGCGTACGCCCGCCAGCCGTAGGTGGCGGCGAACTTTCCCAACTTGGTTTGTTTACGCACGTCACGCTCGGGGCGGCGACTGCGGTCCTTGACCTCGCGCTGCGTCGGGTCCCACTGCGCGCGCAAGGGCTGATGCGACCCACGACCACCCACGCCTCGTGGAAGATCGTCCGACCGCTCGTCGAACCCGCCGGACTGCACACCGCCGCGAATTCGCGGCTCGCCTCGGTCAGTCACTCGCTCACGATCTCACAATCCTGCTCGCTCGCCGCTCGGCACGCCGATACCGGGGACGGATCTATCGGGCTCTCGGTACGACAAACATCGTACAAACAAACCATGCGATGTGATTCGAGATCGCCCGTTTCCGACAAGGATCCCCCAGGATCCCAGCGGTGCCGACGGCCACGAGTATCGTTGCCCGTGATCTGCGCTACGAGCGGTCCGAACCGAAGGCCACCCGCCGGAAGTTCACGCCGGACCGCACGTTGTCGAACCAAGACGAGCGCAGCTGTCGACGCGATGGGAACATATTTGATGACAGATCTCGACGACCGGAGGTCCTCCGACCGTCCGGCCACCACCGGCAACCGCCGCAGCGCCAGGCTGCCGCGTGATGCCCGTCGGGCGCAACTGCTGGCTGCTGCGAGCGAAATCTTCGTGACCCGCGGCTATCACGCGTCGGGAATGGACGAGATCGCCGAATGCGCCGGAGTCAGCAAACCGGTTCTCTACCAGCACTTCCCCGGCAAACTCGAGCTGTACCTGGCGGTACTGCAGAGCTACGTCGACACCCTCATCGCCGGGGTTCGTCAGGCTCTGCGTTCGACGACCGACAACAAGCAACGCGTCCGCGCTGCGGTTCTGGCGTTCTACGATTTCGTCGACACCGACACCCAGGGTTTCCGCCTGGTCTTCGAGTCGGATCTGATGGGTGACCCTCAGGTCAACGCCCGCGTGGAGCAGGCGACCGAAGCATGCGTCGACGCCGTCTTCGACCTGGTCGCCCACGATTCCGGACTCGATCCGTACCGAGCACGAGTGCTGGCCGTCGGCCTCGTCGGTGCCAGCCAGTTCACCGCACGCTACTGGCTCGAAGCAGATCGGCCGATCTCCAAGGAAGACGCCGTCGACACCACGGTTTCACTGGCCTGGGGCGGCCTGTCGCACGTTCCGCTGCAGTCTCCGTAACCAGCCGGTCGGGCATCCCGCCCACATACGCCACACGCCCCTCGTTCGAGAAGAACGAGGGGCGTGTGGTGTTACCGGCCGTCTCAGGTGGTTGCGAACCCGACCTTGCGAGGATCGGACGGGCCGATCTCGACGTACGACACCTTGGCGGTCTGGATCAAGAACTTGCGTCCCTTCTCGTCCTCCAACGACAGCACTCCGTCCTTACCTGCGAAGGCGGTCGATACGAGCGCTTCGACCTCGGCCGGGGACTGCGCACTGTTCACGACGAGCTCACGGGAACTCTCCGACACACCGATCTTGACCTCCACGGTCAACCTCCGAACTCTCGACAACTGACGCTGTTCTCGCCAGGCTAGTGCAGCCCGCGTGCCGCAGCCGCTTCCAGGCCTGTGCTGTCAGCGAACACCGGGCGGGGACCCGCCCCGCCCGGTGCCCGATCGAGCCGATCAGTCCAACCCGAGCGAGGACATCCGTTCGGCATGCTGCTCCTGCATGCGATCGAACAGAGCGACGACCCCGTTGAGGTCGCCCGACGCGGTGATGACGAGATCGGTCAGCGACTCGCGCTGCGCGAGCACGAACTGGGCCTGCGTGATCGCCTCGCCGAGCAGTCGACGCCCCCACAACATCAGGCGTGCCTTGTCCTGGGAGCTCGCCCGGACCCGTTCGGACACCTCGTGGACGACGAACTCCGAATGCCCGGTCTCGGCCAACACGTCGCGGACGATCTCCGCGACGTCGGGGGCGAGGCTGTGCGCGATCTGCCGGTAGAAATCAGCGGCGATTCCGTCACCCACGTATGCCTTGACCAACGACTCCAACCAGGTCGACGGCGTGGTGGAGGCGTGGTACTCGTCCAGAGCCCGCACGAACGGATCCATCGACGAATACACGTCGAGGCCACGGTTGGACAAAGCCTGTTCCAACGTCTCGAAATGACTCATCTCGGCGGCGGCCATACTCGCCAGCGCCACCCGGCCTTCCATGGACGGAGCCATTCGAGCGTCCTCCGCCAACCGGTAGAACGCAGAGATCTCGCCGTAGGCGAGCACGGCGAACAAGTCGGGAACGCCCGGGTGATCGTGTGCGATCGCGGGCTCCCCTCTGTTCGGATCGCTCGACCCGACGAGGGCGGTGGATGCAACTGCGGGCGACGACGACTCCGACGAATGGGCTCCCATTCCACGAATCGTAGACCCGTGTCCGACGCCCCGTCGCGGGGCGCGTCACACCTGCCGCGACCCGTCGACCGTGGAGAATCGGGCCGGGCAAGCTACCATGGTGTCGATCGTTGCTCGCGGACCTGTCACACGGACCGAAAGCCGATGCGGCGATCATCGATAATGTGTGCGCACCTGATCCGGGTCGCCTCGAGAGCTTCGCCGCAGCGAATTTCACAGTTCGCGGCCGCGCTGAGGCTGACGGCGACATCACATCGGATTGAGGGCATCGACTTCGGCCGGCAATAGGCCTGTGCCCTTCCTTGTGCGTACGTTCGACCACGAGGAAGGCCAGTCCCCTGAGCAAGATAGTCGTAGACCAAGAATCCGAGACCGGCGACACGACCCTGTCGGCCCAACTGGACGACACGCATGTGCCGCCGACGTTCGCCGAGTTGAACGTCGACGCCGACATCGTTCGTGCACTCGCCGACATGGGTATCGAGCGCACCTTCGCCATCCAGGAGCTCACTCTTCCGCTGGCGATCGCGGGAGACGACCTCATCGGGCAGGCCAGGACCGGAATGGGCAAGACCTTCGGTTTCGGTGTGCCTCTGCTGCATCGTCTCGCCACGGAGAATTCCGGAACGACCCCGCTCGACGGCACGCCACGCGCGCTGATCATCGTGCCGACCCGTGAGCTGTGTGTTCAGGTCAGCTCCGACCTCGAGAATGCATCGAAGTACCTCAGCGGCGCGAACGGCCCGGTGAAGGTTCTTTCCATCTACGGCGGCCGCCCGTACGAAGCTCAGATCAGCGCGCTCCAGAACGGCGTCGACGTCGTCGTCGGCACTCCCGGCCGTCTACTCGACCTCGCCAAGCAGAACCACCTGATCCTCGGCAAGGTCGGCGTCCTGGTTCTCGACGAGGCCGACGAGATGCTCGACCTCGGGTTCCTTCCCGACATCGAACGCATCCTGGGCATGGTCCCCGACAAGCGTCAGACGATGCTGTTCTCCGCGACGATGCCCGGCCCGATCATCACGCTGGCGCGCACGTTCCTGACGCAGCCGACGCACATCCGGGCCGAAGAGGCGGAGTCCTCCGCCGTGCACGATCGCACCGCCCAGCACGTCTACCGGGCGCACGCACTCGACAAGGTCGAGATGGTCGCCAAGGTGCTCAAGGCGGAAGGCCGCGGCGCGACGATGGTGTTCACCCGCACCAAGCGCACCGCGCAGAAGGTCTCCGACGAGCTCGCCGAGCGTGGCTACTCGGTCGGCGCGGTCCACGGAGATCTCGGGCAGGTCCAACGCGAGAAGGCTCTCAAGGCGTTCCGCACCGGCAAGATCGACGTGCTGATCGCCACCGACGTCGCGGCCCGAGGTATCGACATCGACGACGTCACCCACGTCATCAACTACCAGTGCCCCGAGGACGAGAAGACCTACGTCCACCGCATCGGCCGTACCGGCCGTGCAGGGCGCACCGGTATCGCCGTCACCCTCGTCGACTGGGACGATATCCCGCGCTGGCAGCTGATCGACAAGGCCCTGAATCTGGGTATGCCGGATCCGGTCGAGACCTACTCGAGCTCGCCGCATCTGTTCGCCGAGCTCGATATCCCCACCGATGCGACCGGCACCGTACGCAAGGCGGCACCCGCGCGAGCCGCAGAGCAGGCCGCTGACAAGGCCCCCGACACCGAGTCCGCAGCACCGTCGGCAGAGGCGTCCGCACCGAGCAAGCCGCGCCGCTCACGCAGCCGCCGTCGCACCCGCGCGGGACAGGACGGGGACCAGGCCTCGACCTCGACCGACTCGGCCAACGCCTCTGCATCGACCGCGAACCCTGTTGCGGCACAGTCGGATTCGACCGATTCGTCGACACCGGAAGCGTCGACCAAGACCGCTCCTCGTCGCCGACGCCGTCGCCGCACGAGCGGATCGTCCGCCGAGACCGGACCTTCGACGGCGAGCGCGTCGGAGTAGTCTCCAGCCGTGCTGGCTCCAGAACGTAGGTCGAGAACCGATCTCGTCGTCGCGGCAGTCATCGCGGTGACGGTGGTCGTGGCCGCGAGCGTCGCCTGGCTCACGGGTGACGCTCGGGGCACCACCTCTGTCACGGCCGACAATCCACTCGCGCCGTCCGAGGCGGCCGCCTCCGTGCCCGCCGCCCTGTCCGAGTTGTGGCGGGCACCGAGTTCGGCGACGGATTCGGCGCATACGCCGGTTCCGGTCGTGACCGGTTCGGCAGTCGTGACCGCCGATGGCGGTTCGGTGGTCGGCCACGACCCCCGTTCCGGCGACCCGGCGTGGTCGTACTCGCGAGACCTACCCCTGTGCTCGGTGATCGCCTCCTGGAACACTGCCGTCTCGGTCTACCGCGACGACCGCGGTTGCTCGCAGGTGACCACGCTCGACGGATCGACCGGCGTCCGCACAGCACAGCGCACGTCCGACGCAGACGACTCGGTGTACCTCTCGTCCGACGGCACCTACGTGACCTCGCGAGGTGACACTCGGATGGAACTGTGGCGCTCGGACATGGTGCGCACACTCGAATACGGGCGCGTCGATGCTCCGGTCAACCCGGGCACTCAGCCGAGAACCGGATGCACGCTCCTGTCCACCACGTCGTCCAATTCGCGGACGGCGGTACTCGAACAGTGCCCGGGTGAGCCGGCCGCACGACTATCTCTGCTCAACCCTGCCCCCAAGGATGCGAGCGAACCCGAGGAGTACGGATCCTCGGTGGTCCCGGATCTCGTCACCTCGGAGCAGGAGCCGACATCCGGACGCGTCCTGGCTCTGACGGGAAGCCTTGTCGCGCTGTATGTTCCGTCCGCAAACGGTGCCCCTGCGCGCATCGCGCTCTACGACGACACCGCCACGGCCGTCTCCGAGTTCGCTCTCCCCGCGGGCCTCGGCCCAACATCCGCACCGCCCGCCTCGCCGGCAGCGAAACAGGGTTCGGTGTTCACCTGGTTCACCGGCTCCGGAGTGCAGGCACTGAACTCCACCGACCTGACTCCGGCGTGGTCCATGCCCGGGGCCCTCGGCAGCGGTGCCGTCATGGCCGGCAGGCTACTGGTTCCCGTGCCCGACGCGATCGCGGTGGTCGAGCTCGCCACCGGCACGGTGATTGCCGAGATTCCGATCGATCGCGGCGACTACGACGGACCGGTGCAGACCTCCGTGATCGGCGATGTCGTCGTCGAGCAGCGCGGTTCCGACCTGGTCGCGCTGGGTTGATCGAGGACGGCCGATCGGAGGAGCTACTCCGCAGGGTCGTACGTCTTCAGTTCTGCTGTGCCCTCCCAGTGGGCCAACAAGTTCTCGGCCAGCTCGCGATACGCCTGCGCGCCCTTGTTCTTTCGCCCCGACAGCACCGTTGCGCCGGATGCACTCGCCTCCGCGAAACGCACCGTCCTGGGGATCGGCGGAGCGAGGACCGGCAGCGAGTACCGATCGGAAACATCGCCGAGCACGTCTCGGCTATGGGTGGTACGGGCATCGAACAGGGTGGGCAGTGCACCCAGCAGTGCGAGGTCGGGGTTGGTGATCTGCTGCACCTCGGACACCGTCCGCAGTAGTTGTCCGACGCCGCGGTGAGCGAGCGTCTCACACTGGAGCGGGACCAGAACCGATTGCGCGGCCGTGAGACCGTTCAGCGTGAGAACACCGAGCGAGGGTGGGCAATCGATGACGACCACGTCGAAATCCTGCAGAATCGGTGCCAGAGCACGCTTGAGTGCGAACTCGCGACCGGCGCGCATGAGCAACAGCGCCTCCGCACCCGCGAGGTCGATCGTGGCGGGCAACAGCACGATCCCCTCCGCCGTCTCGATCAGCACGTCCTCGACCTGTGCGTCCCCGGTCAATACCTCGTGCACCGACGAGTCGAGCTTGTCCGGGTTGTGACCGAGCGAGAACGTCAGGCATCCCTGCGGGTCGAGATCGACCACCAGAACGCGTCGGTCGAGTGCGTGCAGCGCGGCTGCCAGCGAGGCGACCGTAGTGGTCTTGGCCACGCCGCCCTTCTGATTCGCTACCGCAAGAATTGTCGTCACGCCCTGATCCTTGCCTAGATTCGCCGCTCGAGCGAGGTTTGTCGGTTCCGGGCGCGTCAGTGCATCACGATCGGCGGCGCGGATTCCTGAGAAACGTGCTTGGTTCGGGGCAGGAAGAACGCGGGCACGAACGTGATGACGATGAGCACCAACGCGACCATGAAGGTGGTCCCGAACGCGCGCGCCGAGATGTCGAATGCTTCGAGCTGGCTCGAGGCCGTCAGCGCCGGCTTCTGCTGCGCGGTCAACACCACCGACATCAACGCGGTTCCGATCGATCCGGCGGCCTGCTGGACGATGTTCATCAATGTCGAACCGCGAGCGACTGTTTCGCTCGTCAACGTCTGCAGCGCAGCAGTCATGATGGGCATCATCGTCGAGCCGAGCCCCAGCCCCATGACGAACAAGGCTCCGATCAACAACGTGTACGACGTGCTGGTGCCGACCTGGGTGAACACCGCCATGCCTGCGGTGATCAGGACCATGCCCATCAGCACGATTCGTCCTGGACCGGTCTTGTCCGCGATCACTCCGGCGATCGGCATGGCTATCATCGCGCCGATACCCTGCGGTGCGAGAAGCAGCCCGGCCGACAGTGTGGACTCGCCGCGGAGCAGGAAGTAGCTGGGAAACAGCAACCCTGCGCCCATGAACGCGACCATGAAGAAGGTGGTCGTGATGACCGCGACGGTGAGTGAGCGGTTCCGGAAGAGCCTCAGGTCGATCAACGGATGCTCGACGCGAAGAGCGTGGAAGACGAACAACACGATCAGCACCAGGCCCACGATGACCGGAACCAGCACCTTGACGGCCAACACGGTCTCGGTTTCGACGACCGACGACGCACCGTAGAGAAACAGGGCCAGACCGGGAGAGAGCATCAGCATGCCGCGGAAGTCGAACGATTCCGACGGGGTCGGATTGTCGCGCGGAAAGATCACGATTGCGGCGATCAGCGCGAGAATGCCGATCGGCAAGTTGATGAGGAAGATCCAGTGCCAGCTCGCGGCCTCGATCAGCCATCCGCCGAGGATGGGGCCCGCGATGGGCCCGATCAGCATCGGCACACCGAGCACGGCCATCACGCGGCCGATCCGTTCGGGGCCGGCGGCACGCGTCATGATCGTCATGCCCAGGGGCATCAACATGCCTCCGCCGAGGCCCTGCAGTACACGGAACACGATCAACGACGTGATGTCCCAGGCGAAACTGCACAGCACCGAACCGAGAACGAACAGCACCAGTGCCGTGATGTACAGACGCTTGGTGCCGAAACGGTCCGCAGCCCAGCCCGTCAACGGGATGACGGTGGCCAAGGCGAGGGTGTAACCGGTCATCGTCCAGGCCGCGTTGGCATACGTGGTCTCGAACACGTCGGTGAACGTCCTCAGGGCCACGCTGACGACGGTGACGTCGAGAATCGACATGATCGCGCCGAGAACGACGACACCGGCGATCTTCAGCAACGCTCCGTCGAGCTTCTCCGGGGCACCGGAGGGCGCGGGCTTCTGCAAGTCGGTCATTGTTCTCCAGATCGATGAGAAGAGCTACGAGGTCAATGCAGTGAGCACACTGACGGGCAGGACTGCGTTGCCTGCGACGGTGAAGATCCAGAAGAGAATAACCGTCCGGTAGGTCTGGACTCAATCGCGTTTTCGGACACATCCACCGGTTCGGTATGACGAAGCACACACCCGACCGGCAGGCATGATCGTGTGCATGACCAACCACGGAGCCGTCGAGGCCGGCCGAGTCGTTCTACTCCGCCACGGGGAAACCGAATGGGCCCTCGCAGGTAAGCACACCGGAAACACCGATGTTCCACTCACCGCCCACGGTGAGCAGCAGGCAGTCGAGGCCGGCTCACTGCTGACTCTGCTGAATTTGCGAGACCCGGTGGTCATCAGCAGCCCGCGCGAACGGGCCCGTCGAACAGCCGATCTCGCGGGGCTCGAGGTCGATCGAACATGGGATGCGCTGTCGGAGTGGGACTACGGCGACTACGAGGGCATCACGTCGTCGGAGATCCACGAGACAGTGCCGCACTGGACCGTCTGGACGCACCCGTGCCCGGGCGGAGAGTCGATCGGTGACATCGCTGTTCGCGTCGAACTGGTGTTGTCCGTTGTTCTTCCACTGCTCGAAGGCCGGGACGTGGTGCTGGTGGGACACGGCCATTTCTCGAGAGCACTGATCGCCGGCTGGACGGAAGCGTCCATCACCGAAGGGAAGCGCTTCGCATTGTCCCCGGCCGCCTACTCACTGCTCGGTTTCGAGCACTCCTTTCGACAGCTCATCGCCCACAATGTTCACCCCTCGATTCTCTCTGCAGCCACCGATCGCTCGATCGGCACCGACCCGACCGGAGGTCCACGATGATCCGCCGCGCCACCGAAGACGATGTATCCGCCATCTGCGGGTTGGTCCACGAACTGGCGGAGTACGAGAAGGCGTCCTCGTTGTGCACGGTCCGAGACGACCAACTCCGGTCGGCTCTGTTCGGTGAGAATCCGTCGGTGTTCGCGCACGTCGCCGAGCACGACGGCGTGGTGGTGGGGTGCGCTCTGTGGTTCTTGAACTTCTCCACCTGGGACGGGGTCAACGGAATCTATCTGGAGGACCTCTACGTGCAGCCGGACGCACGCGGCCATGGGTTCGGAACCGCACTGCTGGCAGCGTTGGCGGCCGAGTGCGAAACCAACGGCTACACGCGACTGACCTGGTCGGTGTTGGACTGGAACACTCCGTCGATCGGGTTCTACCGAGCGTTGCACGCGCAGGCTCAGGACGAGTGGACCACATTCCGATTGACCGACGGTGCCCTGAGGGACCTGGCCGCGAAAGCGTCCTAGAGACGCGGTTCGTCGTCGACGTCGCTGTACTCGGCCGCCATCCACTGCGACGAGGGTGGACTGAACAGCAGCACCAATACCGCAACCACAACGATTCCCAGAACGATGCCGTAGACGGTCTGATGTGAACCGGTGAGCAGCGACCACACGACGGGAAGCAGCAGTAGCTGTACGACGGTTGCCAGTGCCCTCCCCCACCGTTTGCCGAGAATCAGGGCAACGCCTGCAGCCCCGACGCCGAGGCCCAGCACGCCGAACCACCCGGCCGTGCCGTACCCGTTGGCGACAGCGTTGTCGCCCTCTCCGGAGACCGCGCGCACGACGAGAACGAAGGCCGCGACCAGCGAGACGGCACCTTGTGCTGCGACGAGGACCCCGGCGGATCGAAAAGTGGCCGGTGGGGTGAGGTTCTCGGGTTGGGTGGACACGGGACCAGCCTAGGCAACCGGGAGTGGAGCCTGCGGAACGACCCAGGGGGCGGGAGTGGAGCCTGCGGAACGACCCAAGGGGCAGGAGTGGAGCCCGCGGAACGACCCTGGGGCGCGAGTGGAGCCTGCGGAACGACCCGGGTGGTGCCGGTGGAGTCCGCCGAGCCACCCGGTTAGTGTTTGTTCCTGTGCGTGCGCTGCTGATCGTCAATCCCAATGCGACTTCTACGACGGCTGCAGCTCGGGATCTGTTGGCTCATGCATTGTCGAGTCGGTTGCGGGTGACGGTGGCGCAGACGACGCATCGTGATCATGCGTCGGAGTTGGCTCGGGGTGCCCGTGAGGACGGGGTGGGCCTGGTGATCGTTCACGGGGGTGACGGCACGGTGAACGAGGTCATCAACGGTCTGCTCGGGGTTCCGTTGCCGACGTCGATGCAGGCGGTGACGATCGGCGCGATTCCGCCTATTGCGGTCGTTCCCGGTGGTAGTGCGAATGTGTTCGCGCGCTCTCTCGGAATCGAGGCGGATCCGGTAGCGGCCACGAATCAGTTGATCGGTCTGCTGGACGCGCGGGCGCGGCGGACGGTCGGTCTGGGGCATTGCGACAACCGGTGGTTCACGTTCAATGCCGGGATGGGTTTGGACGCGGAAGTGTGTCGGGCCATCGATGCGAGCCGGAAGGACGGTACGCCGGTGTCGGCGACGCGTTATCTCCGGTTCTCGGTGCAGGAGTTCTTCAAGCACAAGCGTCGTCCGGCGCAGTTGACGGTGGAGGTTCCCGGGCGGGATCCGTTCGAGAACGTGCACTATGCGTTCGTGTCGAACTCGAGTCCGTGGACCTTCTTGAACGATCGTCCGGTCCATACCAATCCCGGGACCGCTTTCGATTCGGGTCTCGGCGTGTTCGCGATGCGCTCGACGGCACTGTTCCCCACGCTGCGGGTGTCGCGTCAGCTGTTGGCCAAAGGTGCAGAACCGAAGTCTCGCAAGTTGATTCGAGTCGACGACGTCCCGAGTGTTCGAATTACGTCTGCAGAACCGATGGGGCTGCAGATGGACGGAGACTATCTGGGTGAACGCACCGAGGCGGAGTTCTTCTCGACTCCCGACGCATTGGATGTTGTCGCGCCCGTTACGTGAGACCCACTGTGACCTGCGCGCGAAGATGCTCGATGGGCAATTTCCTGCGAAATCACGAGCAATATCTGCCGAGTCGGGGTACAAAGGAGCGCAGAAGGCTAAAGCGAGCCTAACAGAGTGAGCTTGACCACGGTCACGCGCGTATCCCTTGACTTCACCTGAGTTCGTGAAAGCATTCACAAGCAACAGTGCGGAAACATTGGTTACCCACTCGTGAAACAGAAGAGAAACGAAACGGCGCTTCGGCGCCCGGTAAGGAGCAGAGGATGGACTGGCGCCACAAGGCAATTTGTCGCGATGAAGATCCGGAACTATTTTTCCCGGTGGGAAACAGTGGTCCGGCGCTCGCGCAGATCGCCGATGCCAAAGTCGTCTGTACTCGGTGCCCCGTCACCGCAGAATGCCTGTCCTGGGCACTCGAATCCGGCCAGGACGCAGGAGTATGGGGCGCAATGAGCGAAGACGAGCGCCGTGCACTCAAGCGACGCAACGCACGTACGCGCGCACGTAGCTCCGTCTAGGACGCAGGCACACAACACTCGGTAGGCCCGGTATCCGCTCAGCGGATACCGGGCCTTCTGCATGTCGGACTGCATAGCGGGCGCTTCCACGGATCGGGCGTTCTCACGTCACAGTGCGGCCGGTTCGTAACGCACTGTTCACGAGCGGCCCGTCAGGCTCGCGGCACCCGACGGCCCAGTGGCACTCGCAGCATGGCGTCGGTGCCACCTCCAGGAGCCGGATGCAGGCCCAGAGAACCGTTCAGTTCGACCGACACCAGAGTGCGTACGATCTGCAGCCCCAGTCCGTCCGAACGCTCCAACGAGAACCCTGCGGGCAATCCGCGACCGTCGTCGTGGATGACGACGTCGAGCCATTTCGACGAACGATCGGCACCGATGCGCACCACGCCGACCGATCCGGCGTCGAACCCGTGCTCCATCGCGTTCTGCACCAGCTCGGCCAACACCATCACCAGCGGTGTCGCCCGCTCGGCGGAGAAGACACCGAGTTGGCCGTCTCGGACCACCCGCACCCGAGGGTTGACGGTGGCGATGTCGAGCATGATCGGCACCAACCGGTCGACTATCTCGTCGAGATCCACTTCTTCGTCGACCGACATCGACAGCATCTCGTGCACCAGCGCGATGGACGTCACGCGGCGAACGGATTCGGACAACGCGGTGCGAGCTTCCTCGTTCTCGAGCCGCCGCGACTGCAGCCTCAGCAGAGCCGCCACGGTCTGCAGGTTGTTCTTCACTCGATGGTGGATTTCGCGAATCGTCGCGTCCTTGCTGAGCAGCGCACGGTCGCGTCGCTTCACCTCGGTGACGTCTCGGACGAGTACGGCTGCGCCCGCGGATCGACCGTGCGGCTGCAGTGCCAACGTGCGCACCAGAACCGTCGCGCCGCGGGCGTCCACTTCCATTCGGTGCCCGACGTTGCCGGACAGTGACGACCGGATATGGTCGGCCACTTCTTGCGAATCGAACGGGTCGGTCACCAGAGACCGCGTCACCGACGCGAGGTCACGGCCCGACAGTTCCGTCGTCAAACCCATCCGGTGGTACGCCGACAGCGCATTGGGGCTCGCGTAATCCACCCGTCCCTCGGTATCGATGCGGATGAAGCCGTCGCCGGCCCGCGGCGACGAGTTGACGTCGGTTCGCTCCTCCGGCGTCGGAAACGTTCCCTCGCTGATCATCAGGCACAGATCGTCCGCACATTCCCGATACGCGACCTCGAGCGCACTCGGCGGACGAAGCTGGGCCGGATTGGTGTCGCGGGTCAGCACGGCGATGACGTGCTCTCCACATCGCACGGGAATGCTCTCGCTGCGGGTCAGAACACCACCCTGCACGATCTTTCGCTGTTGCAACGCGACGAGCACTTCGGGGTGCTCGGACTCGGAGATGGTCGTCCCCACGATGTCGTGGGTGAACACCGTCGGCGCGGTGGTGGGTCTGCACTGGGCGACACACAGCACGTCCGCCGACCCGTCCGAGACATCGTCGGTACCGACCCAGAGCAATACGTCCGCGAACGACAGGTCGGCCAGGAGCTGCCACTCCCCTACGACGCGCTGCAGATGGTCCACCGCGGCACCGGGCAGATCGGTGTGTTCGGCCAGCAGGTCACTGAGGGTCGACACGGGTTCTCACGCAGCCGTCGGTCAGGACACCACAGCGATGAGGTCGCCCTGTTGAATGACATCCCCCACTGCGACGTCCACGGACGTGACGGTGCCTGCGGTCTCGGCGAGCACGGGAATCTCCATCTTCATCGACTCCAGCACGACCAACGTGTCACCGACCTCGACGGCATCACCGCGGGCCACGACCACCTGAAACACCGTCGACACCATCTCCGCACGAACATCCTCGGACACCGGCGAACCCCTCTCTCACGACACCTCGAACCGCGGCGGGCACACACCGGAGACCATGCCCGTCACAGTAAGCCAATCACACGTGGGAGACTGTAGTGAACAAACGAGAGGAGCCCATCATGGGAAAGCGTGGACGTAAGAAGCGTGCTCGTAAGGGCAACAAGGCCAACCACGGCAAACGTCCCAACAGCTGACGTTCTGCCACCAGCCACGAAGGGCCGAGAAGCACTGCTTCTCGGCCCTTCGTCGTCGGTACGATCAGGTTATTCGGAGTCGACGCTACGGGTCAGCACCGTACGTCGGATTTCCACGCTGAGTCGCTCGCGAAGCCCGGCGGGCGCTTGATCTCCGCCACATTTACGGGAGATCAGCCGCTTGACCTTCTCTTCGATGCCGTACGCCTCGAAGCACGATCCGCACTCGTCGATGTGCTTCTGCAACCGTTGCCTGCTGGCCTCGTCGCACTCGTTGTCCAACATGATCCATACGTCCGCGATCACGGCCGAGCAATCCAGTCGCTCGAATTCGGCGTCGGCTCCGCCGTCGCCCACAGAACCGCCGCCGATGATGTCATCGCCGGAATCACCGGTGCGCGTCACTGGACTACCTCCTGCTCGTGCCGGTCGACTGCGCCGTCCCGGTTGAATCCACGGTCGCGGGCCACACCCGCCAGCAAACCTCGAAGTTGCTTACGCCCACGATGCAAGCGCGACATCACCGTTCCGATGGGCGTTCCCATGATCTCCGCGATTTCCTTGTACGGGAAACCCTCGACGTCGGCGTAGTACACCGCCATCCGGAATTCCTCGGGCAACGACTGCAGAGCGGCCTTGATGTCGTCGTCCGGCAGTGCGTCCAGCGCCTCGACCTCGGCCGAGCGCAGTCCGGTGGACGTGTGTTCAGCGGTCGCGGCGAGCTGCCAGTCACTGATCTCGTCGGTCGGGTACTGCGCAGGCTGACGCTGCTTCTTGCGATAGGAGTTGATGTAGGTGTTGGTCAGGATTCGGTAGAGCCACGCCTTCAGGTTCGTGCCCTCACGGAACGACCGGAACGCCGAGTAGGCCTTCACGAACGTCTCCTGCACCAGGTCCTCGGCATCTGCGGGGTTGCGCGTCATCCGCAGCGCGGCACCGTACAGCTGGTCGAGCATCGGCAACGCGTCACGCTCGAAGCGTTCGGTCAGCTGGGCCTCGGTCTCGGCTGCCCGCTGCTCGGCGATCGCCTTCTCGTCCGCTTCGGTGGGAGTCCTGGCTTCTGTCACGCTGATCCCTTCGGTAGCTTCCACCGCCCAGGCTACCGCGCCCGAAGTCGGCTTCTGCGACGAGATCACCCCCTTGATCGCCAAGGGACGTCCCGCGGTCAGCACTGCCATTCGTCATTCCTTCCGCCTGCATCCGTATCTGCCCTGTCACAACACTGCCGCGCGCCGCGGTGTTCCCGCCGCAGTCGATAGAGTCCGACGAATGGCTGCGTCGACTCCCGCTCTTGCGCTGCTCACCGCACAAAAGGTGGCGCATACCGTGCATACCTACGAGCACGATTCGCGCACGCAGTCGTTCGGCAGCGAGGCCGCCGAGATTCTGGGCGAGCGCCTCGGCGTGCGCCCGGAGCAGGTGTTCAAGACCCTGGTCGTCGAACGCGCAGATCGTTCGCTGGCCGTCGCGGTGGTCCCCGTCACCGGAATGCTCTCGTTGAAAGCGGCAGCAGCCGCTCTGGACACACGGAAGGTCGCGATGGCCGACAGGACCGCCGCCGAACGGTCGTCCGGCTACGTGTTCGGCGGAATTTCGCCGCTCGGCCAACGTAGACCCCTGCCCACCGTCATCGACGACTCGGCACTCGAGTTCGACCGTGTGCTGTGCAGCGGGGGTCGCCGTGGCCTGGAGATCGAACTCGCTCCGGCCGATCTCATTCGCCTCACGCGCGCCGTCACCGCGCCCATCGCCGCACACTGACCGCCGATGAGCGAAGATGGACCGGTGAGCACTTGGACAGCCCCCGCCGCCGATGGACCCATCGACGCGACAGTCACTCTGCCCGGATCGAAGTCGATCACCAATCGCGCGCTGATCATCGCCTCGCTCGCATCCGGCCCGTCGACCGTCACCGGCGCGCTTCGCAGCCGCGACACCGACTTGATGATCCATGCTCTGGAGACACTGGGCGTGCAGGTGGCCGCCGACCGCAACGATCCGACGTCTCTCCGTGTGACACCGGGAACGCTCCACGGTGGATCCGTCGAGTGCGGCCTGGCCGGAACGGTCATGCGTTTCGTCCCGCCCCTGGCGGCGCTCGCCGACGGCGTGGTGTCCTTCGACGGAGACGAGCAGGCTCGCATCCGGCCGCTCGACACCATCCTCGACGCACTGCGCGCTGTGGGCGCCGACGTCGATGGCAGCGCGCTGCCGTTCACGATGCGCGGTACCGGTTCGCTGCGTGGTGGATCCGTCGAGATCGACGCCTCGGGGTCGTCGCAGTTCGTCTCGGGTCTGATGCTCTCGGCCGCGGCGTTCGACGAGGGAATCGAGATCCATCACATCGGTAAGCCCGTCCCGTCCATGCCGCACATCGACATGACCGTGGAGATGCTGCGCCGTGCGGGCGTCCGAGTCGACACCCCGGAATCGAGCGGAGACGCGAACACCTGGCGCGTGCATCCCGGTTCGGTGACCCCCGTCGATTGGAGCATCGAGCCGGACCTCTCGAACGCCACCCCGTTCCTCGCTGCCGCTGCTGTCACCGAAGGTGTTGTGCGAGTACCGAACTGGCCTGAGTCGACGACTCAACCCGGTGATGTGTTCCGCGAGATCCTCACGCAGATGGGCGCGGTGGTCGAACTACACGCAGGGGTGCTGACCGTCGAAGGTCCGAACACGTTGCGCGGCATCGACTTCGATCTGCACGACGTCGGCGAGCTGACCCCCACCGTCGCAGCACTCGCCACCCTGGCCGAGGGGCCGTCCATCCTGCGCGGCATCGCCCACCTACGCGGTCACGAGACCGACCGACTGGCCGCACTGACGACCGAGATAGTGCGCCTCGGCGGGCGAGCGGTCGAAACCGAGGACGGCATTCGCATCGATCCCGCACCGCTGCACGGCGGCACCTGGCACTCCTACGCCGACCACCGCATGGCCACTGCCGGCGCGATCGTCGGGCTCCTCGTCCCGGGCGTCGAGGTCGACGACATCGGCACCACCGCCAAGACTCTCCCCGGCTTCGAGAACCTGTGGGACACGATGTTGTCCGCTTCCACACCCAGCGGGGTCGGATCCTGACCGCGCGCCGCTACGACGAGTCCGACGTCCGCATCCGGCCGGGCAAGAGTTCGCGTCCGCGCACCAAAACTCGACCCGAACACAACGACGCCGAAGCCGGCATGGTGGTGTCCGTGGACCGCGGCCGCTGGGGCTGCGTACTCGACGGTGATCCGTCTCGGCCGGTCGTGACGATGCGGGCCCGCGAGCTGGGGCGAACCCCGATCGTGGTTGGCGACGAAGTCGGTATCGTCGGAGATCTGTCGGGCAAGGTCGACACTCTGGCCCGAATCGTGCGCGTGGCCGAGCGGCGAACGGTGCTGCGCCGCACCGCGGACGACACCGACCCGTTCGAACGCGTCGTGGTGGCCAACGCCGACCGACTGCTCATCGTCGCAGCGCTTGCCGATCCACCTCCCCGCACCGGCTTCGTCGAGCGCGCTCTCGTCGCGGCGTATGTCGGCGGACTCGAACCGGTGCTGTGCCTAACCAAGAGCGATCTCGCTGCACCCGACGAGTTCACCGCGTCGTTCGCCGATCTGGACGTCCCGGTGGTACTGGCGGGCCAGTCCGAGGACCTGACCGAACTGACCGCCATGCTGACGAACAAGGTCACCGCGCTCATCGGACACTCCGGTGTCGGCAAGTCGACACTCGTCAACAGACTGGTGCCCGACGCCTATCGCGCGACCGGGGTGGTCTCGGGCGTCGGCAAGGGCCGCCATACGTCGACGCAGTCGGTGGCGCTGCCGCTACCGGGCGGCGGATGGGTGGTCGACACTCCCGGCATCCGATCGTTCGGATTGGCGCACATCTCGCCGGAGAACGTCGTGGCCGCATTCTCCGACCTCGCCGAGACCATCGAGGACTGCCCCCGCGGCTGCACTCATCTGGGCCCCCCGGCAGATCCCGAGTGCGCCCTCGACACGCTCACCGGGGATGCAGCACGACGGGTGGCTGCCGTACGGCTCCTGCTGGAAGCGGTTCGAACGAACGAAGCCTGGTAGAGACCCACGGGGTCTGTACCAGGCTTCGTTGCTCGAAATCGGAGTCGGTCAGGCTGCTTTGCCGACCAGTCTGCGAATTCCCTTGCGCTTCTTGGTTTCTGCGATCGCGGTACGGAGGCCACGCCGCTTTCCGGTGTCGGGGTCGACGGCGAACAGACCTGCAGGCGCCTGTTCCCATTTACGCTCGGACGCGGTTTCCGGCGCGTCGTCGCTGGTCGCCTTCAAGTACTTGTTCGGAAGCGACAGCTTGGCGATCGTTCGCCACGACAGGAAGTACTGGTGCACGATCGAACCGGTCGTGTACGGCAGGTCGTACTTCTCCGCAAGCTCGAGAACCCGAACCTTGATCTCCCGCAGACGATTGCTGGGTAGATCGGGGAACAGGTGATGCTCGATCTGGTAGCAGAGATTGCCGCTCATGAACTCCATGACCGGGCCGGCGTTGAAGTTCGCGCTGCCCAGCATCTGACGCAGGTACCACTGCCCCTGCGTTTCGCCTTCCATGTCCGACTTGGTGAACTTCTCGGCACCGTCGGGGAAGTGCCCGCAGAAGATGACGGTGTTGGTCCACACGTTGCGCATCATGTTGGCGACGATGTTCGCCGTCAGCGTGCTCTTCCAGGCAGGTCCGGTGAGCAGCGGATGCAGGACATAGTCCTTGCCCATCTGCTTGCCGACCTTCTCGAGAACCTCGCGACGCTTCTGCTCGAATTCTTCACGTGGGACGCGGCCCTTGGCCACCTTGCCCAGTTCCAGGTGCTGCAGCGCCACGCCGTACTCGAAGAACAGCTGCAGCAACAGGTTGTAGACCGGGTTGCCGATGTTGAACGGCTTCCAACGCTGGTCGCGGGTGACGCGCAGCAGGCCGTAGCCCACGTCGTCGTCCATGCCCAACACGTTGGTGTACTTGTGGTGAATGTAGTTGTGCGTCTGCTTCCAGTGCGCCGAGGGCCCCGTGTTGTCCCACTCCCACGAGGTGGAGTGAATTTCCGGATCGTTCATCCAGTCCCACTGGCCGTGCATGACGTTGTGGCCGAGCTCCATGTTCTCGATGATCTTCGCGGCCCCGAGCATGGCGGTACCGACCAGCCATGCCGGGCGGCGGCGACTGGCGAACAGGACTGCACGTCCGCCGATGTCGAGCGAGCGTTGCAGCCGAATCGTGTTCTTCACGTACCGGGCGTCGCGTTCACCACGGGACGCCTCGATGTCTCGCCGAATCGCATCGAGCTCGTGGCCCAGTGCTTCGATGTCGGCGTCGGTCAGATGCGCGTATTCCTTGATGTCCGAAATCGCCATGGGAAACAGCCTCCTGGCAGTTGTGAACACACAGCGTGCGGTAGTGAGCCGTGTGCATTTCCGTCACCTACCGTACCGTAACTTACGGTCGCGTAGGTTACGGGCGCGAATCTGTGTGACGATTCACAATCAGGCGGTGACGTCCGATCGCCGGAGCGCCTTCGCCTGTCGTTTGGCTTCTTTCTTCGCGTTGCGCAGAGCTCCTCGCGCCTCCTGCATCGCCGAGCGCAGTCCACGGCGCTGGCCGGTGAGCGGGTCGATCCGAAGTGCGTGCACGGTCGGAGAATCGCCGACGCGCCAACGCCGCTCCGACGATGTCTCGGGCGCGTTGTCCGAGGTTGCGCGCAACCACTTGTCGGGCAGCGACAGCTTGTGGATGGTCCGCAGTGCCAACAGGTACTGCTTACCGAGCGACCCTGTCGTGTACGGCAGGTCGTACTTGTCGCACAGCGCGTGCACCTTCTCGGCGATCTCCGAGTACCGATTGCTCGGCAGATCCGGGAACATGTGGTGCTCGATCTGGTAGCAGAGGTTTCCGCTCATGAACGCCATGACGGGGCCGGCCTCGAAGTTGGCACTACCGAGCATCTGCCGCAGGTACCACTCGGGACGGGTCTCGTTCTCGAACTGACCGATCGTGAACTTCTCGGCACCGTCGGGAAAGTGACCGCAGAAGATCACGGCGTAGGCCCAGAGGTTTCGAACCAGGTTGGCCGTGGCGTTGGCGGTCAACGTGGACTTCCACGCCGGGCCGGACAGGGCCGGGAACAGGACGAAGTCCTTGCCGACCTGCTTGGCGATCTTGCGCGCGAAAGCGCGGGCCGCCGGTGACTTGAAGAGGCCTTTTTCGTGTTCCCCGTCGAGCTGCTTCTGAGCGTCGTAGTCGTGCAGTGCGATGCCCCACTCGAACGTCGTGGCCAGCACGATGTTGGCGAGCGGCTGAACGAGGTTGATCGGCTTCCACGGCTCGTCGCGGGTCATCCGCAGGATGCCGAAACCGATGTCGTCGTCCATTCCGACGATGTTGGTGTACGTGTGGTGCGAGTAGTTGTGCGCCCGCTTCCACTGCTCCGACGGTCCGGTCTGGTCCCACTCCCACGAGGTGGAGTGAATTTCCGGATCGTTCATCCAGTCCCACTGGCCGTGCATCACGTTGTGGCCGAGTTCCATGTTCTCGATGATCTTGGCGACGCTGAGCATCGCGGTCCCCACGAGCCATGCCGGCCGGTACTTGCTACCGAGCAGCACGGCGCGTCCACCGAGCTCGAGCATGCGCTGAGCTCGGATGGTCCGGCGGATGTATGCGGCATCGCGTTCACCGCGACTGTCCTCGACGTCGCGGCGAATGGCGTCCAGTTCGCGCCCGAACGCTTCCATGTCTTCTTCGGTCAGGTGAGCAAACTCTTTGATGTCGGTGATGGCCACCGGGTCCTCCAACAGTTGTGTGCGGCGCCCGAAATACCGGGGTTCAGCGTGGGCAACCTACGTGAGCGTAACCCAGCAGCCTGAGAAGGCAGTGTGCGAAAAACAGACCTACAGTTCCAATGTGCAGTCGCCCGCGGCCGCGGAAATGCACGTCTGGACGCGGTCACCCTCGCTGTGTTCCTTACCGGAACGCAGGTCGATCACATGCCCTGCGGTCAACGGCACCACACACGTCTGGCAGATACCCATACGGCAGCCGAACGGCATCCGAACACCCACTTTTTCGCCCGCTTCGAGCAGTGTGGTCGCCCCGTCCGCCGCCGCTTTCTTGTCGGACTTGGAGAACGTGACGGTTCCGCCCGAACCGGACGTATCGGCGCGTGAGATCTCGAACCGCTCGAGGTGCAGCTTGTGCTCGATTCCCTCGCGCTTCCACGTCTTCTCGATTTCTTCGAGCAGTGCCGCGGGACCGCAGGCCCAGGTGTCGCGGGTACGCCAGTCGGGGTACAGCTCGTCGAGCGAGGACAGAGCGAACTTGCCATCGGAACGCGTCAGCTGCACGTGAGAGGTGAACTCGGGATGCGACTTCTCGAGGGCTGCGAGTTCGGCCGCGAACATCACCTCGTCCTCGGTGGGGGCCGAGTGGATATGCACGGTATCGGGCATGTCGCCGTGGCGATCGAGTGCTCTGAGCATCGAGATGACCGGGGTGATGCCGCTACCTGCGGTGACGAAGAGAATCTTGGCGGGCGGCGGAACGGGCAGTGCGAAATTGCCCTTCGGTGCCGCCAGTCGCACGATGGTCCCCTGCGGCACGCCGCCCACCAGGTGTGACGAGAGGAACCCTTCGGGCATCGCCTTGACGGTGATGGAGATCAGCTTGTCTTCCCAGTTCGGCGGCGAGGTCAGTGAATACGAGCGCCAGTGCCACCGACCGCCGAGATGCAGTCCGATTCCGATGTACTGACCCGGCTGATAGTCGAAATTGAAGCCCCACCCGGGCTGGATCACCAGTGTCACCGCGGTAGCGGTTTCTTTCTCTACGCGTACGACGCGGCCGCGCAGTTCACGGGCCGACCACAACGGGTTGGCGAGGTGCAAGTAGTCGTCGGGCAGTAAGGGAGTGGTGATGCGGGTGAAAGCACCACGCAGCATGTTCAGCCTCGGCCGCTTGGGTGCCGAGACACCGGCCACCGGGGCCTCCAACCACTTCTTCAGATCCATCGGGTGTTCCCCATCCCCTCGATCGTCGTACCGAACCGCGTGCGGGCATCGAGGTTACGCTACCGTAGGTTGAGTCCCCTGGTCACCTCTGCAGGCAGCCCAACCGCGGATATCGCCAGGTCGTGGCCGAGAGCAGGATCACAGCAGATCGAGCAGAAACGGTAGTTCCTGGGGGGCGTACCACGCCAGCGTGTGGTCTTCGGCATCACCGAGAACGAATTCTGCATCGGCATCGCCCATGTCCGCTGCGTCCACGGCGGAGACAGCCTTGGCAACTGCTTCTTCGGCCCCTTCCAGATCGACGTGCACCGACGCGACCTGATCCATTCGCAGCGGTTCCTTCAGCCGAACGACAGCGTCGTCGAGATCGGGACGCAGGGTGGGATCGTCGACGTCTGCGGCAATCACCGCCCGTCGGTAGACCACGCCGTCGGCCACCGTCCCCGTGTCCGCCTCGTCGTCGACGGCCGCGGCGATCAGGCGCAGCGAGGCACGCGCGGCCTCCCCCATCGCGACCTCGGACAACTCCTCGTCGTCGCCCGACGAGTACGCCTCACGCAAGGTGGGCGTCACCGCGAATGCGGTGCGCGAGACCGGACTGAACTCGCCCTCGGCTGCGAGCACTTTCAAGAATTCCAGCGTCGCCGGAACGTAGACACGCATTGCAGAAGACCTCACACTCTCGATTCGTTGCTGGCGTCGACCAACTCTTCCAGCGCCTCGTGCAACAGCGCTGTCACCACATCCACATCGGGCATCGCTCCGCGGTCGGCGTTGAGCCCGAAGAACACGAAACCGTCGTACGACGTCAGCCCGATACTCAACGCCTGATTCTCGAACAGCGGCGACACCGGGTACATCTCGAGCATCCGGGCACCACCGACGTACAGCGGAAACTGCGGTCCCGGCGCGTTGGTGACGATCAGGTTGAACACTCGTTGCGAGAGTCGGCTACCCGCCCGCGCACCCATGGCATGCAGGCTCGCCGGAGCGAACCCACTGATCCGCATCAGCGTCTGAGCCGTCACACCGCGGCTCTGATGAGAATGCGCCTCGGTTGCGTGCGCGATGTGAGACAGCCGAACGACGGCGTTCGACTCCCCCACCGGGAGGTCGACAAGAAACGAGGACACTTCGCTGCGATCGTCCTCTGCCGGCTCACCGGACATGTCGCTGCCCTCACCGAAGCCGACTCGATCGGACGAGACGTACACCGACATCGGCACCATGGCCCGCACGGTGGACGATGCCGTGACGGGTTCGCCGCGCGAGAGCAGCCAATTTCGCAGCGCGCCGGTGACGACTGCGAGCACGACGTCGTTGATCGAGCAGTCGAATCTGTCGTGGATCCTGCGGTAATCCGCCAGCTCGGTCTTGGCCACGGCGAACCGACGATTTCGCGAGATCGGCGCGTTCAGTGGGCTGGACGGGGCGCTCTGTGTCGCGGTACGCAGCACGGCCGCGACCTTGCCCGCGGCGCGCAATGCGTCGCCCGCGAGACCGGCAACCCCGTTGACCGCGCCGCGCAACGTCTCGATGCTCTCGCCCGGACGCACCACCAGTTCGGTGAGCGCGTCGAGCACCAACACCGAGTCCTTGGGCTCACGGGCGGGCATCCACAGCTCCTCGGCCATCGGCGCGGGGTTCTTGCTCGCGTCCAGAATGACCTGACCGATGTCGAGCGCATTCTCGCCGTCGACGAGGGCCGAATGAGACTTGGTGAAGATGGCGAAACGATTCTTCGCGAGGCCCTCGACCAGGTACATCTCCCACAACGGTCGGGTGCGATCGAGCGGCCGTGAGGTCAGTCGCGCGATCAGGTCGTGCAATTGATCGTCCGTCCCCGGCTTGGGTAGTGCCGAACGACGGATGTGATAGGTGATGTCGAAATCCGCGTCGTCCACCCAGACCGGCCGCGCCAGACCGAACGCGACTTCGCGGACCTTCTGCCGGTAGCGCGGAACCAGCATCAGTCGCTGTTCGACCAACGACAGCAGTCGGTCGTAACTGAAACCGCTCCGCGGGGTCCGAAAGACGGCGAGCGAGCCGAGGTGCATGGGACTGCTGCCGGCCTCGAGAAAGTAGAACGACGCATCCTGCGCCGTCAGTCTGGTCGCCATCGCGTGTCTCGGTCCCCGTCCTCGCACGTGGTGCGCCCCGATCGATACCGCCTGTTGCGCGGTGTGCTCGAACTCAGAGTACGTGGGTTCGCGACGTGAGTCCCAGTGCCGGGTGGGCACCGACGTGTCGCCGATCTCGGGAACCGAAATTCGATCGCGACCGTCAATGTCGGTGTGAGCGTCATCGAATCCAACGATCCGCCGGACACCGGGGACGACAGCCCGATACCGTCGCCGGCGGACTCTCGGCTGCGCGCCGAGCACCATTGCTTTCTGTCGCGGCCGACCCAGTTCGAGCCGCCACTCTCGGCAGGCGCGGTGCACACCTGGGGACGGGGTGAGAGCCCGCAAAGGCCACCGGAACGCCATCCGGCATCGGTACGCAGCACTCGCCCCCGCCGCCGGGCCGAGGCACCCCATCGACCGATCGTGCAAGTGGTGCCCGCCGATGCGCGGGCGAGCGCCGAACGCGCCATGCGGTTGCTCATCGAGGTGATCGACCGCAGGCGCAGTGCCGAGCAACTGTCCTCGTTGTTCACTGCGCCCGTGATCGACCTGATTCGCACCATCGTCCGCACGCCCCCACCGGGACGGCGACTCGGATTCGCCGCGGTGCGTCGCGTGCACGTCGCTTATAGATCGGACACGTCGGCCGAGATATTCGGCTCGTACACCCGCGGCCCACGCACCTTCGCCTTCGCGGGCCGAATCGAGCAGGCGGTCGACCCACGGCGGCCAGGATGGACGGTCACCTCGTTGCGAGTGGGTTGAGAACACGGGTCGCCCGGCTAGGTCGCGCCGGATCGACCCGGCCGACTACTTCTTGCGCTTGGAGCGCGCCGACTTCTTCGGTGCTTTGTTCTGCGCTCGCGCTGCTTCGCGACGCTCGCGTCGGGTTCCCTCGGCCGCCGACTCCGCGCTCGCTGCAGCATCCGATCGCTGCACAGCCGTACCGCCCCCCTCGGCCGGGCCGGAGAACGTCAATCTCTGTTCGTCCCGCTCGTCGAGTCCTTTGGCACGCAGAGCTGTGGGAGCTGCCTGAGCTGGAGCGGCAGGGGCCGGGGCCGCCTTGGCCGCAGGCTGACCGCCCGTGGCCGCAGGTGCCGACGTTGCCGCAGGTGCCGGGCGACCGGATCCGACGGGTGAGGCCAACCCGGGGGCAACCGCGAGACCTGCGGACGCGGCCGGACCTGACGGGGCTGGGGTTGCTTCGACCTGGAGGTTGAACAGGAAGCCCACCGACTCCTCTTTGAGGCCGTCGAGCATGCCCTGGAACATGTCGTAGCCCTCCCGCTGGTACTCGACCAGTGGGTCTCGCTGGGCCATCGCACGCAGTCCGATGCCCTCCTTGAGGTAGTCCATCTCGTAGAGATGCTCGCGCCACTTGCGATCGAGGACGGACAGCAGCACCCGACGTTCGAGCTCCCGCATTCCGTTCTCGCCTGCGATGCCGTCGATCTCGGCCTCGCGAGCGGCGTAGGCCGAGCGGGCGTCCTCGAGCAGCGCCTCGCGCAGCTCGTCGCGGCTCAGGTCACCCTTTTCGCCGTCCTCGTTCTCGCCCGAGAGAACCTTGTGGTCGATACCGACCGGATACAGAGTCTTCAGTGCCGTCCACAACTGCTCCAGATCCCAGTCCTCGACATAGCCCTCGCTCGTCGCACCATCGACGTAGGCGGTGATCACGTCGGTGATCATGCCCTCGACCTGGCCCTCCATGTCGGCACCTTCGAGGATGCGCCTGCGCTCCTCGTAGATGACGGTGCGCTGCTGGTTCATCACCTCGTCGTACTTGAGGACGTTCTTGCGGATCTCGAAGTTCTGCTGCTCGACCTGGGTCTGTGCGCTCTTGATGGCCTTGGACACCATCTTGGCCTCGATCGGGACGTCGTCGGGCAAATTGAGCCGAGTCATGATCGATTCGAGTGCGCCGCCGTTGAATCGACGCATCAACTCGTCGCCGAGCGAGAGGTAGAACCGCGATTCGCCCGGATCACCCTGACGACCGGAGCGCCCTCTGAGCTGGTTGTCGATACGGCGGGAGTCGTGGCGCTCGGTTCCGAGAACGTACAGGCCACCGGCCTCGCGCACGGTGTCCGCGTCGGCCTTGACCTGTGCCTTGACCTCTTCCAGAGCAGGCTCCCAGGCGGCCTCGTACTCCTCGGGCGTCTCCACCGGGTCCAAGCCCTGCTTACGCAGCTTCAGGTCGGCGAGGATGTCCGGGTTGCCGCCGAGCACGACGTCGGTGCCACGGCCGGCCATGTTGGTCGCCACCGTCACCGCGCCCTGTCGCCCGGCCTCGGCGATGATCGTCGCTTCCTGCTCGTGGAACTTCGCATTGAGCACGTTGTGCGCGACGCCGCGCTTGGTGAACTGCTTCGACAGATACTCCGACCGTTCCACGCTCGTGGTGCCGATGAGAACCGGCTGGCCCTTCTCGTGCCGCTCGACGACATCGTCGACCACCGCGTCGAACTTGGCTTCTTCCGTCTTGTAGATCAGGTCGCCGTTGTCGACGCGGACCATCGGGCGGTTCGTCGGGATCGGAATGACGCCCAATCCGTAGATCTGATGCAGCTCCGCGGCCTCGGTCTCGGCCGTACCGGTCATGCCGGAGAGCTTGTCGTACAGGCGGAAGTAGTTCTGCAGAGTGATCGTGGCGAGGGTCTGGTTCTCGGCCTTGATCTCCACCTTCTCCTTGGCCTCGATCGCCTGGTGCATGCCCTCATTGTAGCGGCGTCCCACCAGGATGCGACCGGTGAACTCGTCGACGATGATGACCTCGCCGTCGCGGACGATGTAGTCCTTGTCCTTGGTGTAGAGCTCTTTGGCCTTGATGGCGTTGTTCAGGTAGTTCACCAGAGGCGAGTTGGCCGCCTCGTACAGGTTGTCGATACCGAGCTGATCTTCGACCAGCTCGACGCCGGCCTCGTGCACACCGATGGTTCGCTTGCGAATGTCGACCTCGTAGTGGGTGTCGACCTTCAGCATGGGGGCGATCCGGGCGAACTCGCCGTACCACTTGCTCGACGCGTCGGCGGGGCCCGAGATGATCAGTGGGGTTCGCGCCTCGTCGATGAGGATCGAGTCGACCTCGTCGACCACGGCGAAGTTGTGTCCGCGCTGCACCAGATCGTCGAGCGAGTGCGTCATGTTGTCGCGTAGGTAGTCGAACCCGAACTCGTTGTTGGTGCCGTAGGTGATGTCGGCGGCATACGCTGCACGGCGTTCGACCGGCGTCATCCCGGACAGGATCACGTCCACCGACAGACCCAGGAAGCGGTGCACACGGCCCATCCACTCCGAGTCTCGCTTGGCGAGGTAGTCGTTGACCGTCACCACGTGCACACCGTCGCCGGAGATGGCGTTCAGGTAGGCAGGCAGAACACACGTCAGGGTCTTGCCCTCGCCGGTCTTCATCTCGGCGATGTTGCCGAAGTGCAAGGCGGCTCCGCCCATCACCTGCACGTCGAAGTGCCGCTGGGACAGCACCCGCCACGATGCCTCACGGGCGACCGCGAATGCCTCGGGCAGCAACTGATCCAAGGTCTCCCCGGACGAGTACCTCTCCTTGAACTCGGCGGTCTTACCCCGCAGTTCGTCGTCGGAGAGATTCTCGACGTCCGAAGACAGGGTCGAGACGTGGTCAGCGATGTTCTTGAGCCGCTTGACCATGCGACCTTCACCAACACGGAGCAGCTTGGAAAACGACAGCGACGGCACGGGTTTTCTCGTCCTCGATCCTCGGTTCACGGGTACTGACACGAACAAATCTGTTACTCGACGCGTTACTGCTACCTGCACGAGCGCACGGGTTCGTCACCGTGACGTCCGCGCGGCAGTAACCCGAACGCGTCCATGGTAGGCGGTCTCGCTGTGGGTACGGCAGTCCCACTGTCGGTCCCCGAACGACACCACGCCGGCATTCGGACAACCCCGACACAGCACTGCAGGCTCGACGTGGGGATCGTGTCTTCCGGCGTCGAGCCTGCAGTGGTCGGATATTTCACGGACGGCGAACGACCCGTTCGCCGTCACGCTCGGTCAGGTGAGCCTGATCAGGCCGTAGTCGAAGGCATGCCGTCGGTACACCACGGAAGGCCGGTCGGTGGCACTGTCGTGGAACAGGAAGAAGTCGTGGCCGACCAGTTCCATCTCGTACAGCGCATCGTCGACGCTCATCGGTGCCGCCGAGTGAACCTTCGTGCGAACGATGTGCCCGGGGCCGGTCTGATCGTCCTCGAACGAATCCAGCTTGGTCTCAGGATCGAGCGCAAGTGTGTCGTCTTCGGCGAGTTCAGCGGTGGCCTCGGCGACGGATACGGGTCTCTTCTCGCCGTAGTGGACCTTGCGCCGATCCTTGGTACGCCTGAGTCTGCTTTCGAGTTTCGAGGTCACTGCTTCGAGTGCGGCATAGAAACTGTCTGCGCACGCTTCGGCACGAACGACCGGGCCTTTGCCCTTCGCGGTGATCTCCACGCGTTGACATGCTTTGGCCTGACGGCGATTTCGTTCGTGCTGCAGTTCGACATCGAACAAGTAGATGGAGGGGTCGAAGCGCTCGAGGCGAGCCAGTTTCTCGGACACGTATATCCGAAAATGGTCCGGTATCTCGACGTTGCGGCCCTTGACCACAACGTCGGCATTGCTCTTGGCGGGTTCTTCCGAAGGCTTCTCGTCGAAGAAAACCGAGGCTTGTGAAGGGGTCGTCACGTGTACCTCCCGATATCGGCCACGCCCACTGTTGGACGTGGCAGGTGTGCATGCCGAATGGGGAACCTTCCGGCATCTCGAGTCCGGGGCATCACCTCACGTCCGTGTTTCTACGGGTCGTTCTACCGGTCCGCTCCGTCGTGATGGAGCGTGTCCGCGACGTTAGTCGGTCATCGACGCGTGTGCCACCGTTCACCCCGAATTGGTTGTCGGCGTGTCTCGTCGACTCGCGTTCACGCGCTGGCCACCACGATCGCACCAGCCAACGAGATCCCGAAATCGGTTAGCACTCTTGCACATTCGGCCAGGGTCGCCCCGGTGGTCACCACGTCGTCGACGAGAAGAACGGTCAGTTCGTCGGTTCGCGGCCGCGGCCGGCCGATACCCGGGCGCGACTGTCCGATCACGTCGATTCGGCCCGCCACGTTGTGCTGACGCTGACCTGCTGAGAGCCCGACCGAATCCCGCACTCCCCCGGCCATCTTCAGCAGCTGGGGAACCGATACTCGCTCCGGTGCCAACTCGGTCGCTGCGTTCCTCGCACACCGCAGCACCGGATCGCCCCCTCGGGCTCGCGCTGCGCGCGCCCGGGACGGAGCGCACACCAGAACGAGGGGACTCAGCTCCGGTGGATCGATCTCGCCCGCAGCACGCAGTTGGCGCACCGCACCCGCCAGCGCCCGGCCGAACGGCACGGACACGGCCCGTCGGCCCCGTTCCTTCAGTGCGATCACCCCGTTGCGCCGAGGACCGGTGTACGTGCCCAGCGCCCAGCAGGGCACCCCCGGATCGACCCGCGGACGCACCCGGACAGGCGGCACCGACAGCGCCTGTTCACAACGGCGACACCACTGCTCCCCCGGCACCCCACACCCGGCACATTCGAGGGGCAGGACGAGGTCGAGAAGCGTTCTCATGATCGTGAAGTGTGCCGGTAGCCACCGACACCCGCCGGACATCAGCCGGGCAGGATCGGCACGGCCTTCACCCCGGCCAGACCGGTGACCTCGCGCCAGTACCTGTCGCCGACCGGATCGGCATTGTTGAGTGCAAACACGGCGCGGGCGTCGGCAACGTACTCGGTCTCCGGTGACGCATCGACCGCCAGAACAGGATTGGTGAGATTGCGCGACGGCAGGGCGTCCATCCTCGAGCCGTCGACCGTCACCTGGACCACCGGTGTATCGGTGGCAACCCGTGCGATCACGATAGCCTCGCCGGTGCTCCAGTCCAGGCTGGTGGCGTCACTGCCGAGTCCGATCGCAACCGCGCGCGGGGCCGTCAGCGAATAGACGCCCGACGGATCGCGTACCACGGTGGCCACGTATACCACGCCGTCGACGATGAGTGCGGCCCGAACGCCGTCGCGGGCCAGCCGGAGTTCGGTGATGCGAGTTCCCAGGGTGGTGACCGCGCGGGCATCGACCGGTATCACCGATACCTGACCGGTCGAGGGGTCACGGGCCGCGCGAATGACGTTGGTGCCGTCGATGACCGCCCAGGCGGCGTTGTCATCGGCTCCCCACGTCGGACGCGTGATCGACTGCCCCTCGGCCACCGGGAACGCGCCACCGTCGTAGCTACCGACCATCAATGTGCTCGACGGTGCCGGAGCGGGTCTACCGGTGTCCGCGACGCCGGCCACGAGTGTTCCGTCGTTCGACAACGCCACCGAGCGCAGATTCCGTGCCTGCCCGAAGTACCCGGGGGCGGGTGTGGTCGCGGATTCCTCGACGCGGAGCAGTCGACCGGAGGCCAGTGCGTGCAGGCCGACCGATTCGTTGGTGGAGCTCTGTGGATCGAAGGAGTCGACCCCGGCCGTCGTCCACCCGTCCGGCTTGGTCGTGTCGATGGGTTGTCCGTCGGCGAGCAGCACGTAGGGCCCGGCCACCTCCGCCGAGGCCAGAGTCCAGATCACCTGTGCGGCAAGCAATTCCCGGTCGCGGTCGCCCTTGTTCTGCAAACCACCGAAGTCGATTCTGATGCCGCCGAGACCGACTCCGACCTGTGTGGTCTGTCCGTCGGCCTTGGTGATGGGCCCCCGGATACTGACGTCGTCGGACAATTCGTTGCTCACCGCTGCGGACAGCGCGGACTTGGGTCCATCGATCAACAGCTGGACGAGCTGGTTTGCGAGCTGATCCTGCGATCCGCTCGTCCACCGAACATCCGGCACCAACACCCCACCGAGCGGATCGACGAAGTAGATGGATCGCTGCTGATAGGTGTCCATGAACGCCGAGCGATCGATGACCACACCCGGTGGCAGCTTCGAGATGCGCCATTGGCCGTCGACGCGCGTCATGTCGATCGCGATGTCGAACGTGTCCGATCCGGCCTGATATTCCCCGCCGGGAGCCAGGATTCCCGCTGTCGTCGACCGAATCGTGAATTGCGCAGAGTCTGCAGTTCGGGGCCCCGACAGGGTGTCGATCCGATCTGCGACGACGGTACGAGCGCCGTCGTCCCACGTGTTCGACGCGTCCTCGGTCAGGAACTGTCGGGCGGCCTGGTGGCGGTTGGCCGACACTGCGCTGGCCTCGAAGAAGTCATCGAGCAGCCGGTCGGGCTCACGTCCGGGTTCGGGGGCCGGGGCGCTGGTGGGCGCGGCACCGTCGGTCAACGTGCCGATGGCCTGGGGGCTCGAGGACTCGGGCAGGCTGGCACAACCGGAGACGAGGGCGGCGATCAGGGCGCAGACTGCAAGCGAGCGAGACAGCCGACGAGACGAGCGAATCACGTCGACGACTCCGACGCGGCCCGCTGCGCACCGATAGCCGGGATCGGTTGTCCCTGAGCGTATTTCTTGGTGCTCGGCTTCAACGGCAGAGGTGAGCCGATCACCTTGTGACCACGGACCAGTGGCACCGTGAGCCGGAAACATGCGCCTTCGCCGACTGCACCCCACGCCTCGAGCTTACCGTCGTGCAGCCGGGCGTCCTCGACACTGATCGCCAACCCGAGGCCGGTACCGCCGGAGCGCCGGACGCGGGAGGGGTCCGAGCGCCAGAACCGATTGAACACCAGCTTCTCCTCGCCGGGGCGCAGACCGATTCCTTGGTCGCGCACCACGAAGGCTGCCGCGTCGGCATCCGATCTCAGGCGCAGCAGCACCGGCTTGCCTTCCCCGTGATCGAGGGCGTTGGCCAGAAGGTTGCGCAGGATACGTTCGACGCGCCGCGGGTCCACCTCGGCGATGACCGCCGTCTCGGGCATGTCGACGATCACCTCGGTGCCGGTTTCGCGGGCGAGGTGACGCACCGTGGAGACCGCGGCGCGTGCACACATCCGGAGGTCGAGTTGCTCGGCAGCCAGTTCGGCGACACCGGCGTCGTGGCGGCTGATCTCGAGCAGATCACCGAGCAACGTCTCGAACCGGTCCAGCTCGTTGACCAACAGCTCGGAGGAACGCTTGAGGGCAGGTTCGAGATCGTCACTGGCGTCGTGAATGAGATCCGCGGCCATCCGCACGGTGGTGAGCGGAGTCCTCAGTTCGTGGCTGACGTCGGAGGTGAACCGGCGCTGCAGGTTGCCGAACTCCTCGAGCTGGGTGATCTGTTTGGACAGACTTTCGGCCATCTCGTTGAACGACATCGCCAGCCTCGCCATGTCGTCCTCACCGCGAACCGGCATTCGCTCCTTGAGCCTGCCGTCGGCGAAACGTACTGCGATGCGGGACGCCGATCGAATGGGTAGCACCACCTGCCGCGCGACGAGCATCGCGATCGCGGCAAGGAGTACCAGCAGCACCACGGCCCCGATGAACAGCGTGCCGCGGACCAGAGAGAGCGTTCGGTCTTCGCTGGCGAGCGGGAAGATGAGATACAGCTGCAGCGCCGATATGTCGGAACCGGTGGGCGATCCCATGATGAGCGCCGATCCGGAATATCCGCCGTCACTGTCGGTCACAGTGGCGTACTGCGAGCTGATCAGGCCCTTCTTGACGAAGTCGCGCAAGCTGGCCGGTATCTGGTCGACCGGACCGACCGACGCTTCCGCGCGGGTCGCGTCGCCCTCGACGATCAGAACAGGGTCGAAGGACCCTGCCGACCCGGTGGTCGACGCGGCGTCGAGGTCCTGGTTCGTCAACGCTGCTCTCGCCCGTTCGAGACGGGTGGACAGGCCGCTCGAATCATCGGCACCGGCGAGGTTGCCCTCCACCGTGGTGCGCGAGCGGTCCAGTTCCTCGGTGGCTGCGGACAGCTTCGCTTCGAGCAACCGATCGGTGATCTGGCTGGTCAGAACGACGCCGAGAATCAGGATCACCACGAGCGACAACGTCAGGGTCGAGACGACCACGCGCAGTTGCAGTGACCTTCGCCAGGCATGACCCAGCGAAGTGCTCAGCGACCTGAACCAACGCAGGAGCGGGGAGAACTTGCCGTTGATTCGTCGCCGAGAGTGGGAAAAACCGATCACGGCGGTCCGGCCTTGTACCCGACCCCCCTCACGGTCAACACCACCTCCGGGTTCTCCGGATCCTTCTCGACCTTGGCGCGCAGGCGCTGAACGTGGACGTTGACCAGGCGGGTGTCGGCGGCGTGCCGGTAGCCCCACACCTGTTCGAGCAGAACCTCACGGGTGAACACCTGACGGGGCTTGCGGGCCAACGCGACCAGCAGATCGAATTCGAGCGGAGTGAGCGAGACCAGCTCGTCGCCGCGGCTGACCTTGTGGGCGGGAACGTCGATGACGATGTCGGCGATCGACAACAGTTCGGCCGGCTCGTCCTCGGTTCGACGCAGTCGTGCCCGGACGCGTGCCACCAGCTCCTTCGGCTTGAAGGGCTTCATGATGTAGTCGTCGGCCCCGGATTCGAGACCGAGCACCACATCGACGGTGTCGGTCTTGGCCGTCAGCATGACGATCGGGACGACCGAGTCGGCTCGCAGCACGCGACAGACGTCGATGCCGTTCATTCCGGGAAGCATCAGGTCGAGCAACACCAGATCGGGTCGATTCTCGCGGACGGCCGCCAGCGCTTGGGTGCCGTCTCCGACGACGAACGGCTCGAATCCCTCACCGCGCAACACGATGGTGAGCATCTCCGCCAGAGCCGAATCGTCGTCCACAACCAGAATCCGAGGCTTCATCGCTCTATCGTGTCACTTTCGGCTCGGCGGATGGCTGATTGAACATGTCGGCGGCGAGTCGATCGGGGTCGACGTCGGCGCGCACGACTCGCCAGGGCGACGCCCAGTTCGTTTCTGCGAGACGGCCGTAGACGGCCGAGGTTCGGGTCTGCAGCGAGCCGTCGCGTTCGTAGGCATCCCGGGTGCGCGCGGCGTCCGCACTCTCACGCGCGGCGGCGCGCTCCGCAGCGAGAGCCACCGGTACGTCCAGCAGCACCTGCACGTCCGGAACGGGCACACCGAACCGCTCGAATTCGAGTGACCGGATCCACTCGACGGCCGCTCCGTCGACGGACTGCTCCAACCGCGCCGCGGTGTAGGCGGCGTTGGACGCCACGTACCGGTCCAGCAACACGATATCGTTGCGGGACAACAAGTTTCGGATCTCGTCGGCCGCATCCTTGCGGTCGAGTGCGAACAGCAGCGCCATGGCGTGCACGCTGCCCGCGGTGTCTCCGTGTTCCCCCTGCAGCGCCTCGGCCGCCAGATCGGCATGAACCGACCTGCCGTACCGGGGAAACCCGACCCTGACGACGGCCAGGCCGTCGCGTTCCCACGCCGAGACGAGCCGACGGGCGAGCGTGTTCTTGCCCGCTCCGTCGACTCCCTCGATGACGAAGAGCTTTCCCAACAACCGAACTCTCTCGGTCAGTAGCGGTAGTGCTCGGGCTTGTACGGGCCCTCGACGTCGACGCCGATGTACTCGGCCTGCTCCTTGGTGAGCTTGGTGATCGAGCCGCCCAGCGCTTCGACGTGGATGCGAGCAACCTTCTCGTCGAGGTGCTTGGGCAACCGGTAGACCTCGTTGTCGTACTCACTCGGCTTGGTCCACAGTTCGATCTGCGCGATGACCTGGTTGGAGAAGCTGTTGCTCATGACGAACGACGGGTGACCGGTGGCGTTGCCGAGGTTCAGCAAACGGCCCTCGGACAGCACGATGATCGAGTGCCCGTCCTTGAACTGGAACTCGTCGACCTGCGGCTTGATGTTGATCCGCGTGACGTCGGCAGCCTTCTCGAGGCCGGCCATGTCGATCTCGTTGTCGAAGTGGCCGATGTTGCCCAGGATCGCCTGGTGCTTCATCTTGCGCATGTGCTCGAACGTGATGATCTTCAGGTTGCCCGTCGAGGTGATCACGATGTCGGCCTGCTCGATGAACTCGTCGACCGTGCGCACGTCGAAGCCGTCCATCAGTGCCTGCAGGGCGTTGATGGGATCTGCTTCGGTGACCGTCACGCGAGCGCCCTGGCCCTTGAGTGCCTCGGCGCAGCCCTTGCCCACATCTCCGTAGCCACAGACCAGCACGGCCTTGCCGCCGATGAGAACGTCGGTGCCACGGTTGATGCCGTCGATCAGCGAATGGCGAGTGCCGTACTTGTTGTCGAACTTGCTCTTGGTTACCGAGTCGTTGACGTTGATGGCCGGGAACGACAGCTCACCGGCAGCAGCGAACTGGTACAACCGCAGCACACCGGTCGTGGTCTCCTCGGTGACACCCTGCACGGATGCGGCAATCTCGGTCCACTTGGTCGTCGACGCCTCGAGGGAGCGACGCAGCAGGCCGAGGAACACCTTGTACTCGTCGGAATCCTGGTCGTCGTCGGTCGGCGGAACGACGCCTGCCTTCTCGAACTGAGCGCCGCGCAGCACCAGCATCGTGGCGTCACCGCCGTCGTCGAGGATCATGTTGGCAGGCTGCTCGGGCCAGGTGAGCATCTGCTCGGCGGCCCACCAGTACTCCTCGAGGGTCTCACCCTTCCAGGCGAACACCGGAACGCCCTTGGGCTCTTCGACGGTGCCGTACGGGCCTACGACGACGGCCGCGGCAGCGTGATCCTGGGTGGAGAAGATGTTGCACGAGGCCCAACGCACCTCGGCACCGAGTGCCACCAGCGTCTCGATCAACACGGCGGTCTGCACAGTCATGTGCAGCGATCCGGATACTCGTGCGCCCTTGAGCGGCTGAACGTCGGCGTACTCGCGACGAAGCGCGATCAGGCCGGGCATCTCGTGCTCTGCCAGCCGTATTTCCTTGCGGCCGAATTCTGCGAGTGACAGGTCTGCGACCTTGAAGTCGATTCCACCGCGGTGTTCCACGGTGAGTGCCGATCCTGACGTAACTGAGGTCGTCATCTTGCCTCTCCTGTTGACTTGAATGTCTTCGTCCAGGCTATCGGGTCGCGGCGCGCGGCGACCGTCTGCCCGGCGAATCGGTCCGATGCCCTTCAGACGGCTCGTCGAGTGGTCCCGCGGTCACCCGTGTTGCTGGGCTCGCGCCAGAATCCGATCGCGCTTTCGGGGCAGAATGTTGGCCCGGACGAGATCACCGTCGTAGTGGTCGAGCACCCGCGGGTCCATCACCCGACGCCACAGCGGCGGTACCGCTGCCAGTAGAACCATCGTCGCGTACCCGGCGGGCAATTGCGGGGCCTCGTCGCACGAGAGCAGAGTCTGGTATCGCTTCCCCGGATTGGCATGATGATCGCTGTGTCGCTGCAGGTGGTAGAGAAAGATGTTGGTGCACAGCCGGTCGCTGTTCCAACTGTGCCGCGGTGCGCATCGCACGTATCTGCCTCGCTCGTTCGTCTCACGCAGCAGTGCGTAGTGCTCCACGTAGTTCACCATCTCCAGGAGCACGAATCCCACGACGGCTTGTATCAGCAGATACGGCGCGATCGCCCAGCCGAAGACGACCATCAGCGTGACGAAGAGAACGGCGCTGAGCAGCCACGTGTGCAACAGGGCGTTCGACGGGTGAAACACGGAGTGGCCTTTGCGGCGCAGCCGCCGAGCCTCGAGCTTCCAGGCCGAGGCCAGCCCGAGAACAGCGCTGCGCGGCACGAACGTCCACACGCTCTCTCCCAACCGGGCACTGGCCGGATCCTCCGGAGTGGCCACCCGCACGTGATGGCCGCGGTTGTGCTCGACGAAGAAGTGTCCGTACAGGGTTTGCGACAAGGCCACCTTCGCCAACCAGCGTTCGTGCTGCTCGACGCGGTGGCCCAGCTCGTGGGCGGCGTTGATTCCGGTTCCCGCGACCAGGCCCACCGTCACCGCGAGCCCGATCTTGTCCACCACGCTCAGGCCCCCGTACGCCCACATCCAGCAGGCGACGATCAGACCGATGAATTGGATGGGCAGGAACAGATAGGTGCACCAGCGGTAATAGCGGTCGTTCTGCAGCTTGTCGGCCGCAGACGCGTCCGGGTTGTGACCGTCCTCGCCCGCGAGCAGATCGATGATCGGAATGATCACGAAGAACACCAGGACGCCGCTCCACCAGAACACCGGCATGCCGGTCCAGTACACCAATTGGGACGGCAACAGTGCCGATGCCGGTGCCAGCAGACCCAGCATCCACAGGTAGCGCTTGTTGTCCCACCGCCGAACCGCAGGTGCAGCCCCGGCCGAATTCCGCTCCCCGAAAGCGACACCCGAATCGTCCGATGAGGTGATTCGGCCGTCCACGCGCACAGTTGCCACACCCTCTCACCGAATGTTTGCGGTCCTATCAGTTTGTTTTCGAGGGTATAACATGCCGGGCGTTCGGACCGAGGGGTGTGACGGATACCCCGGACACGTCGGATCCGAGAAAACCGGCCCCGCCCGCACAATCGACGGTCGGGGCCGGCCTCGCAAGACGACTCAGCCGCGTCTCACTCGGGTCGCGACTCGACTTTCTTCGCCTCGCGCAGACCCATCACCGAATGACGGCGGCCGTACAGCACGTAGATGACGACACCCGCTGCCATCCACACCAGGAACCGCAACCAGGTCTCGACCGACAGGTTGAGCATCAGCCACAGGCACGCGGCCACTGCCAGGATCGGAACCAGCGGAACCCAGGGCACGCGGAACCCGCGCTCGAGATCGGGACGCGTCTTGCGGAGGACGAGCACACCGGCCGACACCAGAACGAAGGCGAACAGCGTGCCGATGTTGACCATCTCCTCGAGCGTGCCGAGAGGTACGAACGCGGCGAGCAGTCCGACCACCACACCGACCAGGATCGTCGTCCGAACCGGCGTGCCCTTCTTTCCGGTGTGGGCCAGACCGCGCGGCACCAGGCCGTCTCGCGACATGGCGAACAGGACGCGAGTCTGCCCCAGCATGAGAACCATGACCACCGTCGTCAGACCGGCCAGTGCGCCGAACGAAATGATGTTCTTGGCCCACGTCAGCCCGTTCAGCTCGAAAGCCGTTGCCAGCGTGGCACTGTCGCCGGCCAGATCCGTGTACTTGACCATCCCGGTCAGCACCAGGGTCACCGCCACGTAGAGCACGGTCACGATGGCCAAGGATCCGAGGATGCCGCGCGGCAATGCCTTCTGCGGCTCCTTCGTCTCCTCGGCCGTGGTCGCGACCACGTCGAAGCCGATGAACGCGAAGAACACCAGCGACGCCGCCGCCAGCAGTCCGTACCAACCGAAGGTGCTACCGCCCGCACCGGTGACGAAGGAGAACAAGGACTGATGAAGCCCCTCACCCGTGGACGCGGGCTCGGACGGCGGAATGTACGGGTCGTAGTTGGCGACCTTGATGTAGAACGCACCGAGCACGACAACGAACAGCACGACGATCACCTTGATGGCTGTGATCACCAACGACACGCGCGAGGACAACTTGGTTCCCGAGGCGATGAGAACCGTCAACACCACCACGATGAGAAGTGCGCCCCAGTCGAAATTCAGCGAACCGATCTGCAGTACCGGGGCCGACGTGCCGAGCAGGTCTCCCAGATAGAGCGACCAGGCCTTCGCCACCACCGCCGCGGCCAGTCCGAATTCGAGGATCAGATCCCAGCCGATGATCCAGGCGATGAACTCACCGAATGCGGCGTAGGAGAACGTGTAGGCACTACCGGCGACCGGAACCGTGGAGGCGAACTCGGCGTAACAGAGGGCAGCGAGCCCGCAGGCGATGGCCGCCAACACGAACGCCACCGAAACAGCCGGTCCGGCAACGTTTCCGGCAGTCCTCGCCGTCAGCGTGAAAATGCCGGCTCCGACCGCCACCGCGACACCGAACACGGTCAGATCCCACGAACCGAGCTCCTTGCGCAACTTGGTGTCCGGTTCGTCGGTGTCCTTGATCGATTGTTCGATCGACTTGGTCCGGAACCACCCCGTCGTACGCGGGGGCTTCCTGGGCCGGTCTGCCTTGGTCATCGGACCTCCGTATCGCCACGTCGCTTCTGCAGACGGCCGATCCGATCGGACCCACCCGTCCCAGAATTCACTGTGACATCACCTTATTGGTAGCGGGCACCCGTGTCGGACACTTCGGCCACTCGACTTGCCGCGCCTTACGACTGCAATGATCCGACCGCCGCCACGAACACTTCGGCACCGTCGGAGTCCGCGGTGACGGTGACCGATCGGTCGGCAGCGGGAATCCACGCCGAACTACCTTGGGGCACGGTGAGCCCCGCGTGTGTGTCACCGGTCGTCGCCAGCACCGAACCGCTGGTGCACAACAGAATTCGCGGACCGGTTCCAGGAATCTCGACGGTCTCCCCCGGACCGACCGCCGTCCGGCTGAGGACGAATTCAGGGGCCGGCGTCGGGTATCGGTAGGTGGGCCGATCGTTCTCACCCGGCGTGATCGGAGAGATGTCGGCGGGCTCGAAGTCCAGCACGCGCAACAACTCCGGCACGTCGACGTGCTTGGGCGTCAACCCTCCACGCAGAACGTTGTCGGAGTTGGCCATGATCTCCACACCGGTTCCGCGCAGGTACGCATGGAGATTGCCCGCATCCAGGTACAGGCCCTGGCCGGGAGTCAGGGTGACCCGATTGAGCAGTAAGGCCGCCAGTACTCCAGCATCACCGGGATACGACTCCCCCAGCTCGAGCAACGTCCGTGCCTCGGCGGCGAATCGACCGCCGTCGGCGCGGGCAGGCCCCGACAGATAATCGATGCAGCCCTGGGCGACCGCAGGCAACAGGTCGTCCAGGGACTGCCCGGGCAACGTGATCCACGAGGTGAACACCGTCCGGAGGCCCGACGCGTCGGGCTGAGCGGCGAGCAACGTGCGATACCCCGCGAGGGACGGCACGGCCAACGCATCGAGAAACTCGACCGTCTCGGCCGGTTGCCGAAACCCTGCCAGTGCTTCGAATTCGGTGAGTGCCACGATCAGCTCGGGCTTGTGATTGGCGTCCCGGTAATTGCGCACCGGGGAATCGATCGCAACACCTGCGGCATTCTCCCGCGCGAAGCCCTCACGCGCCTGCGCGCTGCTCGGATGTGCCTGCAACGACAGAGGTTCTTCTGCGGCAAGCAATTTCAGCAAGTACGGCAGCCGCGACGAGAAGTCCTCTGCAGAGCCGCCCAACTGTGTTTCCGGATCCCCGTCGATGAGGGTGAGCAACGGCGTGCTGCCACCCTCGTGAACCACGTGCGCAGAATCGGCCGGGTGTGCACCCAGCCAGATCTCCGCCTCGGGATGATCGGACGGTACCGGCCTACCCTGGATACGAGCCAGAGCAGTGCGCGAACCCCAAGCGTAGGACCGGACTGCGCCTCGCAGGAGTTGCACTAGCTACCGCCCATCAACGACAAGTACGCGGCAGTGGTGTCCAACCGCGTTGCCAACACCGACATCGTGTCGAGCATCGAGAGTGTAACCGGATCGGGTGACGCCGCGCGGGCCTCGAAACCCGAACTCACGAACTCCCCGCCGGACGTCGCCTCACCGGACTCGGTCAGTACCAGTTCGGAATTCGGAACACCGGCAATGCGTCGTTCGGTCAGCGCGCGATCGGATTCGGACGCCAGGACGAATACCCGCATCGGCTGTTCGGGAGCCGGTCCGTCGAGCTCCTCGTCGTGGAAGATCGAGTCGAAGGTGCTGACCGGCCCCGATGACTCGACCATGGACGCACGGATGGACGCAGCGATGACATCGCCGAGCTCACCCGCAGCCACGATCAGACCGGCCACCCGCAGCAACACCTCGCTACCGTGCCGCGCCACCTCGACGGCAGCCGGCCCGGCACCGCTGAGCACCACACGTTTGCCGCTGAACCCACTGGCAAGCGCTTTGGCAGGGTTGTGGAACACCTCGTTGGACGGGCTGTTGCGCACAGCCTCGGCATCGAGCAGATCTGCGAGCCGAGAAAGGTTGGGCAGCAGCGCCTTCCACGAACCACCGGCAACCGCGCCGAGGACGGCCACGAACGCCGCGAGGTAGCGCATCAGCGCATTGTGGTCACGCACCGCTATGCGCGGCGGCAACCACATGACCCTGGCACCGCGCACGGCACGCAATGGACCCTCGTCCGGTGCCACGACGACGACCTCCGCGCCGCGCCGCGCTGCCGCGTCGACCGATTCGGCCAAGCGCGGATCGCCTGCATCGTCGCCGGCCACCACGACGACATCCAGTGGCCCGATCCACGGCGGAGTTCCGGTACTACGAACCAGGGGAACGCCCAAATGGTTTCCGAGAGCAGCGACAAGCAGAGACGCCGCACGACTGCTGCGGCCGTCGCCGGTCACGATCACCACGCTGCGAGGTCGCAGGTCGGCCAGGCGCGCCAGCACCGACTCTTCGACCGCAGTGGCGACGGCGCGTACTTGAGCACCCGCGAGCGCGGCGCTGCGGAGCGCGCCCTCCCGATCGGCGGCCACGATCGCGCCGGCGTCGTCGAGATCGACCAGAGACGTCACTGCCCTCATGACCTCGGCACCTTCCCTTACGTCACCGACTCGAAATGCCTGCATACCCACTTGTGAACTCTAGGTAACCACTATTCCAGTCCGGAGCGAACGATGCTCAATATCTCGGTCGACAACGCGTCGACCTCGGTGCGGGTGCGCGCCTCGACATTGAGTCTCAACAGGGGCTCGGTGTTGGACGCACGCAAGTTGAACCATGCACCACCCTCGAGGTCGACGGTCACGCCGTCGAGACGGTCGATTCCGGTGGTCCGATCGGCGAACGCGTCGAGCACGGCCTGGGTGCGTTCGGCTGCGTCGTCGACCGTCGAGTTGATCTCACCCGACGCGCTGTACGTCTCGTACGAGGCCATCATCTCCGAGAGCGGTCGATCCTGGGCGCCGAGGGCAGCGAGAACGTGCAGCGCGGCGAGCATGCCGGAATCGGCACCCCAGAAATCGCGGAAGTAGTAGTGCGCGGAATGTTCTCCGCCGAAGATCGCACCGGTATCGGCCATCTGCTGCTTGATGAACGAGTGCCCCACTCGGGTGCGGACAGGCTTGCCGCCGAGCTCGGTGACCAGCTCCGGCACCGCACGCGAGGTGATGAGATTGTGAATGATCGACGCACCGGGCTCCTTGGCCAGCTCGCGTTCTGCCACCAAGCAGGTCACGGCCGACGGCGAGACCGGATCGCCCTTCTCGTCGACGACGAAGCACCGGTCGGCGTCTCCGTCGAACGCGAGCCCGATGTCGGCACCGGTCTCGACGACGAAGCGCTGCAGATCCACCAGGTTCGCCGGATCCAGTGGGTTGGCCTCGTGATTGGGGAAGCTGCCGTCGAGTTCGAAGAACAACGGTTCGATCGTCACCGGGAGCGGAGCGAACACCGCGGGGACCGTGTGCCCGCCCATGCCGTTACCCGCGTCGACGGCGATCTTCATGGATCCGATGCCGGATAGATCGACCAGATCGCGGACGAACCCGGCGTAGTCGGTCAACACGTCTCGCGACGTTGCCGTACCGGCCGGGCCGTCGAAGTCCGGCACCCCGTCGATCAGTTCCGACTTGATCGTGGCCAACCCGGTGTCCTGTCCCACCGGCTTGGCACCGGCGCGGCACAGCTTGATTCCGTTGTACTTCGCCGGATTGTGGCTTGCGGTGAACATGGCACCCGGGCATTCGAGCAGGCCCGACGCGAAGTAGAGCTGATCGGTCGAGGCGAGACCGATGTGCACGACGTCGAGTCCCTGCGCGGTGACGCCGTCCGCGAAAGCGCGGGACAGGCCCGGCGAGGAGTCGCGCATGTCGTGTCCGACGACGACGGTCCGCGCTGCGCCCTCCTCGTCGCGTACCAACCGGGCGAACGATGCACCGACGTCACGGACGAACGTCTCGTCGATCTGCTCACCTACGACGCCACGGACGTCGTAGGCCTTGATGACGGCGTTGACGGACTCTGCGGTTCGGGCCACGAAGATTCTCCTGATTGTCGGTCGTCCGGCGTCGGACATCCAGCGTTGGGTACGGGGCGATCAACACCGAAGCTCGGCAGACCGGCTTGTCCGTTTCGGTACTGCTGCAAACCTTGCCAGACGCCCGGTGGGCGGGCCAGTCGACCCGTCGTTCATTCGGGCGGACGCAGCGCAGCGCCCCGCCGCGGCGTTCTGCGCAGGGGGTCTAGGACGTGGGATCGGGTAGAACTCTGAGGTGTCCGCGCCGGCCGGTTCGGACGGCAGGCGTGGCCCGTCGCTCGGTGTCCTGGTGGCGAGCCGGCGACCGGTCACCGCTGTCTCGCTCCTCGGAGCGCGTCCGGTCTCCCCGACCGGCTTCGCGTACGGCCTCGGCCAGGGCGGTCAGATCGTCCTCGTCGGGGGTCGATGTCGAGTAACCACCCTCGTACCGCACGAGCTCCCAGCCCTTGGGTGCCGTGGTCGTCGAGGCATGGACCTCGCACAGGTCCCAGGAGTGCGGCTCGTCCACGGTGGCCAGCGGACCGACGACCGCAGTGGAGTCGGAGTAGACATATGTGAGCGTCGCAACGGCAGAACGGTTGCAACCAGGCCTGCAGCAGCCACGCAGTGATCTCACGAGTGCAGAGTATCCGGTACGTGCAACCGACCGAACGACCGACACACCGGACAGCCGCGATAACCTGCCCCCATGCCTCAGTTCTCTTCCGCGCGCAGGATCACGTCGCGGTCCGTTGCGCGGCACGGCCGCGGCATCCGCGGACCGGTGCTGCCCGAGGACCTACCTGCCCGGCGATCACGTGCAGAGAAGTTCGACCGGCTGGTACTCGACGCGTTCGCGCGCATCGACCACCGGTGGCACGACAAGCTCTCGAAGCTCGACATCGCCGTCGACGACGTGCCCAAGATCAGGGCGTTGGACCCGGAATCGGTCACGTGGCCGCCCGAGGTGGTCGCAGAAGGACCGGTACCCCTGTCGCGACTGGTCCCCGCAGGGATCGACAAGCGCGGAGAGACGACACGCGCCCGTGTGGTGCTGTTCCGGCGTCCGCTCGAGCGGCGCGCCAAGCATCCGGAAGATTTGGAGGACCTACTGTTCGAGGTCCTGGTCGAGCAGGTAGCGACATATTTGGGGATCGATCCCGACGAGGTGGACCCCGCCAGCGCCGAGCCGTGATGCAGCGTCGGCTCGTGGGTGGATCCTCCTGAGCGCGTTCGGCTCAGCCGATCCCGCGCTTGAGCCGACGACGCTCACGCTCGGACAGTCCGCCCCAGATTCCGAATCGCTCGTCGTTGGCGAGAGCGTATTCGAGGCATTCGTCCTTGACCTCGCAGCCGAGACAGATTCGCTTCGCTTCGCGGGTGGAGCCGCCCTTTTCGGGAAAGAAGGCTTCGGGATCGGTCTGAGCGCACAGGGCGCGCTCCTGCCACTGATCCTCGATCTCCTCGAACATCTCGTCGAAACCCGCCACGAGACTGAGGAACGGCTTGGCGGGTGGAACCGATTCGGCCACGAACGGCATCGAATCGGCGTCGTTGTCCGAGTCGTCGTTATCGACGTCGTCGACATCCGGGCTGTCGACATCGGGGCTGTCGACATCAGGGCTGTCGATGTCCTGATCGATTTGGACGGCGTCACTCGAGAGTTCGCCGTCGACTGCATCGTTCGACGGGGTCACGTACGCAGAACCGGCGTCGACGGAGACGCTCGAATCCACGCCGGAATCGGACTCGGTTTGCGGCGCGTCGTCGACAGCGCTGAGGTGTGCAGTGGGTCCGCCCCGCTGATCACGTGTCACGTGCTGGTCATACATCGCTTCCGCCTCCTCACCTGTGGTAGCGCAGATACTTTCGGTCCTCGTAATCTCGAATACCTTGCCCCGCGCCGGTATTCGATCGAGCTGGTACGTCCGAGCCGGCTCTCCACCCGTCCAACTCTCGACCTCTACTCCACGTCCACTCAGGGACGAACAGGAAGGGAACGAGTGTTCGAAACCAGGTTCGCTGCAGTCGAACTCGTGCCGCGAACGCTGAATGACATACCTGTGATTAGACACGTACAGGTGTGTCGCGGTCAAGCCGATCGCACAAATCCAATACCATCCCATGCCCGAAATCGGCTGTCTCCCCGAATCGGAGCGCGTCCCGTGCGTGTCGCGGCGGTTCTCGGGCTCGGATCCCGGCCCCGCGGACGGTCCGGGTGGGCGCTCACCCGGGCGGGCGGCAACCGCACTAGGCTCGCATGTTGTGAAAGTTACTGTTCTGGTCGGTGGCGTCGGTGGCGCACGGTTCCTCCAGGGGCTCAAATCCCTGTTCGGCGACTCCCTTCTCGGCGACGAACCCGAGAACGAGATCACGGCGGTGGTCAACGTCGGCGACGACGTCTGGATGCACGGCCTTCGCATCTGCCCGGATCTCGACACGTGCATGTACACCCTCGGAAACGGAATCGACACCGAGCGAGGCTGGGGCCGGGTCGCGGAGACATGGAACGCCCGCGACGAGTTGGCCGCCTACGGAGCAGATCCCGACTGGTTCGGCCTCGGCGACAGGGACATCGCCACGCACTTGATCCGCAGTCGCATGCTGCGCACCGGATTTCCGCTGTCGGCCGTCACCGAGGCACTGTGCAACCGATGGCAGCCCGGGGTCCGATTGCTGCCGGTCACCGACGACCGCTCGGAAACACACGTCGTGGTCACCGACCCCGACGACCCCAGCGGCGAGCAGCAACGTGCAATCCACTTCCAGGAGTGGTGGGTTCGCTACCGCGCGCAGATTCCCACGCACAGTTTCGCTCATATCGGTGCCGAACAGGCCACTGCCGCACCGGGAGTCGCCGAAGCGATCGCCGAGGCCGACGCGGTGATCCTGGCCCCGTCCAACCCGGTGGTCAGTGTCGGCGCAATTCTTGCCGTACCCGGCATCCGCGGCGCACTCCGCACCACCGCCGCCAAGGTCGTCGGCCTGTCCCCGGTGGTGGACGGTAAACCGTTGCGCGGCATGGCAGACGAGTGCCTCTCGGTCATCGGCGTCGAGACGACGGCCGAGGCCGTCGGCCGCCTCTACGGAAGCCGAAGCGGCACCGGCATTCTCGACGCCTGGCTGGTGCACAGCACCGACTCGGCGGTGGTCGACGGAGTCGACGTGCAGTCGATTCCGTTGCTGATGACCGACCCGGAGACCACAGCGGTGATGGCCCGCACCGCCCTGCGCGCAGCCGGACTCGAACTGTGACCGCCCCACGCGACGTGGCGTCGATGCCGGAGGCTCCCGGTGACCACGCACCGGGCGGATCGATCGAAATCCTGCCGGTCACGGGACTTCCCGAGTTTCGTCCGGGCGACGATCTCGCCGCAGCGATCGTCGACCGAGCGCCCTGGCTGCGCGACGGAGACGTCCTCGTGGTCACCAGCAAGATCGTCTCCAAGGTCGAGGGACGTCTGGTGCCCGCACCGCAGGACCCCGAGGAGCGGGACGCGGCCCGCCGGGTCCTCGTCGATCAGGAGGCCGTTCGCGTCGTCGCCCGAAAAGGCCGGACGCTCATCACCGAGAACCGCCTCGGCATCGTGCAAGCCGCGTCGGGTATCGACGGGTCCAACGTCGACGGCAGCGAACTGGCGCTGCTCCCGGAGAATCCCGACGCCAGCGCGGCGGCTCTTCGGCGAGCACTGCACGAGTCGGCCGGAGTCACCGTGGCTGTCGTGATCACCGACACGATGGGCCGGGCCTGGCGGATCGGTCAGACCGATGCCGCGATCGGGTCTGCCGGCCTGGCGGTCGTTCATCGATACGCCGGGGCAGAAGACGGCCAGGGCAACGAACTGATCGTCACCGAAGTCGCCATCGCCGACGAGCTCGCTGCGGCAGGCGATCTCGTGAAGGGCAAGCTGGGTGGCGTTCCGATAGCCGTCGTCCGCGGCCTGTCACCGGTCGACGACGGCTCCACCGCCGCCACGCTGCTGCGCGGCGGCGAAGACGATCTGTTCTGGCTGGGAACCGCCGAGGCACTCGAACGTGGTCGACGTGAGGCCCTGCTCCGCCGGCGGTCGGTTCGATCGTTCTCCCCCGACGCAGTCGACCCGGACTGTGTGGCGGGGGTCCTCGCCTTGTCCAGCGTCGCGGCGCTACGAGAGGCGGAGTGGATCGTCGCTCTGTCCGTTGCCCTTGCGGTCGTCGTCGGGTCGGTCGTTCTCTCGCGGGCCTGGACTTGGACGGGCATCGCTCTCGGCGCCGTGCTGCCGCTGCTGCTGCCCTTGCGGGTCGTGCGGTGGACGCGACGAGGGGCGGGAACCATCGATCTCGACGGGCCCAAGCCGATCCGAATCGGCGTGGTCGCCGCCGTCACCGTCGCGCTCTGTGTGGTGTTCGCCGCGCTGTTCGGGGCGGCGGATCGACGTTTCGCGGATGCTCTGGGCTCGGTCACTCCGCAGTTCGATCTCGGATCGATCGTCGGGCGAGTGGTCGTATTCGTACTGACGGCTGCAGGTGCGCTCGCCGCCGCATACGTGGCCGTGCATCCGCCGCGCTTCGACCGCCTGGCGGCAACACCGCGTCGCACACTTCGGTTGTGGGAGTGGGCAATACCGCTCGGCGCTGTCGTCGGCCTGTTCGGCGTGTTCGTCGCCTTTCAGATTCCGAGCTTGTTCGGCGGCCAGGGACACGTTCTGAGCACCGAAGGTTTGACCAACGCCGAGTACGCACGGCAGGGCTTCTGGCAGTTGCTGACGGTGACGGTATTGACCTTGCTCGTCATCGCGGTCACCGTGACCAAGGCCGAACGAACGGACCTACGCGACCGACTTGCATTGCGGGTTCTGCTCGGCGCGCTGTGCGCACTGTCGGTGGTGATCGTGGCGTCGGCGTTGCATCGAATGTCGTTGTACGAGGAGCAGTACGGCTACACCACCCTGCGGCTGTTCGTCACCGCGGTCGAATGGTGGTTGGGTTCGGTGTTCGTACTGCTGCTCGTCGCGGGCGTACGGATGTCGGGTCGCTGGCTTCCGCGAGCAGTCGGCGTGGGAGCAGTGCTGACCGTTCTCGCGCTCGCGGCCGTGAACCCGGACGCGTACATCGCGCGGCAGAACGTCGAACGGTTCGAGGAGACGGGGCGGATCGACGTGTTCTACCTTGGCGGGTTGTCGGCAGACGCAGATCCCGAACTCGATCGCCTACCCCAACGTGTTCGTGAGTGTGTTCAGGCCCGAGGCCCGGTCTCGTGGGGAGACAGCTGGTACCAGTGCACAGACCCGACGGTATCTGTACCCTGAGCAACGACTCGACGATCGGTGACGAAGGACGGAGGTGCACGATGGGCTATCAGAACCTCGTCGTCACGTCGGTGCTGTTCTTCACGCTGCTGCTGACTACTCCGGCCGGACCGGCGGATCTCGCGCTGATCATCGTCGCTGCTCTGGCGGCGGCGGTGTTCTACGCGCATCGTGCCGGGGCGCTGAGCCTTCTGTACCGTCCGTCGAACGTCGGACCGAATGCGGAGGAGCGCCACCTTCGTGGCTCGTTCCGACGTCAACATCGCCCCGACGCACCCGGTCGCCCGCAGCCGCGAGCACCCGGTCTCCTGGTGGGAGCGCTGTAGTTCGACAGCTCTCCCACACCTCACGCGCCCCTGGTCCACGAGGTTCATCGGGAGAATCACTATGTTGTCCATCGACAACGCCACCCGCCGTGTCGGTTCGACGGCTGCATTCGACGTAATTTCCAGGCGTGCGGTGTCGCCGTGGCGAGCCGCAGTGGTCACCCTTGTCGGGGTGGCGGCAGTCCTGCTGGTCGTCTTCGCCGTCGTCGATGCCCAGCCCGCGGCCCAGATAGCGATGTTCGGTGCGTTGGTGGCTGCGGCACTGCTGGTGACGGGTGCATCGGCCGACGTCCTCGTCGTGGTGCCGCCCGCGTCCACAACCGCCGGATCCGACGGCGGCAGACTCCGCGGGGCCTACCGCAGACAAGAGCAACCCGACACGCCAGGCCGCCCTATGCCGAGAGCACCCGGATCGGTTCACGGACCGGATCGGTGGCTCCAGTTCCGCTGAGCCACTGCGAGATCCGGTCGAGACGTCATCCGACCGATTTCTCTCTCAGTGAGGCACTCCATCATGCTCGATTTCGTCTATTACCCCGTCTCCGCGGTGCTGTGGTTCTGGCACCGGGTGTTCGGTTTCGTGCTCGGCCCCGACAACGGCGTCGCCTGGGCCTTGGCCGTCGTATTTTTGGTCTTCACGCTACGAACGCTGTTGATCAAACCGTTCGTCGGTCAGATTCGTTCACAGCTCGCCATGAAGAAACTCCAACCCAGGCTCGAGGAGGTACGGAAGAAGTACTCCGGTGACCGGGCTCGACAGGCCACGGAAATCCGCACAGTGCAAAAGGAACACGGGGTGAACCCACTGATGGGTTGCCTCCCGCTGCTCGCGCAAGCACCGGTGTTCATCGGTCTGCTGCACGTGTTGCGCTCGTTCAACCGGACGGGAACCGGGTTCGGGCATCTCGGTATGTCGGCGCAGGAGAATGCGAGTACAGCCAACTACGTGTTCGGTGCGGGCGATGTGCAGTCGTTTCTCGACGCGCGGCTGTTCGGCGCACCGATCTCCGCTGCCGTCAGTAGCTCTCGAGATGTTCTCGAAGCGTTCGGTCCGTTCGGTGGGGTGCCGTCGGTGTGGAGCATCGCGGTCGTCGCGGTGCCGTTGATGATCGTTGCCGCGGTGGCTACCCACCTGAACTCCCGGGCATCGATCGCGCGTCAGGATGCGGCCGCCGCGGCGAACCCGCAGACCGCGATCATGAACAAACTCGCGCTGTGGGTCTTCCCGGCCGGGGTGCTGATCGGTGGCCCGGTGCTGCCCGTTGCGGTGCTGCTCTATTGGGTGAGCAACAACATCTGGACCTACGCCCAGCAGCACATCGTCTACCGACGGATCGACCGGGAGCCGGTCGCGGTGCCGTCGATGACTTCGGCGGTGACGGCTCCGAAGCCAAGAGCCAAACCGAAGAGAAGGTGAGCCTGCGGAGGCCACCTGCCGGTTGTCGGTGGCCTCCGCTACGGTCGTCGGCGTGCCGATCACTATTTCCACTGTCAACGTCAACGGGATCCGCGCGGCTGTTCGCAAGGGCATGCTTCCGTGGCTCGAGGCCACCGATGCCGACGTCATCTGTCTTCAGGAGACACGCGCCAACGACGGCGAGCTGACCACAGCACTGGCCCCGGCCCTCGATGCGGGATGGCATCTGGCGTCGGCGGAACCGTCGGCAAAGGGACGCAACGGTGTAGCCCTGCTGTCGAGGGCCGCGCCGGAGGCGATCAGAACCGGCATCGGCGTCGCTGAATTCGCCGACGCGGGTCGCTACATCGAAGGAGACTACGGTGACGTCACCGTGGCGAGCCTGTACCTGCCGTCGGGCGAGGTGGGGACCGACCGACAGGACGAGAAGGAACGCTTCATGGCTGCGTTCGCGAAGTATCTCGCCAAGACCGCCAAGGCAACGACGTCCGCCGAGCGCGACGTCGTGGTCTGCGGCGACTGGAACATCGCCCATACCGAAGCAGATCTGAAGTCGTGGAAGACCAACCGCAAGAAGTCGGGTTTCCTGCCCGAAGAACGTGAGTGGGTATCGCGATTGCTCGCCGAGAAGTCACTGTGGACCGACGTCGTGCGTGAGCTGCACCCCGGCGTCGAGGGGCCGTACAGCTGGTGGTCCTACCGCGGTAAGGCGTTCGACAACGACGCCGGGTGGCGCATCGACTACCAACTCGCCACCGGTGATCTGGCCGAGCGTGCGAAAGAAGCTGTCACCGAAAGAGCGGAGGCGTACGACCAGCGGTGGTCCGATCACGCGCCGGTGACGGTGCGCTACCGCTAGGAGCGGAGCCTGCGGAGTGACCGGGGTGTTAGGAGTGGAGCCTGCGGAGTGACCGGTGTGGTGAGGAGCGGAGCCTGCGGAGCGACTGGTGTGGCAAGGCAATCGGTACGGGTCGGGGACGGCGTGAAAAGATTGCCGCATGTCTTCTCCTGACTCGATCGACACGTCGCAGGGTCCGCGTCGTCGGGTGCTCTCGGGCATCCAACCGACGGCGGATTCGTTCCATCTCGGTAACTACCTGGGTGCTGTGCGGAACTGGGTGGAGTTGCAGGAGGAGTTCGATGCGTTCTACTTCGTTCCCGATCTCCATGCGATCACGGTTCCGCAGGACCCGAAGGAATTGCGTCGGCGCACCCGGATAGCGGCCGCACAACTGTTGGCGGTGGGTATCGATCCCGAGAAGTCGACGTTGTTCGTGCAGAGCCAGGTTCCCGAGCATGCGCAGTTGGCGTGGGTTCTCAACTGCATCACCGGGTTCGGCGAAGCCGGCCGGATGACGCAGTTCAAGGACAAGTCCGCCAAGCAGGGTCGCGATCACACCAGCGTCGGGTTGTTCACCTATCCCATTCTGCAGGCCGCGGACATCCTGCTGTACCGGCCGAATCTCGTTCCGGTGGGCGAGGATCAGCGTCAGCATCTGGAGTTGACTCGCGATCTGGCGCAGAGGTTCAACTCGCGGTTCAAGAAGACCTTCGTGGTTCCCGATGCACACATCATCAAGGGCACGGCCAAGATCTTCGACCTGCAGGATCCGACGGCGAAGATGAGCAAGTCGTCGTCGAATCCGGCGGGCATCGTCAACATCCTGGACGATCCGAAGCTGTCCGCGAAGAAGATTCGTTCGGCAGTGACGGACAACGAACGCGATATCGTCTTCGATCCGGAGAACAAGGCAGGCGTCAGCAATCTTCTGGTGATTCAGTCCGCTCTGTCCGGGAAGAGCATCGATGATCTGGTCGCCGGTTACGCAGGCAAGGGCTACGGCGATCTCAAGTCCGACACTGCCGACGTGCTGACCGAGTTCGTGGTTCCGCTGCGCGAACGAATGGACGGATTCATGTCCGATGTAGCCGAATTGGATCGCCTCCTCGCTGTCGGTGCGGATCGAGCCAGGGAGGTCGCGAGCAGAACGCTGGCTCAGGTGTACGACAGGGTGGGGTTCCTTCCTCCCGGCGCATAGCCCTGTCAGTACACGATATTCGCGCTACACGACATTTCGAGGACACGGCCCGAACAGCCGCCGACGACAGCGAAAAGGTGAGTGCCATGCCCGATTTCAAGGCCATGCTCGACGATCGGCGTGCTCGGTGGCCGTGGCTGGATCACACTGTTGTTGCCGCGCAGCGGTATCAGGGGCAGAAGGGTGATTACTACGCCGCGGGGATGACGTATTTCAGTGTGCTGGCGTTGTTTCCGCTGCTGATGGTTGCATTCGCCGTTGCCGGGTTCGTACTGGTGAATCAGCCCGAATGGCTTGCCGAGATTCAGTCGCAGATCGCGGAGAATGTCCCGGGCAGCTTCGGTGAGACGATCAGCTCGCTGATCGATACCGCGATCGAGTCCCGTACCGGTGTCGGTGTCATCGGTCTGCTCGGCGCGCTGTACGCGGGGCTCGGTTGGGTGGCCAATCTGCGTGAGGCCCTGACCGCGATGTGGGAGAGCCAGCACGAGTCGGGCGGATTCCTTGCGACCAAGGCCAAGGACCTCGCGGCTCTGCTCGGCCTGGGAGCAGCACTGGTGCTTTCTCTCGGGCTGTCCGCGTTGGCCGGGGGCGGCGTCATGCGTGGCATTCTCGAATGGTTGAACCTCGATTCCGTTCCCGGCGTCGGAGTGGCGCTGCGGGTCTTCTCGATACTGCTCGCGCTTGCCGGAACCTGGGCGCTGTTCACCTGGGTGATCTCACGTCTGCCCCGCGAACCGGTGTCGTGGCGCAGTGCGGCCAAAGGTGCACTGTTGGCCGCAGTCGGTTTCGAGATCTTCAAGCAACTCGGCGCGATCTACCTCGCGTCCGTCACGAGCGGGCCCGCCGGAGTCGTGTTCGGTCCCATCATCGGTCTGTTGGTGTTCGTGTTCACGACGTCGCGGTTGGTGCTGTTCTCGACTGCGTTCGCAGCCACCACTCGGGAGAGCCTTGCTGACGCCCATGTGCCGGCGCCGGACCCCGCGGTGATCAACACCCGGGTCGAGGTGAGCGACGGCCCGGGTGTCAAGGGTGGTCTGGCCTTGGTGGGCGCGGGCGCTCTGGCCGCTCTGGGTATCGCTGGACTTCGCAATCGGCGACGCTGATCCGAGGCAACCTACTTGCGAATGTGAGAGGCGGCGGGGGAGTTCAGGGGCGGCGAGACAGTGTGCGTGCGCCCCACAGCAAACCGGCCACGACCAGTGCACCGATGACCCCGATCGCGATGCGCACGACCGTGTCGCCCTGCGCCTGCAGATCGGATTGTCGGGTACCCGATTCGGCACTCGACGCCGACGCAGGGGGTTGAGCAAGGGTTGGCACCGCGCTGGTGGCACGTGTACTCGTCACCGGCGACGTGGAATCCGGTTCGACCAGATCGCCGACGCTGCTGCTCGTATCCAGGGCGAACCCGTAGTCGAGCAGCCGAGCCGCCTGTTCCCACGGCCGGATCGGTAGTACGTCACCCTTCATGAGCGTCACGACCAGACGGCGACCGTTGCGTTCGGCACCCGCCACGAAGGTCTGCCGGGCATCGTCGGTGTAGCCGGTCTTGCCGCCGAGAGCGCCCGGATAGTTGTAGAGCAGCTGGTTGTCGTTGGACAGCGTGAAACCGGGGCGGTCTTGGTCGTCGGGGATCGTGGGATCCTTCGGATAGCCGGGAAACTGCACGTTCTCGGTCGAAATCAGTTGCGCGAAGGTCGAATTGCGCATGGCCTCCCGGTAGAACAGTGCCAGGTCGTAGGCCGAGCTCGCCATGCCGGGCCCGTCCAGGCCGGAGGGGGTCGCGGTCCGTGTGTCGAGCGCGCCCAACTCTGCTGCCTTGGCATTCATCTTCTCGACGGTCGCGGCGTCACCTCCCAGCTGAGCCGACAAGGCATGCGCGGCATCGTTTCCCGACGCCATGACCAGGCCCTGCAACAGTTGCAGATTGGTGTAGACACCGTTCTTCCCGATGCCGACGGCGCTGCCTTCTGCGTCGGCGTCCTCGGCCGTCGCGGTGATCTGTTTGCCGAGGTCCAGCTCGTCCAGAGCGACGAGGGCGAGCAGTATTTTGATCGTGCTCGCCGGTCGGTGCCGACCGTGTGGATCCTTGGCGGCTACCACCGATCCGGAATCGAGGTCTGCCACCACGAACCCGGTTGCCGAGATGTCCGCGGGCAGTGGGGGCGCGCCGTCCGGCACGATCGCGCCGCACTCGGCCAGTCGGGATCCGCCCACCGGGTCCGCCGGGATCGGAACCGGTTGTGGCGCAGTGCTACCCGGAGCCGGAACATCCGAGGAATCGATCGCCGGGGGCGGCGAGGCCGCGAACGGGCACGCGTCGGTGTTCGGCGTCGTGAACGGTGGCGTCGTCGATACGACGGGTGGCTCGACTGCCGGCTGCGCCGATGCCGGGCCGCCGCCGACGCCGGCGAGAGCGAGAGCTGTCGCCCACACGGCTACGAACTTTCGAGTCCTTTTCATCGCGAATTACCATAGGCGCTGCAGAGGTCACCGAGGCCGCGACCCACCGGGGAGCGGGCCGGTTCGAAGGCCCTGCCAAACTACGTCCATCGTCTGTGATCGGCATTACGTTGTACAGACAGTGATCCGCCGAGCTGTACTACCGACAGCTCGGTCGCCCGAGAGGAACCCGGATGACATTTCGACAGGCGGCCCGTACCGGCTCGCTCCGCTCGGTTCGACGCCGCGCCGGTGGGGCGGGTGTCGCACTCGGGTTGGTGATGGTGCTGACGCTGACGGCCTGTTCGAGCACCGGTGGGGCTCCACGATCTACCGACAACGGCAGCAATGCGGGAGTGGCGAACACGCCTGCGGCGACGGTAGCGATGATCACGCACGAGGTACCGGGCGACACGTTCTGGGATCTCATCCGAAAGGGAGCCGAGGCCGCAGCCGCCAAGGACAACATCGAGCTCCGCTACTCGGCCGATCCGGAGGCACCCAATCAAGCCAATCTCGTTCAGAGCGCGATCGACTCGAAGGTGGACGGCATCGCTCTGACACTGGCCAAGCCCGAGGCCATGGCTCCGGCTGTCGAGGCGGCAACCGCAGCGGGCATCCCGGTCGTCGCCTTCAATTCCGGCTACGACGCATGGAGCGCAATGGGGGTGCAGCAGTACTTCGGTCAGGACGAAACCATCGCGGGTAGGGCTGCCGGGGCGCGGCTCACCGAAGACGGTGCGCGAAAGACCTTGTGCATCATCCAGGAGCAGGGTGCAGTAGCGCTCGAAGCGCGCTGCGCAGGAGTTCGACAGGGCTTCACCGGGGGCAGCACCGAAATTCTGAACGTCAACAGCAAGGACATGCCGTCGGTCGAGGCGACGATCACCGCGAAGCTCCAGCAGGACCCGAGCATCGATCACGTGGTATCGCTCGCAGCCCCGATCGCACTGACCGCGGTGCAATCGAAGACCAATGCCGGTAGCGACGCCACCGTCGTCACGTTCGACACCAACGCGGCCCTCGTCGACGCGATCGAGTCAGGCGACGTCGCCTGGGCCATCGATCAGCAGCCCTATCTGCAGGGTTATCTCGCCATCGACTCCCTGTGGCTGTACCTCAACAACGGCAACACCATCGGCGGCGGCACCCCGGTGCTCACCGGCCCGGCCTTCGTCGACTCGACCAACATCGAGGCCATCGCCGAGTACGCCCGCAACGGAACTCGCTGAGCGTCGTCCGGACGCGGAAGGAACATCATGCCAACACAGGCCGACCCGGCTTCGGGAACGCACGCCGTGATCCTGGACGAGCGGGTGAAGAAACAGAAACCGTTGCAGCGCTTGCTGATCCGCCCAGAGATGGGTGCCCTGTTCGGTGCGATCGCCATCTTCGTCTTCTTCTGCATCGTCGCGCCGCCGTTTCGGTCTCCCGAAGCACTGGCGACCGTGCTGTACGCGTCGTCGACGATCGGAATCATGGCGATCGGTGTCGCGCTGCTGATGATCGGCGGCGAGTTCGACCTGTCCACCGGGGTCGCGGTCACGTTCTCCTCGATCATGGCCTCGATGCTCGCCTACAACCTGCATCTCAACGTGTGGACCGGAGCTGTGCTGGCGCTGGGCCTGGCATCGGCGGTCGGCTTCGTCAACGGGTATCTGGTGACGAAGACGAGAATTCCGTCGTTCCTGATCACGCTGGCGTCGTTCCTGATGCTCACCGGCATCAATCTGGCCGTCACCAAACTCGTCACCGGACAGGTTGCGACCCCGTCGATCTCGGACATGCAGGGCTTCGATTCGGCGAAGGCAGTGTTCTCCTCGTCGTTCTCGCTGTTCGGGGTCTCCATCCGCATCACCGTCGTGTGGTGGGTCGTGTTCACACTCGTGGCCACGTGGGTGCTGATGAGAACTCGCATCGGTAATTGGATCTTCGCTGTCGGCGGCGATCAGGAATCGGCCAGGGCCGTCGGTGTTCCGGTGACCAAGGTCAAGATCGGCCTGTTCGTGTTCGTAGGGTTCTGCGCGTGGTTCGTCGGGATGCACCTGCTGTTCGCGTTCGACACCGTGCAGTCCGGCCAAGGCGTCGGCAACGAATTCCTCTACATCATCGCGGCAGTCATCGGAGGGTGTCTGCTCACGGGTGGGTACGGCACCGCCGTCGGAGCCTTCATCGGTGCGTTCATCTTCGGAATGACCAACCAAGGCATCGTGTACGCCGGGTGGAATCCCGACTGGTTCAAGTTCTTTCTCGGCGCGATGCTTCTCTTCGCCGTGATCGCCAACAACTCCTTCCGTAACTACGCGGCGAAAAGGTGAGCATGACTACCTCCTCGGACCAGCCCGTCCAGTCGCCGTCGGCGCCGCTCATCGAGCTGAAGAACGTCGGTAAGAACTACGGCAACATCGTTGCGCTGCACGGAATCGACCTACGCGTCGGTGCCGGTGAGGTCACCGGAGTTCTCGGTGACAACGGCGCAGGCAAGTCCACGTTGATCAAGATCATGGCGGGCCTGCACAAGCAGTCCGAGGGGGAGCTGTTCGTCGACGGCACACCGAGGACGTTCGACTCGCCGAGGGATGCTCTCGACCTGGGTATCGCGACGGTGTACCAGGATCTTGCCGTGGTCGCGCTGATGCCGGTGTGGCGCAACTTCTTTCTCGGCCAGGAGCTCACGAAGGGCAGATTCTTCAAGACTCTGGACACGAACGCCATGCGCGCGACGACCATCGAAGAGCTGCGCAAGATGGGCATCGATCTGCCCGACGTCGATGCCCCCATCGGGGCGCTGTCCGGCGGTCAGCGGCAATGCGTGGCAATTGCGCGCGCGATCTTCTTCGGAGCCCGTGTGCTGATTCTCGACGAGCCCACCGCGGCGCTGGGAGTCAAACAATCCGGGATGGTGCTGCGCTACATCTCCGCCGCCAAAGAGCAGGGACTGGGCGTCGTGTTCATCACCCACAATCCTCACCACGCGTACCTGGTGGGCGATCATTTCGTCCTGCTCGACCGCGGCCGCCAGAAATTGGATTGCACCTACGACGACATCTCGCTCGACGAGCTCACGACCGAAATGGCCGGGGGCCAGGAGCTCGCAACCCTCACCCACGAACTCGGTCGCTGACGACCCGCGATGGGTGAGACAGGGGCGCGGCGGGTAGAAGAGCAGTAGTGGTGCCCGAGCGCGGCACCGGACGAAGGAGTCGACCATGAGCAAGCACGAGCCCCTCGGGCCACTGTCGCCGGACTTCCTCGAATCGGATTTCTACGGGTATCAGGGCTTGCTCGACGAGGCCGAAGTCGACGTGGTGCTGCGTACCCGCCGGTTCCTCCAGGAGCAGGTTGCGCCGCGAGCCAACGAGTTCTGGGAGAAGGCCGTCTCACCGGTACACCTGATGCCGGCCATCGCCGACCTCGAAATCGCGGGTCTGGGATACGCCTTCAAGGAACCGGGTCGTTCCGCAGGCTCCACTCCTGTGGACCGCAAGGCCTCCCGCAAGCTACTCACCGGCTGGCTCGAAATGGAGTTCGCGCGGGTCGACCCATCGACGGGAACGATGTTCAGCGTGCACAGTTCGCTGGCCATGAGCAGTATCTCCATCCTCGGCTCCGAGGAACAACGGCAGCGCTGGTTGCCCAGCATGCGGCGGATGGAGACGATCGGGGCGTTCGGACTCTCCGAACCGCACGGCGGATCGGACGTCGCCGGCGGGCTGGAGACCACGGCTCGCCTCGATGGAGACCACTGGATACTCAACGGAAGCAAGCGATGGATCGGTAATGCGACCTTCGCGGACCTGACGATCGTCTTCGCCAAGGACGAGGCCGACGGCGAGGTCAAGGGCTTCGTGGTCGAGAAGGAATTCGAGGGATTCCGGGCCGAGAAGATCGAAGGAAAGTACTCGCTTCGCGCCGTGGAGAACGCCGACGTCCATCTCGAGAACTGCCGAGTCCCGGTCGCCAACAAGCTGGCCGAGGCCAACTCGTTCGCCGACACCGCCAAGGTGCTGCGGCTGACCCGCGGGGGAGTGGCGTTCCAAGCCGTCGGCGTCATGATGGGCGCGTACGAGCGAGCCGTCGCCTACGCGCGCGAACGGGAGCAGTTCGGGGCCCCGATCGCCTCGTTCCAGCTCATCGCCGATCTCATCGCGCGTATGACGGCGAACATCACTGCGTCCCTCGGGATGGCCGTTCGCGTCGCACAACTGCAGGGCAACGACGTCCATCACGACGAGCATGCGGCGCTCGCGAAAACGTTCTGCACGACGCGTCTGCGCGAGGTGGTCGGATGGGCCCGAGAGATCATGGGCGGCAACGGAATTCTCATCGAGCACGAGGTCATCAGGTTCTTCTCCGATGCCGAGGCGTTGTACTCGTACGAGGGCACCGCTCAGATCAACAATCTCATCGTCGGTCGCGGCGTGACGGGCTACAGCGCGTTCGTGTGACGGACAGACGAAAGCGCCCCTTCGCGTCTGCGAAGGGGCGCTTTCGTCGTAGCCGTGGAGATTCAGCGAGCGAACAGCAGTGCGCGCTTGACTTCCTGGATGGCCTTGGTCACCTGGATGCCACGAGGGCATGCGTCGGTGCAGTTGAACGTGGTGCGGCAGCGCCACACACCCTCGACGTCGTTGAGGATGTCCAGACGCTCGGTGGCACCCTCGTCACGGCTGTCGAAGATGAACCGGTGCGCGTTGACGATGGCCGCCGGACCGAAGTAGCTTCCGTCGCTCCAGAACACCGGGCACGAGGTGGTGCAGCACGCACACAGGATGCACTTGGTGGTGTCGTCGAAACGGGCGCGGTCCGCAGCCGACTGAATGCGCTCGCGGGTCGGCTCGTTGCCCGTCGTCATGAGGAACGGCTTCACGGCGCGGAACGCGTCGAAGAAGGGCTCCATGTTGACGATGAGATCCTTCTCCACCGGCAAGCCACGGATGGGCTCGATGGTGATGTTGAGGGTCTTCGACGAATCCTTCGGCAGCATGTCGCGCATCAGCACCTTGCAGGCGAGACGGTTGACGCCGTTGATGCGCATCGCGTCACTGCCACAGACGCCGTGGGCGCACGAGCGACGGAACGTCAGAGTTCCGTCGAGGTAGCCCTTGACGTAGTGCAGCAGGTTGAGCAGACGGTCGGTGGGCAGCGTGGGGACCTGGAAGGTGTCCCAGTACTGGCCGTCGCCGCTCTCGGGGTTGAAACGAGCGATCTTGAGCGTGACCATGACCGCGCCGTCGGGCACGGGAGGCAGATCGTTCTGTTCGGACTTCTTGTCCAGTGTGGGTGCGCTCATGTCAGTACTTCCGCTCCATCGGCTCGTAGCGGGTCTGGATTACCGGCTTGTAGTCCAGGCGGATCTCGGTGAGCAAACCTTCGCCCTCCTTGTAGGCCATGGTGTGCTTCATGTACTCGGCGTCGTTGCGATCGGGGAAGTCCTCGCGAGCGTGTCCGCCGCGCGATTCCTTGCGATTGAGCGCTCCGACGACGGTCACCTCGGCCATCTCGAGCAGGAAGCCGAGTTCGATGGCTTCGAGCAGGTCGCTGTTGTAGCGCTTGCCCTTGTCCGCGACGGTGATGTGGTTGTAGCGCTCCTTGAGGGCACGCACATCCTTCAGCGCCGTCTCGAGGCGTTCCTGCGTGCGGAAGACCGACGCGTTGTTGTCCATCGACTGCTGCATCTCGGAACGGATGTCGGCCACCCGCTCGTGACCGTGGTCGGACAGGATCAGCTCGAGCCAGTCCTGCACCATCTTCGCCGGCTCCTCGGGGAGCGGGGTGAAGTCCACCGAGTTGGCGTACTCGGCCGCGGCGATGCCCGCACGACGACCGAAGACGTTGATGTCGAGCAGCGAGTTGGTTCCCAGACGGTTTGCGCCGTGCACCGACACACAGGCGCACTCACCTGCCGCGTACAGGCCGGGGACGATGTCCTCGTTGTTGCGCAGCACCTCACCGCGAATCTTGGTGGGGATACCGCCCATGACGTAGTGACAGGTCGGGTAGACCGGCACCGGCTCCTTGACGGGGTCGACACCGAGGTAGGTGCGCGAGAACTCCATGATGTCGGGGAGCTTCTCGTCGAGAACTTCCTCGGGAATGTGGGTGACGTCGATGTAGACGTAATCCTTGTTGGGACCACCGCCGCGTCCCTCGAGAACCTCGAGCACCATCGACCGCGCCACGATGTCGCGCGGAGCGAGGTCCTTGATGGTCGGGGCGTACCGCTCCATGAAGCGTTCACCCGACTCGTTGCGCAGAATGCCGCCTTCGCCGCGGACGGCCTCGGAGATGAGGATGCCCAGGCCTGCGAGGCCGGTCGGATGGAACTGGTGGAACTCCATGTCCTCCAAGGGAAGTCCCTTGCGGAACACGATGCTCATGCCGTCGCCGGTCAGAGTGTGCGCGTTGGAGGTCGTCTTGTAGATACGTCCCGAGCCGCCGGTCGCGAAGATGATCGACTTGGCGTGGAAGATGTGCAGTTCGCCGGTGGCGAGTTCGTAGGCGATGATGCCGGTGGCAACCGGCCCGTCGTCCGTCTCGGTCAGGCAGAGATCGAGCGCGTAGAACTCGTTGTAGAACTCGACGTCGTGCTTGACGCAGTTCTGGTACAGCGTCTGCAGAATCATGTGACCGGTGCGGTCGGCTGCGTAGCACGCGCGGCGAACGGGTGCCTTGCCGTGGTCACGGGTGTGGCCGCCGAAGCGTCGCTGATCGATCTTTCCTTCGGGTGTCCGGTTGAACGGAAGACCCATCTTCTCGAGGTCGAGGACGGCGTCGATGGCCTCCTTGGCCATGATCTCCACCGCGTCCTGGTCGGCGAGGTAGTCGCCGCCCTTGACAGTGTCGAACGTGTGCCATTCCCAGTTGTCTTCCTCCACGTTGGCCAGGGCGGCACACATGCCGCCCTGAGCTGCTCCGGTGTGGGAGCGGGTGGGGTAGAGCTTGGTCAATACGGCTGTCCGAGCACGGGGTCCGGCTTCGATCGCAGCACGCATTCCGGCACCGCCTGCGCCGACGATCAGTACGTCGTAACGATGTTCCTGCATGTAAGCGTCAGTGTCCTTAGCTCGCCGAGATGTTGGGATCGAAGGTGAAGATGACGTAGGTGCCGACGCCCATGATGAGGATCATCGACAGCACCAGCAAGGTCGTCAGCCAGAATCGCGTCGAGTCCTTGCGGGAGTAGTCGGCGATGATGGTGCGCAGACCGTTGCCGCCGTGCAGCTGTGCCAGCCACAGCATCGTCAGATCCCAGAACTGCCAGAACGGGCTGGCCCAACGGCCGGCGACGAAGGCGAAGTTGATGCGGTGCACGCCGTCGTCGAGCATCAGCATGATGAACATGTGGCCCAGGACCAGCACGACTAGTGCCAGGCCGGAGAACCGCATGAACAGCCACGCGTAGAGCTCGAAGTTGCCCTTGCTCTGACGCCGCGGCGAACGCGGGTTGGCCAGGCTGGCCGGACGGTCGTAGTTCGTGCCGAGGACCTTCGCCTCGGGACCCTGCGTCGACATCAGTGACCACCCGCCGTGAACATGTTGTAGAAGATTCGTCCCGCGCCCGGGATCATGACGACGAGCCAGACGACTGCGATGACCCAGAGCATCAGCTTCTGGTACTGCGGTCCCTTGGCCCAGAAGTCGATCAGCATGACTCGGATGCCGTTCAACGCGTGGTACAGCACTGCCGCGACGAGGCCGAGTTCCATCAGTCCGACGAGCGGGGTCTTGTAGGTTTCGATGATGGCGTCGTACGTCTCGGGATTGACCCGAACCATCGCCGTGTCGAGAACGTGGACGAACAAGAAGAAGAACGTCAACACGCCTGTGATGCGGTGCAGGACCCAGGACCACATTCCCGGGTCCCCGCGGTACAGAGACCGCTTGCGCTCCTTGACCGGAGCGGCTTCCGTCGTGCTACTCATCGAGTGCAATGCCTCCAACGTCGTTGGTGGACGCGTCGAGCCCGGTGGCCGGGCTTAACCTGGCTCGATTTGTCGCGATTCGGCCCTAGTGCTGGTTGTACTAGCCGCTTGATAGAAACTGTAAACCCATTCGAAACACGGAACTAATTCGACTCGAGGTTCGTATGGTGCCGAAATCCCGTGTTAGGTTTGCCTTCCCAATTCAATCGGGCGGTTTCGGGTAGATTTCTGCATCAATTCAGACAGCGTGATTGGATGGGTGACCATGAACGAAATCGACTGGAATGCGTTGCGCGACAATGCCCATGGGGCCATGAGGCACGCATACGCCCCGTACTCCAATTTTCCGGTGGGCGCGGCAGCTCTGGTGGACGACAATCGCATTGTCACCGGGTGCAATGTGGAAAATGTCTCATACGGTTTGGGCCTGTGCGCCGAGTGCGGGTTGGTGTCGAACCTGCACTCGACCGGCGGGGGCAGGCTCGTTGCCTTTTCCTGTTGCGATTCCCGACGCGAGATCCTCATGCCGTGCGGGCGGTGCAGGCAGTTGCTGTACGAGTTCGGCGGCGCGGATCTGCTCGTCGATACCGCCACCGGGCCGCGTCGACTGGCAGAGTTGCTCCCGGACGCATTCGGCCCCGACAACCTCGACGAAGGACGCGTGAACAACCATGCCTGACGCCGTATCGATCATCAGCGCCAAACGCGACGGACGCGTTCTCGACGACGAGCAGATCGAGTGGGTGATCGCCGAGTTCACCCGCGGAAGCGTCGCGCCGGAACAGATGTCGGCGTTGGCGATGGCAATTCTGCTGCGCGGATTGTCGCGCCGGGAGTTGAGCACATGGACGAACGCCATGATCGCGTCGGGCACGCGAATGGACTTCTCCGCGTTGCCGCTCCCTACCGTGGACAAGCACTCGACCGGTGGCGTCGGAGACAAGATCACGCTGCCGCTCGCACCCTTGGTCGCTGCGTGCGGAGCGGCGGTGCCGCAACTGTCGGGCCGCGGGCTGGGACATACCGGGGGCACTTTGGACAAGCTCGAGTCCATCCCCGGATGGCGAGCTGATCTCAGCGGCGACGAGATGCACCGGATTCTTGCCGACCCGGCCGTGGGCGCGGTGGTCTGCGCGGCAGGCGCAGATCTGGCTCCGGCCGACAAGAAGCTCTACGCCCTGCGCGACGTCACCGGAACCGTCGAGTCGATTCCGTTGATCGCCAGTTCGATCATGAGCAAGAAGATTGCCGAGGGCACGGGCGCGTTGGTGCTCGACGTGAAGGTCGGGGCGGGCGCGTTCATGAAGAACGTCGACGATGCACGCGAACTGGCAACGGCGATGGTCGAACTCGGAACGGATGCGGGCGTACGGACCCTGGCGGTGCTGACGGCGATGGACACACCGCTCGGCCTCACCGCGGGCAACGCGCTCGAAGTGCAGGAGTCGGTGGAGGTACTGGCCGGCGGCGGGCCGGCGGACATCGTGGAGCTGACGATCACGCTGGCACGCACGATGCTCGCCGCGGCCGGGATCGAGGGCATCGATCCGGCCGACAAGCTTGCCGACGGGTCCGCCATGGACCGTTGGCGCACGATGATCGCCGCGCAGGGCGGCGACCCCGACGCCGCGCTGCCCGTCGCCCGTGAGAGCCAGGAATTCACTGCGACGCAGGACGGCGTCGTCACCGGCTTGGACGCGATGGGAGTCGGCCTCGCGGCGTGGCGGCTCGGCGCGGGCCGGGAGCGGCAGGGCGAGCCGGTACAGAGCGCAGCCGGGGTGCGTCTGCACGCCAAGCCGGGCGATCGGGTGCGGGCCGGGGATCGGCTCGCAACCCTGTACACCGACACCCCGGAGAAGTTCGACTACGCGCAGCAGGCCCTCGAGGGCAGTTGGGAGATCGGCACCACCGCCGCGCAGCCGACCCCCCTCGTCATCGACCGTATCGGGCAGTAGCACCGGCGATCAGATCAGGTTGCCCGCCTCGGTCAGCACGCTGCGCAGAATTTGTTCCATCTCGTCGAACTCCTTCTGCCCGCAGATCAGTGGCGGAGCCAGCTGTACCACCGGGTCGCCGCGATCGTCGGCCCGGCAGTACAGCCCGGCGTCGAACAGGGCGGTGGACAGGAACCCGCGGAGGATGCGTTCTGCTTCGGCGTCGCTGAACGTTTCCTTCGTGGCCTTGTCCTTCACCAACTCGATGCCGTAGAAGTACCCTTCGCCGCGCACATCGCCGACGATGGGCAGATCGTGCAGTTTTTCGAGCGTCGCGCGGAACGCGGGTGCGTTGTCCGCAACGTGGGCGTTGAGCCCCTCGCGTTCGAAGATGTCGAGATTGGCCATCGCGACGGCTGCGGAGACGGGGTGCCCGCCGAAGGTGTAGCCGTGGGCGAAGCTCGACGTGCCGTCGTCGAACGGCTCGAAGAGCTTGTCGGAGGCGATCATCGCGCCGATGGGGGAGTAGCCCGAGGTCATTCCCTTGGCGCAGGTGATGATGTCGGGCACGTAGCCGAAGTCGTTGCAGGCGAACATCGATCCGATGCGCCCGAACGCGCAGATGACCTCGTCCGAGACCAACAGGACGTCGTAGCGATCGCAGATCTCGCGGACCCGCTCGAAGTATCCGGGTGGAGGAGGGAAGCAGCCACCCGCATTCTGGACCGGTTCGAGGAACACCGCGGCCACCGAGTCGGGGCCCTCGAATTCGATGGCCTCGGCGATGCGGTCGGCCGCCCAGATTCCGAACGCCTTGGGATCGGTGTCCATGGGGGCCGCAGCCCGATAGATATTGGTGTTCGGCACCCGAAATGCGCCCGGGGTCAACGGTTCGAACGGTTCCTTGAGTGCCGGGATACCGGTGATGGCCAGAGCGCCCTGCGGGGTGCCGTGGTACGCGATGGCACGCGAGATCACCTTGTGCTTACCTGGTTTGCCGACCTTCTTGAAATACTGCTTGGCCAGCTTCCATGCGCTCTCGACTGCTTCGCCACCGCCGGTGGTGAAGAAAACTCGATTGAGGTCCCCAGGGGCGTATCCGGCGAGCCGTTCGGCGAGTTCGATGGCAGGCTCGGTGGCATACGACCACAGTGGGAAGAACGCCAATTCCTTGGCCTGCTTCGCTGCGGCCTCGGCCAGTTCTTCGCGGCCGTGCCCCACCTGCACCACGAAGAGGCCCGACAGTCCGTCGATGTAGCTCTTGCCGTTCGAGTCCCAGATGGTCGAACCCTCGCCGCGGGTGATGATCGGGGGAGTGACCCCGCCGCCGTGACGGGTGAAGTGGCCCCACAGATGCTTTGCCGCGGAGGCGTCGAGCTCGGATGTGGTTCGCGTCATCGTGTTCCCCAATTGTATTGCTGCTTGACGAGTTTCAGATAGACCAGGGTTTCGGTACTGGTGACCGCGTCGAGGCTGCGGATCTGTTTGTTGAGAATCCGTAGTAGTTGTTCGTCGTCCTCGCACACCACTTCGACAACGATGTCGAAGGAGCCTGCCGTGAGGACCACGTAGTCGATCGCGTCGATCGCCGAGAGTTGCTCGGCCAGTGCATGACTGTCTCCGGTGCACTTGATGCCGATCATGGCCTGCCGCTTGAATCCGACCTGTACCGGATCGGTGACGGCGACGATCTGCATGACACCGGAGTCCGTCAAGCGTTGAACACGTTGCCGCACGGCAGCTTCCGACAACCCGACGGCTTTGCCGATCGCGGCGTAGGAGCGTCGCCCGTCCTCCTGAAGTTGTTCGATGATCGCCTTGGAGACGTCGTCGAGTGCGATGGGTGACTGATCCGGCATCGGTCGATCTTGTCACCGACACCGCCGCCGACACAAGCGATAGGCGATGAAATTCGCAATAAATATCTGTTTCGACGACAGAATCGGTTGTTGCGGGATCGGAAACCGGGCGAATCCGTGGATCGGTCGGTATCGTGCAGTCATGGCGAACATTCCTGGTTGTTGGATCGACGGACGCGCAGTGGACGGCAGCGGCGACCGCTGCGGCGTCGAGAACCCGGCGACCGGAACCGTGGTGTCCGAGTTCGGTCTCGCCACGGCAGAGGACGTCGAAGCGGCTCTCGTTCGAGCGCGCTCGGCGCTACCGCAGTGGGCCACCGCAACGCCGGCCCAGCGCGGCGCGGTGCTTGCCGACTTGGCGCGATCGGTGGCGGCCGACGCCGAATTCGCAACCGAAGAGGTGGCCCAGACCGGCAAAAGCGTGCGTCTGGCAACGGAGTTCGACGTTCCGGGCAGCGTCGACAACATCGAGTTCTTCGCCGGAGCTGCCCGACATCTGGACGGCAAGGCGGCGGCCGAGTACTCGCGCGAACACACCTCGGCCATCCGACGCGACCCGGTCGGCGTGGTCGGATCGATCACGCCGTGGAACTATCCGCTGCAGATGGCCGTCTGGAAGGCGATCCCGGCGTTGGCGGCCGGGTGTTCCATCGTGCTCAAGCCCAGTGAACTCACGCCTCTGACCACGCTGCGTCTGGCGCGTCTCGCCTCGGAGGCCGGCCTGCCCGACGGGGTGTTCAACGTGGTCACCGGAACCGGAGCGGAGGCCGGAGTCGCGTTGTCCTCGCATGCGGGCCTGGACCTGATGACTTTCACCGGTTCCACTCCCGTCGGGAGGCAGGTGATGTCGCAGGCAGCCGTGCACGGCACCCGGGTGCAGCTCGAACTCGGCGGCAAGGCACCCTTCGTGGTGTTCGACGATGCCGACCTCGAGGCTGCGATTCACGGTGCCGTCGCCGGTTCGTTGATCAACGGCGGACAGGACTGTACGGCAGCCACCCGCGCCATCGTCGCGGACTCGCTGTACGACGATTTCGTCGCCGGAGTTGCCGAGGTGATGGAACGCGTCGTCATGGGAGATCCGACGGATCCGGCGACCGACATGGGATCGCTGATCTCGATCGCGCATCGGGATCGGGTTGCGGCCATGGTGGATCGGGCTCGCGATACCGGAGCGAGGATCGTCACCGGAGGCCGTGTCCCGGACGGTAGGGGTGCTTTCTACCCTCCGACGTTGATCGCCGATGTGGGTGAGCAGGACGAGATCTACCGCGACGAGGTGTTCGGACCGGTGCTCACGGTGTCGCGGCACTACGGCGACGACGATGCGATTCGGCGGGCCAACGACACCGCGTTCGGACTGGCGGCCTCGGCGTGGACCCGCGACGTGTACCGCGCGGGCCGAGCGTCGCGGGAGATCGCCGCCGGTTGTGTGTGGATCAACGACCACATCCCGATCATCAGCGAGATGCCGCACGGCGGATTCGGAGCCTCGGGGTTCGGCAAGGACATGTCGAGCTACTCGCTCGACGAGTACCTCACCGTCAAACACGTGATGACCGACATCACCGGTGTGGCCCGAAAGTCCTGGCATCGCACCGTTTTCGCTAGCGCAGGACCCGAGGATCAGGAGCTACGACGATGAGCGCATCCTGGGCTACCGAACCCACCGATCGCGGCGTGGCGATGGTTCTCGGAGCAGCGCCGCAGCCCTTCTGGCTCGACCGACCGGAACGACCGACGCCCAGGCCGCGGCACTCCGGTTCGACGTCTGCGGATCTGGTGATCGTCGGCGGCGGGTTCACCGGATTGTGGGCGGCTCTGCAGGCGGCAGAGGAGAACCCCGACAGATCGATCGTGTTGCTCGAAGGCGACCGCATTGCCGAGGGCGCCACCGGACGCAACGGCGGCTTCTGCGCGGCCAGCCTGACGCACGGACTGGGCAACGGACTCGACCGGTATGCCGACGAACTACCCGAGTTGCTGCGGATGGGAACCGAGACGCTCGACGCGATCTGCGCGGCTGCGAAGAAGTACGGAATCGACGCCGACATCGAACGCACGGGCGAGCTCGACATCGCCAATTTCGACTGGCAGGTGGACGACCTGCGTGAGCTCGGCGACGAGGGGAGACGACTGTCGCAACCGATGGAATACTTCGACGCTGCTGCAGTGAGAGCCAAAATCACCTCACCGATGGCGCGCGGTGCCCTGTTCGACCCCGACGTCGCGATGATCGATCCTGCCAAATTGGCCTGGGGCCTGGCCGACGCGGCGGAGTCGCTCGGCGTGCGTATCCACGAGAACACTCAGGCCTTGTCGATCGACAAGTCCGGCAACGGTATTCGGGTGAAGACTGGCTACGGCACCATCGAGGCCGCCAAGGTTCTGCTGGCCACCTCGGCATCGAAATCGTTGCGCCGCAAGCTCCGTCACTGGATAGTCCCGGTGTGGGACTACGTGATCATGACCGAACCACTGACGTCTGCGCAGCTCGCCGTAATCGGCTGGTCCGGCCGCGAAGGATTGGCCGACTCCGGCAATCGATTCCACTACTTCCGGTTGACGGCCGACGATCGCATCCTGTTCGGCGGGTGGGACGCGCACTACTTCTACGGTAGCGACACCGACCCACGCCGAACCCAACATCCAGAAGAGTTCGCGTTGCTCGCCGAACATCTGCTGCAGATGTTCCCAGCCCTCGAGGGAATCCGTGCCACCCACGCGTGGGGCGGATCGATCGACACGTGCTCGCGGTTCAGTGCCTTCTGGGATCTGGGTATGAACGGGCGAGTGGCGTCGGTGGCCGGGTTCACCGGCCTCGGCGTAGGCGCGTCGCACTTCGGGGCCCGCACCGCGCTCGACCTACTCGACGGCAAGGACACCGAACGGACACGCCTGAAGATGGTGCGTACCAAGCCGTTGCCGTTTCCACCCGAGCCCCTCAAGTCGATCGGGATCAACATCACTCGTGCGCAATTCGCTCGTGCAGACCGCAACGAGGGACGGCGGGGATTGTGGCTGAAGGGAATGGACGCGTTGGGTCTGGGCTTCGACAGTTAGAGCGGCTGCGCCGCACGTGAGTGGAAACTCGGGCTCTGCTACGTGTGCTGTCTTGATACATGTGGGACACGGGTGTCTCGATACATGTGAGACACGATTCTAGGCTGCGGGGCGGTGGAGTTGTCCTTGGTAGCGCTTGTCGGTGTTCAGGTGCAAGTGGCCGA
>NZ_JABFAQ010000005.1:326537-384645 GCF_017168275.1 Rhodococcus sp. KRD175
TGCATCGCTGAAACCGGGTCATCCCGCCCGTCGGTCCCACCCCGTAACCTCGTGTACCGGTTGCCGCAAAGCAACCGGCACACGAGGTGCACCGACGGCCAGGGGGACACCGCACGATGACCAGCTACTCGGCTCCGGCGCTGGAAGCGCAGGCTCTGACGAAACAATTCGGTACCGTTCGCGCGGTCTCGGACCTGAGCTTCGTCGTTCCACGCGGAACCGTCACCGGATTTCTCGGGCCGAACGGCTCCGGCAAGTCCACGACACTGCGGATGCTGCTCGGCCTCGTCGCCCCGACCTCGGGCGTCGGCCTCGTCAACGGCGTTCCGTTTCGTACGGCGACCCATCCGGCCCGTACCGTCGGGGCCGTTCTCGACTCGCTGAGTCTGCACCCCAAACGCAGCGCCGAGCACCACCTGAAGATCTACACCGCGGCGATCGGGGTACCCGACAGCCGCGCCCTCGACGTCCTGAACCTCGTCGGTCTGGGCGACGCCGCGCACCGCGCAGCAGGCGGGTTCTCTCTCGGCATGCGTCAGCGATTGACGTTGGCAACAGCTCTACTCGGCGATCCCGAGATCCTCGTACTCGACGAACCCGCGAACGGCCTCGATCCCGAGGGGATCGCCTGGCTTCGAGACTTCCTCAAAGCGTTCGCGGCATCGGGGAGAACCGTCCTGGTATCGAGCCACATTCTGCGCGAGATCGAGCAGACCGTCGACACTCTCGTCATCGTCAGCGCCGGCACCCTGATGTACCAGGGATCCATCGCTCAGCTGCGATCCACCCGCCCGAGCCGCGTGCTCGTCGCCGCGTCCGACCCGGCGAAACTAGCCCTGGCATTGGCGTCCACCGGACTCACCGACACCCAACTGCTGCCCGACGGACGCATCGGCGTCGCAGGTGCCGACGCTGCCACCGTCACGCGCATCGCGGCCGACGGTGGGGTCACGGTCTTCGGCACCACCAGCGAACACGTCGACCTCGAGCAGGTGTTCCTCTCCATGACCGCCGGTCAGTACACCGCAGCACCCGTCCAACCCACTGCATACGGACCGCCTCCGGGATACGGGCCGCCGCCTGGATACAACCAGGGGTACTCACCGCCGCCACAGAACTACGGACCACCGCAGAACTGGAACGGGGGTTCGCGATGAACGCGCTGTTGACATCCGAGATCCGCAAGGTCACCACACTGAAGTTCTGGTGGGCGCTGGCGATCGCACCGATCGTTGTCGGCGTGTTCGCGTCCGTCATCACCTCGGTGATCGCGAACCAGCTGGGCGAGTTCGAGGAAGATCTTCAGATCGCCGGCGGTGTCGCCTCCATCGGCCTGTACGTCGCCGCGGGTGCCGCCATCCTGTTCGCCGGCATCTTCGGCGCGGTCAACGCCGGAACCGAGTTTCGACACAAGACCATCACCACCAGCTTCCTGACGGCCCGCGGCAGGGACGGCGTCGTTGCCGCCAAACTCATCGTCACCGCCCTGTTCGGCCTGGGGTACGGCCTCGTCGTGCTCCTGGCGAGCCTGGTGTGTCTGCTGATCTTCAGCCAACGAACAATCGTCCTCGACGGCGCTTTCATCGGCGTCGTCGCGTCGTGCTTGCTCGCCGTGGTGCTGTGGTCGCTCATCGGAGCCGGGCTGGGGTTGCTGCTCAAATCCCCGACCTGGGCCGCCATCGTGCTCGTCGCCTGGCTGCCGTTCGGTGAAGGACTGCTGTCCCTGATTCTGTTCGGAGTCGGTTTCGGACCGGTGGCAACCGCGCTGCCGTCGAACCTGACATTGCCGACGATGGCCGCGACACAATTGGACGATGCGGGCGACCTCGCGTCGTGGCCGTGGGCTCCGCTCGGACTTGCCCTGTGGGCCGTGATCCTCACCGGTGGCGGTTGGTTCCTCGCCCGTACCCGGGACATCGACTGACCACCGCATCGGTGGGGATGTTCGCCCGATCCTGCTGTCGGTAGCCGGGTCTACCGTGTGAATCGATGGCACACAGCGAATACGTGAAGGATCGAGCAGCGTCGGGCAGCAATACGGGCAGTACCCGTCTGCTGGAAACCGCCCCCGGCTCGTCCGGCGTACCCACCGACTCCCGGCCGACCACCGCGTCGTCGATCACCGCGTCGTCGATCACACGGCGTGGCTGGATCAGACGTCTGCTCGCGCAGTGCATGTTGCACCGGCGGACGGCACTCGGCGCACTGGGCGTGACGATGATCGCCGCGCTCATCGACATCTCGTTTCCGCTGCTGACGCGCCTCGCGATCGACGACGCCAGCGCAGGCAAGAACGACGTGATCGCCGGAGTCGCGATAGCCATCGCACTGCTGGGTGCTCTCCGGTTCGCCTGCCAGTTCGGTCGGCGCATGCTCGCCGGGCGCCTGTCGATCGATGTCCAACACGATCTGCGGATGGACCTGCTGGCGTCGCTGCAGCGACTCGACGGTCGCAAGCAGGACGAAATCCGAACCGGCCAGGTCGTGTCGAGATCGATCACCGACCTGCAGTTGGTGCAGGGTCTGCTCGCCATGGTGCCGCTGTCGGCCGGGGCAATTCTGCAGTTCGTCCTGGCCCTGGTCGTGATGGCCTACCTCTCACCGCTGCTCACCCTTGTCGCGGTCGTCATCGTTCCCGCGGTCAGCGTCGTCGTCTACCGGATGCGACCCACCCTCTTCGCTGCCACCTGGTCAGCACAACAGCGCGCCGCCGATCTGGCCCAGCACGTGGAGGAGACCGTCACCGGAGTCCGGGTGGTCAAGGGCTTCGGGCAGGAAGCGCGTGCGGTGGATCGCATCGAAGCTCTCGGGCGCAGGCTGTTCGCCGAACGTATGCGCTCGGCCCGCATCAATTCACGGTTCGCACCGACCATGGCAACCATTCCTCAGCTCGGACTGGTCGGCGTCATCGCTCTCGGCGGCTGGTTGGCACTGCACGGCCACATCACCATCGGCACCTTCCTCGCCTTCGCCACCTACGTGGCCACGCTGTCGGCCGTCACCCGAACCGTGTCGTCGGTGGTGATCATGGCGCAGCTCTCCCGCGCGGCCGTCGAGCGCGTCTACGAAGTGGTCGACACCGAGCCGACCGCACCGGAACCGGCGCACCCCATCGCACTGCCCGACGGCCCCCTCGGCCTCCACCTCACCGGCGTCACGTTCGGATTCGAGGCAGAGCGCAACGTTCTCAGCGACCTCGACCTGAGCATCGCCCCCGGGGAGACGGTGGCCGTCGTGGGACACGCGGGCTCGGGAAAGACCGCGCTCTCCCTGCTGCTCCCCCGCTTCTATCGCCCTACTCGCGGCCGGATCGCGGTGACCTCCGGGGACACGTCCATCGACATCGACGACCTGGATTCCGCGTCACTGCGCGAAGCGGTGTCGTTGGTCTTCGACGAGCCGTTTCTGTTCTCCGACACCATCGCCGCCAACATCGCGCTCGGCAGGCCCGAGGCAAGCGCGGAGGAGATCGAACACGCGGCTCGGCTGGCTCAGGCCTCGACCTTCATCGACGCTCTGCCCGATGGCTACGACAGTCTCGTCGGCGAACGCGGCCTCACCCTCTCGGGCGGGCAACGCCAACGCATCGCCCTGGTTCGCGCCCTGTTGGTCGAGCCGCGGATTCTCGTCCTCGACGACGCCACCTCCGCCGTCGACGCCGAGACCGAGGCCGCCATCTTCGACGCACTGCGCGGCGTGCGTACCCGGGCGACCCTCGTCCTCGCACACCGCCGATCGACACTGACGTTGGCCGACCGAGTAGCCGTCCTCGACGGTGGACGCATCATCGACACCGGCACAGTCGACGAACTCGACGAGCGCTGCCCACTGTTCCGCGCTCTCCTCGCCGGCGGAGACGAGAACGAACACAGCGACGCCGCACCGGAACCGCGCACGGAACCGTCGGCGGCGATGCTCTGGCCGGACGATGCTCTGGAAGCCGCATCGAACCCCGGTGGCGCGATGCCGCCCGCAGGTGCCGGAGGCGGAGGCACCCACGGCGCAGCGATGGCCGGCGCATTCGGCTCGTTGGCACCGACGCAGGCCATCTCCGACGCGGTGGCAGCCCTGCCACCGGCAACGGAGGAACCAGGCGGATCGGGACAACAGTTGCGTCGACCCGACCCGGAATTCCGGCTCTCACGACTGCTGAGTCCTGTCCGGCTGCTGCTGGCAGGTGTCGTGGTGCTGCTGGCGCTCGACTCGATCGCCTCCATCGCCTTCCCTTCACTCGTCCGGTACGCGGTGGACAGCGGCGTGGCCCGCGGGGACTCCGACACCCTATGGATCGCAACGTCGATAGGCGTCGCCCTGGCTGCTGCCAGCTGGTTCGTGGTCTGCGCGACGACCGTGCTCACCGCACGAGCCGGCGAGCGGGTGCTGTTCGGATTGCGAGTACGCAGCTACGCGCACATTCAGAGACTCGGGCTGGACTACTACGAGCGCGAGCTGTCCGGGCGCATCATGACGCGAATGACCACCGACGTCGATGCGCTGTCGTCGTTCATCCAGACCGGCGCGTCCACGGCCGTGGTCAGCGTGCTGACCGTCGTCGGCATCGCGATCGCGCTGCTCGTCACGGATACGACACTCGGGCTGGTCGCCCTGGCGGTCGTGCCGCCGCTCGCCGTCGCAACCGTCGTCTTCCGACGCATCTCCTCGGCTGCGTACTCGACCTCGCGCGAACGCATCTCCATCGTCAACGCCGATTTCCAGGAGAACGTCACCGGACTGCGCGCAGCGCAGGCATACCGACGTGAGGAGTACGCAGCCTCCCGCTTCGCCGAACGCAGCAACCGCTACCGAGCGAGCCGCATGCGATCGCAGACCGCGATCTCGGTGTTCTTCCCGTTCATCACGCTGCTCTCGGATGTCGCGCTGGCCGTCGTCGTCTTCGTCGGTGCGCATCAGATCGCCACGGGCACCGCCACCGCGGGCACCCTGGTGGCGTTCGTGTTGTACCTCGGACTCCTCTTCGGCCCGATCCAGCAACTCTCGCAAGTATTCGACGGCTACCAGCAGGCCCGCGTCGGCGTCGGCCGAATCGGAGACCTCCTACGCACGACGAGTTCGATCGAAACAGCGACAGCGACCGGGTCCGGTGCAGTCGTCGGCGATCGCCTGCACGCCGACATCGACCTCGTCGACGTCAGCTTTCGGTATGCCGGAGCTCACTCCGACGCGCTCAGTGAGGTATCTCTCAGCATCCCGGCCGGCACCACCGTCGCATTGGTCGGTCGCACCGGAGCAGGCAAATCCACCGTCGTGAAGCTGCTCGCTCGGTTCTACGACCCGACCTCGGGATCGGTACGCGTGGGTGGCCACGACCTTCGCGACTACCGGTTGTCGGACTACCGCCACCGGCTGGGCGTCGTACCGCAGGAAGCCCACCTGTTCACCGGAACCATCGCGTCGAACATCGCGTACGGCAGGCCCGACGCCAGCAGGGCCGACATCGAGAACGCGGCACGCTCGGTCGGAGCCCTCGACACCATCGCTGCACTTCGCGGCGGTATGCAGCAACCTGTCGGAGAACGCGGCCAAGGGTTGTCGGCCGGCCAGCGACAGCTGATCGCGCTGGCCCGCGCCGAACTGGTGGATCCCGATCTACTCCTGCTCGACGAAGCGACCGCGACCCTCGATCCGGCCACCGAACGCAAGGTCCTCGAAGCCAGCAACGCCGTTGCGCGAACCCGCACCGCAGTGGTCGTCGCGCACCGATTGGCCACCGCCGCACGAGCGGATTTGATCGTGGTCGTCGACGGTGGTCGTATCGTGGAAGTCGGACGACATTCCGAACTTCGCAAACGGGACGGCTTCTACGCCACATTGTGGGCTGCAGCCGAAACGAACCGGGGGAATAATTCGATAGTCAACGGGGTCATCGACAACGAGGCCGATGGTTACCGGTGAGTACATATCACAGCTACGTCCCGGACGCACGCGATCTCGACCGGAGGTCTAGCCTGGAGTCGTACGCGCGCTGATCGGGAACGAAGACAGAAACGAGGCGAACTACTGCCGTGAGCAGCAGCTCTACTACCCAATTCGGACAAAATCAATGGCTGGTCGACGAGATGTACCAGCGGTTCAAGCAGGACCCGTCCTCCGTCGACGCGAGCTGGCACGAGTTCCTCACCGATTACGACCCCGAAGCCGTGATCGACGAGAACCCCATCTCCAACGGTAAGTCCGGTTCCAACGGCTCGGCCTCGAACGGCAGCTCGGCCAAGTCCGCTCCTCCCGCAGCACCCGCGCCTCCTGCGAAGCCCGCCGCCTCGGCCGCGAAGACCGAAGCCCCGAAGAACGAAGCTCCCAAGAAGACCGAAGCTCCCAAGAAGACCGAAGCCCCCGCGAAGGCCGCAGCTCCCAAGGCTGCTGAAACCAAGCCTGCTCCGGCGAAGTCGGCCCCGGCCAAGCCGGCCGAGAAGAAGGCAGCCCCGGCCAAGCCCGCCGCTGCCGAATTCGGTGAAGAGTCGAGCAAGATTCTGCGCGGCGCAGCTGCAGCGGTTGCCAAGAACATGTCCGCTTCGCTGCAGATTCCGACAGCTACCAGCGTGCGAGCCATCCCGGCCAAGCTCATGGTCGACAATCGCCTCGTCATCAACAACCACCTCGCGCGTACCCGCGGCGGCAAGATCTCGTTCACGCACCTGCTCGGCTACGCCATCGTGCAGGCCGTCAAGGCGTTCCCGAACATGAACCGCCACTTCGCCGAGGTCGACGGCAAGCCCAATGCCGTCACTCCGGCGTCGATCAACCTCGGTCTGGCGATCGATCTTCCCGGCAAGGACGGCAATCGTTCCCTCGTCGTCGCGGCCATCAAGAACACGCAGGACTTCACGTTCACGCAGTTCTACAACGCGTACGAGGACATCGTCCGGCGCGCCCGCGACGGCAAGCTCACCGGCGAGGACTTCCAGGGCGTCACGATCTCGCTGACCAACCCCGGCGGAATCGGCACCGTCCACTCCGTCCCGCGCCTGATGAACGGCCAGGGTGCCATCATCGGTGCCGGTGCCATGGAGTACCCGGCGGAGTTCCAGGGTGCCAGCGACGAGCGTCTCGCCGAGTTCGGCGTCGGCAAGCTCATGACGCTGACCTCGACGTACGACCACCGCATCATTCAGGGTGCGGAGTCGGGCGACTTCCTCAAGACGATCCACAATCTGCTGATCAGCGATGAGTTCTACGACGAGCTGTTCCATTCGCTCAAGATCCCGTACGAGCCGATCCGCTGGCGCAAGGATCTGCCCGAGGGCACCGTCGACAAGAACACCCGCGTGCTCGAGCTCATCGCGGCGTACCGCAACCGCGGTCACCTGATGGCCGACACCGACCCGTTGCAGTTCACCAAGGACAAGTTCCGGATGCATCCGGACCTCGACGTGATCAGCCACGACCTGACGCTGTGGGATCTCGACCGCGAGTTCAAGGTCGGCGGATTCCACGGCAAGGACAAGATGAAGCTGCGCGACGTGCTCAGCGTCCTGCGCGACTCGTACTGCCGCCACGTCGGCGTCGAGTACACCCACATCCTCGAGACCGAGCAGGTCTCGTGGCTGCAGGAACGCGTCGAAGCCAAGCACGTCAAACCGACTGTGGCGCAACAGAAGTACATCCTCAGCAAGCTCAACGCAGCCGAGGCCTTCGAGACGTTCCTGCAGACCAAGTACGTCGGACAGAAGCGCTTCTCGCTCGAAGGTGCCGAGTCGGTCATCCCGATGATGGACTCCGTCATCGACCAGAGCGCCGAGTACGCCCTCGACGAGGTCGTCATCGGCATGCCGCACCGCGGTCGCCTGAACGTGCTAGCCAACATCGTCGGCAAGCCGTACTCGAAGATCTTCACCGAGTTCGAGGGCAACATGAACCCGGCTGCCGCACACGGCTCCGGTGACGTGAAGTACCACCTCGGTGCCGAGGGCACGTACATCCAGATGTTCGGCGACAACGACATCAAGGTCTCGCTCACGGCGAACCCCTCGCACCTCGAAGCCGTCGACCCCGTTCTCGAAGGCCTCGTCCGGGCCAAGCAGGACCTGCTGGACAAGGGCACCGGCCAGGGCGGTTACTCCGTGCTGCCGCTGATGCTGCACGGCGACGCGGCCTTCGCAGGCCAAGGCGTCGTCGCGGAAACGCTGAACCTGTCCGATCTGCGTGGCTACCGCACCGGCGGAACCGTGCACATCGTCGTCAACAACCAGGTCGGCTTCACCACCTCGCCGGAGTTCTCGCGCTCGTCCGAGTACTGCACCGACGTGGCCAAGATGATCGCCGCGCCGATCTTCCACGTCAACGGCGACGACCCCGAGGCATGTGCCTGGGTGGCTCAGCTGGCAGTGGACTTCCGTCAGAAGTTCCACAAGGACGTCGTCATCGACATGATCTGCTACCGCCGTCGCGGACACAACGAGGGCGACGACCCATCGATGACCCAGCCGGCGATGTACGACGTGATCGACACCAAGCGCAGCGTCCGCAAGAGCTACACCGAATCGCTCATCGGCCGTGGCGACATCTCGCTCAAGGAAGCCGAGGACGCGCTCCGCGACTACCAGGGGCAGCTCGAACGCGTCTTCAACGAGGTACGCGAACTCGAGAAGTACACCCCGGAGCCCAGCGAATCGGTCGAACTCGACCAGCAGTTGCCGACCAAGCTCACCACCGCCGTCGACAAGGCCGTCCTGCACCGCATCGGTGATGCGCACCTCGACATCCCCGAGGGATTCAATGTGCACCCCCGCGTCAAGCCGGTGCTCGAGAAGCGTCGGGAAATGGCGTACGAGGGCAAGGTCGACTGGGCCTTCGGCGAACTGCTCGCACTCGGCTCGCTCGTGGACGAGGGACGCAACATTCGTTTCTCGGGCCAGGACACCCGCCGCGGCACGTTCACGCAGCGGCACTCGGTGATCATCGACCGCAAGACCGGTTCCGAGTACACGCCGCTGCAGAACATCGGCAGCGACAACCCCGGCAAGTTCATGGTCTACGACTCCGCGCTGAGCGAGTTCGCGGCCGTCGGCTTCGAGTACGGCTACTCCGTGGGCAACCCGGACGCACTGGTGATGTGGGAAGCGCAGTTCGGCGACTTCGTCAACGGTGCCCAGTCCATCATCGACGAGTTCATCTCGTCCGGTGAAGCCAAGTGGGGACAGCTCTCCGACGTCGTGCTGCTGCTCCCGCACGGCCACGAGGGTCAGGGCCCGGACCACACGTCCGGACGCATCGAACGCTTCCTGACGCTGTGCGCCGAAGGATCGATGACCGTCGCACTCCCCTCGACCCCCGCGAACTACTTCCACCTGCTGCGTAGGCATGCGCGTGACGGAATCCGTCGCCCGCTGATCGTCTTCACCCCGAAGTCGATGCTGCGCAACAAGGCAGCAGTGAGCAACATCGAGGACTTCACCGACGGCAAGTTCCACTCGGTGTTCGACGAGCCCACCTACGACACCGGCACCGGCGACCGCAGCAAGGTCAAGCGCGTGCTGATGGTCAGCGGCAAGCTCTACTACGAGCTCCTCGCTCGCAAGCAGAAGGACAACCGCGACGACGTCGCCATCGTCCGAATCGAGCAGCTCTACCCCGTGCCGACGCGTCGAATCCGGGAAGCACTCGAGAGCTACCCGAACGCAACGGAATTCCGCTGGGTTCAGGAAGAGCCTGCGAACCAGGGTGCCTGGCCGTTCTTCGGTCTCGCACTGCCCGAACTCATGCCCGAAAAGCTGGTCGGCATCAAGCGCATTTCCCGTCGCGCCATGTCCGCACCGTCCTCGGGATCGAGCAAGGTGCACGCCGTCGAGCAACTCGAAATCATCGACGAGGCCTTCGACAAGGTCGGCGAAGACTAGATCTCCGACAGCGACAAGCGGCCCACTCCTTCGGGGGTGGGCCGCTTTCGTCGTTTCTGGGCGCACCCGGGTTGGGATCAATGTGGGATTCAGTCGGTCAGACTGCAACAAAGCCGCATTCATTCGGCTGTGGCCTCGGCCGCACTTCGGATGAATGCGGGATTCAGTCGGTCAGACTGCAACAAAGGGACATTGATCCCAACTGGGGAGGACCTGCAACCGGGGAGGACGTCCAACCGGGGAGGACCCCGAACCGGGGGGACGCACACTAGGGCGGGGCTCAGGCGCCGGCGTCGGCTCCCAGCAGCGCGGAGATCATGCCCGGGGCCAGGGCGACAGCAGGTAGGGCGTTGACGTTCAGGTCGATCAACTCGTCGCGGGTGATCTGTGGATTTCTGAGCCAGGTGATGGTGGCTTCTTCGACGAAGGCGATCCACCCGCGGACGGCGAGGTCGATGGTGGGGGTGACATCGACGTCGAGTTGAGCGAGTTGGACGAGAGTGCGATCGGCCATGGTGGTGCGGGTCTGCTCGAACACCTCGCGCATCTGGGGGTCTCCGCTTGCCGTGCCGCGGAGCAGGGAGATGAAGGTGTCGCGTTTCTCGCTGACGTAATCGACGTAGTTGGCGATGGAGTCGCGCAGAATCTCGAAGGGTTCGAGGTCGGGGTCGGGTGCAGTCCGTTCGATCATCGACCGCGACGCCTCGCGGACTATTTCGAGGTGAAAGTCCTGCTTGGACGCGAAGTAGTGGAACAGTAGACCTCGGGAGACTCCGGCCTGATCGGCGATGTCCTCGACGGAGATCTGTTCGAGTGGCCGATCGGCGAGCATCTCGGTGCCGAGCTCGATCAGCTGCGCTCGTCGTTGCTGCGGACTGAGTCTGGTCCTTTTCGTCGTCGATACTCCAGCGCGGTTCACATCCGCCATGCAATCATCCTATTGAATAGTAGTCAATAACTATTGACTCACACTCAGTAAGCTTCTAGTCTGCTCTACATGAGTCTTCCCGTAACAGATACTTCGGACCGCGCAACGTCGCCGCGTCACGTCGATACGCTGATCATCGGCAGTGGTTTCGCCGGGCTCGGAGCGGCGATCAAGCTGACCAAGGCAGGCAAGAAGAACTTCGTCGTCGTCGAACGCGGCCACGATGTGGGCGGTACCTGGCGCGACAACACCTACCCCGGTGCAGCCTGCGACGTGCCCTCGCACCTGTACTCGTACTCGTTCGCGCTGAACCCGGAGTGGACTCGTTCGTTCTCCACCCAGCCCGAGATCCAGAAGTACATCGCCGGAGTTGCGCGCAAGTACGGCGTCATGGACAAGCACGTCTTCGGCACGGACGTGACGTCGGCGCGATGGAACGCCTCCACCAGCCGCTGGGACGTCGAGACGACCACCGGCAACTACACCGCCAAGATCGTCGTCTCGGCCGTCGGCGCACTGTGTGAGCCGAACCTGCCCGACATCAAGGGAATTCACGACTTCGAGGGCGACGTCTTCCACTCCGCTCAGTGGAACCACGACGTCTCGCTCGCCGGTAAGCGCGTCGCCGTCATCGGGACCGGCGCGTCGGCGATCCAGATCGTTCCCGCCATCGCAGGCCAGGTCGAGCACCTCGACGTCTACCAGCGCACCGCGCCGTGGATCCTCCCTCGCGCCGATCGCCCGTACACCAAGCTCGAGCGCTTCGCTTTCAAGCACGTGCCCGGCTTCCAGCGCCTCGCCCGCGCCGGCATCTACGCGATGCGTGAGACCCAGGTCGTCGGACTGGCGAAGAACCCCGCGTTCATGAAGCCGCTGCAGTGGGCGTCCGAGAATCATCTGCGCACGCAGATCAAGGACAAGGCACTGCGCGCGAAGGTGACCCCGAACTTCCGCATCGGATGCAAGCGCATGTTGATCTCCAACGCGTACTACCCGGCTCTCGCGCAGAGCAACGTCGACCTCGTGACCGACGGCATCGCCGAGATCCGCACGGGATCGATCGTCACCAAAGACGGCACCGAGCGCCCGATCGACGCACTCGTCGTCGCCACCGGCTTCCACGTCACCGATTCGCCTGCCTACCAGGCCATCGTCGGCAAGGACGGCCGGACGCTGGCGCAGACGTTCGACGACGGCGGACAGCAGGGCTACAAGGGCGCCGCGGTGGCGAACTTCCCGAACATGTTCTTCCTCGTCGGCCCCAACACCGGCCTCGGGCACACCTCGATGGTCTTCATGATCGAGTCGCAGATCAACTACCTGGTCGACGCCTTGAACACCATCGACAAGCACGACATCGGGACCATCGAAGTGCGCAAGGACGTGCAGGACGAGTACAACGTGACTCTGCAGGACCAGCTCGCCAAGAGCGTCTGGATGAACGGTGGCTGCGCCAGCTGGTATCTGGACAAGCACGGAAACAACACCACCCTGTGGCCCGGGTTCACGTTCGAGTTCCGTCGTCAGACCAAGCATTTCGATCTCGATGCGTACCGTAGCGTCGCAACCGCAGATCTGACCTCCGCGTCGGCGAGCACGGCCGCCGGCAACAACACAGACAAGGTGTCCGCACGATGAGCACATTCACAGGCAAGGTGGCCGTCGTCACCGGCGCGGGTTCGGGAATCGGCCGGGCCCTGGCCCTCGAGCTGGCCGGACGCGGAGCCAAGCTCGCACTGTCCGACGTCGACACTGCCGGACTCGACGAGACGGTGCGCCGCGTCGAAGCACTCGGTGCCGAGGTGAAGTCCGATTTCCTCGACGTCTCGCAGCGCGAGACCGTGCTGGACTATGCCGAGGCCGTCGTCGCGCATTTCGGCAAGGTCAACCAGATCTACAACAACGCGGGCATCGCCTACCACGGTGACGTGGAGAAGTCCTCGTTCAAGGACATCGAGCGCATCGTCGACGTCGATTTCTGGGGCGTCGTCAACGGCACCAAGGCATTTCTGCCGCACATCAAGGCCTCCGGTGACGGCCACATCGTCAACATCTCCAGCCTGTTCGGCCTGTTGGCGATGCCGTCCCAGTCCGCGTACAACGCTGCGAAGTTCGCCGTCCGCGGATTCAGCGAGTCGCTGCGCATGGAGATGTTGATCGCGAAGGCTCCGGTGAAGGTGACCGTGGTGCACCCCGGCGGCATCAAGACTGCCATCGCCCGCAATGCCACCGTCGCCGAGAATTTCGACCAGGCCGACGTGGCGAAATTCTTCGACAGCAAGTTGGCGAAGACCACCCCGATCGACGCGGCCAAGACCATTCTCAAGGGCGTCGAGAAAGGCCGGGGTCGCGTGCTCATCGGTTCCGACGCCATCGCGCTCGATCTGCTGCAACGCATCACCGGCTCGCGGTACCAGGGTCTGATCGCTGCGGTGTCCAAGCGTGCCATGCCACGGTCGAAGAAGTAGGCGGGTCGCGTCGTGAAAGCCTTCTACGTTCCTCTGCCGATCGTTGCGGCGGCGCTCAAGCCCTTCTACCGCCTCGCGCTGAATCCGCGTCTGTCCTTCCGGGCGCAGCGGGCGGTCCTCGAGGCCGCGGCTCCCGTGCAGACGCTCCCGCACGGGACCGTCGCGCAGAAACTGACGCTTGCGGGCAGGCGGGCCGAGCGCATCACCGTCGGAGCCACCGAACGCGACACCGCGATCCTGTACCTCCACGGGGGCGCGTTCACGATCGGTTCGATCAACACCCACCGATCGCTCGCCGCCCATCTGGCCCGAGAGTCGGCCAGCGCCGTGTACGTACTCGACTACCGCCTCGCCCCGGAGAACCCGTACCCGGCCGCGCTCGACGACGCCGTGGCGGCGTTCCGTGAACTCGTGCGTTCGCACGGCTTCACCCCGGATCGCATCGCCATCGCCGGTGATTCGGCCGGCGGCGGACTGACCGTCGCGACGACGAGACGGCTGGTGGACGACGGCGCGAGGCCGGCAGCACTCGGATTGATCTCACCGTGGGTCGATCCGGGCGCACGCGACGCGGTCAAACCGCGCGACCTGGTCGTCAACACCGGGTGGTCGAACTCCTCGGCCGACGCGTATCTCGGGGCGGGCGACCCGCTGGATCAAGGCTTCGCGCCGCTCCAGGGCAACCTCGACGAGCTGCCTCCGGTCGTCATGCACGTCGGGACGGACGAGGTGCTCTATCCACAGATCACCGCGTTCGCGGACAAGCTGCGCCTGTCCGGCGTCGAACTCGAGTACATCGAGTACAAGAAACTCTGGCACGTGGCGCATCTGCAGGCGTCGATCCTGCGGGAAGCAGCCGAAGCCGTCCAGCACATGGGTTCCTATCTGGGCCGCAAGCTCAGAGCAGAGCAGAAGTCCGACGTGTCAGAGGCTGTGCTCGCCGAGCCAGCGGCCGGCGACATCGCCTGACGCAGCACCGCCGCGGACCTCGCCGATCATGTCGGCGAGGTCCGCTGTCGTCAGCTCCCCCGCCACCACCGAGAACGACTTCACCGCACTCTCGTCCAGCACACCGGTGCGGTACAGCGGAACGACGTTCTGCGCCGGATACACATGATCGTCGTCGGGCAGAGTCGTCAGATCCTTGGCCAGCGGACCGAACGACGCCGTCCGAATCGCGAGAGCATCCACCGCACCGGAATTCAGGTCGTCGACGGCGAACTGCGCATCCGGGTACACCATGAACTCGGAGAAACGGGCCCCGGTGAAGCTGGGACTGCCCACACCCTCCATCCTCACGTCCATCGGATCGACCTCCCCCTCGACCGTTCCGACTGTCACGTCGTCCCGACGAAGAAATTCGGTCACCGTCGCGCCCTCGTCCAAGATCGCGTCTGGAGCGAGAGCAAGAGCCAATCGATCCTCGGCAGTTGCGTAGTCTCCCACCGACAGTCCGGCGGGCAGCGATCGGTTCAGTTCGGTGAACACGTCCTCTGCTTCGGTTGCCCCGGCCAGGGTGTCGAAGGTGCGCAACAGGTCCCCGGTCAGGTCGGGAATCATCGATACCTCGCCGCGGTCCAGCGCCGCGAGGTACGCCGTCCGATCCCCCAGGTTCTCGGCGACGGAGACCTCGGCTCCCGTCGACCGGAGTCCTCCTGCGTAGATCTGTGCGAGCAACCGGGAGAGGTCGGAATTCCCGGCTCCGACGACGACGGGCACGTGCCCGGGTTCGGCCCGGTCGGCCGCACTGCACCCACCGACGGAACCTGCAATAGTGACCGCGAGGGCCGCTGCCAGAATCGACGAACGCACTCTCATTTTCTCCTGTTCACTGCCCGTGGGGTTTACCGATCCCGACCGCGGGGCACAGATGCGAACGAGAGGGTAGTTCGAACCAACCTTATGGGCACGGCGACGTCGACTACCATCCCGAGCAGCCCGAGTCCTGGTTCGGCGGTGTCCCCGGTGATCGGGCGGCACCTGTCGGAGTTGGGGCTTCGTCTGTGCCCGAACCGATGGAAGGACACCATGACCACCTCCCGAATCACGCGCGCGTTCTCCGCCCCGAAGGCAGTGGCGGCCGTTGCCGCGCTCGCCCTGTCGGTCACCGCACTGACCGCCTGCGGCGGAAATTCGGATCCGCTCTCGAGCGGAGGCGGCGAGAGCAACGACGACACGAACTCGATCATCGTCGGCTCGGCCAACTTCCCGGAGTCCGAGACCGTCGCGAACATTTACGCAGAAGCATTGCGCGCCAACGGTTTCGAGGTGAGCACCAAGCTGAACATCGGTAGCCGCGAGGCGTACATTCCCGCCGTCCGCGACGGCTCGATCGACCTGATCCCCGATTACACGGGCAACCTGCTCCAGTACTTGGACGAATCTGCCACGGCCACCTCGTCCGAGGACGTGCTGGCGGCACTGCCCGCTGCACTCGGCGACGACCTCGCGGTGACGGCCCAGGCACCCGGCGAGGACAAGGATGCCGTCGTCGTCACCCGCGCGACCGCAACCGAGCGCAATCTGAAGACCGTCGGGGATCTCGCACCGTTCTCCTCGGAGGTGACGTTCGCAGGCACGCCGGAATTCCAGGAGCGCGTCGGCGGACTGCCGGGCCTGAAAGCGAAGTACGGCCTGGACATCTCCCCCGGTAACTACGTGCCCATCTCCGACGGCGGCGGACCGGCCACGGTCGAGGCACTCGTGTCGGGCCAGGTCGTCGCGGCGGACATCTTCACCACCTCGCCGGCCATCGCGCAGAACGATCTCGTGGTTCTCGAAGACCCGGAGAACAATTTCGCCGCTCAGAACGTCATCCCGGTGCTGCGGACGTCCAAGCAGTCCGACAAGCTCACTCAGGTTCTCGACGCCGTCTCGGCGCAGATCACCACCGAAGAGCTCATCGCACTGAACACCTCGGTGTCCGGAGACCAGAAGGTCGAACCGGCTGCGGCGGCAACGGCGTGGGTCAAGGACAAGGGTCTGGACCAGCCGGTCAGCTGATGATCACCTTCGAGAACATCACCAAGACGTACCCGGACGGCACCACGGCAGTCGACTCGTTGGACCTGGTGATCCAGCCACACTCGTTCACCGTGTTCGTGGGGCCGTCCGGCTGCGGCAAGACGACGTCGATGCGCATGATCAACCGGATGATCGCTCCCACCTCGGGCGTCATCACGGTCGACGGCCGCAACATCGCCGACACCGACGCGGTGAAGCTGCGCCGGGGAATCGGCTACGTCATCCAGAGTGCCGGGCTGCTGCCCCATCGTTCCGTCGTCGACAATGTCGCGACGGTTCCGGTCCTCAACGGTCAGTCCCGGCGCGCGGCCCGCAAGGCGGCGCTCGAGGTACTGGAACGAGTGGGCCTGGATCCGGCTCTCGCGTCCCGCTACCCGGCACAGCTGTCCGGCGGGCAGCAACAGCGCGTCGGGGTGGCCCGCGCGCTCGCCGCGGACCCACCGATTCTGTTGATGGACGAACCCTTCAGCGCCGTCGATCCGGTGGTGCGTGAGGATCTGCAGACCGAGATGCTGAGGCTGCAGGCCGATCTGAAGAAGACGATCGTGTTCGTCACGCACGACATCGACGAGGCCGTGCGGCTGGGCGACCACATCGCGGTCTTCGGACCGCAGGGTCGTCTGCAGCAATACGACAAGCCCGAGACCGTGCTCGCGGCACCGGCGACGTCGTTCGTGGCGTCGTTCGTCGGCCGCGACCGCGGCTACCGAGGCCTGTCTTTCCGCTCGGCGCAGTCGGTGACGATGCATCCGATCCATACCGCGACCGAGGACGAGATGAGCACCCTGCGACTCGACCAAGGGCAGTGGGTTCTGGTCGTGGACTCCCAGCGTCGTCCCCTCGGCTGGATCGACGCCACCGGCGTCGAGAAGGTACGCGGCGGCGGCAGCCTGGACGAGAGCACCGCGGCCGGTGGGTCGCTGTTCCTTGAGGGCGGCGATCTACGGCAGGCGCTCGACTCGGCGATCTCGTCTCCGTCGGGAATCGGCGTCGCCGTCGATTCGACCGGTGCCGCCGTGGGCAGCGTCGACGGTGCGGAGATTCTCGAAAACCTGGCCGTACAGCGCAAGTCGGAGGACGAGGAGCGCAATCGCCACCACTTCGGCGCGGCCGGGAACGACGCACAGTGACCTGGCTGTTCGACAACTTCGGCGTCGTACTGGGGTACACGAAGACACATCTGTATCTTTCGCTCGTGCCTCTACTCATCGGCCTGCTCATCGCCGTTCCGGTCGGCACTCTGATTCGCAACACGCGGTGGGTCCGCCGAATCACGTTGACGGTGGCCAGCATTGCGTTCACGTTGCCGTCCCTGGCACTGTTCGTCACCATTCCTGCGGTCGTGGGACTGCCCGTGCTCGATCCGCTGAACGTGGTGATCGCACTGACGGTGTACTCCACGGCCCTGCTCGTTCGCGCGGTTCCGGAGGCACTCGATTCGGTTCCGTTCGCCGTCGTCGATTCGGCTCAGGCCATGGGCTTTTCGTCGTTACGCCGGGCGGTGACCGTCGAGCTACCCCTGTCCTTGCCGGTGCTCATCGCCAATATTCGAGTTGTCACGGTCACCAACATCTCGTTGGTCTCGGTGGGTTCGGTGATCGGTATCGGTGGTCTCGGCCAGCTGTTCACCCAGGGCTACCAACGTGACTATCCCGATCAGATCTTCGCCGGCATCATCTCGATCGTGTTCTTGGCGTTGATCTTCGACGCCGCCCTGTACCTGGTGGGCCGTCGACTCACGCCCTGGACCCGGCAGGGCAGCTCGTCGACGAGGAAGGCGCGCGCATGAATCTGTTCTCCGAAGCGTTCTCGTACATCCTCGACGGTGCCAACTGGGCCGGGCCGACGGGAATCGGTGCTCGACTGCTCGAGCACATGTGGTATTCGCTGTTGGCCGTTGTGCTTTCGGCCGCTGTCGCGATTCCCATCGGACTGATCATCGGTCACCTGCGCCGCGGCGAAGCGGTGGTCGTCGGACTGGTCAACGCTCTGCGCTCACTGCCGACTCTGGGTGTGTTGGTGTTCCTGGTCCTGGTGATCGGGTTGGGTCTGATCCCGCCGATCATCGCGCTGGTCCTGCTCGGGATACCACCGCTGCTGGCGGGCACCTACTCGGGAATAGCCAACGTCGATGCTCACGTGGTCGACGCCGCCCGGGCAATGGGAATGACCGAATCACAGGTGCTGCTGCGGGTAGAGATCCCCAATGCACTGCCACTGATCCTCGGCGGACTACGGAACACCACCCTGCAGATCATCGCGACCGCGACCGTTGCGGCGTACGTCAACCTGGGCGGGCTGGGTCGCTACATCTTCGACGGTCTCGCGCTCTACGACTACGGCCGGGTTCTGGTCGGGGCGATCCTCGTCGCGCTGCTCACACTCGTCGTCGACGGCCTTCTCGCCCTAGCGGTGTGGACGTCGGTGCCGGGAACCGGTCGCCTCCGGCGCATGCCGACCGGACTGGCAAAAGTCTGACGACGACTCACGCAAACTAAAAGCACCCCGAACCACCGGCCCGGATAGGGCGGGGTTCGGGGTGCTTTTTCTGTTTTCCTACGCGACGCCCTCGGCTCGCGCTGCTGCCGCAACTGCGTCCGCAACGGCCGGGGCGACGCGAGGATCGAGCGGGCTCGGGACGATTCTGTCCGCGGCCAACTCGTCGCCGAGAACCGAGAGGATTGCCTCGGCAGCGGCGAGCTTCATGCCTTCGGTGATGCGGCGTGCGCCGGCGTCGAGCGCGCCCTTGAACACACCGGGGAAGGCCAGAACGTTGTTGATCTGATTGGGGAAATCGCTGCGTCCGGTCGCGACGATGGCCGCGTACTTCCTGGCCACCTCGGGGTGGATCTCCGGATCCGGGTTCGAGAGCGCGAACACGATGGACTCGGGGGCCATCGAGGCGATGACGTTCTCGTCCACCTTGCCTGCGGACAGTCCGAGGAACACGTCGGCTCCGGCCAGCGCATCGCCCGGTCCCCCGCTCAGTCCACGAGGGTTGGTTCGCGCAGCGAGGTCGGCCTTGACGCCGGTGAGGTCACCGCGATCGGCCGAGACGACGCCCTTGGAGTCGAGGACCACGACGTCGGAGATGCCGGCGGCGAGCAGCATGTTCGCGCACGCAACGCCTGCAGCGCCTGCGCCCGAGACGACCACTCGGAGCCCGGCCAGGTCCCGGCCCTGTACCCGTGCAGCACCCGTCAGCGCCGCAAGGACGACGATGGCCGTGCCGTGTTGGTCGTCGTGCATCACGGGGCAGTCCAGTGCCTCGACGACGCGTCGTTCCACCTCGAAACACCGCGGGGCGGAGATGTCTTCGAGGTTGACGGCTCCGAAACTGTGTCGCATCCGCACGATCGTCTCGACGATCTCGTCGACATCGTGGGTATCGAGCACGATCGGGATGGAATCGAGGCCGGCGAACTTCTTGAACAGCGCCGCCTTGCCCTCCATCACCGGCAACGACGCGCGCGGACCGATATCGCCCAGGCCGAGCACCGCGGAACCGTCGGAGATGACGGCGACCAGTCGGTCGGTCCAGGTGTAGCGCTTGGCCAGTGCCGGGTCGGCGGCGATGGCACGGCTGACCTGGGCGACCCCCGGGGTGTAGGCGATCGAGAGATCGCGCTGGGTCTCGAGCGGCGCGGCCAACTGGACCGAAAGCTTGCCGCCGAGATGCCCGGCGAAGATCTCGTCGTCGGTGATCGCGGCCGCAACTGCCGATGGTGTTCCTGTGGTGTCTTCGACTGCCGTCACGGTGAAAGCTCCTCGCACTGTCGGCCTCGACGAGGCAACACGTGTCTACGAAGTGATTGATGCTCGAAAGGGTCGCGGACTACCGGAGGGCGCCAGTACTGGCTGCCGACTGCCGAAAAGCGTGTCTCGCACGTGCGGCGGGTGTGCCTGCACAGTCAACGATGGGCTGTAGCCGCATCGCTGCAACGGCCCAAGTGTGCCATACCGCCCACCGAACTGACCATAGAGTCAGAAACCAGCGTGAACTACTGCCACCATTGGGTCCACAGGACGAGACCGGTGACCACGAAGACCACGATCGCTCCGAGGAAGGCGGCGAATCCGCGTCGATGATCGGCAATGCGCTGCGCGACGATGGCGACGACAGCGGCAACGATGTGCACGGTGACCGACAGCGCGCCCGGTCCCGGGTAGCCGCGGGACTGACCGAGATATTGGGTGACGCCGACGCCGATCGCCAGCACCACCAGTCCGGCGGTGACGATGCCGCTGAGACCGCGCAGGAAGCGCAGCCCTGCACCCGCTCCGGCCCCGCTCATGCTCCGGCCACGAATCCGCGGACGGAGTCCGCGATCAACTGCACCGCGATGGCGGCGAGCAACAGGCCTGCGATGCGTGCCAGCAGCGAGATGCCGCCCTCGCCGAGCAGCCGGATAAGGACGGTGGAGAAGCGCAGAATCACGAAGAACAGGACGTGAATCGTGATGATGCCCAAGGCGATTGCGAGCAACGAGCTCGCGTTGCCGTCGGCCTGACTGACGTAGACGATCACCGCGGCGATGGCTCCGGGGCCCGCCATCAACGGCGTTCCCAGCGGCACGAGTGCGACGTTGACGTCCTCGGCCGCCGCGTCGCCGCCCGCGCCCTTACCGGTGAGCAACGACAGCGCGATGAGCAGGAGCAGAAGTCCACCCGCGCCCTGCAGTGCCGGAATGCCGATGTGCAGGTAGCTCAGAATGGCCTGGCCGCCGATCGCGAACACCGAGATGACGGTGAGCGAGACCGCGGGTGCCTGCCATGCGGCCTTGTTGCGCACTTCCTTGCTCTTGCGTCCCACCAGGGACAGGAACACCGGAATCGCGCCCGGTGGATCCATGATCACAAACAGCGTGATCAGAACCGTCAGGTACAGCGTCACGTCGAAGTTCATGACCGGGCCGCCGCGATCAGTCGGTCGTACTGCTCCGGGTCAGTGGTGTACTCGCCCAGCTTCACGGTCTTGTTGGTGCCGTGATAATCCGAGGACCCGGTGACGATGAGGTCCAACTCCGCGGCCAACTCGGCCATCACCACGGTGTCCTCCGGCGAGTGGTCCATGTGGTGGACTTCCACACCGCCGAGCCCGAGCGGGGTGAGTTCTCGGATGTGGTCCAGATCCAGGATGCGTCCGCGCTTGCGGGCCCGGGCATGCGCGAGCACGCTGACGCCGCCTGCGGCGGCGATCATCTCGACGGCGACGTCGAGTGGAGTGTCGACCTTGCCCACGTAATACTTGCCACCCGTTGCCAGCGGACCGGCGAACGCCGCGTCCATGTCCGAGACGTAGCCGGCCTCGATCAGAGCCTGGCCCAGATGGGGACGACCGGCGGCCTCCCCGGCCGAGGCGAGAACCGCGTCGGGATCGATGGGCAGGCCGTCCGCGGCCATTTTCTCAGCGATGGCCCGCAGCCGGGTCACCCGCTCACCGCGCAGTCGTGCACGCTCGGCGGCGAATGCCTCGTTCTCGGGGTCGAACAGGTACGCCAGCAGGTGCACCGGGACGGGCGTGCCGTCCTCCCCACGACCGGTGCACGACAGTTCCATGCCGCGCACGAGCGTCAGGCCGGCAGGCGATGCGGCAGCGGCCTCGTCCCATCCGGCCGTGGTGTCGTGATCGGTGAGCGCCACCACCGACAGGCCCGCTGCCGACGCAGCGCGAACCAGCTCGGCCGGGCTGTCGGTACCGTCGGACGCTGTCGAGTGGGTGTGGAGATCGATGAGCACCAGAACAGTGTCCCAGGCGTACCGCCGTGATGTTCCGGGCCCACTGTTCTGTCGTTTTCCTGGCGTACGATTGCCCGCCATGCCGTCCCTTCCACCGCGTCCCTCACTGCCCTCGCTGCACCGACGAGGAAACAAGGCCGTTCCCGATTCGAGTCCACGAATACCGGTGCCAACGGCGCGTGCCATCGTCGACTGCGCTGTGTACGTCGACGGCTCCCGGCTACCCGGCCGGTTCACTCACACGTCCGCGATCGCCGAAGTACGAGCCCGCGGCGAGGGGTTCGTCTGGGTGGGCCTGCATGCGCCGGACGACCGTCAGATGAACGCGATCGCTCAGTGTTACGACCTGCACGAGTTGATGGTCGAGGACACCGTGCACGCGCATCAGCGGCCCAAGCTCGAGCGATACGACGACGTCGCATTCCTCGTCCTACGCACGGTCAAGTACGTCGAACACGAATCGGTGACGACGGCGAACGAGATCGTCGAGAGCGGCGAGATCATGGTGATGGTCGGTCGAGATTTCGTCATCACCGTCCGACACGGCGAACACTCCGGATTGGCCGGCGTGCGCCAGCGCCTCGAGGACAATCCGGAGCAGCTCGCGCTCGGCCCGTCGGCGGTGCTGCATGCGGTGGCCGACCACGTCGTCGACGAGTACCTGGCCGTCACCGACTCGATCGAGAGGGACGTCGACGGCATGGAGGAGGAGGTGTTCTCTCCGCATCACCACGTGCCGATCGAGAACATCTATCTGCTCAAGCGAGAGGTCGTGGAACTACGCCGGTCGGTGACTCCGCTGTCGACGCCTCTCGCACGGCTGGTCCAGGAGCCCAGTGTTCCGAAGTCCGTCCGGCGGTACCTGCGCGACGTGCAGGACCATCACACCACTGTCGCCGAACGTATCTCCGAATACGACGAGGTACTCAGCTCGCTCGTCGACGCCGCCCTGGCTCGGGTGACGATGCAGCAGAACCTCGACATGCGCAAGATCTCGTCCTGGGTGGCGATCGCGGCGGTGCCGACCATGGTGGCCGGCATCTACGGCATGAACTTCGACAACATGCCCGAGCTGCACTGGACCTATGGGTATCACACGATCGTCGCGATCGTCGCCTGCGTGTGCGTCGGTCTGTGGCGAACGTTCCACAAGAACAACTGGCTGTAGATCCTGCGCCGGAGATCTACAGCCAGGGACGAAATGGGACAGAAACGGGTAGCAACCGGAAGTCGACACCCTGTGCGTAGGAGTCCGATCAGAGGCTGGCTGCGGACCGGTTGGGGTCTCGAACGTCGATCCCCGCTTCCTTCCAGGCCTCGCGCAACGCATCCGCCCCGCGTAACCGCACCCAGGCGGCCTCGGTTCCGGTCAACGGCACCGCGGCGAAGAAATGAACCGGATCGAAAGGCTCCGGCAGCGGCAGGTCCGCGATGTCGCTCGGCCCGAGCAGCACGGCCGTGAACGGGGCATTTGTCCACAGCGGCTCACCGAGATCGAGCAGGGCGTCCTCCACCAGCACGACGCCCTCCACCGCGGGCGAGGCCGCGAGCACGGCCAAGCTCTTGTGGACGCCCGACGCCACGCCTGCGCCACCGCGAAGGGTCAGTACCAGTTCGGCGCGAGGGCCACGGGACGGATCGGCGACCATGTCGTTCGGGTCTGCCATGGGATGACGCGAGCAGCCGAGGCTGACGTACCGCACCACCTCGGAGTCCGCTCCGAATCGCAGCACGTCCAGTGACTCCAGGCCGAGGAACGTCACGGACGCGGACGACGGGTTGTCGTCGCCGATCTCGGTCAGCAGATGTGCGCGTACCGCGGTAATGACACTCTCGCTCACGAGACCCATCCAACACCACCGGTGCCCGAGAAGTCCGTTCGGAGGTGCCACCGCGGACGAGGTGGGTACCGTCGTACCCGTGGTATCCGTTCTCGCTGTGTCCGACGAAACGATCGAATCTCTGTGGAGTCCGCAGGTGAAGTCGCTCGGCGTCGATCTGATTCTCGGCGCGGGTGACCTTCCGTTCGATTACCTCGAGTACCTGACCGATGCGTTGAACGCTCCGTGCGTGTTCGTGCCCGGCAATCACGACGCGGACCTGACGGGTTATTCGGCCGGGAAGGCCGGCTGGATGCGCGCCGGGCTGCCTGCCACCTGGCCGGGGCCGGTGGGTGCGATCAACGTCGACCGGCGGATCGTGTCCGCTGCCGGTCTGCGTATCGCCGGTCTCGGCGGGTCGATCCGCTACAACGGCGGCCCCAATCAATGGACGCAACGTCAGCAGCGCAGACGCTCACGCACCCTCACTCGAACGTTCGCGTGGAATCGCAACGTCCGCAAGGACGTACGGCCGGTGGACATTCTGCTCACTCACAGCCCACCCCTCGGAGTCGGCGACGACACCGACCCGGCACACGTCGGCTTCGACTGCCTGGACGAGGTGACGCGTCGACTCTCCCCACAGTTGTTGTTGCACGGCCACATTCATCCACACGGCCACACCCCGGACGATCTGGCCCTGCACGGGGCGGCGGTGATCAACACCGTCGGATACACCCTGCTCGACGTCGAACCGGGTGGGCAGCGACAGCACGTCGAAGCACCGAGGATCGTGAGGCGCAGACATGGCACGTGACACCGGATTTCCGGCCGCCGACGCGGAGAACGACTTCACCCGCCAGCGTCGACGCGCCGACGTGGCGAGACTCGTCGGGTGGCTGCGGCGTCAACCCGACGACGTCAACACCATCCTGCCGTTCGACGAGGTGGTCGCTGCCCTCGGCAAGGTCGGGGAACGGCACCTGGGTCTGCAGGTCATTCGCGTCGAGACCATCGTCGGCAGCGTCGACCGCACCCGGGACTTCGACAGATTCTTCAGGCCGACCTCGGCGCGGATCAGGGAACGCTGGCAGCGGTTGGCGGCGGCGCAGCGCCGCGGTGAAGCGATGCCGCCGATCCAGGTGTATCGCATCGGCGGCATGCACTTCGTCGTCGACGGGCATCATCGGGTGTCGATTGCGTTCGCGATGCATCGCACGACGATCGACGCCGTCGTCACCGAGATCATCACGCGTATCTCTCCCGAGGGCATCACCCGGCGCGGCGATCTGTTGATCAAGGATCATCGCCGCATCTTCCTGAGTCGGGTGCCCCTGGTGGGACGCGCGCGCGAGGCGGTACAGGTCACCGACCCGTTCGATTACGCGCAACTGAGCGAGTCGGTGGAGGCCTGGGGATTTCGGCTGATGCAGGAACTCGGGGAGTTCGTCGACCGCGGAACGGTCGCGCGACGTTGGTTCGGTGAGGAGTACCTGCCGGTGGTCCGCATGGTCCGGGCGGCCGAGATTCTCGAAGACCGCACCGATGCCGAGGCCTATCTGTGGATGAGCCGTGAGCGCTATCGGTTGGTGCGCGAGCACGTCTGGAACGACGAGATCGTCAGTGAACTCCGGCAGAAGGCCCTGGGGAAGCCCAACCGGGCCCAGTAGCTCATCCGAGGCACCTCGGCTCACACCGGGGAAACCGGTACCCGATAATTAATTAGATGCGTTCAACATTTTAGTTCGATCGGTTCGTATTTTCGGTTGTCATAGGTAACGAGGTAGCTCTTCCATGTCCACCCGCCGCACACTGCTGCCAGGACTCTGTTTCATCGTCATGACCCTCGCCGTCCTGCAGACGATGGTCGTTCCCATCGTGGGCACCATCGGCACCCAACTGGGCGTCAGCACCACCGCTGCCGGGTGGGTGCTGACGGCGAACCTGTTGGCCGCGGTCATCGCCACCCCCGTCATCGGCCGACTCGCCGACCTGCACGGCAAACGCCCCGTGCTCATCGGCGTCCTGACCGTCGTGCTGGCCGGGTCGCTGCTGGCAGCGTTGACCGATTCACTGACCTGGCTGCTGGTCGGCCGCATTCTGCAGGGCGTCTCGTACGCCCTGTTCCCCATCGCCCTGGCGGTGTTGCGCGACGAGATGCCACCGCGCGCACTCGTCGGCTCGATGTCGATCCTGTCCGGCACTCTCGGCGTGGGCGGCGGATTCGGATTGGTGCTGACGGGGCTGCTCACGGCCAACGGCGCCGACTACCACCGCGTCTTCTGGCTCACCGTCGCCATCGTCGTGGTTGCACTCGGCATCGCGTGGTTCGGTGTCCCGGCCCGACCGCGTAGCGGCAGCGGGTCGGTCGACTGGTGGGGTGCCGTGCTGCTGGCGGGCACACTCCTGCTGTTGTTCCTGGCCCTCACCCAGGGCCGCACGTGGGGCTGGGGTTCGGTGGCCACCATCGGATGCGCTGTCGCGGGCGTGCTGCTGGGAACCGTCTGGTGGATCTTCGAGAAACGCATCGATGCCCCGCTCGTCGCACCCCGCATGCTCACTCACGGGCCACTGCTTGCCACCAACGTCGCCACCCTGTTCGTCGGCGTCGGAATGTTCGCCAACTTCCTGGCCTGCTCCTACTTCGTACAGACCCCACGTGCCGTCGCCGGCTACGGATTCACCGCCAACGTTCTCGAAGCGAGTGTCGTGTACCTGCTACCCGGTGCAGCGGTAGGAGTGGTGGCCGCGGTGATCAGCGGTCGCCTCATCGGATCGTTCGGGCCGCGCCGAGTTCTCGTCGGCGGCGCAGTGATCGGCGTTCTCGGATTTGCGTTCGTCGCGGTGGCCCACGATCACACCTGGCAGCTCATCACCGCGGGCATCGTCATCAACACGTTCGTCAGCCTCGCGTTCGCGGCCCTGCCCAACCTGCTCATGGCCGAGGTCAGCGCAGCGGACACCGGCGTGGCCAACAGCGTCAACTCGATCGTGCGCACCGTCGGCACGTCGATCGCGAGTGCGTCATTGTCCACCGTGCTGGCGATGTTCACCATCGACGGCACAAACGTGGCCCGCGAGAGCGCGTACACCGCAGCCTTCGTCGCCGGTGCCGTGGCCTGCGCCGTCGTCGCTGCGGCAGCCCTGGCCATCAGAAGCACCCCGGCAGCGCGGCAATCGGTGCGGGTCGCCGAGTCCGAACCGAACACCACGTCGAACGTGCCACTGTAGAGCCCGCGGCATGTGAGTGGAACTTCGTAGTGGGCTACGAAGTTCCGCTCACATGGGCTTAGCGCTCTACAACGTCAGGTTCGCACCCGACGCCTGGTCGAACACCGAGATCTTGCCCGGGTCGAACCACAGTTCCACCTGACCACCCTCGGCGGCCTTGGATTCGGCTGCCAGACGCGCAACCACCTGTGCGCCACCGAGATCGGCGATGCCGGCATCGGCGGCCAGCTCCTGGAGTTCGCTGGACTCGACCTTGGCACCCTTCAGCGTGAAGTAGACGTACTTGTCGCTGCCCATGGACTCGAGCACGTCGACGGTTGCGGTGAAGGTGGCACCGCTCATCTTCTGGTAGCCGTCGATCAGTGCCGCGTCCTCGAAGTGCTCGGGACGGATACCGACGACCACCTCGCGGCCCGGGTTCTTGGCCTTGATCGCGTCCATTCGCTCGAGCGGGATCTCGATGTCGCCGAGGGCCGTGGACACTCCGTTCGAGGTGAGCTGTCCCGGAACGAAATTCATCGAGGGCGATCCTATGAAGCCGCCCACGAACAGGTTTCGCGGCTTGTCGTAGAGCTCCTGCGGAGAACCGATCTGCTGCACGAGCCCACCGCGCAACACCACGACGCGGTCACCGAGGGTCATGGCCTCGGTCTGATCGTGCGTGACGTAGACGGTGGTGGTGCCCAGACGCTTCTGCAGCCGCGAGATCTCGGCGCGCGTCTGGACTCGCAGCTTGGCGTCGAGGTTGGACAGCGGCTCGTCCATCAGGAAGGCCTTGGGGGTGCGAACGATGGCGCGGCCCATCGCAACTCGCTGTCGCTGACCACCGGAGAGGTTGGCGGGCTTCCGGTCGAGGTGCTGACTGAGATCGAGGATCTTGGCAGCCTCTTCGACCTTGTCGTTGATCTCGGTCTTCGAGAGCTTGGCGAGCGTCAGCGGGAAGGCGATGTTCTGCCGGACCGTCATGTGCGGGTACAGCGCGTAGGACTGGAACACCATCGCGATGTCGCGATCCTTCGGTGCCTTCTCGTTGACGCGCTCCCCCGCGATCCGCAGCTCACCCGACGAGATGTCCTCCAGCCCGGCGATCATGTTGAGCGTGGTGGACTTTCCGCAGCCGGACGGTCCGACGAGGATGATGAATTCGCCGTCGGCGATGGTGATGTCGACGTCGCTGACGGCAGCGGCGCCGTCCGGGTAGAGCTTGGTGACTTTGTCGAGAACGATTTCGGCCATGACGGTTATCCCTTCACTGCGCCGGACGTCAAGCCCGCCACGATACGTCGTTGGAAGAAGAGCACGAAAATGATGATCGGGATGGTGATGACGACGGCGGCTGCCGCGATCGATCCCGTGGGCTCCTCGAACTGAGAGCTACCGGTGAACTGCGAGATGGCCGCCGGGACGGTGACCGAACGTTCCGTCGCCGTCAGCGAGATGGCGAGCAGGAGGTCGTTCCAGGCGAAGATGAACACCAGGATCGACGCGGTGACGATGCCGGGTGCTGCCAGCGGGGCGATGACCTTGCGGAAAGCCTGTGCAGGCGTTGCTCCGTCCATCTTCGCCGCCTTCTCCAGCTCCCACGGGATCTCGCGGAAGAACGCGGAGAGGGTGTAGATCGCCAACGGCAACGCGAAGGTGATGTACGGGATGATCAGACCCGGCCAGGTGTCGAACAGACCGAGCGAGCGCGAGATGTCGAACAGCGGTGTCACCAGCGAGATCTGGGGGAACATCGCGATCAGCAGAGCCGCACCGACCAGGAGCTTCTTGCCCGGAAAGTCCAGCCGGGCAACGGCATACGCGGCCATGGTGCCGATCACGACGGCGATCACCGTGGTGATCAACCCGATTCCGATGGAGTTCACCAGCGCCGAGGTGAACTGGTTGGTGGAGAAGATGCCCTTGTAGTTCTCCAGAGTGAACGACTGCGGGATGAACTTTCCGTCGGCGATCGTGGCCGTCGATTTGAACGACAGGCTGATGATCCACGCCAACGGAACGAGCGCGTAGAGGAGGACGAGGACGTTGACGACCGTCCAACCGACCTTCTTGCGAGGCGTAACAGTGGTCATTACTTGCGGCCTCCGTCGTCGGATCCCGGTGCCGAGGCACCGAACAACTTGATGAACACGAACGCGATGATCGCGACGCAGAAGAAGATCAGGATGCTGATCGCCGACCCGAGTCCGAGGTTGAACGCGCCGAACAGGTTGTTGTAACCGAGAATCGACACCGATCCTGTCTCGTTGCTCCCTCGGGTGAGGACGTAGATGTTGTCGAAGATGCGGAACGCGTCGAGCGTGCGGAAGAGCACCGCGACGAGAATTGCCGGCTTCATCAACGGAATGGTGATCCGCATCAGCCGCGTCCAGCCACCCGCTCCGTCCACCTCGGCGGCCTTGAGCAGATCGTCGGGCACCAGAGCCAGGCCTGCCAGCAGCAGCAGAGCCATGAACGGGGTCGTCTTCCACACCTCGGCCAGAACCACGATCGCGAGCGACGGGAACTGCTCGGTGAGCGGCGCGCTGCCGTCGGGCAACAGGTTGGCGAGATAACCGGTGCCCGGGGTCCAGGCGTAGTACCAGCTGTACGCGGCGGCGACGGTCACGATGCCGTACGGAATGAGCACCACGGTGCGGACGAGTCCGCGGCCGAAGATGGTGCGGTGCATGACCAGAGCCACTGCCAGACCGAGGATGAACTCGATGATCACCGAGATGATCGTGATGCCGGCGGTGACGCCGAAGGCCGTCCACCAGTAGCCGTCGGACAGCACGGTCACGTAGTTGGAGATGCCGACGAATTGGCGATCCTCGGGGAACGCGAGGTTGTACTTCTGCAGACTGAGCCAGAAGGCGTAGACGATCGGGTAGCCGGTGACCGCGAGCATCAGGATCGCCGCGGGTGCGACGAGGAGCAATCCCAGGCGTCGTTCGGCTTTCTTACCGTCGGAGATGTTCTTCAGAGCCGCCTGCCGATCGGCGGGCTGCGGCTGCGATTCGGTGGGATCGCTCATGGAATCAACCCTTCGGAATTGACGGCCTTGCTGACCAGTTCTGCGAGCTTGTCCACGTCGGCAACCGGATCGATGTTCTGCGGCGGGTTGAGGGCATCGGTCAACAGAATCGAAATGCTCTGGTAGGCAGGCGAAACGGGCCGCACTGCCGCGGACTCGATGGAACCGAGCACCCCTTCCCATGCGGGATAGACGGCCTGGAACTCCGGATCGGAGTACAGCGACTTCAGCACCGGGGGCACGCCGCCGTTGACGGCGTTGTTGCGCTGATTCTCCTGGTTGGTGAGGCACTCGACGGCTTCCCAGGCGAGGTCCTCGTGCTGAGTGGTCTTCGCGACGCCGATGTTGAAGCCGCCGATGGTGACCTTGGCGGGCTCCCCCGCGTTCACCTCGGGGTACGGAGCACTGCGGAAGACCTCGGCGATGCGTGCATCCTGCTGATCGGCAGGCACATTCGCCAGATCGAGGAACGACACTGCCCCGGCGACGGCGTTCTCCTTCAGGCCGGGAAGCACGAACGGGTAGTTGACCTGGAAGGCCATCCGTCCCGACTCCATGCCGAGTCGAGCTGTCGCCTCGTCGCTCTGCGAGACCGATGGATCGCGGCCGTCGGCCGTGGCCACCCGCTTGATGATCTCGAGGGCCTTCTCGGTGGCGGCGCGATGCTCGGGAGTGTCGTTGAGTGTCACCGTCGTTCCGTCTTCGGCGACCACCGACCCACCCGCGCTCTCGAGCAGCGAATTGAACCAGACCATGAAGCCCTCGTACTGCTTGGCCTGCACACCGATCTGAGCGGGCTTACCGGCGGCCGCGTTGGCCTCGGCCACGTCGATCAGCTGATCCCACGTCTGCGGCGGGGTGCCGCCCGGCACCTCGTCGGGTCGGTACCAGAGCAACTGGGTGTTGGAGTTGAGCGGAACGGCGTAGAGCTGGTCCTGCCATTCCGCGGTGGCGAGCGGGCCTTCCAGGGTGGACCCGTCGCGCAGCTTCGCCGAGAGGTCGTCGGGGACGGGCAATGCCCATCCGGCCTCGGCGAATTCGGCGGTCCAGACCACGTCGAGCGTCATCAGATCCAACGTCTTGTCGTTTCCGGCGAGACGCCTCGCGAGCTGCAGGCGCTGATCGTTGGCACTTTTGGGCAGTGTCCGCTGCTCCACTCGATACCGGCCGTTGGAGGCGTCCGAACACACCTGTGCCGCAGCGGCGTACTGCTCTGCGCCGTCTGCGGCAGTGTAGAAACTCAGAACCGGAACCGAACTGTCCGACGAACCACACGCTGCGAGCAACGGACTCGTCACCAGAGCCGCTGCCGCCAACACCCCTATCCTCGTTGCTTTTCCACGCCTACGACCACGATGTCTCGGCACTGTCCCGCCTCCGTACGTTCGGTTACTCGCGCAGCCCTTGTGTCGGCACTGCCGTGCACGAGAGAAACGTAACCGAACTCACTGGCCTCGAGGGCGATTTGGGGCTATTCCGTTACCTGTCGGTTGCCTGGTCGTCCACCCGCTGTGATCAAATCGACAGTTTGGCGAGCAGGTCGCGTGCTTTCTCTGCCGTCCGGGGCTCGCAGATGACGTCGTAGCGTCCGGCGACCAACTGCATGCTCGACGCGAAATCACGCTGTCCCTTGGTGGCCGCGTACGGAATGGACGCCGAGATCAAACCGAAGATGATGCCGCCGCCGACGCCGATGAGCAGAGCTCCGAAGATGTTCTCGCTGAAGATGCCGAGGACCAGGCCGAGGAAAACCCCGAGCCACGCTCCCGAAACAATGCCTCCACCAATAACTTTGGGCCAGGTGAGGCGGCCGAGGACGCGTTCGACCTGCATCAGATCGACGCCGACGATGGTGACGTCCTGTACCGAGAATTCCTCGTCGGAGAGGAAATCGACGGCGCGCTGCGCCTCGGCATAGGTGGGGTAGGAACCGATGGGCCAACCGGACGGCGGCGTCGGCAGTCGCTGCCCTGGGCGGCCCGGCTGTGAGAGGGGATTGGTCATGACTCCATTGTGCCCCGAAACGGACTTTTCTGGTCGCTTCTGCAGGCTCCGCTCCGGCACCGTCACACCCATTGTTCGGCCCTCGGACAACCGCCTCGATCAGGAGATCGGCGGCTCGAACGTCGTCGTGCGCGTCAGACCGGCTGCGCGACCCTTCGCCGAGACGACCAGCGCCATCTTGCGGCTCGCCTCGTCGATCATCTCGTCGCCGAGCATCACCGCACCGCGAGCGCCACCCGCCGCCGAGGTATGGAACTCGTAGGCGTCGAGAATCATCTCGGCCTTGTCGTAATCGTCCTGTCGTGGCGCGAAGATCTCGTTGGCCGCCTCGATCTGCGTCGGGTGCAGCACCCACTTGCCGTCGAACCCGAGGCCGGCCGTCCGTCCCGCGGCCCGGCGAAACGCGTCGAGATCACGAATCTGCAGGTACGGGCCGTCGATCGCCTGCAATCCGTGCGTCCGAGCCGCCAGCAGGATCGTCATCAGAATGTGGTGATAGGCGTCGCCGGTGTCGTATCCCACCGGCTGTTCCCCGACGACGAGGGTGCGCATGTTGACGCTCGCCATCAGGTCGGCCGGCCCGAACACCAACGTCTGCACCCGGGGGCTCGCGGTCGCGATCTCGTCGATGTTGCGCAGGCTGCGCGCGCTCTCGATCTGCGGCTCGATGCCGATGGCCCCGACGTCGAGACCGTGCTCCTTCTCGAGTTGAGTGAGAAGAAGATCCAATGCCTGCACGTGCGCCGCGCACTCGACCTTCGGCAACAGGATGGCGTCGAGATTGCCACCCGCCCCGGAGACGACGTCGATGACGTCGCCGTACGTCCACTGCGTCGTCCAGTCGTTCACGCGCACGACCTTGAGCTGATCGCCCCACCCATCGGAGTTCAACGCGTCGACGATGCGCGCGCGGGCCTCGACCTTGGCGATCGGCGCGACGGCATCCTCGAGATCGAGGAAGATCGCGTCCGCAGGCAGGCCCTTGGCCTTGGCGATCATCTTGTCCGAACTGCCCGGAACGGCCAGTACCGATCGACGCAATCCCGAAGCACCCATCGAAAGCACTACCCCTGTCTGATTCACCCGCTGTATTGCCCAGCCTCTAACCTTGCCATCATGGCAGCACTGAGCAAGGTATTCGCGGCCAGGCTCGCCGGCCTCGGCGTCCTGGGCCCCGACGGCGAATCGATCGGGCGAGTGCGCGACGTGGTGGTCTCCATGCGCGTAGGCAGGGCACAGCCGCGAGTCCTCGGACTCGTGGTCGAATTGGCAACGCGCCGAAGAATTTTCGTCCCGATGCTGCGAGTGACCAGCATCGAGCCCAACTCCGTTCAGCTCACCACCGGAAACGTCAGTCTGCGCCGATTCACTCAGCGCGCGAACGAGATTCTGGTGTTCGCGCAGATCCTCGACTCCAAGGTACGCGTCGACGATCCCGAGCTCGACGAATTGCACGACACCGATTCCGTCGTCGTCGATCTCGGCATCGAGCTCACCCGAACTCGAGACTGGAAGGTCGCACGCGTGGCGGTGCGTAAGCAGCGCCAACGCCTTGCGCGACGCGGTGCCATCCACGTCGTCGACTGGCAGCACGTGCAGGGGCTCACGCAGAACGAACTGTCGATGCCCGACCAGGGTGTGGCGCAGCTGCTGATGCAGTTCGAGGACCTGCGCGCCGCCGACGTGGCGAATGCGATGCGCGAGCTCCCCGTCAAGCGCCGCATGGAGGTGGCGCGGGCCCTCGACGACGAGCGCCTCGCCGACGTCGTCCAGGAATTGCCCGACGACGATCAGGTGGAGCTGATGCACTACCTCGGAGTCGACCGCGGTGCCGACGTGCTCGAGGCCATGGACCCCGACGACGCCGCCGACCTCCTCGGCGAGCTACCCGAGACCGAAGCGGAATCGCTTCTGCGACTGATGGATCCGGAGGACTCCGCGCCGGTCCGCCGCCTGCTCGAACACTCCCCCGACACCGCCGGCGGTCTGATGACGCCCGAGCCCGTGATCCTCACCGCGTCGACGACGGTGGCCGAGGCCCTCGCTCGGGTACGCAACCCCGACCTGACGCCTGCGCTGGCCTCACTGGTGTTCGTGGTGCGGCCGCCGACCGCAACACCGACCGGCCCATATCTGGGCTGTGTTCACCTGCAGCAACTGTTGCGAGAACCCCCGGCGAGCCTGGTGGGCGGAGTCGTGGACAGCGCACTCCCGCGACTGTCCCCCGAGGACAGCCTGACCGCGGTGACGCGGTACTTCGCGACGTACAACCTCGTCTGCGGCCCGGTGGTCGACGACGAGGACCACCTGGTCGGGGCCGTGACCGTGGACGACGTCCTCGATCACCTGCTGCCCGAGGACTGGCGAGATCAGGAAGTGGCCGGACAGTGAAAGAAACAGCACGCCAAAGAATGGACACGCCGCGCGGTTCGCGGCTGTTCAACGTCAACTTCGACTTCGATCTCGGCAAGTCGGGTGAGAAAGCCGCCAGGTTCCTGGGCACCGGACGCTATCTGGCGATTCAGACCGGCATCGTCATCGTCTGGATCTTCCTCAACGTCGTGGCCGTCAATCTGCAGTGGGACCCGTATCCCTTCATCCTGCTCAACCTCGCCTTCTCGACGCAGGCCGCGTACGCCGCGCCGTTGATCCTGCTCGCCCAGAATCGGCAGGACGATCGCGACCGCGTCTCTCTCGAAGAGGATCGGTCGCGGGCTCAGCAGACCAAAGCCGACACCGAGTTCCTCGCGCGGGAGCTCGCAGCTCTGCGTATCGCCGTCGGTGAAGTCGCCACCCGTGACTATCTGCGCCGCGAACTCGACGACATCAGGGCGTTGCTGGAACAAGCGACGGGTCAACCCGCCAACGCACCGAAGAAGGCGCGCAAGAAAGCGGCCGCACGCCTGGCCGACGACGCGTCGGGCGAGACCGACCCGCAATAGACCGCGCACCCCTCCGCGCCTGGTAACGGCCCGATAACGGAACAGTCTCGAATCAGGTACCCTCGATCCCGGTCATCAGGTCGGGCCCCGGAGATCATCCGGGGAAATCAGGAGGTACAGCGCGCGTGGGTCGTCACAGAAAAGCATCGAATTCCAAGGTTCGACGGAACTCGGTGATTGCTCTGGCAGGCCTCGTCCCCGCAGGACTCGTCACGGCCGCGACCAGCGCCGGAGCCACCGAATACATCCCGTTCGTCACCGCCAAGACGGCCCCGGCCGCACAGGAATCGAACTCCGTGGTCGAGACCCCGCAGCCGATCGCCCAGGACCAGCAGGCGCAGCCGGTGGCCCAGGCAGAGCTGCCGACACCCGCCCCGGTCCCCGCGCGCCGTTCCGCCGGGATCGTTAAAAGTAAAAAACAGACAGACCTTGCGGTCAGCCCCATCGCGATCCCGGTCGTCAACGTCTCTGCATACAAGAACGCCGAACGCATCCTGGCCCAGCAGCAGCCCGGCTGCGGCATCAGCTGGACCGTCATCGCCGGCATCGGCCGCGTCGAATCCACCCACGCCAACAACGGCAAGGTCGACGACTCGGGCGAACTGCACGAGCCCATTCTCGGACCGGTTCTCAACGGCACCCTCGCCGGAAATCAGGTGATTCGCGACACCGACGGCGGCGCACTCGACGGCGACACCCAGTACGACCGCGCAGTCGGCCCGATGCAGTTCCTGCCCTCTACGTGGAACCTCTACCACGCCGACGGCAACGGCGACGGAGTCTCCGACCCACAGAACCTGTACGACGCGGCCCTGGCCACCGGCATGTACCTGTGCGACGACGGCACCAACGCCCGCGACCTGGCCTCGACCACCCGAGCAATCCTGCGCTACAACAATTCGATGGCCTACGTGGCGAACGTGCTCGCATGGTCGGCCGGTTACGCCACCGGCATCGTGCCGTCCTCGGACCAGCTCCCGCGGATTCACTGAATTCAACGCAGCACTAGATCGAGCCGCCCTGCTGTTCATCGGGACTCGGTGCACCGCATAGCATGAAGCAATGGCTGTACTGACCGAATCCGACGTTCGGACCGCGCTGACGAAGGTCATCGACCCCGAGATCCGTAAACCCATCACCGACCTCGGGATGGTCAAGAGCATCGACATCGCCGCCGACGGAGCCGTCGGCGTCGGCATCTACTTGACGACCTCCGGTTGCCCGATGAAGACCGAGATCAGCGATCGCGTGAAGAACGCCGTCGCCGACGTCGCCGGAGTCGGCACCGTGACGGTCGAACTCGACGTGATGAACGACGAGCAACGCACCGCACTGCGCAAGTCCCTGCGCGGCGATTCCGCCGAGCCCGTCATTCCCTTCGCGCAACCCGGATCGCTGACGCGTGTGTACGCGGTGGCGTCGGGCAAGGGCGGCGTGGGCAAGTCCAGCGTGACGGTCAACCTTGCCGCGTCCCTTTCCGCCCGCGGCCTGTCGGTGGGTGTGCTCGACGCCGACATCTACGGCCATTCCGTTCCCCGCATGCTCGGCAACGACGCGCGACCCACGCAGGTGGAGAAGATGATCATGCCGCCGCAGGCGCACGGCGTGAAGTTCATCTCGATCGCTCAGTTCACCGAGGGCAACACCCCGGTCGTCTGGCGCGGACCCATGCTGCACCGGGCCTTGCAACAATTCCTCGCCGACGTGTTCTGGGGCGACCTGGACGTGCTGCTCCTCGACCTTCCGCCCGGCACCGGCGACGTGGCAATCTCTGTCGCACAACTGATTCCGAACGCAGAGATCCTCGTGGTCACCACCCCGCAGCAAGCCGCTGCCGAGGTCGCCGAGCGCGCCGGAGCGATCGCACTGCAGACGCGTCAGCGCGTTGCAGGCGTCGTGGAGAACATGTCATGGCTCGAGCTGCCCGACGGTACCCGGATGGATATCTTCGGATCCGGTGGCGGACAGGACGTATCGGATCGCCTCACCAAGGCCGTGGGTGCCAAGGTGCCTCTGCTGGGCCAGATTCCGCTCGACACCGCCGTCCGTGAAGGCGGCGACGCCGGCACTCCGATCGTATTGGGCCACCCGAATTCGCCTGCGGCACAAGCACTCGAGGCGGTCGCCGGAAAACTTGCCGTGCGCGAGCGCGGACTGGTGGGAATGTCGCTGGGAATCGACACAACTCGGAAACTGTAAGGCAGGCGCTTATACCCGACAAACGACGCGGGGAACAGGGTTGGAGCCTTATGATTTGCCTTCAATCCTACTGTCGATAGAGAGTGGCCTTCATGAAGAAGCCGCATCGGGTCAGGCCGGTCGTCGTTCCGGTACTGATCGCACTGCTGATGACCCTGCTGGGATCCGTACTCGGTCCCGCGCTGGCGTCGGCACAACCTGCCCCGCCAGCCCAGAATTACTCGATCGCGACAGACACCACGTTCGCGCCCTTCGAATTCCAGGACGAGACAGGCAAACTCGTCGGAATCGACATGGACCTGCTCGCGGCCATCGCCGTCGACCAGGGCTTCGACTACACCGTCGAGCAGGTCGGATTCGACACCGCACTCCAGGGCGTCACCAGCGGCCAGTTCAACGGAATGATCGCCGGCATGTCGATCACCGACGAGCGCAAGGCCACCTTCGACTTCTCCGATCCGTACTTCGATTCCGGCGTCCAGATGGCAATTCTGGATTCGAACGACGAGATCAAGGGCTACGAAGACCTGCGCGGTAAGTCGGTCGCGGTCAAGAACGGCACCGAGGGTGCGACGTTCGCGACGTCGATCGCCGATCAGTACGGCTTCACCATCCGCAGCTTCGACGACTCCGCGACCATGTTCGAGGAAGTGCGTACCGGAAACTCCGCAGCAGCCTTCGAGGACTACCCGGTGCTCGCCTACGGCATCACCCAGGGCAACGGCTTCAAGACGGTCACCGAGAAAGAAGCCGGTGCCAGTTACGGATTCGCCGTCGCCAAGGGCACCAACGCCCAGTTGCTCGACCAGTTCAACACCGGCCTCGAAAACCTGCGCGCCAACGGCCAGTACGACGAAATTCTCGACACCTACCTCAACGCCGACGCGTCCACCGCCGACACCTCGATCCCCGGCCTGATCGCCAGCAGCTGGCAGTTGCTGCTCAAGGGTCTGTGGCTGACGATCGTGCTGACCGTCATCTCCATCGCGATCGCGTTGGTACTCGGCGGCATCTTCGGCCTGTTCCGCGTCTCGACCAACATCGTGCTCCGCGGCATCGGTACCACGTACGTCGACATCTTCCGCGGCACACCGCTTCTGGTGCAGGCATTCTTCATCTACTTCGGCGTACCCGCGGCACTGAACTTTCAGATGTCGGCATTCACCGCAGGCATCATCACACTGTCGCTCAACGCCGGTGCGTACATGGCCGAGATCGTCCGCGGCGGCATCCTCGCCGTCGACAAGGGCCAGATGGAGGCGTCGCGCAGCCTCGGCATCAGCTACCTCAAGTCGATGCGAAAAGTGGTGATGCCACAGGCAATTCGCACGATGATCCCGTCGTACATCAATCAGTTCGTCATCACGCTCAAGGACACGTCGCTGCTCTCGGTCATCGGCCTGGCAGAACTGACCCAGACCGGCCGACTGATCATCGCGCGCAACTTCGAGTCCTTCAACATGTGGCTCATCGTCGGTGTCCTGTACTTCATCATCATCATGGCTCTCACCAAGCTGTCGAACCGGCTCGAGAAGAGGATCAACAAATGAGCACCGAACTGACCAAGGACCTGCCGGTCGACAAGGGTCCGGGAACGAAGATCTCGATCAAGGCCCTCCAGAAGGCGTTCGGCGACAACACGGTTCTCAAAGGCATCGACGCCGAGATCGCCAACGGTGAAGTGGTCTGCGTGATCGGGCCGTCCGGATCCGGCAAGAGCACGTTCCTGCGCTGCCTGAACAAGCTCGAGGACATCACCGCCGGATCGGTCGTCGTCGACGGCACCGACCTGACGGCGAAGAACGTGGACCTGGACAAGGTGCGCCAGAACATCGGCATGGTGTTCCAACACTTCAACCTCTTCCCACACATGACAGCCCTCGAAAACGTCATGCTCGCACCCGTCGAAACCAAGAAGATGTCGAAGTCGCAGGCCAAGGACGCGGCCCTGCAGCTGCTCGAACAGGTAGGACTGTCCGAGCGGGCCGACTACAAGCCCGCCAACCTATCCGGTGGACAGAAGCAGCGCGTCGCCATCGCGCGAGCACTGGCCATGAACCCGTCGATCATGCTGTTCGACGAAGCCACCAGCGCCCTGGACCCCGAAATGGTCGGCGAAGTTCTGCAGGTACTGCGCGACCTCGCCAAGGGCGGCATGACGATGGTGGTCGTCACCCACGAAATGGGCTTCGCACGCGAAGTCGCGGATCGAGTGATCTTCATGGCCGAGGGCGTCATCGTCGAAGAGGGAACACCCGACGAGCTGTTCGGGAATCCACAGAACCCACGTACCCAGGACTTCCTGAACAAGGTGCTCTAGCCACTGGCCCGCCCGCTCCCGCCGCCCGCCCCGCCGCGGATCAATGCGCCTTTGTTGCACTCAGAGCGACTGAATCCCACATTCATCCGACGGGGGGCGCAGCGGTCGGGCGGGCGCAGCCTGCAGACTGGGTGGTTCGTCGGGCCGGTTGGGGCTATGCCTACGTGGCGTCCGCGTCGATGGGCGGGGTATCGCCCGCCGCGAGTTTCGGTTCGTTCTTGCTCATCGACACGGCACCCCCGGACGCACCGCCCGAGGACACGCCGTTCTGCGGCGTCGGTCCGCCCATGTTCTTGGGCTTGGTGTCGAAGGGCTTGCCTTTGAAGGTGTCGTCCAGCGGGTTCTTGAAGACCGAGTCGTCGCCGTCGAGCAGGTGTTTGGTGATCACGGCTCGGGGTGTCATACCGCGGAGTTGGTTGAGGTCGGCGAGGGGCTTACGCAGGTCCTCGAAGTCGGTGCCGAGCTCGTCCTTGAGTTGTTGGCTCGCGCCGTTGGCGTAGTCCTTGACCTGGCGGAGGGATTTCGACACCCAGCTGATGGCACCGGGGAGACGATCCGGGCCGAGGATGACCAGAGCTGCTACGAGGAGAATGACGAGCTCTCCCCAACCGATGTTGCCGAACACGGGTGCCAGCCTACGTCGTCAGTCGGAAACCGGCGTGACGGACAGGTCCACCAGCCGTCCGGAGCGGACGAGTTGCACCGGCACCGCCTGACCGATCGTGGTTTCCTGCACCGCGACGACGAGCTCGTCTGCGTCCCCCACCGAGCGTTCGCCGACCTTGGTGATGACGTCCCCTTCGACGATTCCGGCTTGCTGGGCCGGCCCACCGGCCCGGACGTTGGCGACTTCTGCGCCGGCCGAGGTTTCGTTGATCACCGAACGCGCGTTGATCCCGAAATCCGGGTGCCGCATGACGCCGTCCCGAATCAGGGCCTGCGCCACCTCGGTGACCTCGTCGACGGGTATCGCGAAGCCCAGTCCCACCGATCCCCCGCTCTCGCTTCGGATGGCGGAGTTGATGCCGATGACGCGACCTTCGAAGTCGATGAGGGGGCCACCGGAGTTACCCGGGTTGATGGCTGCGTCGGTCTGAACCGCGTCGATGACGGCGTTGGTGTCGGTGCCCTCCCCCGACAGCGCGACGGGGCGGTCGAGAGCACTGACGATGCCCGAGGTAACCGTCTTGTTCAGACCGAGCGGTGACCCGACGGCGATGACGTCCTGGCCGACGCGGACGTCGTCGGAGCGTCCGAGCTGAGCCTCGGTGAGGTTGCCGACGTCGGTCTTGAGTACGGCGAGGTCGGTCTTGGTGTCGCGGCCGACGATGCGTCCGGGCACTTTGGTGCCGTCGGAGAAGGTGACTTCGAGGGTCGACTTGTCCTCGTCGGATGCGGCGAGCGAGATCACGTGGTTGTTCGTGACGATGTAGCCCTCGTCGGCGTCGATCACGACGCCCGAGCCGGTGCCTCCGGTCTCGCCGAGGGTCACCTGAATGGAGACGACCGACGGCAGGACCGCGTCGGCCACCTTGCTGATCTGGCCGCGTGGGACGTCGTCGCCACTGGACTGGGTCAGTGTCACTTTCTGGCTGGTCAGTGCGCCGGTCACTTCGGCGGTCAGGCGGCCGAACAGTCCACCGACCAAGCCGATGACGAGGGCAAGGACACCGAGTACGACGAGCGCCCGCACGGATACCGATCGCCCGAACAAGACGTCGCGCACGCCGAGCTTGGTTCCAGGAGGGAGTACAGGAGGTGGTGGGGTGTCGAGGGCCGCGCCGCCCAGCGACACTCGGGACGCGGGATCACGCCACGGATCAGCCGGAACCTGGGGGCCGGCGTCGGACTCGTCGGCGGCGTCGGGGTCGCGCTGTAATGACTCGGTGGCGTCGTCGGGACGTCCGAAGGCCTCGGCCAAGACGGGGTCCGGCGGCCGGACCGACAGCCGGGAAGGCAGTTGTTCGTCGGGGCGACGTGGGGAGAACGAACCGCCGACGTCATCGGGACGTCCGAATACCGAGGCCGACACCGGATCGACGGTGGGTCGATGGACCGGACGCGGCGGCAACCGTGGACCCTCGTCTGCTGTGCCTGTGGTCTCGGTGCTGGTCGAATTCGATGTCACGCGTCCGGTTACCCCTCGCATACGTCGGTGTGAGAGTTCAGTATCACTCGAGCGGTCGGGGCAGCTCGATGCAGGTGAGGACTCGTCGGGCAGAAAACGCGGCGGTCAGCGTCGACGACGGCGCACGGCCTCGACGGACGCCATGAACGACCGCTTGGATCGAGCGGGCCCGTCTTCGCCTGCACAGGACGGAATCTGGCTCAGCAAACCGAGGAGCGAATGTGGCATCGACATCTCGCCTGCTCCGCGGAGCGCACGACGAGCCTGCTGCTGCGCCTCGACCTCGGCCGAGCATTCCGGGCATTCGGAGAGGTGGTGAGCGGCGCGGAGGTGAGCGGGCATTCGTAGTTCACCATCGACGTAGGCTGCGACGGCTTCACTGGCCAGATGTTCGGTGGAGCTGAATTGCCGAGGCTTGCGTGCCTGCGTCATCCAACCCTCCTCGTAGCTAGTGGACACTTGCGTGACCCGAGTCGACCTTCCCGTGCACTCGAAGGTACTCCCGTAGCGCGTGACGGCCACGGTGAATGCGACTACGAACCGTTCCGAGCTTGACGCCCAGTGTCGCACCGATCTCTTCGTACGACAGTCCTTCGATGTCGCACAACACGATTGCGGCGCGAAACTCGGGTGCCAGCGAATCGAGCGCAGACTGCAGATCCGGGTCGAGGCGAGCGTCGTGGTAGATCTGCTCGGGGTTGGGCCGGTCCGACGGAACGCGGTCGTAGTCCTCGGGCAGTGCTTCCATGCGGATACGGCTGCGGCGACGAACCATGTCGAGGAACAGGTTGGTCGTGATGCGGTGCAGCCAACCCTCGAACGTTCCCGGCTGGTAGTTCGACAGGGAGCGGAACACGCGGATGAAGGTGTCCTGAGTCAGGTCCTCGGCGTCCTGGGCATTGCCGGAGAGGCGGTACGCGAGTCGGTAGACGCGGTCGCCGTGTTCGCGAACGAGCTCGTCCCAGGACGGCATGGTGGAGTTCTCGCCGGTCGCATCGAACACTGCGGTGCCGCTGAGGTCGTCGGGGGTGGGCACGGACTCGGGTAGACGAGCGATGTCGCGATCGCCGTTGATCTTGTAAATAGTTGGATCCTCCTGCTCAGGACTGCGTACGTCCTTCTGATGCAACCGACGACTACCCTCGGATGTTCCAGCTCACACTTCGCAATCGAGACGGACCTGCGATTCCTCCATAGCCTGACCGACCCGCGTGTGGGTCCGGTATGAATCACCTGAGGCCCACCTGAGAATGTGAGCGTGAGATCGAGCCCCGGGCACGATAACCTCGGGACGTGCCGACCAACGCCGAGAAGATGCTCGCTTATGCCGAAGACTCCGCTCAGGAGGACGAGGTTCTGATCGCAGCCAGAGAGCGAGCCGTCGACCTCGGTGCGGCTCCGGTGCCGCCGTCCGTCGGTGCCATCCTGAGCATCTTCACTCAGATGCTCGGCGCGAAGACGGTCGTCGAAATCGGAACGGGCGCGGGAATCAGCGGGCTGTGGTTGCTCGACGGGATGCGAGCGGACGGTGTGCTGACCACCATCGACACCGAGCCCGAACACCAGCGGGCAGCGCGAGAAGCATTCCGGGCAGGGGGAATCGCGCCGTCCCGCACTCGGCTGATCAACGGCTGGGCGTTGGACGTGCTCCCCCGATTGGCCGATGACACCTACGATCTGGTGTTCATCGACGCCAGCCCCGCGGACCATCCGCACTTCGTCGCCGAGAGTGTGCGGTTGCTACGCCCCGGCGGAGTTCTGGTGCTGCACAACGCATTGCTGGGTGGCCGGGTTGCCGACCCGACTCAGCGCGACGCGACTGCGGTGGCCGTTCGATCGGCCGCGCGTGCCATCGCCGAGGACGAGCGCCTGACGACGGTGCTGCTCCCTCTGGGCGACGGGTTGATCTGCGCGTCGCGGGCGTGACCATGTGAGTGGAAATTCGTAGCAGGCTACGCATTTCCACTCACATGCCGCAGGCTCTGCTCTAAATCCAGACGCCCTTACCGACGGAGACGACTCCCCCGGCGCTGACGTTGAAGCGTTCGCGATCGCGTTCGAGATCGACTCCGACGATTTCGCCGTCACCTACGACCACGTTCTTGTCCAGGATCGCGTGCCGAACGACGGCACCCTTGCCGATCCGGACACCGGGCATCAGGACGCTGCCTTCGACGGTTGCGCCGCTGTCGATCATGACGTTCGAGCTCAGTACCGAGTTACGGACGGTCGCGGCGCTGAGAATGCAGCCGGCACCGACGACGGATTCCTGAGCGAGGCCGCCCTGGACGAACTTGGCGGGCGGCAGATTCTCGGCCGATCCGCGGATGGGCCAGCGGCGGTTGTAGAGATTGAAGATGGGATGCACCGACACGAGGTCCATGTGGGCGTCGTAGAAGGCGTCGATGGTGCCGACGTCTCGCCAGTAGCCGCGATCGCGTTCGGTGGCACCGGGAACGACGTTGTCGTTGAAGTCGTAGACCGAGGCCACGCCTGCTTCGACGAGCGCCGGGATGATGTCGCCGCCCATGTCGTGGTCGGAGTCGGAGTTCTCGGAGTCCGCCTTGATGGCATCGACGAGCACCTTGGTGGTGAACACGTAGTTGCCCATCGAGGCGTATGTGACGTCCGGGTCGTCGGGAGTCCCGGGCGGCTGCGCCGGCTTCTCCAGGAACTGGGTGATCTTGCCGTTCTCGTCCGAGTCGATGCAGCCGAACGCGAATGCCTCGCTGCGCGGAACCCGGATACCCGCGACGGTGACGCCCGCGCCGGAGTCGATGTGCTGCTGCACCATCTGCTCCGGATCCATTCGGTACACGTGGTCGGCACCGAAGACCACGATGTACTCGGGGTCCTCGTCGTACACCAGGTTCAGCGACTGGAAGATGGCGTCGGCGCTGCCGGTGTACCACCGGGGGCCGAGACGCTGCTGTGCCGGGACCGGAGTGATGTACTCCCCGGCGAAACCGGACAGTCGCCACGTCTGCGAGATGTGGCGGTCCAGGGAATGGGACTTGTACTGAGTCAGCACGCAGAGCCGGAGGTAACCGGCGTTCACGAGATTGCTCAGCACGAAGTCGATGAGTCGGTAGGCGCCCCCGAAGGGAACGGCTGGCTTGGCTCGGTCCGCGGTCATCGGGTAAAGGCGCTTACCCTCTCCGCCGGCAAGCACAATCCCTAGTACGTGCGGTTGTGTCCTCACCCACCCAACCTATCCGCACCGAGAGAACCTTGCTACCAGTACACGCACAACTGTCGGGGAATGTAGGTTCGTTCACGTGCGAGTAGCGATGATGACCAAGGAATACCCGCCGGAGATCTACGGTGGCGCAGGAGTTCATGTCACGGAGTTGACTGCGCAGCTGAAGTCGCTGTGCGAGGTGGACATCCACTGCATGGGAGCTCCGCGCGACACCGCACAGGTGCACGATCCCGATCCTGCACTCGCCGGAGCCAACGCAGCACTGACGACGTTGTCGGCGGAACTGCGGATGGCCAACGCGGCAGCGGGAGCGGACGTGGTGCATTCGCACACCTGGTACACCGGCCTCGCCGGTCACCTCGCCGCCGAGCTGTACGGCGTTCCGCACATCCTCACCGCGCACTCGCTCGAGCCCCGGCGGCCGTGGAAGGCCGAACAGCTGGGCGGCGGTTACCGCATCTCGTCGTGGTCGGAGAAGAACGCGGTGGAATACGCCGACGCCGTCATCGCCGTCAGCGAGGGCATGGCCAAGGACGTGCTCGACGCTTATCCGCGCCTCGACCCGAGTCGAGTCCACGTGGTGCGCAACGGGATCGATACCGAGCGGTGGTACGCAGATCACGGCACGTCGACTCTCGACGAGATCGGGGTGGATCCCAACAAGCCGATCGTCGCGTTCGTCGGCCGCATCACTCGGCAGAAGGGCGTGGGTCACCTCATCGCCGCGGCACACCATTTCGATCCGTCGATTCAGCTCGTCCTGTGCGCAGGCGCGCCCGACACTCCGGAGATCGCCGCAGAAACCGAACGCGCAGTGGCGTTATTGGCCGAGCAACGCAGCGGGGTCTTCTGGGTCAAGGACATGCTCCCCACCGACAAGATTCGCCAGATCCTCTCTGCCGCAGCGGTATTCGTCTGCCCATCGGTGTACGAGCCACTCGGCATCGTCAACCTGGAGGCAATGGCCTGCGAAACCGCGGTCGTGGCGTCGGACGTCGGCGGCATCCCCGAGGTCGTCGACGACGGCCGCACCGGACGGCTGGTGCACTACAACTCGTACGAGCCCGACGTCTTCGAGCGAACCCTCGCCGACACCGTCAACGAGGTCGCTCTCGACCCCGCACTGGCGACGGCGATGGGGAAGGCCGGCCGCGAGCGGGCCGTTGCCGAATTCTCGTGGGCGTCGATCGCGAAACAGACCCTCGCCGTCTACAACGACGCGCTGGCGCGTCGGGGCTGAGAGATCTTTCGGTAGGTCGACACCGTCACCGACGCGGTGACCGGGACGGTGTCGGGCAAATCCTTCAACGCCGCGGACCGCGCGTGGGGGTCACCGTGCCGAATCGACGGCCCCATACCGATGAGTTCCTCGATGTCGTTGTGCGAGAGCATCATCGAGTACTCGAGCGGGGTCTCGGCCACCGACTCGAAGAGACCCGACAACGACTCACCGAGCCGACGGGTCTTGTCCTCTTCGACGCCGATCAGCCCCAGCGGCCCGCGCAGTTCTCGCTGATGCCGCGACGTCGGCGTGACGACCACCAACGTGCCGTCGTCGCCGAGAACTCGATGCAGTTCACCGGCGTTGCGCGGCGAGAACACACACGTCACCGCAGACACGGCACCCGCCCGAATCGGTAGCCCGCTCCAGATGTCCGCGACGACGCACCCGAGCCGCGGATGCGACCGCGCGGCTCGGCGCGCCGCGAACTTGGACACGTCCACCCCGACCCCCAGCGCGGCCGGACGCGCGTCCAGGACACCTGCGAGGTAATACCCGGTGCCGACCCCGACATCGAGGACCACGTCCGACTCGGGCGGAACAGCCGCCGACACCGCCGCCGCGATGGGCTCGAAATGACCGCCACCGAGGAACTTCTCACGGGCTGTGACCATCTCGGCCGAATCACCGGCGAACTTGCCGCCGTCGCCTGTCAACAGGCTGACGTACCCCTGCCGAGCCACGTCGAACGAATGACCACGATCGCACCACAGACTTCGATCGGTCTCACCGAGACCCAGGCCCGACTCGACCTCACGGACGCGGCACTGTGGGCAGACCAGCAGATCGACGACGTCGGTCAGCATCGAGCACCTCTTTCACATCGAGACAGATTCTCCGGCACTCCCCCGGAAACGACCTGCCGATCACAACACCGCTGATGACAACACAAAGCCCCGCTGGCCGGTGCGGCGAGCGGGGCTGAGCGATGATCGATCGACGTGGCGATCAGCCGGTGACGCCCTTCAGTTCGTCACCGAGTGCCGCGGCCTCGTCGGGGGTCAATTCGACGACCAAACGGCCGCCCCCCTCGAGCGGGACACGCATGACGATTCCTCGTCCCTCTTTGGTTGCTTCGAGGGGACCGTCCCCGGTCCGGGGCTTCATCGCCGCCATCCTCTGCTCCCTCCAGATCTGCGCCCACCTGCTCGGCGCCTCGGCCTAAAAGATAAATTCGTCGCGGGGCGACGGAGTGTCCTGTGCCATTCTTCCCTATCGCCGTCGATGGGGGGAACCTGAGTCGGTATTCGTGACCTGCACCCAACACCTCGACAGGTGATCGTCGACCATTCCGGTGGCCTGCATCAATGCGTAGGCGGTAGTCGGACCGACGAACCGTAGCCCGCGGCGTTTGAGCTCTTTGGCCAACGCCGTCGATTCGGGTGTCGACGCGGGCACGTCGGTGAACTCCGTGAGCCGCTGTGACCTGGGCTCCGGCGCGAAAGACCACAGCAGAGTGTCGAGATCGGTGTCGTCGAGGTCGACGATCGCGCGAGCGTTGCTCACCGCCGCCTCGATCTTGAGCCGATTCCGCACGATCGACGCGTCGCTCATCAATCGCTCCACATCGGCGTCGTCGAAGCGGGCCACTGCGTCGGGATCGAATCCGGCGAAAGCAGTGCGGAAGCTTTCCCGCTTGCGCAGGATCGTGATCCACGCCAGGCCCGACTGAAACGCTTCCAGACACAGGCGCTCGTAGAGCTCATTGCGGCCGTGCAGCGGCTGCCCCCACTCCGTGTCGTGATAGGTGCGATACAGCTCGTCGTCGGTGGCACCCCACGGGCAGCGCAGCTTGCCGTCCGGCCCCGCGACTGCGCTCACCGTTCGTCCGACTCGACCGTGCCTGTGACGCCCGAACTATCCGTGAGGCCGGCACTGTCGGTGAGGCCAGAACTATCCGTGAAGCCCGCACTGCCGGGCTGCCCCGACAGCGGGGATCGAGAACCTGACTCCTGCGCCGCGGACAGCCGTGACCGCAGCATGTCTATCTCGCCGCCCAGGCGCTCGAGAGCCCAGTCGACTTCGCTGGGCTTGTAACCCCGCAACGTCTGCTGGAACTTCAACGCGCGCACATCGGCACCAGTGACTCCTTCGGCCGGCAGCACTGTTGCGGTGGTTCCCTCGGGCAACGGCCCCAGCTCTTCACCGCGACCGAACACCGCTGCGGCGATGAAGAACAACGCCGCAGCGACGACTGCAATGACGATGATGTAGATCAACAGCGTCAACATGCCACGATCTTGTCACGGCTGTCCGACACGTCGGCCGGACGCACCTGGTGGTCGGTCAGATCAGCGAGTTCATCGCCGGTCGATCGGCCAACGACACTTCGGTCGAGAACGGCTCGAACGAATCCCCTGCCACGCGGAACTGCATCAGTCCGGCACCGGAATCGACCATGCCGCACCGGTTGAGCATCGTTCCGACGATCTGCCGACTCATCGCCCCGAGTTCGACCAGCGGCCGATTGCGATGCTTTCGCACTCCCAGGTTCACCTGTCCGATGGCCTGCAGACCGAGCCGGTCGTACGTGTCGAGAAGCAGGCCGATCTCCACCCCGTAACCGGGCGCGAAGGGCACCGCCGACAACAACTCACGAGTGCCCGCGTACTCCCCGCCCAGCGGCTGAATCACGCCGGTCAACTCCGGGCGCAGCGCCGCGAGCAAGGGTCGAGCCACCAACTCGGTGACGCGTCCACCGCCGTTGGCGTCCTCGGTGCCACTGACGCGAAGTGGACGTCGGTAGTAACCCTTGACGAGATGAATGCCGTCGCCCATCAGCAGTGGTCCCAGCAGTTTCGGCACGAACGCGGGGTCGGGATTGATCAGATCGGAATCGACGAAGGCGATGAGATCACCCGTCGACGCCGCGACCGATCGCCACAGCACCTCGCCCTTGCCCGGTACCGGATCGAGCCCCGGTACTGCCTCCTCTCGACTGATGACACGGGCACCGGCCGCTTTCGCGCGCACTGCCGTCTCGTCGGTCGAGCCCGAGTCGAGCACGATCAGTTCGTCGACGAGGCCACCGAGCAACGGGTGGATGGTGTCGATGACGGCAGCCACCGTCTGTTCCTCGTTCAGCGCCGGAAGCACCACGGACACCGTGCGGCCCGCCTTGGCGGCCTCGAGCTCGGCGATGGTCCATTCGGGGGTGTCCCAGCTGTTGGTCTCGGACCACATTCGGGTCACGTCCGTTCGATCGGCCAGTGTCATGCCAGCCCCCTGACCGTCCGCGCCGGGGTTCGTCGTCCCTGGATCGCTGCCACCATGTCGACGACTCTTCTGGTCGACGCAACCTCGTGCACCCGGAACATCCGGGCTCCGCCTGCTGCGGCCAATGCTGTCGCTGCCAATGTTCCCTCCAACCGGTCGGCGAGCTCTACCCCTAGAGTCTCGCCTACGAAGTCCTTGTTGCTCAGCGCCATGAGCACAGGCCACCCGGTGTTTACAAGAACGTCCACGCGACGCAACAACTCGAGCCCGTGATAGGTGTTTTTCCCGAAATCGTGGGTCGGATCGATCAGAATCGAATCTTTCTTCACCCCCTCCGCGACGGCATTGTCGGCAGCTGCGGTGACTTCCGCGACCACATCGGCCACGACGTCGGTGTACCGAACCCGGTGCGGACGGGTCCGCGGAACGGCACCGCCGGTGTGCGAGCAGACGATCCCGACTCCCTCGGCAGCGGCGACGCGCACCAACTCGGGATCGGCTCCGGCCCAGGTGTCGTTGATCAGATCGGCTCCCACACCGCAGGCCAGGCGAGCAACCTCGCTACGCCAGGTATCGACACTGATCAGCAGATCCGGATACGCACCCCGGATCGCTTCGACGAACGGCACGACGCGGCGGATCTCCTCCGCCGCGTCGACGAGATCACCGGGGCCTGCTTTGACGCCGCCGATATCGACCATGTCGGCACCCTCGGCAACAGCCCTGTGCACGGACGCCATCGCTGCATCGTCGGAGAAATTCGCGCCCCCGTCGTAGAACGAGTCGGGGGTGCGATTGACGATCGCCATGACCAGAGCTCGATCGTCGGCGACCGGCTTACCGCACAGAGTGCTCATTCATCCATAGTGGCATTTCGGCGGAGGTGCCCGAGCGCGATGGTGTCGGCACCCACATTCGCCCAGTGCCGGGCACCACGTCCGTCGGCGTCGAGCTCGATGACGTGGAACTGTTCGAGCGCAACGGGCAGCCCCGAGGATGGCACGCCGAACAGAGGCGAGCCCGTGTGGGTTCCCTCCATCTCGACCCGCGCGGCGATGCGGTCTCCTTCCCCGAAGAGATCACCGATCGTCACGCGCAGGTCCGGCATCGCAGAACGGAACATCGCGATCGCGCCTTTGAGGTGTGCCGCCATATCCGGTTCGTCCTGTCCGAAAGCGTGCCGGTCGACAGCGCTCGGCGCGAGTGCTGCATCCACCGTCGAGAGATCACCCCGCCCGAATCCGTCCTCGAAGACCCGTCCCACTCGATCTTTCGCCTGTTGGATATCCATGACGCCCCAATTCGTTCAAGTGGCACTCGGATCAATATGCATATACTCGACCCGATGACCGAAAACGTCAAGAGGACCTACAACTCCGCCGTGCGGCAACAGCAGGCCGAAGGCACCCGACTCCGCATCATCGAGGCCGCGCGCGGACTCTTCCTCGCCCACGGATACGGCACAACCTCGGTCCCGTCGATCGCCGCCGCGGCAGGTGTCTCGGCGGACACCGTCTTCCACGTCTTCAAGAACAAGCGCACGCTGCTCAGAGAAATGGTGGATCTGGACATCGGCGGAGACACCGACCCGACGCCGATCATGCAGCGCTCATCAGCATCGGCCGTGCGCGACGAACTCGATCAACGCACGCAGCTCCGCATGTTCGCGTCAGGAATCGCCGAACAGGTCGCGCGAATCAGAGCGGTCGACGACATCTTGCTCAGCGCGGCTGCCGTCGACGAGGACATCGCAGCACTACGACGCGATATCCAGGACCGACAACGCAGATCGGCGATGATGCAGATCGCCGAGTGGATCGGGGCACGTGGAGATCTGGCCGTTGACCTCGAAACGGCAGGAACCACCATCTGGGCCCTGACCAGCCCCGAAATGCACCGAATGTTGTGCGAGCGGTCGGGCTGGACGACCGACCGCTACGCACGATGGCTCGAGGCCACCCTCGCCTCGAGCTTGCTGGTTACCCCATAGGGGCCTTGCCGGCGGCAACCTCGTCGACGTAGCCGTCGTAGAACTTCTCGTAGCCACCGGACTTGCCGCGCAGCACGTGGAGTTCGCTGTCACCGTCTTCCTGGAACCCCAGCTTGCGTAGAGCGACCTTCTGGCTCTTGAACGTCGAGGTTTGCTCGAGGCTGTCGACGATGCGTACGAACAGCGGCACCGCGTAGGTCGGCAGCTTGCCGTAGAGGTGCTCGGCGAACGACTTACCGTCGAAGGACTCACCGTCGCGCAGTGTCACCGCAGCCATACCGGCCTTGCCGTCGGCACCCTCGATATCGACGCCGTAGACGACGGCCCCGTCCACTGCCGGGTGGCTACCGAGTGCACCCTCGACCTGGGTCGTGGCGACGTTCTCGCCCTTCCACCGGAACGTGTCTCCGAGCCGGTCGACGAAGGCGACGTGCATCCAGCCCTGCTTGCGAACGAGGTCGCCGGTGTCGAACCACGCGTCACCGTCCTTGAACCCGTCGCGCACCATCTTCTTCTCGGTGGCCTTGTCGTCGGAATACCCGTCGAACGGAGCCCGGTCGGTGATCTTGGACAGCAGCAGGCCCACTTCACCGTTGCCGACCTTGCGGAGCTTGCCGTCGTGGCCGCGCTTGGCCTTGCCCGACTCTTCGTCGTACTGCACCACGGCATACGGCAACGGGCAGATTCCGGCAGTCTTCTTCATGTTCAGTGCGTTGATGAAGGCGATGTTGCATTCGCTGGCACCGTAGAACTCCGCGACGCGGGAGATACCGAAACGCTCGGTGAACTCCTCCCAGATCTCCGGTCGCAGTCCGTTGCCGACGATCAGCTTGACCGAGTTGTCCCGGTCGGAATCCTTCTTCGGCTGCGTGAGCAGGTACCGGCAGAGCTCACCGATGTAGGTGAACGCCGTGGCCTTGTTGACGCGAATGTCTTCCCAGAAGTTGCTCACCGAGAACTGCTTACCGATGGCCATCGTCGCGCCGCCGGCGAGCACCGAGGACAGCGTCACCGTCAGCGCGTTGTTGTGATAAAGCGGAAGGCAGCAGTAGATGACGTCGTCGCCGCGCAGTCGCACGCCCATGTTGCCCAGGCCCGACATCGACTTGAGCCAACGGAAGTGGCTCATCAGGCTGGCCTTGGGCATGCCCGTCGTTCCCGAGGTGAAGATGTAGAACGCCTTCTCCTTGGCCTGGATCTCCGCGGTGACCGACGGGTTGGCCGTCGACGCCTTCGCGGCCAGCTCGCCGAGCTCCTTCAGCGGCAACACCGACCCGACCTTGGGCTCGCTGTCCAGAGAATCCAGCGCTTCCTGCGCGTTCTCGTCGAGGACCAGCACCTTCGCTTCGAGAATTCCGAGGCTGTGCTCGAGCACGTCGCCGCGCTGGTTGTAGTTGAGCATGCCTGCGGTGGCACCGAGCTTCACGGCAGCCAGCGCCGCGAACAGCGCCTCGGGGCGGTTCTTGCTCAGCACACCGACGACGTCGCCGCGTACGACACCCCGGTCGGTGAACACTGCGGCGTACTGATTGACCAGCGCGTTCGCGTCCTTGTAGGAGATCGACTCACCCTCGAAACGGACGAACGGTCGAGTGCTGTTCTTGGCTGCCGCGTCCTGGAAAATCAGTCCGATGGAGACCTTGTGGTCGGGCTTGCGGGTGAAGCCCGCCAGCCCCTTGAGCAGGCTCGGCACCTCCGTCACCATTTTCGGCAACGCGACCGCGAGGTCGGTCACTCCGATTTTCTGACGGGCATCGACAGCCATGAGCTCCCCTTTGAGACGATGTGAGATAACTAACCCTACTAGAGAGTAACAACTTCCAGCACTTCGTCAGGCGGGCTCGGTTAGTGAACTTTCACAACGCGCCGCACACGTCCAGGGCCTCGTCGACAGAAGTGGTGCGCACGAGCGCGTCGAGGGCTCGTTGCTGCACGAACCCGGTGGATCTCAGACCGTCGATCCACTGCATCAGGCCGTCGAAGTGCCCGAACGGATCGAGCATCACCATCGGCTTGCTGTGCATGCCCAGATAGCCGGCCGTCCACGTCTCGAAGAGTTCTTCGAGCGTTCCGATGCCGCCGGGCAACGTGATGAACGCGTCGGCTCGGTCCTCCATGATCTTCTTCCGCTCACGCATCGTGTCGGTGACGATCAACTCGTCGGCATCGACGTCGGCGACCTCGCGGTGCACGAGCGCTTTCGGGATGACACCGACGGTGTTGCCTCCGGCTGCGCGTGTCGCCGCGGCCACCGCGCCCATCATCGAGACGTTGCCGCCGCCCGATACCAGCTGCCAACCACGTCGACCGATCTCGGTACCGACCTCACGCGCCAGATCGATGAACGACGCGTCGACCGGTCCCGATGCGCAGTAGACACACACGCTGATCCCCGAAACGCCGACCGGCTGCACGCTCACTGCTGGGCCTCCCGGACGATGCGGACGGCCTCGTCGACGCTGTCGGTGCAATGGATGAGGTCGAGGTCCTTCTCGGACACCTTGCCTTCTTTCACGAGAGTGGTCTTGATCCAGTCGAGCAATCCCGACCAGAAGTCCTTGCCCAGCAACACGATCGGGAATCGTGTGACCTTCGCGGTCTGCACGAGTGTGAGCGCCTCGAAGAGTTCGTCGAGAGTACCGAAGCCTCCGGGCAGGCACACGAACGCTTGGGAGTACTTGACGAACATGGTCTTGCGTACGAAGAAGTATCGAAAATTGACACCGAGATCGACCCAGTCGTTGAGGCCCTGCTCGAACGGCAGCTCGATGCCCAGTCCGATGGAGTACCCGTCGGCCTCGCTCGCGCCGCGGTTCGCGCCCTCCATCACACCGGGACCGCCGCCGGTGATCACGGCGAAGCCTTCGCGTGCCAGAGCAGCTCCGAGTTCACGCGCCCGCTCGTATTCGGGATGGTCGACGGGTGTGCGCGCCGAACCGAACACCGTCACCGCTCGCGGCACCTCGGCCAGAGCACCGAAGCCTTCGACGAATTCGCTCTGAATGCGCAGCACGCGCCAGGTGTCCGAGTGGATCCAATTGCCGGATCCGCGTTCGTCGAGCAATCGTTGGTCCGACGTGGACGTCTCGGTGTTTCGACCGCGGCGAAGTACGACGGATCCCTTGTGTTTGGCAGGCTTTTCGCTGCCGATCTGTTCGAAACCACTGGGACCCTCGACGCTGTTCATGGCGTTCAGGCTATCCGGCGGAGAGGTAGCTCCGTAGAACCTGTGTGACGTGGGTGATCTGTTCGACCGGGACGCGCTCGTCGCGCTTGTGGGCGAGGTTGGGATCGCCCGGTCCGTAGTTGACCGCGGGTATGCCGAGGGCGGAGAACCGGGAGACGTCGGTCCAGCCGTACTTGGCCCGGAACTGTCCTCCCGCTGCCTCGATGAGGGCAGCGGCAGCGGGCTGGTTCAGCCCGGGCAGCGCACCCGGTGACGAGTCGGTCACCTCGAACCCGAGATCGAGTCCGTCGACCACCTCACGAACATGCTCGACGGCCTCGTCGACGCTGCGGTCCGGCGCGAAGCGGAAATTGACGTCGAGCTCGGCGGCATCGGGGACGACGTTGCCCGCCACCCCGCCGGCGATCCGAACAGCTTGCAGCCCTTCGCGATACACACATCCATCGATATCGACACTGCGAGCGTGGTAGGCCGCCAGGCGATTGAGCACCGCGCCGAACTTGTGAATAGCGTTGTCGCCCAGCCAGGACCGGGCACTGTGCGCTCGGGTTCCCGACGCCGTCAGCCGAACACGCAGTGTCCCTTGGCAACCGGCTTCGATGAACCCTCCGGACGGTTCGCCCAGAATCGCGACATCGGCGTTCAGCCATTCGGGTAGCTCACGCTCGATGCGACCGAGACCGTTGCGTGAGGCAGCAATCTCCTCGCAGTCGTAGAACACCAGAGTCAGGTCGTGTGCCGGGTTGTCGATCGTTGCGGCGAGGTGAAGAAACACCGCATCGCCCGACTTCATGTCGACGGTCCCGCAGCCGTGCAGGATGTCTCCCTCGGCGCTCTCGTGCTCGCGCCTCGACGGGACGTTGTCGGCAATCGGCACGGTGTCGAGATGACCGGCGAGCATCACCCGTGAACCCAGCCCGCGGTTGGTTCTCGCCAGGACGGCGTTGCCGCTGCGAATGATCTCGAAGCCAGTGGTCTGCTCGCGGAGTGCTTGCTCCACCTCGTCGGCGATACGCGCCTCGTCCTCACTGACGCTGGGGATGTCCACCAGCGCTGCGGTGAGGTCTATCGGGTCGGCATGCAAATCGAGCGTCACGGCGACAACCCTAGGCTTTGGCCCCCGGAATCTCGCGGACCACGCCGTCGAAGCCTGCGCCGAACAATCTTCCGCTCGAAAAGCCCTGCTCGGAGCGACCGTAGGAGACGACACTGGTCAACCGAGTACCGGTACCGATCACGCAGGTGACCCCCGGTGCATCGATGCGGACGACGGAACCGCCTGCATTGAGCGGCACCACTGGACGGCCGGCGGCGTCGAGAGTGAGACCGTCCGGGGCAGCCAACGAATCGAGCCCCTTCAGATCGAGCAGGTCTTCCGGTGCCGACGGATTCGCAATCGGGATTCGACTGACGCCCGCGTTCACGAACGTCCGAGAGACGTAGAGATATTTCCCAGCGGCATCGAGCACCGCGCCGTTGGCGCTCGGCAAGCGCGCCCAGCTCGGGTCGACAGAACCGTCGGGGCTGATGCGGCCGATGAGCGCACCGAAGTCGTTGGTGGCGTAGACGGTTCCGTCCGCAGCAACGGCGAGTCCATTGGCAGCACTGAGTCCCTTCGCAAAGGGAGTGACGGCAAGTGTGTCGGTGTCGAGTCGAACGATGCCGGCGGCCTTGACGACGTCTCCGACGAATACACGGGGATCGGCACCGTAGCCGACCAGGAGCGTCCCGTCGGGCATCCACGCCAGAGCTCCGCCGCCGCCGCTGGGCACCTTCGCAATGGGATACGCAGGCTGTCCAGGTGCGTCGATGCGGTACACCCGGCCCGAGACAATATCGGTGACATACGCGCGGCCCGACCCATCGACGGCAAGGCCCTCCAGCGCAGCCCCCGGAATTTTCGCGACCTCTGCCGACTTCCCGCCGACTCCGGCGCAGTTGGGTGCGGCAGTGGCGGTGCCGGAACCGGCAACTACGCCGGTCACCGCCAGGAGTGAAGCAGCGACCACCGAAATTATCGAACGCATAGCTATTGACCTGCTCGAACTCATGGAATCCCCCGCCTACGGCGACCCCCTGTCAGCCGATGGGCATTTTTACCACGCCTCGGCGACAGCCAAGCCGAAAGCGACTCCAAGAATGATGGTCGAAGCGAAGGTTGCCACCAACCCGGTGAACGACATCCCGTCGGCCATCATCGACACTGCTCCTCTTCCGAGCGAAATCCTGCGGGTGGTCATTGTCGTCACTCTGTCAGCCCACCGGCCCCGGGCCGGTCTCCGCGAATCCCGATGTGGTCACGCTCGTCAGTCGAACGGATAACGAACCGCCGTCGTGACCGAACCGGCGACTACCGCCGGTCGGTGTGCCCGGAAATCACCTGGGAACCTGCGGCACCCAGTCACCGAACCACGCACGACGCACCACCGCGTATTCTTCGAGCCGTGAGTGCACAGGGAGCAACAGCAGTAGGTATTGCCAACATCACGACGTCGGGCGTAGTTCTCGACACCTGGTTTCCGAGCCCGGAGTTCGGGTCGGGACTCGAGGCCGGCACGACTCGACTCGAAGGATCGGACATCCCCGCGGAGCTGGCCGCGCTGGTCGGTGCGGACGAGGCGCGCGGCGTCGAGGTCGTCGCAGTGCGCACCAACATCGCATCTCTGGACGATGCTCCGATCGACGCCCACGACGCGTACCTACGACTGCATCTGTTGTCGCATCGCCTGGTCGAGCCGCACGGTCAGAATCTCGACGGACTGTTCGGACTGCTCGCCAACGTCGTCTGGACCAACTTCGGACCCGCAGCGGTCGAGGGCTTCGAGACTGTGCGTGCGAAGCTACGTGCCCGCGGCCAGGTGACGGTGTACGGCGTGGACAAGTTCCCACGTCTGGTCGATTACGTCGTTCCCACCGGCGTCCGCATCGCCGACGCCGACCGTGTGCGCCTCGGTGCTCATCTGGCCAGTGGAACGACGGTCATGCACGAGGGCTTCGTCAACTTCAATGCAGGCACGCTCGGTAACTCGATGGTCGAGGGACGCATCTCCGCGGGCGTCGTGGTGGGTGACGGTTCCGACGTGGGCGGCGGTGCGTCGATCATGGGCACGCTGTCCGGTGGCGGCAAGAACGTCATCTCCGTCGGCAAGAGCTGCCTGCTCGGTGCCAACTCCGGACTCGGCATTTCACTCGGTGACGACTGCGTCGTCGAGGCGGGGCTGTACATCACCGCCGGAACGAAGGTCAGTGGACCGGATGGAACTGTGGTGAAGGCGGCGACGCTGAGCGGCAAGTCCAACCTCCTGTTCCGTCGTAACTCGCTCTCGGGTGCGGTCGAGGTTGTGCCGTGGAAGGGCACCGGCGTCGAGCTGAACGCTGCGTTGCACGCCAACGACTGAGAGCCTGATCGACTCCAATCGATTAGTCGGACAATCTCTTCCAGCCCCGCACCGTGTTTTCGGTGCGGGGCTGGTGTATTTGTGTGGGGCTGGTGCGTGTTTGCGCGGACCTATGCGATGTGGGGGCCGGCTCGGGCGTGGGATGGCCTGGGTTGTC
>NZ_JABFAQ010000005.1:384745-656712 GCF_017168275.1 Rhodococcus sp. KRD175
CTGCTGATCCCGATCCACCGGGCGATACCCTTTGGCCACCACCACATTCTCCCAGCCCACCACCACCCGCTACAGCACAACACGCAGCAAAATCAACAAGGCCCAATTCGCAACAGCCCGGATCCCGTCGATCGGGCCGAATAGTGGACACTCAGCGCACCTCGAGCTCACACGCTTCAGCGGCGTCAGCGGGGCCGAAGCCAACTAAGCTCAGTGTCCACAATTCACTTCGAGAACCGGGATCCCGTCAGCGGAGGGAAATAGTGGACACTCAGCGCACTACGACACTGAGCGGCACCACAACACTCAGCGTATCAGGAAGCTCGGCTAACCGCGCAGGCGAGTAGCCGCTGCCTCGATGCGCTCGTCCGTGGCGGTCAGTGCGATGCGGACGTGTTTGCCACCGTTCGGTCCGTAGAACTCTCCCGGTGCGGCGAGGATGCCGCGTTCGGCGAGCCAGTCCACGGTGTCGCGGCACGGCTCGTCGCGGGTGGCCCACAGGTACAACCCGGCCTGCGAGTGGTCGACGCGGAAGCCGGCTGCTTCGACGGCCCCCTTCAGTACCGTTCGGCGAGCGCGGTATCGCTCTCGCTGGATGTTCTCGTGCTCGTCGTCGGCCAGAGCTGCGGTCATGGCGGCCTGAATGGGCAGCGGCACCATCATGCCTGCGTGCTTGCGGACCTCGAGCAACTCGGCGATCAGGGCCGCGTCGCCGGTGACGAAACCGGCGCGGTAGCTGGCCAGATTCGACGTCTTCGAAAGTGAGTGCACAGCAAGGAGGTTGGTGTGATCGCCGTCGCAGACGCGCGGGTCGAGCACCGAGACGGCGTCGGCTTCCCAGGTCAGACCCAGGTAGCATTCGTCGGAGACGACGATAGCGTCGCGCTCTCGTGCCCAATCCACGACCTTGCGAAGGTGGTCGATACCGAGCACCTTGCCGGTCGGATTGGACGGCGAGTTGACGAAGATCAGCGAGGCGCGTTCGGGGCCGAGACGATTCAGTCCGTCTGCACGAAGAATTCGTGCACCGGCGAGCAGCGCACCCACTTCGTATGTGGGATACGCCAATTCGGGGATGACGACAAGATCATCGGCACCCAGACCCAGCAGACTCGGCAACCAGGCGATCATTTCCTTGGTGCCGATGGCCGGAAGCACCGCGTCGGTCGAGATACCGGTGATCGAGTAGCGACGTTCGAGCGACGCCACCGCGGCCTCCCGCAGCGCGGCGGTACCGACGGTCGTCGGGTAACCGGGCTCGTCGGCCACCGAGTTCAACGCGACCCGAATCACCTCGGCGACCGGGTCGACGGGCGTGCCGACGGACAGATTCACGATGCCGTCCGGGTGCGCCGACGCCTTCTCCTTGGCAGCGGTCAGCGAGTCCCACGGAAAGTCGGGCAGCGTCGCTGCCACCGCTCTACGTGCCAAGGCGTCAGTTCTCGCCCATGGGAGGCAGAGCCTTGATGAACGGCGGGTCGTAGTCGGTCTTGCCGAGTTTCGCTGCGCCACCGGGAGATCCGAGATCGTCGAAGAAATCGACGTTGGCGCTGACGTATGCACTCCACTGCTCGGGCACGTCGTCTTCGTAGAAGATGGCCTCGACGGGGCACACGGGTTCGCAGGCTCCGCAGTCGACGCATTCGTCGGGGTGGATGTACAGCATTCGGTTACCCTCGTAGATGCAATCCACCGGGCACTCTTCGATGCACGCTTTGTCCAGTACATCTACGCACGGTTCTGCAATCGAGTAGGTCACTGCTGCTCTCCCCTCCTTGTATAGATCGTGGGCGCTCTCGCGCCCTCAGCATCCTAGTATCGCGGTCCGAACCTGGGACAATCCGACCAGGGTGACCTCACCTGCTCCGGCCTGCTATCGCCGGAGCTGCTTCGCGGGCTGGGTCACCGAAGCCGACGCCGTCTTGTGGGCGGCGAGCCACTTGCGTCCCTGCTTGGCAGCGCGCGACAGCGCGCCCCGCTCACCGAGATATCCGGCGACGCCACCGACGAGCGGGATGGCTCCGAGTACCCGATAGAACCCGCGTGGATGCGGGCGCTTCTCCAACTCGCCTGCCACGTCGCGCAGCACGTTGGCGATCTGCCACATTCCGCGCAGCAGTGCGAACGGTCCGGATTTCGGCGATTCTTCCTTCTTCGCAGGAGCACTGTCGGCCAAGGACGTCAGATCACGCTTGCACAGCACCGACCCGAGCAGCGCCACATGCGTCTCGCGGTCGGTCACTCCGGATTCGCGAGCCACGGCGACGAGCACCATCGCCTGGTTGGCGAACCCGAGCAGATCCTGGATCGGCAGACGGTTGACCAGGATGCCGAAGACGCCGGGGAAGGCCACCGCGACAGTGTTGAGAGCTCCGATGCGATTGACCCACCACTGCGAACGAGCATCGCTGTCGAGCTTCTCCCAGCCGGCGGTGCCCGGGAAGTCGGTGGTGTCGAACGCCTTGGCCAGGAAGTCGATGACGTTGTCGAGGGTCGAATCGTCCGCGGAGGACTCGCGGAACGTCCGTCCCTTCAGTCCGATCGGGTCACGCGTAGCCAGGATGTCGAGCACGGGATGAATGATGGCGACGGCACTGCTCAGTACCGCGGCGACTCGACGGTCGTCCATGTCGGGCAAACTCCGTTTCGGGTAAAGACCTGAAGGTCAGATCAGGCCGGCGACCGACACCGCCGGTGCCGGGCCGTACGTGGTGGTGCGCTGACGAACCGGTCGTCCGATGCCGTCGGCGATCTCGTGCAGTTCCGCGACGGTCTTCTCCGAACCGTTCTGCGAACCCGCCATCCGCGAGATCGTCTCTTCCATCAGGGTCCCGCCCAGATCGTTCGCGCCCCCGTTCAGCATCGCCTGTGTACCCGTGATTCCCAATTTCACCCATGACGTCTGAATGTTGTCGATACGGCCGTGCAGCATGATCCTGGCCAGAGCATGCACCGCGCGGTTGTCCCGATTGGTCGGGCCGGGCCGCGAGGCACCCGCCAGATACAGCGGCGACGACTGGTGCACGAACGGCAGCGGCACGAACTCGGTAAACCCGCCCGTCTTGTCCTGGATCTTCTTGAGCACGTTCAGATGCCCGACCCAGTGCGACGGATTGTCGACGTGCCCGTACATCATCGTCGAGCTCGATCGCAGGCCCACCTCGTGCGCGGTGGTGATCACTTCGATCCATTCGGCTGCGGGCAGCTTGCCCTTGGTGAGCACCCACCGCACCTCGTCGTCGAGAATCTCTGCGGCGGTACCCGGAATCGAGTCCAGGCCGGCGGCCCGCAGCTCGGTGAGCCACTCGCGGATCGACTGGCCGCCGCGGGAGGCCCCGTTGACGATCTCCATCGGCGAGAACGCGTGCACGTGCATCGACGGCACTTTCGCCTTGACCGCACGGACCAGATCGGCGTATCCCGTCACCGGCAGTTCGGGGTCGATGCCGCCCTGCATGCACACCTCGGTGGCCCCGACGACGTGCGCTTCCCACGCACGGTCGGCGACTTCGGCGGTGGACAGCGTGAACGCGTCGGCGTCGCCCTTGCGCTGCGCGAACGCGCAGAAACGGCATCCGGTGTAGCAGATGTTGGTGAAGTTGATGTTCCGGTTCACCACGTAGGTGACGGTGTCCCCGTTGACCTGCTTACGCAGATCGTCGGCGAGCGCGGCAACGGCGTCCATGCCGGGGCCCTCGGCCGTCGCCAGTGCCAGGTACTGCTCGTCCGACAGACCGGCCGGGTCCTTCTCCGCTGCCGTCAATGCCGACACCAGGTCGCGGTCGACTCGTTCGAGACCGGCCAGATCGCGCACCTGCTCACGAATGGAATCCCAGTCGCCGAACGCATTCGCCAGATCCGAGCGCGTCTCGGTGTTACGGCCCTCGGTGTCGATCTCGGTGTTCAGATCCACCCGTCCCGAGGACTCCCATTCCTCGTCCGGCTCCTGCCACGGCAGACCGGTCGGGTTGACGCCCTCGCGTGCCATCCCGGTCTCCGGGTCGGCCACTGCCCGCACGTGTGCCGAGATTCGCGGGTCGATCCACGGTGCACCGGCCAACACGTACTGCGGCTGCGCGGCAGTACGTTCCACGAGCGTGTAACCGGCGGCCGCCGACAACTCGGCGAGAGTGTCGAGGTTCGGCCAGGGCCGCTCGGGATTGACGTGGTCGGGAGTCAGCGGCGAGACACCGCCCCAATCGTCGACGCCTGCGCCGAGCAACGCGGCGGTCTCCTCCGCTGCGACGAGGTTCGGCGGGGCCTGAATTCGCATCGACGGACCGATCACCATGCGCGTCACCGCGATGGTCGCCAGGAATTCTTCGAGACCGGCGTCGGGCACGGACCGCATCGCGGTATCGGATTTGGCCAGGAAGTTCTGCACGATGATCTCTTGCACATGACCGAAAGACTTGTGCACCTTACGAATTGCCATGATGGACTCGGCCCTGTCCCGCAACGTCTCACCGATGCCGACGAGGATGCCCGTCGTGAAGGGAATGTTGAGCCGGCCCGCGTCGGTCAGTGTGCGCAGCCGCACCTCGGGATCTTTGTCGGGACTGCCGTAATGCGCCTGCCCCTTCTCCTCGAACAGCCGACGCGAGGTGGTCTCGAGCATCATGCCCATCGAGGGGGCCACCGGCTTGAGGCGCGAGAGTTCCTGCCATGACATCACTCCGGGATTGAGGTGCGGCAGTAGGCCGGTCTCCTCGAGCACCCTGATCGACATCGCGCGCACGTAGTCCAGAGTCGAGTCGTAGCCACGGGAGTCCAACCACGCCTTGGCCTCGGGCCACCGCTCCTCCGGTCGGTCGCCGAGCGTGAACAGCGCCTCCTTGCAGCCCAACTCGGCACCCTTGCGGGCGACGTCGATGATCTCGTCGGGATCCATGAACATCCCGTGCCCGGCGGCATTGAGCTTGCCCGGCACCGTGACGAACGTGCAGTAGTGGCACTTGTCGCGGCACAACCGCGTGATGGGTACGAACACCTTGCGCGAATACGACACGGTCTTCGGACGGCCCGCCGACTCCAACCCGGCATCGCGAACCCGGGACGCCGACGCCATCAGATCCACCAGGTCGTCACCGCGAGCGTGCAGCAAGACCGTGGCTTCGTCGACGTTCAGCGACACCCCGTCGCGGGCGCGACGCAGGACGCGGCGCATGGCGGAGGCGGCTGGAGCGGTATCAGGCTGCGAAGTCACCAGTCGATCATGCGCCTTCTTGGTACGCACGTGCCACCCGCGGGTGGGCCTGCGGCCCTTGTGCGCGTTTTGCGTACCCGGAAGGGCGCACAACGCGCACGACGGGGCAGCGCTAGGTTTGTACCGTGACAACGATGACAGACCCACAGTGGCAGCCTTCTCCCCGTGCGCGTCTGCTCTGGACACTGAGCGCCGGACTGCTGTGGCTACCGGTGTTCATCGCTCAGATCGTCTGGTTTTTCGTCGACTCGAACCGGACGTCCTGGCTGCACGTCACCGTCCTCGTCGCATCGGTCGTGCTGACCGCACTGCACCTCGCGATCGTGCCGCAGTGGCGCTACCGCGTGCACCGCTGGGAGATCAGCGACACCGCCGTGTACACCCGCACCGGTTGGCTCAGCCAGGAACGACGCATCGCCCCCATCTCGCGGGTGCAGACCGTCGACACCGAGCGCGGACCACTCGATCGCCTGCTCGGGTTGGCGACGGTCACCGTGACGACGGCATCGTCGGCGGGCGCGGTGAAGATCACCGCACTCGATCAGGTCGTTGCGGACGAGACCGTCGCGCGACTGACCGATATCGCCGGCCGCACCGTCGGAGATGCCACATGACCGATCAGGCGGAGTTGCTGGCAGTCGAAGAGGAGCAGCCGTGGTTGCGCCTGGACAAGCGAATGTTGTTGGTGCATCCGGTGAACGAGGGCATCAAGATCCTGCCGGTACTGCTGATCTCGTTCTTCGTCGGCAGTCAGAGCGGTAATCACTACTGGAGTCTGGGCATCCTCGCGGTCGTCGTCGTGTTCGCGATTGCGCGCTGGTTCACCACCAGCTACCGGATCGGGCCGGTGCACGTACAACTGCGCACCGGGGTGTTGCAGAAGAAAGTACTGTCCATTCCGCGCAACAGGATTCGATCCGTCGACGTGGAAGCGAACGTACTGCACCGGGTGCTCGGACTGTCCATTCTCCGCATCGGGACCGGACAGCAGGCGGGCAAAGGCGAGGCCTTCGAGCTCAACGCACTCGACACGTCACTGGTGCCGGAGCTTCGCGGCGAACTGCTGCAGCGAGTGTCGGGCCGAACGACGCCGAGCGACGGAATGCCCGTTGCCGCAGCCGATCCCGGCGTCGAGATTGCACACTGGCAGTTCTCGTGGGTGCGGTTCGCGCCGTTCTCCATCACCGGCATCGTCACCATCGCCGCGGCAGTGGGCGTGCTGTTCCAGTACGGCATCGGACAGACATTGGCGGAGACCTCGGTGGTCTCGAACAGCGTCGAATCGGCGCAACGGTTCGGCATCGCCCTGTTCGTCGTCCTCGCACTGATTGCGCTCCTCGTGGTGTCCAGCATCTTCGCCTGCGTTCGCTACCTGATCACCTACGGCAACCTGACCGTCACCGACCAGGGTCGCACCCTGCACGTCAGCCACGGGCTGCTCCGCACCCGTCAGTCGACCCTCGACCGCAAGAGACTGCGCGGCACTTCCCTGTCGCAACCACTACTACTGAGGTCGGTCGGCGGGGCGCGACTCGACGCCATCATGACCGGAGTGAGCGCTGAGAAGAAGGAATCGTCGCTACTGCTCCCCCAGGCTCCGCGGGCCGAGGCGCTGCGCATGATGACCACGGTGCTCGGCGACGCAGGCATGCACGGCAATGCCGACCGCCCGCTTCTGCAGCACGGACCTGCCGCGCGGCGACGCCGCTACACCCGGGCCGTTCTACCGCTGCTCGTCGTCGCGGCCGGACTGGGAATTGCGCAGTCTCTCGGCGCACCGATCCCGATCCTCGCGTGGATCGCCGTGGCCGTGCTGTTCGTGGCCGCCGTCGGACTCGCTCACGACCGCTACCGCGGCCTCGGGCACGCCGTCCTGCCCGGCTGGCTGATCACCCAGCACGGATCGCTCGACCGCACCCGGCACAGCCTCGAAGCCGGCGGCATCATCGGTTGGACGGTGCGGCAGACGTTCTTCCAACGTCGCGCCGGCGTGGCCACCGTCGTGGCAGCGACACCGGCGGGCGTCGGGCACTACGAGGTGGTCGACATACCCATCGAGAACGCGTGGGCCATGATCGACGCCGTCACACCGGGTGCCGGAGACATCTGGCTTCGACGCGGCACGTGAAAACGTAGCCGATAAGGACGTAGCCGATAAAGAAGGAGCCGATGAAGAAGGAGCCGATGAAGAAGGAGCGCCCGCAGACCATCGCGCAGCTCGACCTGGCGGTGTCCCAGTGTCGCGCCTGCCCACGGCTGGTGCGGTGGCGCGAACAGGTCGCTGCCGAGAAGCGCGCCGCGTTCGCCAACGAAACGTATTGGGGGCGAGCCGTTCCCAGTTTCGGCCCGGCCGATGCGTCGATGTTGATCGTCGGGCTCGCCCCGGCCGCCCACGGCGGCAATCGCACCGGACGGATGTTCACCGGGGACCGCAGCGGAGACGTGCTGTACCGAGCCATGCATGCCGTCGGGCTCGCCAGCCAACCGACCGCGACGCACATCGGCGACGGGCTGACGCTCAACGGAGTTCGTATTGCAGCCCCCGTGCACTGCGCTCCGCCGCAGAACAAGCCGACTCCCGCCGAGCGCGATCGGTGTCGCCCCTGGCTCGACGACGAATTGCGCTTGCTGCGTCCGCGACTGAAGTCGATTCTCGTGCTCGGGGCGTTCGGTTGGCAGTCGCTGCTACCGATTCTCGCCGCGAACGGGTGGGAAATACCCAGGCCTGCACCAAAATTCGGTCACGGCGTGCAGCTCGATCTGGGCACGATCACCGTGTTCGCCAGCTATCACGTCAGTCAGCGAAACACGTTCACCGGACTGCTGACCCCGACGATGATCGAGGACGTGCTCCGGAATGCGGGTCGGCACGCACGCTTGCTGTGATGGCTTTCATTCGGAACATGAACAGCAGCACACCGGCCGGCCCGGCACCGGCCACGATGAGCAGCATCGTGCGCCAGTCGGCCAGCAGCAGAACATCGTTGCCGGGGCCGCCGAACATGCACAGCACTACTGCGACGAACCATCCGAGCAGCGGCGACGCCACCCAGATCGGCCGTTCGGCGACCTTACGCGCGGCCAGAACCAGAGCGACGTTCGCGATGCCCCCGAGCAACGCGCTGATGGGAAACTGCACCGACCCCACGTAGGTCGGGAGAAAGAAGACCGACAGGATTCCGGACAGGAAGCCGTCGAACACCAGTACTGCGACCGTCGCCCACGACACCAGGGCGACAGTATTGGATGCGGCCTTCGAGATCATGCGCCCAATACTGCCTTGGCCCGGGTCGTTTCAGTGCACCGCATTCGAAAACCGGGCATCGCATTCGAAAAACCGGGCACCGGCACTCAGGAAACCGGCGGATAGCCCAGCGAGGTGAGCAAGTTGCTCGCACCCATGGCGATCTGACCCAGAACGTACTGGTACAGATCTGCCTGTGCGCCGAACTGCGGCTTGAGAGAATCGACGAACGCGACGATTGCGTCCTGCACTACCCAGTTGTACATGTGTGTTCCGCCCCTGTTGTCATGAGATCAGTGATTCGGAACACAGCCTAGTACGCCCGCGAACAAGTCGTTCTCCCTGCCCGCCCCGTCGGAGCCGAGCACGCCCCGCACGAGTACGTACTGCTCGTCGAGCAGGATCGGCTGAACGATGTCGTTGGAGAGTGCGTACTCGGCACCCGAGGGCGCAACCGTCACCTGAGTTGCGTGCGCACGCAACGCGTCGGTCTTCGCGTCGAGCACACCGCGGACATCGATGCTGGTGGTGATCATGTCCTCGGCCACACTCGGCAACTCGCCGTCGAGGGGCATGCGCCACCCCTCGGGGATATCGGCGATCACCCGGAGTCCCGCGTCCAGTTGATCGCGGCCGGTGACGGTCCAGTAGAACTTCGCCACCTCCCACGGAGCTCCGGCCGCGGGATGGGCGTCGGTTCCACAGACCTCGACCGCCTCGGTCACCAGGGAGTGGACCTGCTGATGATCGGGGTGGCCGTAGCCACCCTCCGGGTCGTAGCCGACGACGACCTGAGGCCTGAGTTCGCGCATGACCGACACGAGCGCCCCGAGAGCCTCCTGCCGGTCTGCGTTGACGAATGCGCGCGGTTTGAGAGCAGCCGGGGTTCCGGCCATTCCAGAATCTCGCCAGCGGCCGGCACCACCGAGAAAGCGGGGAGGGTTGCAGCCCAACGCCGCGAGTGCGCGATGCAGTTCCAGAATTCGGTAGCCACCGAGCTGATCGGCTCGGTCGACCACGAGATCGGCCCACGTATCGCCGATCACCTCACCCTCTTCACCGAGCGAGCACGTCAGCACGGTGACGTCGACGCCCGCGCGCACGTAATGGGCGATGGTCCCGCCGGTGGTGATGCTCTCGTCGTCCGGGTGCGCATGGACCAGCAGCAACCGCTGCGGCTGCGTCATCGCTTGTTCTGTCACAACCTGCTCTGTCACAACCTGTTCCGTCATGCCTCGTCGCTCGCTACTCGCTGTGTCATCGTTTGTTTCGGTCTCTGGGTCGGGCAGCCGTTCATCGCTCGCCGAGCATTCGCGCCACATCCGGTAACGACTGCGCTGTCACATCGGCAGGCACGAAATGGTCGGGATAAGGACGGTTCTCGCGATCGAGCCACGCCGTCGACAGGCCTGCCCGGTGCGCACCGTCGATATCCCAGGGGTGCACGGCCACCAGCATCGCGTCGCCTGGTTCGACACCGCACTGCTCCAACGCGTAGCGGTAGGCATCGGCGTGCGGCTTCCACCGTCCGGCGTCCTCGACCGACAGCAACAACTCGAAAGCACTCCGCACGCCGGCTCGTTCGAGCAGAGACTGCGCGAGCGACGCGGACCCGTTACTGAGGGTGATCATCCGAATGCCAAGCGCTGCAAGCACATTCACTCCGGCTACCACATCGGGATGCACCTCGAGCTCGGCGAAACCGGCCATGATGTGGTCCACTGCATCGTCCAACTGGCGATCGATCGCGGCATCGGACAGCAACGCCTCGAGCACACCGGAACCGACCTCGGCGAACGGCCGAGCGGTACCTGCGACCGCGAGCGCGAACCCGTCCCGCAGCACTCCTGCGAACCACGTCGGGAACAGGTGTTCCGGCGCTCCGACGTCGGCGAATCGCGCCGCCATGGGAGCCATGTCGGACAGGGTCTCGTTCACGTCGAAGATGATCACCCGAGGCAAGCGCACGGTGTTCACCGGACCGTCCGGATCCACTTCGCGGCATCGGCGAAGATGCCGACCTCCACCGGCCCGGTCAACGAGACGCCGGTGATACCAGGCACCGCAGCCACCACGGACTGGTCCTGCATGATCGGCAGCGTCGACGCCAGAGACCACAGCTTGGGCTCGATCTCCTCGGCAACGATCGTCGCATCGGCGTCGGTTATCAGGGCGCGGTCGATCGTCGGCTGTAATTCCGGAACACACAGACCGGACAGATTGCGCGGGGCGTCCACGCTGCCGCTGCTCCCCGGAGCCGGCTCGGCAACACAGCCGAAGCGCGAGGCCAGGGCCGTTGCCGGGTCCACGCCCGCACTGGTCCACCCGACCACGGCGTCGACGCCGCCGTCGGTCAGCGCCGTCGAGTACAACTCGTCCGCGGGCAGCGGAGTGACGGTCGCGTCGATACCCGCACTGACGAGCTCGTCCGCGGCGGTCCCGGCCACGGCCAGTGCGATGTCGTCGTTCTCGACGGCACCGATGACGAATCGCAGCGCGGTACCGCCGGCGTCTGCGAGTCGGGGTACTCCGGGAGCCGGCGCGCTCGTGGTCGGCGCGCTGGTGGTCGGCGGCGCAGCAGAGGTCGTGGATGCGCCCGCGCTCGGCGTCGAGGTCACGATCGCGTCGGGTGTCGGAACGAAGCCGGCGCGGCGAAGCAGGTCGAGGGCCGCGGTTCTGCCGATCGGGGCGGGTGCGGTCGCGGTGTACCCGGGGTCCGACGGCGACGACAACTGGGCCGCTGCTCGGCGATCCGTCGCCCCTCCGCCGGCCCCGACCGTGGCCAGCAGGTTCGGGTCCAGCAGACCCATGATCCCCTGCCGCACAAGCGACTCCGACATGTTCGGTGCCCGGCCGTTCACGGTCATCGACAACACTCGCGATTGGTGAATCGTGTCGGTGCGGACCCCGGGAATTGCCGAGAGTTGAGCGCGCGTCGCAGACCCACCCCGAACCTGTGCGATCTGCGCATCACTCGACCGCAACGAATCGGCCAACTGTGCGGGGGTGCCTCCGCGCCGAATCAGGATCTGGTCGGGCGAGGCGGGTTGGTCCCAGAATCGATCGTTGCGTTCCAGCAGAATCTCGTCCCGGCCCTGGTCGACGGTCTTGATGTTGAACCGCGAACCGGAGACCGGCACGTTGTCGGTGAGGCCACCCTCGAAGCCGCCGGGCGAATCCTTGAGCAAGTGGGAGGGCACGAGGTCGGCGAACAATCGCTGCCACGCCGGATACGGCGACTCGAGGGTGACGTCGACGGTCTTGCCGCCGCCCGAAGAGGCAACATCGCTGATCAGTGCGTAGCCGGCCGGATCGACGACGCCCGGCTGCGTGATCATCTGCTGCCAGAGGTACCGGAAGTCCTCGGCCGCGATCGGTGCGCTGTCGGACCACTGGGCCTCGTTGCGTAGCTGGTACCGGATGGTGAACGGAGACTGAGAGGTCACTTCGGCGGAGATCAACAGCGACAGGTCCGGCTCCCACGTGGTCACGCCGGTGTCGGGGTTCAGGGTGGGACGGAACGGGCTGGGCAGCACGAGCGAACTGACCGCGGCGGTGGCGGGCGACTGGTCGGCCAGCAGGTGTGGGTTGAACCCGATGCCCACGTCGTCGATCGCCACGACAACGGGGTCGCCGGTCTTCGACGGCACGGTCGTCGTGGTGACCGGAGTTTCGACGCTCTCGATCGGTGGCGGTGGATCCGCGGTGCATGCGGTGAGTACCAGGGCAGTGGCGGAGGCCAGAACCACCGGCATCAGTACGTTACGCAACGAGGATCTCCTTCGTGATCGGCTACAGGTACGGCAGAAGCGACGTCCCACGATGGTGACACGTCGCTTCTGCCGTACAGGATCTGTCTTACAGAGCAGCCTTGTCGCGCGTCTTGCTGCGCGAACGCTCACGGGCGCGCTCGTTGGAATCGAGGTGCACCTTGCGGACGCGGACGACCTCGGGGGTCACCTCGACGCACTCGTCGCCTGCACAGAACTCCATGGCCATTTCCAGGTCCAGCTTCTTCGGCTTGGCCAGGGTCTCCATGACGTCGGCGGAGGACTGACGCATGTTGGTCAGCTTCTTCTCGCGAGTGACGTTGATGTCGAGGTCTTCCTGACGCGGGTTGATGCCCACGACCATGCCCTCGTACGTGTCTGCGCCCGGCTCGACGAAGAACGTGCCGCGGTCGGCCAGCTGGATCATCGCGAACGGGGTCACGGTGCCGTGACGGTCCGAGACGAGCGAGCCGGTGTGGCGGGCGCGGATCTCGCCGGCCCACGGCGCGTAACCGTGGAAGACGGCGTTGGCGATGCCGGTGCCGCGAGTGTCCGTGAGGAACTCGGTGCGGAAACCGATCAGGCCACGCGAGGGAACGATGAATTCCATGCGAACCCAGCCTGCGCCGTGGTTCGTCATCTGGACCATCTTGCCCTTGCGTGCGGCGAGCAGCTGCGTCACTGCACCGAGGTATTCCTCCGGTGTGTCGACCATCAGCTCTTCGAAGGGCTCGTGCAGCTTGCCGTCGACCTGCTGGGTGACCACCTGGGGCTTGCCGACGGTGAGCTCGAAGCCTTCACGACGCATCTGCTCGACGAGGATGGCGAGCGCGAGCTCTCCACGACCCTGGACCTCCCAGGCATCGGGGCGACCGATGTCGAGGACCTTGAGCGAGACGTTACCGATGAGCTCCTGGTCGAGGCGGCTCTTGACCATGCGCGAGGTGAGCTTGTGTCCGCTGACGCGTCCGACGAGCGGGCTCGTGTTGGTGCCGATGGTGACCGAGATGGCCGGCTGGTCGACGGTGATGCGAGGCAGAGCGACCGGGTTCTCCAGATCGGCGAGGGTGTCGCCGATCATGATGTCCGGGAAGCCCGCGACGGCGACGATGTCTCCTGCGACACCCTTCTCGCCGGGAACGCGCTCGACGCCGATGGTGTTGAGCAGCTCGGTGATCTTGGCCTTCTGGACGACGGGCTCGCCGTCGACCTCACGCATCCAGCTGACGGTCTGGCCCTTGGAGAGCTGGCCGTTGTGGATACGAACCAGGGCGAGGCGGCCGAGGAAGGCCGACGCGTCGAGGTTGGTGACGTGTGCCTGCAGCGGCGCGTCCACGTTGCCCTTGGGCGCGGGGACGTAGCTGAGCAGAACCTCGAACAGCTCGTCGAGGTTCTCGGCGTCGGGAGCGTGTCCGTTCTGGGGCTGGACCTTCGAGGCCTTGCCCTCACGGCCGGAGGCGTAGAGAACGGGGAGGTCGAGGGCGAGCTCGGCTGCCTCGGACGCTTCGTCGTCGAGATCGGACGCGAGGTCGAGCAGCAGATCGTGGCTCTCCGAGACGACCTCTTCGATACGCGCGTCGGGACGGTCGGTCTTGTTGACGACCAGGATCACCGGCAACGACGCGGCGAGCGCCTTGCGCAGCACGAAGCGGGTCTGCGGCAGCGGGCCCTCGGAAGCGTCGACGAGGAGCACGACGCCGTCGACCATGGACAGGCCGCGCTCGACCTCTCCGCCGAAGTCGGCGTGGCCGGGGGTGTCGATCACGTTGATGACGGTGATGGTGCCGTCGGCATTGCGCTTGTGAACGGCCGTGTTCTTGGCCAGGATCGTGATGCCTTTTTCTTTTTCGAGGTCACCCGAGTCCATGACGCGGTCGATCGCTTCGGCACGTTCCTCGAACGCGCCGGACTGCCGAAGCATGGCGTCGACCAGGGTGGTCTTGCCATGGTCGACGTGTGCAACGATGGCGACGTTGCGAAAAGTAGTGGTGCTGTCGATGTTGTCTGCACTGCTTGGGGCGCTCACGCGAAAAATTCTCCTGGAGTCGAATGCGGGCTCTTGTTCGCTAGCGGGCTTATGTCGCTAGAGAAGCGCGCTGCACCGCGAGGTTCTCGCGACTGATCGAGTTTACCCGTAGTCCGGCAGTGCCCCGCGCCACCCTCAGGTCTGTGACCTGCGCCACCCATTAGTCTTGGTGCCCATGGGCAAGATAAAGGCCGCAGATGTCTCGGGGATGAAGCCCAAGAAAAAATGCTGCCGCAAGAAAGTTCGTTGCATCAAATGCCCCGTCGTGATCATGCGAATGAAGAAGTTGGAATCCGCGGGCGCGACCAAGAAAGACCTCAAGAAAGGTCTGAAGACCGCTCGGGCGAAGTGAGCAGAATTTCCTGTAGGTCCGGCAGCCAGAGTCGGTCCGCGTCGACCAGATCCACCGTCGGCAGCGTCGCGGCATCGACCCACCGTAGAGCCGAATGCTCCAGCGGCGCAGGGGTTCCCGAGACGATCGAGGCTCGGTAGGCCCGCAACACCATGCCACCGGAAAGCTCGACATCTCCGCTGAGCGCGGCACCGATCGAACACTCGACCCCCAGTTCCTCGCGCAGTTCGCGCGCCAGTGCGACGTCCTCGGACTCCCCCGGCTCGACCTTGCCGCCGGGCAGCTCCCACCGACCGGCCAACTCCGGCGGACGAGTTCGTTGCGCGAGCAGCAGACGTCCGTCGTCGATCAACGCGGCCGCGACAACCACAGCGGTAGGGGTACCGGACATGCCACCATCTTTCTATGACCGAATTGCTGACCGACCGCGATATCGAGGACGCACAGCTCACCCACTGGACGGTGGCGGAGAAATCTCTGACTCGCACCGTCGAGCTGACGTCGTTTCCCGCCGCGATCGAGGTGGTGAACCGCGTGGCCGACGCTGCGGAGGAAGCGGACCATCACCCCGACATCGACATCAGGTGGCGGACGCTCACGTTCACGCTGTCCACGCACAGCGCCGGCGGTCTCACGCAGAAGGACGTGGATCTGGCGCGTCGGATCGATGCGCTGACCGCGCCTGCCTGACACGTCCTGCGTAGACGACCCAGCCGAGGAACAGGGCCGATCCGATCACGTCGACGGCACCGGCCCAGGCCTCGAGCCCGGGACGGGGAATGGTCCAGATCGATTCCTGGAAGAAGCTCAGCAACCAGGGCACCCCCACCGTGACCGTCACCAGCCAGTAGCCGGCAACGATCTTGGCTCCGGCGATATCGCGCAACGGCCCGTGCAGCAGCCAGATCACCATCGGAATCACCCAGATCCAGTGGTGCGACCACGAAATCGGCGACACCAACAAGCCCAGGAGTTGGACGATGACCAGGGTTCCCAGGTAGTCGCGGCGATCGAGTGCTCGCCATGCCAGCACAGCGAGGCCCACGGCGATCACTGCGGCGGCGATCCACAGCGGTCCCTGGCCGACGTCCTCGCCCACGATCCGGCTCAGAGCTCCACGCAGAGACTGATTCCAGACCGAGCCGACGGGTCCGATGCGGTCGGCATCGCCGAGCAACGTGGTGAAGTACGTGGCCGCCTGACGCCCCAGCACCGCGTAGCTGACCGCGACACTGAGCGCGAATGCCACCGCCGAGAATGCTGCAGCTTTCCACCGCCGAGTGGCGAGGAAGTACAGGCCCGTGATGGCCGGGGTCAGCTTGATGCCCGCGGCGAACCCCACGAGTCCGCCCGCCACCCACCAGCGCGAGCTGCGTACCGCGAGTAGCGCCAGCAGTACCAGGAACACATTGACCTGGCCGTAGTCGAGGGTGGTGCGCACGGGCTCGGACCACAGCCCCAGCGCGGTCCACAACATGGCGATTCTCACCCAGCGGTTCTCGGCGGCCCGGTCGTCGCCGAGAACCATCGACAGGGCCAGCCGGACCACTGCGAACAGCGCGATCATCGTCGCGGCCTGCCAGACGATGCCGACCACCGTGAACGGCAGATAGTGCAGCGGGAAGAACACGAGGGCGGCGAACGGTGGGTACGTGAACGGCAGTGGGAAGTCCGGGGTCTGCACCGAGTACGTGTAGTCGTACAGGTTGTCGCCGAGCAGTGCAGCGGAGCCTTCGACGTAGACGTGCAGGTCGACGAGGTTCATACCGTTGGGGGTGACGAACGCCCACACGAATCGGCTGATCACCGAAACTGCCAGCAGAACGGGGGCCAGCCGAACAAGTCGGTTCACGGTGCGTGTGGTTCCGTTCGGTATCGATGCCGTTTATCGACAGCCGAGCTTATAGGGCGATCGATACCCACCCTAACCGTGCCGATCGGCTCGTAACATTTACATCACCTTTCACACTGGTCACTCGTGCAACACGCTATTGTTCGATTCTGCGGAGAATTCGCAGCGCGTGGCCCATAGAATCCTCGATAGAGTTCAGCCGGGGAGGACTGGACCTACTACGGCTGTACATCCGGGATCGCTCTACATAGAGTGACCCCTCGGGCACCGGCTGTCGCCGTGGACCTGCGTCATGATCAGAATGGGGAATATCACCGTGCTTCGTACTCGCGGAACGCGTCGCGTCGTCACAGCTCTGGCTGTGGCCGCAGCCGCCGCACTCGTTGTGCCGACCAGCGCATCCGCTCAGCCTCTGGTGCCCATGGCTCCGGCAGATCTGCCGGCTGCTCCGGCCGATCCCGCAGCGCTGATCGCCCAGTTCCTGCCCGCTCCCGGTGAACCCCTGCCCAACCTCTCCGACATCGAGGCACTCGCGTCCTTCGCGCCTGCCATCGTCGGTGCAGCTGCAGGACCGGCCGATGTGGGTGCCGCTCCCGCAGCAGATCTCCTCGGCCAGGCTCGCGCCCTTCTCGAATCCGCGCAGCTTCCGGACCAGGTCAAGTCGCTGCTGGAATCGGTCATCACCTTCCTGGACGGATCCGGCGGCGGCGGGCCCGAGCTGCCCTCCGACGGCCCCGTCATCGCACAGTTCCTGTACCCGACCCTGGGCAAGGGCTGCATCTCCGACACCGCAGATTCCGTCGGAACCGCCTTGGCCGTTCCCGGACCGGCCACGTTGCCGCCCCCCGGACCGGCTGCAGGCCAGGCCGGTTTCGTGTTCACCGCCCTCGGTACCGCGCCTCTCGCCGCGCAGCAGTCCGCTCCGCTCACCGTGACGTGGCTCAACATCGACAACCGCCGATCGGGAACCCAGGACCTGACCGGCGCAGCCAAGATCAACGCCGACGGCCCCGCGACGTTGTCGGCCATCGCTGACACCGGTCCCGGTCGCGTGCTGTCCGTGGTGTCCGGATCGATCACCACTCAGTCCAAGGAAGACGCCGCAGCGCCGCCGCGCAGCTGCAACTTCCTGCCGACGATCGGCACGGTCTACGTTCCGTAGCTCACGAGACCACAGCAATTCGCCCCCGGCTTCCTCGAAGCCGGGGGCGAATTGTTTTCGTGCTTATCGGCCGGGGAAAAGACCACCGAATTACACGGATGGTATTCAGATGATGTCGGCACCGGATTTCGACCACTGGCCGTAATCGGACTTCAAGACATTGTTGATATCCACTTTCACTCCACCCACCGTGTCCTTGTCGATACGAATCTGGTGAATGTGCGCTTCGGGATGTACGAACCCCTTCGGGGTCCCCCAATTGTGCTGCCAATACCACTGGCCCAGCCCTGCGACGGACGCCAATTCGATGGTCGGAGCATTTGCGTAGATACCGGTGTTCTCCGCTCCGATCACCGACTGCCAGCCCAGGATGTACGGCGCGATGAGGGTGGCGAACTCGACGGCTGTCGGGTTGTCGTCGATCGATGCGTAGATCGGCCGATCGGACGGGCCACCGGCCGCCAGATGGAGCTCGAGTCCACGTTTCGCATGCTTGACGCCCGCAACGTACCCGCCTCGCCAATCCGCGGTGGCACCCTTACCGAACTGGTAGTTGGAGACCACCTCCAAGCCGGCCTCGGTGAGGGACTGCGCCTCCGACGCGGTCATCGGCTTGCCGACCATCCAGGTCGCGTCGGGACGCCGATCCGAGACGTAGCGGACAGCTCCGAGATGGCCTGCGCTCTTGATGGCCGACGCCGACGGCACCCCACCCGCGTAGTCGACGAGCGTTCCCAGCCCCGCGTCGGCGTGAGCGGTGGCCGAACCCCACGCGGCCAGGCCGACGGCGGCTGCGGAGCCGGCCGCGGCGTACTTGAACAGTTCACGTCGCGAAACCTGCACAAAATCTCCCATGCCGTTCGATTGCCACGGCGCGCCTACGTAACGAAACGCGCCGTCACTGCTATTTTCTGATGTTTTGTCGTATCCCATCACAAACACATGTGCACCGCCAGCCCCACTGCTCACACCCCACCCGCGTGGCTCGTCGTTCACACATGCAACTCGAGCACCGCACCCGCAGTCATGAATAGGGTGGGGAGGACGAAGCACGAACGACGCGTGAAGGAGTGGTTGGACATGGGCGTAACACTCGCCAAGGGCGGAAATGTCTCCCTGACGAAGGAAGCACCGAACTTGACCGCGGTCACCGTCGGACTGGGCTGGGACGTTCGCTCCACCACCGGCGGAGACTTCGACCTCGACGCGAGCGCGATCGGCCTCGGTACCGACAAGAAGGCGCTCAACGACAACTACTTCGTCTTCTACAACAACCTGCGCTCCCCTGACGGCGCGATCGAGCACACCGGAGACAACCGCACCGGCGAGGGCGAAGGAGACGACGAGAGCATCGACGTGGACCTTGCAGCGCTGACACCCGAGGTGGATTCCATTGCATTCCCGGTCTCGATTCACAACGCGGACGCGCTGGGACAGAACTTCGGTCAGGTCGTCAACGCCTTCATTCGCGTGGTCGACAAGTCCGACGGCCGCGAACTCGCGCGCTTCGATCTGAGCGAGGACGCGTCGACCGAGACTGCGATGGTCTTCGGCGAGTTGTACCGCCGCGGTGCCGAGTGGAAGTTTCGCGCAATCGGTCAGGGCTACGCGTCCGGCCTGGAGGGCATCGTGCGCGATTTCGGCATCGACGTCGGCTGACGCAGGGTGCGCGAGTCCGTCTCGATTGCACAACGGTCTACAGCTGAGCTTGTGACGCCAAGATGATGTGTGGTGATATCAGCGCACACGCAACATCAGCCACATAAGTCACAGGAGTCACACATGTCTCGTCGCCTCAGCCGTCTGGCGGGCGCGCTCGCGCTCTCCTGCGCGGCATTGCTCGCCGTTCCAGCCACTGCGGCAGCGGACCCGGCTCCCGCTGATCCGCTCGCCCGGGCGATCGCCGCATTACAGGGGCAGGACGGTGCTTCGCTCGCCGCAGCGAATGCCATCGCCGACTCGCGCACCCCGGTCGCCGAGAACACCTCCGCAGACCCCTTCGCGGCCCTCGACGCGGCCAACAAGGCTCTCACCGACTTCGGCATCACGCCGTTCTTCTACCCGACCGCTGCGATCAACTGCGCCGCCACACCGGGCGCGCCGCTCGGAATCGTGCCGGGCGTCGCCGGTGGTGCCGGCGGACCGTGGCCCCGGCTGACCGTGCCGCCGATCGCCACTCTGCCCGGCCTGCCCTCTATCCCTGTTCCCGAACTCAACGCGGTGAACAGGGGCGAGACGATGTTCGCATTCGTTCCGGCCGGCATCGTCAACGACTCGGCCGACAAGTCCGGCATGCAGGTGGCGTGGTTCAACGTCAACACCCTGCAGGGCGGCTTCGCAGACTTCGGCGGCCTGGTCACCACCATGGCCCAGTCGATCCTCGACAACTCCGGAATTCCGGCGGAGTTCAAGGACTTGGCCCGGCCCCTCGTGATCAACGCACTCAATGCGTTGCCCGCTGCCGGTGCACGCGCTGTCCCCGTGCAAACCGGATCGGGAACCGTTCTGGCCGCGGTGTTCGGCACCGTGAACCACAAGGCAATCGACGGCTCGGACAAGAGTTGCTTCTTCTTCCCGACGGTCGGCCTGGTGAACGTCGCCTGACTCAGGTCCAATCGAACGATCGAAAAGCCGTGCAGCTCTGCGCTGCACGGCTTTTCGCTGCATCAGGAACGTTCGATGCGGCCGAGCCGACCCAGAACCGCCTGCATCTCGGTGCGCCGCGCGCGTGCGGCCCAGGGACGCAAGCGGTTCCGCCCGCGCATCTGCATGACCGCTCCGGTCACGAGATCTCCGTTGGGCGCGAACCGGACCCGCACCATCTCGTCGAGAGATCGCCTGAAAACGGAGCCGGGGAAACCTCGACGGAACCCGTACGGAAACAGCGGAGCATCGGGTTCGTTGTACTTTCCACCGACGAAAACCGGTCCTGCAGTGCGGAAGTCGCGACTCTGCGCGATGAACCCGTGGAACGCGCGGCCGGCCTCACGCCCGTAATACGAAATTCCGACGCGCCCCGATCCGGTGGCGGTGATCGCACCGAACCGCGCACCTCGCACTCCAGGAGCGGACACCACGACGGGCCTCGACCAGCTGTTCGCGCCGTCGGAAGACCACGAAGCGTGCAGCAATCCGTCCCGGTCCGGCCACAGGGCGTACAGGGCGCCGTCGCAGTCGACAGCGACCGACTCTGGCAGTAGGTACCGGGAAGCGAGCAGCAGAAGGTGCAACGGGTTGTGATATTTGGCGAGCGCCGATCCGGGGACTACGCGGACATCCCAGGTCAAACCCTCGTCGCGGCTGACCGCGACCGCGAAACGACGGCCGTATCGGCCGCCGATGTAGACCGTGCCGTCCGGGCCGACGACACCGGTGCCGAATGCGACGTAATCCGTACTGGGAAGTCCCGGAATGTTTTTCGGGTCGATGTCGAACCCGCCGGCTACCTCCCATTTGGTCCCGCCGTCGTACGAACGCCAGATCACCTGGCGGGTGGCGTTGATCAGAGGTCGCACGCGGAGGGCGAACGGTGTGGGAGCGGACAGGTACGTCACGCGAGCAGAGGACGGAGACGACGCGTCCGGTGCGGACACCCGCGGTCCGGCGAATACCTTGGCACCTGTCCTGGCCTTGGATGCCACTCTCCGGAAGCGCCACGTTCGACCTCGGTCGTCGCTGATTCCGAGGTCGAAGCCCGATCGAAACATGCGCGTCGGTGTCGAGTCGACGCGACCGGCGGTGAGAAACAGCCGGTCGTCGGCATCGTCGAAGTACATGTGCGCTCGGCGGCCGGTGTTCACCGTGCCGTCCGGCACCGATGCTCGCCAGAATTGTCCGAAATCGGAGGACTGCAGAACTCCGACGCCGTCGACGGTATATGCCGGGGCGAGAAAGACGGTGTTGTCCGCGGCTGTTCCGAGGGTGCAGGCGGACGACCCGTATTCGGTGTAGGAGATATCGGTGGCGTAGTCGGCCGATGCTGCCGCGTTGGTCGAAAAGCGAAGCCCTGCTCGATATCCCGACGCGACCCGCGGTGTCACGACACCCGCCCGCGGCGGCGCGGGCGTCGTGAAATCGGGACGCGGTGGTGCATTGGATCAGGCTAGCGTCGATTCACGCCGAAAACGCCGAGGCCGATGCAGAAGTCCTGGGCCGAACGTCGTGACAGCTCACAGAACGAAACCGGTCTGTTTCGAGACCGTCGATCGCCGATGCACGCCTTAAGCTTCTGGTGTGCCCTGTGCGTCCGCCGAACCTCTGTTGTCGGGCGCGGCGCGTCTTCACCCGGTCGATGCGCAGGCGTACTGGATGGCGTCGAAGGTCCCCAGTGACCAGTTTCTGCTGTATTGCTTCGAGGGAGCGCGCGAACCACTGGAGTCCACGGTGCGGCGGCTGCGCGTTCGCAGTGCAGCCGTCGAGGTGCTGAGTCTGCGAATCACAGAGGTACCGTTCGGTCTCGAGCGTCCACACTGGACTGCGATGGACCCCGCCACGGACACGATCAGCGTTCACCCCGAACCCCGGACGTGGCAGGAGTGTCTCGACGCCGTCGCGTCGTCGTTCGAGCATCAGGTCGACCCGCGACACACGGTCTGGCATCTGCACCTGTATCCGAACGTTTCGGGAGCTCCTGCGTGCGACGGGCCGAGTCTTGTTGCTGTTCTGCAACTGTCGCACGCAGCCGCGGACGGAACTCTGGCCGCCCGCACTGCTCGCGAGCTGTTCGGTACACAACAGGTGCCCTCTCGGCCCGTTACAGCGACTGCGCCACCCGCACCCCTGACCGCCGCCGTCGCCGCCCTGACTCTGCCTGTGCGAGTAATGCGCATGGCTCGCGCCGGCATTCGGGCGCGAGGAGACGCACTGCGATTGGAGGAACACACCGCGTCGGGTTCGGTCCCTCCTCCTGCACGTTCTCGCGCGTTGACGACTCTCGACGTTGCGCCTACGGACCGGACGGATCTACGAACGATCGTGCTGCCCAAGTCGGCTCTGCAGTTCGCCGACACCTCGATCACCGTCACTGCCCTGACCGCCATTTCCGTTGCACTCCAACGGTTTCTCGGCGATTCGGACGATGCTTCGGCCGATCTCGCAGCCGAGGTCACCGTCGCACGGACGGCTGCAGTGGGCGCACGCAACAACTTCGGCAACGTCGGCGTCGGCTTGTTTCCCGCTGAACCGGACCTGCGGACTCGCAGCCGACTCGTGGCCGCAGACCTGGCCGAGCGCAGAGCGCGAGCAGGTCACCCGGTGTCGTTGACAGCCCGCGCATCTCAGAACGAGACAGAACGCCATGTCCCGGCATTCCTGGCGGCGTGGGGAGTCGCACAGTTCGATCCGACTGCGGTGCCGCCGACCGTCACGGGCAACACGGTCGTATCCAGTGTTTCGCGCGGTACAGCGGACCTCACGCTCGGCGGCGGGCCCGTTCGATTCACGGCAGGGTTCCCTGCCCTCTCCCCTGCCATGAGCCTCACGCACGGCGTGCACGGTATCGGCGACACCGTCGCGATCAGCGTGACGTCCAACCGAGCGGCCGTACCGGATCCGGATCGCTACGAGATACTTCTGCGCGATGGCCTCGACGACGTACGTGCCGCGCTGAGTTGAACGAGTCAATGCCAGACAGTTCTCAGCATTTGTCGGGCGTTCGGCTCAGGTTCGTCGGCCACACTCGGTAACCATGAACCAGGAGCAGGTAACCGTACTCGCGGTCGGTGGCACCGGCGAATCGCGTCCGGCCGACCATCGGACCCGCGTCACCGGTCTCCTGTCGTGTGTCGTCGGCGCACTCGACGATCGCTTCGTCGGCCGCTGGGTGGGCTACCCGGCGTCGTACGGGCCGGTGGCGTTCGGGGGACTGAGCTACCGGCACAGCACCGAACTCGGAGTTCGTCGCCTGCGCCGAGCGATCGAGAACACCACTGGGCCTCTCGCTCTGATCGGATATTCGCAGGGAGCCACGGTCGTTCGCGAAGTACTGGGCCTCGTTCAGGACGGAATCGTCGACGGCAGCCGCATCGTCGCGGCCGGTCTGGTCTCGGATCCCCAGCAGCCGACCGGTGCGGTGCCCGGCTGCACCGGCCGCGGGGTTGCCGGAACCGGGCCGGCTCTGCCGGAGTCGATTCCCACCCACTGGATAGCTCTCGCGTCGGACATGATCTGCAACGCCAGCGACGACAGCCTCGTTCGCGACATCGCCGACCTGACGCGCTGGATGTCGTTCCGCACGCCTAAGACCTGGTTGCGCGAGCTCTGGCTACTCGTGCGCAGCAACAGCTTTCAGAACGCGACCCGTACTCGCCTACGACCGGCCCAGTGGGCGAAGGATGTTCGACGCCTCCGCACCGCGGCCACCGAGGTGTCCGGGTACCTGCCCACGTCGCTCGGCTGGAGACGATGGGTGTGGACCAACTCGGGTGGCGGTCGGCACATCGCCTACGCGTCGGAGCCGTACGCAGACGGCCTCACTGGATGCCAGGTTCTCGCCCGCTGGCTCGGCGAGCAAGAGGATCATCGGCTCCGCCGAGCTCTGCCGGCCGCGCAGGTCGCGTAACGCAGATCAGTCTCGCTTGCAGAGACAGAAGATGTGGCCGACCGGGTCTCGGTACACCCAGAACGACTCGTGCGCGTCGTCGATCAATGTCGCTCCGGCATCGACGACGAAGTCGCGGGCCTGTTCCATCTCGTCGACGACGAAATCGAGGTGAATCTTGATGCCGTCGTTCGGCCAGTCGACCGGGGTGAAGTCGGGGGCCTTCTGGAAGGCCAACCGCAGTTCGCCCGGACCGTGGACGACCACCCAGTCTCCGTCGTCGCGCACCGGTTCCCAGCCGAGGATCGTGCTGTAGAACCGGGCGAGCGCTGCCGGATCGGGACAGTCGAGAACCGTGTAGTCCACGGCGATGACGGGTGCATTCATGTCGGAATCGTAGCGAGAATCACCCGGGTCGGACTATCGATTACTCGCTGTCGATCAACCGCCGACTGCCGGGGCAATGGTCTCGAACCACGCCTCGTGCAGATGCTGCTGCCAGTGGTTCCACCAGTGCACGCCGGTGCCGGTGATCTTGACGTTGGGTCGACCACCTGCGGCCTGCAACAACGGAACGAATGCTCGGCTGCTCATGCCTGCGGCGGTTTCGAGCGGCACCATCTGCGCGAACTTGACGGGGTCGAAGCGGCTGCTGGCCGGGTTGAACACCGGGTCCGTCGCCGGTGAGCCGCTACCCGAAGAGACGAAGACTGCCGTGTTGCGCAACGCGCCGACATTGAGCGACGGATCGTTGCGGATCCAGTCTGCCGACGGCCAGGTGCCCCACATGTTGCGCGCGTTGCCGCCCATCTCGCCGACGGCGACCGAGATGCCCTGAGCGAATCCGGGGCTGCTGGCCGTCGGGTAGCCACTGAACGACGCCACCGCCTTGTAGAAGTCCGGCCGGTGAGCCGCCAGGTTCAATGCCGAGGTGCCGCTCATCGACAGGCCGGCCACGGCGTTGTTGACGTTGTCGCTACCGAAACGATCGGCCATGAAGGGCGGCAATTCCTGGGTGAGGAACGTTTCCCACTTCACCCGTCCGAGCTTGGGGTCGTCGCGCTGCCAGTCGGAGTAGAAGGTTCCGCCGCCGCCGAACGGAATGACCACGTTGACGTGCTTGTCGGCGAAGAAGCTCTCGACGTCGGTTTCGATGAGCCAACCGCTGTTGTCCTCGGGCGCACGCAGTCCGTCGAGCAGATACAGCGTGGGTGCGGGGCCGCCACCGGCAGCTCGGAGCACCTTGATCGGGATGTTCTTGTCCATCGACGGCGAGTAGACGTAGACCAGCTCGGAGTCGGCTTTCGCCACACCGGTCCCCATCAGCACCGTTGCCATCGTGGCGACCATGACCGCTACCAGAGCGAGCACCGTACTTCGTAACCGACCGCGCATCGAGATTGTCCCCTTGTTCGTATCCAGCCCCACCGTCCCGGGGAGGGTAACAGCTCGGTCACGGTAATGCGTCCTCTAGCGCGACGGGCTGTCGACGATCCACCAGGCCGCGTACGGCGGCAGCCATACCGATCCGTTGTCGTCGACCGCCAGGTCGTGCTGCGAGAGCACCTCGGTGGGGGCCGGGATGCCGAGCTCGATCAACTGCGCATGGGGGAACGGGCGGTGCTGAGATGTGACGTTGTAGAGCCCCACCAGGGTGCCGCTGGGATGACGTCTGCGCACCACGAGCAGGCCGTCGTCGGATTCGGTCTGGACGTCGACCGGTGCCTCGGCGTGCAACATCGGTAGACCGGAGCGCACCTTCGCGATGCGAGCGATGCCGTCGAACACTCGTTGGGCGTCGCTCCCCTGCTGGAATCGGCCGGCGCGGTCGGCGTCGGTGACGCGGGGTCGATGCACCCACCTGTTGTCCTCGGCATGAGCTGGTTCGTCTGCCCAGTTCGGGTCTCCCGGGGAGCCGAGCTCGTCACCGCTCCACACGACGGGAATGCCGCCCCATCCGGCAATGATGGCGTGCGACAGAAAGATTCGCCCGAACGCGCCGTCGGGATCCAGGCGGGCCGGGCCCAGACCGGTGAGCGCGGCTGCGGTTCCACTGATCCGGCGATCCCCGGTGTCCGGATTGTACTGGAACACAAGCCCTTCGGCCCAGGAACCGTCGAACTCGCCGGAGTACCAGTCGGCCAGAAAATGCCGATGGCCTGCACCCGACAGTCCGAGCGACGCCGCGTCACCGTCGTCGATGGCCCAGCCGATGTCGTCGTGGCATCGCACGTAGGTCACCCAGGTGCCACTCGGTGGTGTGGGCGGTAACGACGCCAGGGCGTGACGCGCCAAAGCCGTACTGCCCGTGGCCAACATCGACCAGACCTGCACCATCAGCGAGTTGTGGTAAGCGATGTCCGATACTCGCCCGGTGTGTCTGCCCTGCCCCAGATACGGCAACAGATCGCGTGGGCCGACGATTGCTTCGGCCTTGAAGAGCGTTGCCGGAGCGGCAAGGCGAGCGGTCGCTCGGAGAGCCTGGGTGATCGCATGCACTTCGGGCTGGTTCTGGCAATTGGTGCCGAGCCGCTTCCACAGAAATGCGATCGCATCGAGGCGGAGCACTTCCACCCCGAGATTGGCCAGGTGCAGCACGATGCTCGCGAACTCCTCCAGCACAGCCGGATTGGCCCAGTTCAGATCCCACTGCCACTCGTTGAACGTGGTCCACACCCACTCGCCGAGTTCGTCGTCGAACGTGAAGCTGCCCGGCGCGAAGTCCGGAAATACCTCGGGGAGGGTGCGCTCGTAGGAATTCGGGGTCGTCCGATCGGGGTAGATCAAGAAATAGTCGCGGTACACGGGATCGCCGGCTCGCGCCTTGACAGCCCATTCATGTTCGCGAGCAACGTGATTGAGGACCAGGTCGACCACCATGCTGATACCACGTCCGCGCAAAGTCTCGGCGAGAGTACGCAGATCCTCGTTGGTGCCCAGATCTTCTCGCACCGCGCGATAGTCCATCACTGCGTAGCCGCCGTCGTTGTCGCCCGGCCGCGGTCGAAGCAACGGCATCAGATGCAGGTAGGTGACACCCAGATCGGTCAGATGATCCAGTCGTTCACCGACTCCGCGCAGCGTCTCGCCGTAACGGTCCACATAGCAGGCGTAGCCGAACATGTCCGGCTGCTGAAACCAATCGGGTTCGAGCAGTCGACGCTGATCGAGTCTGTGCAGATCCTCGGACCGTTCCGCGTACGCACGGGCGGCGATCTCCACGAGCGTGGCAGCCACTGCATCAGGCTCGGGGTAGACAGCCGTGACGGCGTCGTGCAGATCGGGAAACCACTGTTCGAGGCGGAGCTCGAACGTCTCGCGTCGATGGGCGGGCAGTTCCGCGAGGATGTCGCGGGTGACGTCTGAGACCGTGGTGTGCGCCATGGACTCATCATGGCATCGAGCAGTCGCTGCCGACGCGCATACATCCCGACTCCCCGGGGTACTGCCGCAGCATGTCATTGCTGAGCCGCACGGTGGACACGATTCTCGACAGAGCCGTCGTTCCCGGCTACTCCCGAATCGGTGCCACGGTGCGTCGGCGATTCTGGGCCGCCGATCCGTTACCGTTCGCCTCCCCCATCGACATGGTGGTGACCGGCGCATCCTCGGGGTTGGGAGCAGCTACCGCGAAGCAGCTCGCCCGCCTCGGAGCGCGGGTGCACCTGGTCGGACGATCGGCCGAGCGACTCGACGCCGCCGCTGGTGCCATCCGAACCGAAGTGCCCGACGCCTCTCTCGTGGTGCGTGAGTGCGATGTCAGCGATCTCGATTCGGTGGCGGCCCTGATCGCGGCGTTGGCGTCCGAACTGACATCGGTGCATGCACTCGTACATTGCGCCGGGGTGATGCCCGATTCACGACGACTCTCCGCGCAGGGTCACGAATCCGCTTTCGCCACGCACGTTCTCGGACCGGTCGCGCTGACGGTGGGACTGAGAGAATTGTTCGACGCCGGATCGCGGGTGGTGTTCGTATCGAGCGGCGGCATGTATGCGGTGCCGCTGCAGAACCCGGACTTCGAGTACGAGAACGGCAAGTACTCCGGCATGACGGCGTACGCCAGAACGAAACGAATGCAGGTGGTGGTGGCCGAGCAACTGGCCGAGCGCTTTTCGCTCGAGGACGATCCGGTGGTGCACAGCATGCACCCGGGCTGGGCGTCCACGCCGGGCGTCACCGGCTCTATGCCACTGTTCGATTCGGTGATGAAGCCCATTCTGCGCAGCGCCGACGACGGTGCCGACACCATCGTCTGGCTCGTGGCCGCCGATCCCGCGTTGACCAGCACCGGCACATTCTGGCACGACCGAGCGCCGCGGCCGACGCACTATCCCTCCTGGCGCGGAGATTCCGCGCGGGTGCGAGATGCATTGTGGGCGAATGTGGTCGAGGCAACGGGAATCGAGATCTGATCGCTTCCCAGCCCGGGCTCTAGCCGCTTGCGCCCAGCCTGGCCCCGATCCGAAGAGCCCGATCGACGTCACAGACCCAGCAGGTCGGCCGATCTGCGCAGCCGCATCAGGACCTGAAGATCGAGAGCATTGTCCGGGTCGCGCCAGTGCGTTCCGATCAGGCGGTCGATCGCGTCGAGTCGTTGATAGAGCGTGTTGACATGCACCCCGAGAGCCGACGCGGTTGCCGAATGATGGCGTCCACGCGCCAGATAGGTCGAGAGTGTCTCCATCAGCGGAACCCCGCGCTTGTTCTGCTCGGCCAACAGCGGACCCAACTTTTCCTGCGTGAGTTCGTCGAGATGTTCACGCGCCAAGTGGCTGAGCAGAATTCGATAGATTCCCAGCCCCCGCGCCGAACATGCTTCCCCCTCGCGGCCGAGGGTGACCAACACGTCGACGGTCTGCCGAGCTTCCCGATAGCCCTTTGCCAGCGCCTCGGGTCCGGTGCTCGGCTCAGAGATTCCGACGGTGGTGCCGGCGAGGAACATCGGTGTGACCGTCGCCGAATCGTGCGCGGGCACCACCACGATCAGGCTCGAACCTTGCTCCGCGACAACAGATCCTGCCGGAAATCGGCCGAGCTTCGTTCTCGACGCACCCTGCACGACGGCTACACAGTAAGACGTGTCGGGGGCAAGTCCGGCCAAATGGAGTTGTCGCCGTTCGGCATCCGGAGTGGACGCCGGGTGCGAGAGCAGGTCCACCAGGAACGCATCTTGGGCGCGCCGCGCGGAATCGGCGGCGGCCCGCTCCTCGGCGAGTGACAGGGCCACTGCAGGCGCGGCTCGATCGAGCAGCAGACGCGTCCTGGCATCGTCCGTTCCGATCGAGATCAGCGCGCCGAGGAATTGACCGGCTGCTGCCACCCGATGAGCCGTCATCGACGGCGTCGACACGGTGTCCTTGCCGTCGCCACACATGCGTAGCAGTTCGTCGACCTCCGCCGAGTGGACCGCCAGTGCCGCGGGAACCGCAGCGGCATCCGGAACGAAGTACGCCGGACGCTCGGTCAATACAGCAATCTCGCGCACCAGTGTTCGTACGCCGCCGCCGCGCAGGACCACCTGGGTCAACGTTCGGTCCCACTGCAGTGTCTGTTCGAGTTCGGCTGTGCGTTCGGATAATTCGGCATTCAGCGTCTCGAGTCGGTCGATGGTCCGTACGTTCTCGATGGCGATGGCCGCGTGCGCCGCCAGTGCCGAGAGCAGGGCGATCTCACTGTCTGCGAAGTCGCGTTCCTGGCGCTTGCATGCAAACAGTGCGCCGATCACTCGATCGCCCACCCGCAACGGCACGCCGAGCAGACCGCGCATGTTCTCCGAGCGGGCCGCGCTGTCCGCACCGGTGATGTGCTGGAACGCCGGCTCGCTCTGGTAGTCGGGGGTCCACGACGGCGACGCACTGCGCACGATGAGTCCGACGAGCCCTGCGTCCTGTTCGAGCCGAAGACCGACGAGCCTAGGAGTCAGGGCTCCGCTGGTGACGTCGATGACGAACTCGTCTCCCTGTACGGACCCCATGTAGGCGAGGTCGACGCCGAGAAGCCTGCGTGCCTGGTCGACGACCTCTTGGAGAAGAGCACGGTTGTCTCGCACCGTCGTCAGTCGCACGGCGATGTCGTTGAGTGCCGCCAACTCCGTGCTGCGTTGACGTCGCTGATCCAGCAGGGCGCGTAGCCGCAGAGCTGCGTGCGCCTCGGCACCTGGAAATGCCTTCCGGTGCTCCTCGAGACGATCGATCGACGCGTCGTCAAGCAGAAGTTCCATCCATGACTTCTCCGCGGACATAGAGAGAACCTACATTGGCGGAGACCCAGCTCACAGCTAGAGTCGAGAACATGACGCTCGTCGAACAACTGTCCGAGGCCTTGCCCACCGATCGCATAGTGGTCGACCCGGACGTCATCGCCTCCTACCAGCACGACGAGGCGGAGTGGGCCCCGTATTCGCTGCCCGTTGCCGTCGTGCGGCCCCGGACCGCCGAGGAGGTGCAGACCGTCGTTCGAGCCTGTCTTGCCCACGGAACGCCGATCGTCACCCGCGGGGCGGGTACCGGTTTGTCCGGCGGAGCCAACGCCACCGAAGGCTGCGTCGTGCTCGCACTCGACGGGATGGACACAATCAAGGAGATCGACGCACTCGAGCGTTATGCCGTCGTCGAACCCGGAGTCGTCAACGATCACCTGAGAGCAGCCGTCGCAGAGCAGGGCCTGTGGTATCCGCCGGATCCAGCCAGTGCGCCGTGGTCGACGATCGGCGGCAACGTGGCCACCAACGCCGGTGGGCTGTGCTGCGTCAAATACGGCGTCACCCGCGACTACGTCATGGGAATGCAGATCGTCACCGGTACCGGAGAATTGGTACGACTCGGGCGTAAGACCGCGAAAGGCGTTGCCGGCTACGACCTTGCGGGTCTGATGGTCGGATCGGAGGGCACCCTCGGCATCATCACCGAGGTGACCCTCAAGCTGCGACCGCTGCAGGACCCGCAGCGGACCGTTGCTGGTTACTTCGACAGCATCGTCGATGCCGGACGTGCCGTGGCCGCAGTGGCCGCCGCCGGATTGACGCCGTCCGCGCTCGAGCTGATCGACAAGCAGTGCCTCATCGCTGTCGACGCCTGGAAGAACATGGGGTTGTCCGTCGAGGCAAATGTGGTGTTGCTCGGGCGGATCGACGATCCGGGGCTCATCGGAGACCAGCAGGCCGAGAAGATGCTGACGTGCTTCGACGAGGCCGGAGCCACCTGGTCTGCGGTATCGACCGATCAGGAGGAGGCCGACGCCCTGTTCTCTGCTCGGCGGTTGGCGTATCCCGCGATGGAGCGACTCGGACCGGTATTGACCGAGGACGTCTGTGTGCCGAAGAAGCATGTGCCCGAGATGCTGTCGCGTATCGAACAGATCGGACTGCGATACGAGACGACGATCGCCAACATCGCCCATGCGGGCGACGGAAACCTGCATCCGTTGCTCATCACCCCGCACGACGACATCCCGGCGCGCGAGCGCGCGCAGGCTGCCTTCGCCGAGATCATCGACGCTGCACTGGAACTCGGAGGCACTGTCACCGGCGAACACGGCGTGGGACTGCTCAAGATGGACGGACTGGCACAGGAGCTGGACCCAGTTGTGCTGGACATGCACCGCGCAGTGAAAAAAGCACTCGATCCGCACGGAATCCTGAACCCGGGCAAGGTATTCGCACCCTGAGATCGCAGCCTCCCAAGCCCTGGGACGATGGACCTATGACTAGCAAGCTGACCATGGACTTCCGCTCTGCGTTGCCCATCGGGTGGACCGAACTCGACCGAAGCGTGACATCGGAGCATTGGTCGCTGTTCGACAAAAAGTTCGAGTTTCGGCCCGGGACCACACCTGACTCGTGGCCGGCCATTGCTGAGCCTGCCCCGTCGATGACATTCGACCTCGACGCAGACACCGTACGCACGATGGCCTCATGGTCTGCGAGAGTCGACGCAGTCAATGCGGAAGCCCTGCGCTGCTTCGTCACCGAATTTGCGGATGACCCCACGTTTGTGGTCCTGGACTGGCAACACCCCTGCTACAGCTTCGATGCCCAAGCGCACGCCGATGCGGCCGAGAACGGCGAGTGGCGGGTACCCGTCTATCCGGACGGCGACTACTACATCTTCGCCCGCGACGAATTCACCGAGGGGACCTTCGGCCACCCGTGGGAACGCACCTTGTGTGTCTTCGGAACCCGCATGGTCGCCACCCTCGGGCGCACCTTGGCGACGTGGCTCCCCACGATCCGGGTCGACGGGCGACGGGTCGCGGATCGATAGCCGATTCGCTCGGCGTCGAGACGAGTTGCCGTCCCGGATCCCCTCGGTCGTCAGTGCGAGACCGGTGCCCCCATATCACTGCTGGTGCTGTCGTCCACCGTGCGACGGTGCAGCGCCAGCACCAACCCGACGGCCACCATCATGACGCCGCCTACGACCCACAAACCCGCCTTCGCGTTCCCGGTGGCGTCGAGTAGCCAGCCCGTCACGTACGGCGCGCCGAAGCCGGACAGGTTGCCCACCGAATTGATGATCGCGATGCCCGCGGCCGCGCCTGCGCCGGTGAGGAATGCACTGGGCAGGTACCAGAACACCGGCAGCGCGCAGAACACTCCGACTGCGTTGACCGTCACGGCGATCATCGTGGTGAACGGCGAATCCATGTACAGCGCAAATGGTATGGAGACCGCGCCGATCAACGTGGGGATCGCGACATGCCAGGTGCGCTCACCCGTCCGGTCCGAATGCCTGCTCCACAACACCATGGCGAGGGCACCCACCGCGAACGGAACCGCGACGATCAGCCCAGTTGTCACGAGGGAGAAGTTGGTATCGAACGTCTTCTTGAAACCGGCGACGATGCTGGGTAGGAAGAAGCTCAGCGAATACAGGCCGTAGGTGATCCCGAAGTACACCAGTCCGAGCATCCATACCCGTGCGTCGGTGAGAGCCCGCTTGACCGAGCCGGTGACGTGCGCGCTCTTCGACGACCCCTCGGACTCCAATTCCGCTGTCAGCCAATTCTTCTCGTCGTCGTCCAGCCATGTGGCCTGTGACGGCCGATCGGTCAGGTAGAACCAGGTGATCACACCGAGAACGATTGCGGGCAGGCCCTCGAACAAGAACATCACGCGCCAACCGGAGAGTCCGAACAGTCCGTCCCAGTACTGAATGATGGCACTCGACAGAGGCGCACCCAGTGCCGAGGAGACCGGCAGTGCCAGCATGAACAGGCCCATCAGTCGAACTCGGTACGCGCGAGGGAACCACATCGTCATGTACAGCAGAACACCGGGGAAGAAGCCCGCTTCGGCGATGCCGAGAACGATGCGGAGTCCGTATAGCCAGCCCGCTGTGGGTACGAATGCCATGGCGGCGGCCACGATTCCCCACGAGACCATGATGCGTGCAATCCAGCGGCGCGCGCCGAACTTGTGCAGGGCCAGGTTGCTCGGCACCTCGAACAGCAAATAGCCGATGAAGAACAGCCCGGACGCCAATCCGAACATCGTCTCGGTCAGCCCCAGCTCGTCGCTCATGGTCAGCTTGGCGAGACCGATGTTGGTGCGATCGAGATAGTTGACGAAGTAGGCCACCCCGAGGAACGGAATGATGCGTCGAGCGACCTTCTTGACCACCCTGGTTTCGATCTCGGGCTTCGTCGTGACTGCAGGCATGGGCTCGGCTTTCCATCGAACGGAAGTGACTTGGACCACACTAGGGACCCATCAGGCAGGGGTCTATGGAGAAATCACCCATCGGAGACGGAGATCCGAGGGCGAAGTCTCCAACGCTCGACGAGGGTTGCCGTGTTGCAGTCGAATGCCCACGCTGCGATCCTGTGCTTGTGCGAGTAGCTCTCATTGCCGATATTCACGGCAACATCGCGGCGCTCGACGCCGTCCTCGAAGACATCGAACGGCAATGCGTCGACTCCGTGGTGAACCTCGGCGATCTGCTCTCCGGCGGACTGCATCCGCGCCGAACTGCGGATCGATTGATGGCACTGGGTTTCCCCACCATCGCCGGCAATCATGATCGCTACCTCCTCGAGCAGGAGCCCGATTCCATGGGCAGTTGGGATCGGCATGCCCACGATCGACTCGACGACGAGCATCGACGTTGGCTGGGTTCGCTCCCGTTCTCGCTGGAGCTGGGCAACGGAATCCTCGCAGTACACGGAACACCCACCGATGATCAGCAGTACTTCCTGCACTCGGTGTACCCTCACGGCTCTCGCGAGGCAACCGAGGTCGAAATCATCGAAAGGGCAGCAGGTTTCACGGACCGATCTGTCATCGCCTGCGGCCACACCCACCTGCAACGCCACTGGACTCTCCCCAGCGGCACGCTCGTAGTCAATCCGGGCAGCGTCGGCGCGCCCGCATACGACGACGATCAGCCCTACCCCCACGTCATGGAATCGGGGTCTCCACACGCCCGATACGCAGTGCTCGACGATCACGGCACAGGCAGCTGGACGGTGTCGTTCGAGCGCGTCGAGTACGACCACGTCGGAGCCGCCGACGATGCCCGCGCGCACGGAATGGCCGATATCGCCGACGCGCTTCTCACCGGTTTCGTCGGTCCTGCTCCCCGCGAGCAGTCACACTGAGCCCGTGAAGATCACCGACGCCCAGCGGCGACAGCGGCTCGTCGCGCAGCACTTGTCCGACGCCCCGAGCGCCGAATCCGTGGTGTCGTCGTTGCTCGCGCTGCATGCCACCGATCCGGCTACGGTGTATCTTTCCGTGCTGGCACGCGCCCGCTCGCTGGGATTGTCGGACGTTCGTGACGCGATGTACGAACGCCGTAGCTTGGTTCGCTTGATGGCGATGCGTCGCACGATGTTCGTCGTCGCGCACGACGACGTTCCGATGATCCACGCTGCCGCCAGCCTCGGAGTTGCCCGCACGATGCGAACCCGGTTGATCAAGCAGGTGTCGACGCTGCCGACCGAACCGGTGATCGACGACGTCGAATCCTGGCTCGCAGCAACCGAAGCCGAGACCGATTCCGTCTTGCGCTCGATGGGCACGGCGACCGGGGCGGAGCTGTCCGCAGCAGTACCCGGACTCAAGACCGCTCTGCTGCCGACCACGGACAAGGTGTACGACGTCAAACGCTATGTCACCTCCGAAGTCTTGGTGATGATGGCCGCGGAGGGGAAGCTGGTGCGGGTCGAGCCGCGCGGCGCGTGGACGTCGCGCCGACATGCCTGGGCACCGATCGATCAGTGGTGGCCCAACGGGATTCCCGAGTTGGACGAGACTTCCGCCCGAGCCGACGTGGCCCGGCGCTGGCTCGACGTGTTCGGACCGGCGACCTTGGACGACCTGCAATGGTGGACAGGATGGAACAAGACGCAGACCCGTGGGGCGGTCGCCGAACTCGACACCGTGGCCGTCGAACTGGCCGAGGGTGACGGAATCATGTTGACCGACACAGTGTTCCAGGATTCCCCGCCTCGGGCGATGCTGCTTCCCGCCCTGGACCCCACGCCGATGGGGTGGAAGCACCGACATTGGTATCTCGGCGAACACAAGGCCCCACTGTTCGATACCTTCGGAAATATCGGTCCGACCATCTGGTGGGAGGGACGCATCGTCGGCGGATGGGCCGTGGATTCCACCGGTTCGGTCGTCACGGAATTACTCGAGGACGTCGGGTCTGCGGTATCGAAAGAGGTTGCAGCAGAGGCCGGTCGGATCACCGCCCTGCTCGACGGTACCGCGGTGGTCCCGTCGTTTCCGACGCCGTTGGAGAAGAGACTGCGCGGAAAGTCGTAGCCACATCGGTCCGAGGTGACAGTCGGACTGTGTGTGTAAATGGCGGTGCCACACAACCCTTCGAGTTGCGTGATCCCCACTCCTACGGTTGGGATGCCTAACCAAACAGCACCCGGATTTCGTTGTAGGGTCACAACGTGCGTATCAGTCTGGTTTCCATCGTCCTCCCCGTGTACAACGGTTTGCCCGAACTGAACGAGCAGCTCCACGCGCTCGCTGCGCAGGACTACACAGGCGATGTCGAGCTCATCGTCAGCGACAACGGCTCGACCGACGGCCTCCGCTCACATCTCGAAGAATTGCCTCTACCTCTGTCGATGCGCATCGTCGACGCCTCCGCGAAGCGTGGCGTCTCCTACGCCCGCAACGTCGGCGTGGAAGCCGCGCGGGGCGACATCATCGCCTTCGTCGACCACGACGACGTCGCTTCTCCGACGTGGCTGACTGCCATGGTGCGCGCACTCGACAGCTACGACGCCGTGGGCGGCGCAATCGAACACGATTCCCTCAATCCGCCCGAGGTGACGGCGTGGCGAGACAACCCGCCGAACGGCACCCTGTTTCCCACCGCCTACCTGCCGTATGCCCCGGGAAGCAATTTCGCGCTGTGGAGGCGAGTCTTCGACGAGGTCGGAGGCTTCGACGAAGACCTCGTGGGCGGTGCCGAAGACGTCGACTACTCGTGGAGGCTTCAGCAAGCAGGATTCACTCTCGGACATGCCGCGGATGCGTCGGTCGCCTACCGCATCAGAACTACGGTTCGTCGATCGTTCTTGCAAGGCCGCGCGTACGGACGCACGTCGTACCAACTGTCGACCAAGCACCGTGCTGCGGGCTGCCCTCATCCGTCGTCCCTTGCCCGGATTCCCGCGCACACTGCGGCGATCTTGTATCTCGCGACAATTCGCAATCCGTGGTTGCCGAAGGTACTACGACCGATGCCCAGCGGTCTGTGGGCCCACTACATCGGAATCCACTACGGCGCACTGCGGATTCGAGTGGCCGCGCTCGGCCGCGGCCTGCGACGGAGTCCCCGATGACATACGAGATTGTCGACGCGATACGCGAAGAGACCATGGCCGTCCTGCGGCAACATGCCAAACCCGGAGATCGGGTGGCTCACTTGGACTTTCCGAATCACTTCAAATGCCGGTGACTCGCTCATCTACGCCGGTGAGGTCGAGTACCTGAAGCAGTTGAACGTGCACGTCGACTACGTGTCCGATCCGTTCACCCACAACAACGATCTGCTCGAACAACGAGTCGGTGATGGGACCCTGTTTCTGCAGGGCGGAGGAAATTTCGGTGACCGCTGGCCGATGGACCAGAAATTTCGTGAAGGAATCGTTTCGCGGTTTCCTCGCAACAAGATCGTGTGCCTTCCCCAAAGCATCGACTACTCCGACGCCGACGCCATGCACAGGACCGCGGCCCTCTACGCACAACATTCAGACCACCCTCATGCTGCGTGAACAGCGTTCGTACGAGCTGGCGCTCGCCCATTTCCCGAACAACCGCGTCGAATACTGCCCGGACATGGCGTTCGGTGCCGAGATCGCGCACAGCGCCGAAGGCTCTGCAGTGGACGTCGTGAAACTCGTGCGCGACGATTCCGAAAGCCTCGGTCATGCTTCGGTGAACGTCGACGCGTCGTCCGTCCAATACGACTGGGGTCTGCACGGAAGGGATCTGGCGATTTCGACGGTGGTGACGCTGCCGACCCGAATCGCATACAACTTCCCCAAAGCAAATCGTTTGCTGTACCCCGCTCTCGTTCGCTCGTACGAGCAGACAGCGAAGCTCAACCTCCGTGTGGCGCAGCGCATTCTGAATCTCGCGCCCGTCGTGCTCACCGATCGGCTGCATGCGGCCGTATTGGCCGCGATGATGGGCAAGCGCGTCGTGGCGATGGACAACGCGAACAGGAAAGTATCCGGCATCTACGACGCCTACCGACACCGGTTCGACAACGTTCAATTCGCAGCGACACCCGACGCCGCCGCCGACATGGTTCGGCAGGCCGTGTCCGACAGTCGACGATGAACAGTGGTCGACACCCCGTCCGTTTTCAGAAGGGGTAACGACCCTCGGCCCAGGCACGCGCGGCGGGAGGAGTGACCGCGTCGACGGGTTCGCCGTCGCGAAAGTAGTTGGTGTGCAGGATTCGACCCGCGTCGACTGCCTCTTGCCAGGCCTGCGTCGGACCTTCGCCGAACCAGAGCCACGGCGTGATGTCGTCCATGATGACGACCGATTCCGGGGTGGCGAGCGCACGAAGATCGTCGAGGTCTGCGCGGGCACCTTCCACAGAATGGTCACCGTCGATGAAGATTACATCGAAGCGCGCGTCCGGGTGTTGCTCGGCATAAGCCTTGATGTTGGTGTGCGAATCTCCCTGGATCAGGGTGTGTCGGCCCGGGAAGTGTTCGTCGACATGGGCTTTCGCGGCATCGCTGTACGCGTATGCGGCCAGATCGAAGGATACGACGGTCACGTCGGGAGAAGCCTCGAGGAACGCCCAACTCGAGAAGCCCGCATTGAACCCGACCTCGCAGATCGACTTCGTGCCGGGCCTCGCGGCCAATGCGGACAGGTATCCGAGTTCCGACTCGTCGGCTCCACGCTCGAAAGGCTCCCCCGCTGTGGCGGTTCGATGCACCAACGACTCGAGGTATTCCAGGCCCATCCATGTCCTCCTGTTCGACTGCTTAGGAGCGTAGCCGACGGTCGATCGTGCGCGCAGACGACAACTGTCACCTGGCCGACACCGATGTCTGTAGCGTTCGCACCAAATGACTTTCCGTTCGTGGAATTGCCATCGCGGGCTTGGCAATCGGAGTGATCGAACTGCTCGCGGTCGCTACTGTCGTATACGGTTTCGGATCTCTCACGCCAAAGCACGCCAGCATCCGTCGAAACACTTGTTCCGTACTCCTTACCGGCGACCGCACTCTTCACGGTTCCTCCCACTACGGAGCCACCGACTCCGGTCGAGACCACTGCGGACGCGACCGAGGCCCCCTGGGCCTCACTGCCCGAGGTGGACGGACCATGCGATCCGGGCGTCGACAATCACGGAACCTCCGCCGATGGCACGTTCCTGAAGTGCACCTATGCAGGGTCGACTCGCGCGCATTGGGTGCAGTCGGTACCGATCGTCGACGGCAATGCGGAGCCAGGGTCGGAATGCGACCCCGCAGCGAGAGGGATTGCGGTCTCGCCGGACGGATTCGACATGTTCTGGGTCTCCGACGGCGCGAACGGTGGCGGCTATTGGTCACCCGGACCGTAGGCGATCTGCGGATCGACGGCCGTCAGACGTTGAAGCGGAACTCCACCACGTCGCCGTCGGACATCACGTAGTCCTTGCCCTCGATGCGCACCTTGCCAGCAGCCTTGGCCGAGGCCATCGAACCTGCGGCGACGAGGTCGTCGAAGGAGACGATTTCGGCCTTGATGAAGCCGCGCTCGAAGTCGGTGTGAATGACGCCTGCGGCCTGGGGCGCGGTGTCGCCCTGGTGAATTGTCCACGCGCGAGCCTCTTTCGGGCCTGCGGTGAGGTAGGTCTGCAAGCCCAGAGTGTGGAAGCCGGCGCGCGCCAACGCGTCGAGACCGGGCTCGGTCTGACCGACGGATTCGAGCAACTCGGCTGCCGACTCCTTGTCGAGTTCGAGCAATTCCGACTCGATCTTCGCATCGAGGAACACCGCATCGGCAGGTGCGACCAGTCGAGCGAGTTCACCGATCTTGGCGTCGTCGGTCAGCACCGACTCGTCGGCGTTGAAGACGTACAGGAACGGCTTGGTGGTGAGCAGCTGGAATTCACCGAGCAGCTCGAAGTCGAGCTTGGCCTTCGCCGAGAACAGCGTCTTGCCGTCGTTCAGAACGGCCTGCGCGGCCAGAGCCGCATCGAGCGCCGGCTTGCGGTCCTTCTTGATCCGCACCTCTTTCTCGAGGCGCGGGATCGCCTTCTCGAGAGTCTGCAGATCGGCGATCGCGAGTTCGGTCTCGATGACCTCGATATCCGCGGTCGGGTCGACGCGACCATCGACGTGGACCACGTCGTCGTCGGCGAAGACGCGAACGACCTGACAGATGGCGTCGGCCTCACGGATGTTGGCGAGGAACTTGTTGCCCAGGCCTGCGCCCTCGGACGCACCCTTGACGATGCCGGCGATGTCGACGAACGACACCAGCGCGGGCACGAGCTTCTCCGAACCGAACACCTCGGCCAGCTTCTCGAGCCGGGGATCCGGCAGCGCGACCACGCCGACGTTGGGCTCGATAGTCGCGAACGGATAGTTCGCGGCCAGCACATCGTTGTTGGTCAGTGCATTGAAGAGGGTGGACTTGCCGACGTTGGGCAGTCCGACGATTCCGAGGGTGAGGCTCACGGTCTATGGAGTCTACTTTGACAACACGGCCAGCTCGGACAGTGCCCGGCCAGCGTCTGCTCGACGGCGTGATCTGCCATGCCGGTCACGTGGTGATCGCCGAATTCGGGTCCCAGCTCGCGAGGATCGGCAGGACGTGTGCCGTACTGGAATCCTCCTCGACCGTGTAGACGATCAGACTTTGATCCTGCGCGCTCGGCGAGGTCAGAAACTCGATTCCGAATTGCAGGGTGCCCGCCGCCGGATGCTGAATGATCTTGGTTGCACCTGCGAATTCGGCGACCTCGTGATCGCTCCACCATTGCTCGAAACACGGCTCGGACGAACGCAATTCGTCGATCAGCGCATTCAACTCCGAATCCCCTGACCGTCGGGCAAGCTCGCGGCGCAGTGCCGCAACCGAGGCCGCCGCGAACTGCGACCAATTGACGATTCGCTCGCGCGCGATGGGATTGCGGAACAAATAGTGGAACAGCGAATCCTCTGCGGACGACTGCAGACTCAACACCGCACGAACCAGCGCATTGCTGGCCAGGATGGTTCCCGAGCGCCCGAGCAGTAACACCGGCACGTGATCGAGCGCCCGCATCACCTGGAGTAATCCCGGATCCGGTCGCTCCGGGGCGCTGCCGACCGGCACAGCCGGAGATGCGAGATCGAGCAGATGCGCGGACTCCACCCGGTCGAGTTTCAACGCCCGAGCAATTGCCCGCAGCACCTCGGGTGAGACGTTGGCCTGGCGACCCTGTTCGAGCTTGCTGTAGTAATCCGGACTCACTCCGGCCAGCGCTGCGAGCTCTTCTCGCCGCAGGCCCGGGACCCGTCGCGCACCGGGATAGGTCGGTACTCCCGCCTCGGCTGGAGTGATGCGGTCGCGTCGATCACGCAGAAACGCGCTCAGCGCCGACCTGTCGTTGTTCACGAAATCCACAGTAGCCACGCGAGCGATCGCCAACCTGGTCATGACAGACCTAGGTCGAACGACGCCTGGTCCGCCCGATTCCGCGACCGTAGACATGGCGTCATGACATCTTCCAGTTCCACACAACTCCATGGACGCACCGCCGTCGTCACCGGATCGACCAGTGGAATCGGTGCGGCCATCGCGCTCACCCTCGCCGCCCAGGGGGCATCGGTGGTCGTCAGCGGCCGCGACGCCGAGCGCGGCAAAGCCCTGGCGGCCCGCATCTCGGAAGCCGGCGGCACAGCGGCATTCGTCGACGTCGATCTCTCGGGCAGCTACGACGAACTTCGTGAGTTCGCCGCCCGCACTACCGACGCCCTCGGCGGCCGCGTCGACATTCTCGTCAACAACGCCGGTATCTATCCGGCCACCGCGACAGCCGATCTTCCCGACGACCAGCTCGACGCCATGCTCGCCGTCAACGTCCGAGCACCGCACGTGCTCGTCGGTGAGCTCGCACCGGCCATGGCCGAGCGCGGCAGGGGAGTCATCGTGAACATCGGGTCGTGGATGGCCACGATGGGCAGTCCGTTCGCTGCGATGTACTCCGCCACCAAAGCCGCCGACGAGCAGCTCACTCGCAGTTGGGCCGCCGAGTTCGGCCCACGCGGTGTGCGAGTGAACGCCCTCGCGCCCGGAGCCACTCTGACTCCGGGCAACGAGGATGCACGCCAGGTCCTCGACGCCATGACGGCCGGAACCCCGGCAGGCACGGTGCTGTCACCGCAGAACATTGCCGACGGTGTGCTGTTCCTGGTCTCGGACGATGCCGCAATGGTCCACGGAACCACGCTCTACGTCGACGGCGGTATTTCGGTCACCCGCGGGTGATCAGCACACCGCCGTCGACCCGTCACATGTTCGAGACGACCAAGCCGATGAACGCCAGGTAGAGAACGATGAAGACGCCGAAGATGATGAGGGACAGCTTGCCGAAGAACGCCGCGCGCTGCGACGAGTACTGCGCGCCCTGGACATCGCCCATCGACCACAGAGGATGGACTTTCAACGCGTGATTGAACGCGGGGATGGCCAGTGGCCAGAAGAAGATGACTGCCACCACTGCCCACCCTGCGTTCGACGCGGGCAGCACGGGCGCGAAGGGCTGCGCCGCGGGAAAGGTCTGCTGATGAGTTTGCTCGTACGGTCCCGACATGTGGTGTTCCCCCCGAATGAATGAAGTAATGACACCCGGTACGACGCAGCCCAGGACCATCCGGTTCCAGGCTGCCGCCACTCGGCGCACACGAGTGACCGCCGGGCGCACCGCGAAGTGTCGATTCGAGGACGTGCAAGTGCGTCACGCATAGGGTGATCGCAGTCACACCTGCGACCATGGAGACCCCACACATGTCACTGAAAGCGGCCGACGATCCACACGTCGAATTGCTGAAGACAGACCCCGACCTACCACCTGTCGGAGTCGTCGATTCCCATCCCATGACGCCGATCAAGCGTCTGATGCTCGTCGTGATCGGCATGCTCGGCGGCGTCGCCTGGACGATCATCGCCATCGTCCGCGGCGAGAATCCCAACGCAGTCTGGTTCGTCATCGCCGCGGTATGTACCTACATCTTCGCGTTTCGCTTCTACGCCAGGCTGATCGAACGCAAGATCGTCTTTCCTCGCGACGACCGAGCCACGCCCGCCGAGATCTTGGAGAACGGCAAGGACTACATGCCGACGGACCGTCGGGTGCTGTTCGGCCATCACTTCGCCGCAATCGCGGGAGCGGGCCCCCTCGTCGGACCGGTTCTGGCTGCCCAGATGGGCTACCTGCCCGGCACCATGTGGATCATCATCGGCGTCGTGTTCGCCGGGGCCGTCCAGGATTTCCTGGTGCTGTGGATCTCGACGCGCCGCAACGGCCGCAGCCTCGGCCAGATGGCCCGTGACGAACTCGGAGTAATCGGCGGAACCGCCGCGCTGATCGCGGTGTTCGTCATCATGATCATCCTGATCGCGGTTCTTGCTCTCGTCGTCGTCAACGCGCTCGCCGAAAGTCCGTGGGGCGTGTTCTCCATCGCGCTGACAATCCCCATCGCCCTGTTCATGGGTGTGTATCTGCGCTACCTGCGGCCGGGCAACGTCACCGAGGTCTCGCTCATCGGCGTCGTGCTGCTGCTGCTCGCTATCGTGGCCGGCGGCTGGGTCGCCGAAACTGAATGGGGCACAGACTGGTTCACGCTCTCCAAAGTGACGGTCGCCTGGCTGCTCATCGGCTACGGTCTGCTGGCCTGCATCCTGCCGGTGTGGCTGCTGCTCGCCCCGCGCGACTATCTTTCGACGTTCATGAAGGTCGGCACCATCGCGCTGCTGGCCGTCGGCATTCTCATCGCGCGCCCCGAGATTCAGATGCCCGCGATGACCACCTTCGCCACCGAGGGCAACGGACCGGCATTCGCAGGATCGCTGTTCCCGTTCTTGTTCATCACCATCGCCTGCGGCGCGCTTTCGGGTTTCCACGCTCTGATCTCCTCCGGCACCACGCCGAAGTTGCTCGAGAAGGAGAAGCAGATGCGCATGATCGGCTACGGCGGCATGCTCACCGAGTCGTTCGTCGCCATCATGGCGCTCATCACCGCCTGCGTTCTCGATCAGCACATCTACTTCGCGCTGAACGCACCGGCGACGCTGACCGGCGGTACTCCCGAGACCGCGGCGGAGTACGTCAACGGTTTGGGATTGAGCGGCGGAGACATCTCGGCCGGCGAATTGAGCCAGGCCGCAGCCGATGTGGGCGAGGAGTCGATCATCTCCCGTACCGGCGGCGCTCCGACGCTGGCGTTCGGTATGTCCGAGGTTCTGCATCAGGTGTTCGGCGGCGAATCGCTCAAGTCGTTCTGGTACCACTTCGCGATCATGTTCGAGGCACTGTTCATCCTCACCACGGTCGATGCCGGCACCCGCGTCGCACGCTTCATGCTCTCCGACAGCATCGGCAACCTGCCCGGAGCCTCGGCCAAGAAGTTCAAGGACCCGTCGTGGCGTCCCGGAGCATGGATCTGCTCGCTGATCGTCGTCGCAGCCTGGGGCGCAATCCTTCTCATGGGAGTCACCGACCCGCTCGGCGGCATCAACACCCTGTTCCCGCTGTTCGGTATCGCCAATCAGTTGCTCGCCGCCATCGCCCTGACGGTGGTCATGGTGATCGTCGTCAAACGAGGTCTGTACAAATGGGCGTGGATCCCTGGCATTCCACTTGCCTGGGACCTCATCGTCACGATGACGGCCTCGTACCAGAAGATCTTCTCCTCCACCCCGGCCATCGGTTACTGGACGCAGCATTCTCAGTTCCGTGACGCGAAGGAGCAGGGCCTGAGCAGCTTCGGCAGCGCGAAGACCCCCGAGGCCATCGACGCGGTCATTCGCAATACGTTCATCCAGGGCACGCTGTCGATCATCTTCGCGGTACTCGTCCTGGTCGTCGTCATCGCCGGAGTCATCGTGTGCGTCAGAGCCGTTCGCGGTGCTGATCTGCCGGACAACGAGGAGCCGGAGGTGCCGTCGAAGATCTTCGGTCCCGCCGGATTCGTCCTCACCCCCGCCGAGAAGCAGATTCAGGCCGAGTGGGACGAACTGATCGATGCGGGCACCGTTCGACGCCCCGGGTCGGCGCACTAGATGCGCGGGCTGTGGTGGTGGATCACCTCGGTGATGGGTGATCACGATTACGACCGCTACGTCGCGCATCTGGCCCGGCACCACCCGGGCCAGGAGCCACCGACCGTGCGGCAGTACTGGAAAGACCGGCACGCGGAGGCGGACCGAAATCCGGGAGCTCGCTGCTGTTAGGGCTTCGCCGTCGTGCGCGTTTTGCGCCCCTCCAGGTACGCAAAACGCGCACGACCGCAGCCGCGTCCGATTTCCGCTAGCACTGGCGGGATCGCGCTGACACAGTAGGAGCATGAGCAGCGAACGGCAGGTGCAAGAACTGGACTTCGATCGGTGTTATCGCGCGGTCTCCTCACGTGACGCACGGTTCGACGGCCAGTTCTTCACCGCCGTCTCCACCACCGGCATCTACTGCCGACCCTCCTGCCCGGCGCGCACCCCCAAGCCCGGCAACGTCTCGTTTTTGGCCACGGCAGCAGCGGCCCAACAATCCGGCTACCGCGCCTGCCGCCGTTGCCAGCCCGACGCCACCCCCGGTTCCCCACGATGGAACATCCACTCGGATCTCAGTTCTCGTGCGATGCGGCTGATCTCCGACGGAGCCGTCGAGCGCGGGGGCGTGGACGGCCTCGCCAGCACCCTCGGCTACTCGAGCCGCCAACTGACTCGCGTTCTGACGGCAGAAGTGGGTGCCGGGCCGCTCGCGTTGGCTCGCGCCCATCGCGCGCATACCGCCCGCACGTTGATCCAGACCACGGACATGTCGATGGCCGACATCGCCTTCGCCGCCGGCTTCTCGAGCGTCCGCCAGTTCAACGACACCGTCAAAGAGGTCTTCGCCGTCGATCCGACGACCCTGCGGCGAGAAGCGCACCGCTCGGCCGTACCTACTGCGGGTGGCACCGTCACGTTGCAACTGCCCTACCGCGCGCCGCTGGACCGCGGCTGGGTCGAGTGGTTCCTGCGAGGCCATGTGGTCGAGGGCATCGAATCGTTTTCCGACGACGGCGAATACGTGCGTTCACTGCAGTTACCGCACGCTGCCGGACTGGTGGCACTGCGCATCATGGACGGATTCGTCAGCGCCGCACTGACTTTGCAGGACATGCGCGATCTCGCTCCCGCCGTGGCCAGGATCCGACACCTGCTCGATCTCGACGCCGATCCACTTGCCGTCGACGAGGCCCTACGCGTCGACCCCCAGCTCGCGCCGAGCGTCGACGCCCATCCGGGTATCAGGGCACTCGGGGTCGTCGACGGGGCGGAGATGTTGCTGCGCACCGTCATCGGGCAACAGATCTCGCTGAAGGCTGCGGCGACCCACACCGCCAGGCTCGTCGACGCGCTCGGGGCACCACTGGATTTCGGCGACGGAGGCGTCGGACGGCTGTTCCCCGACGCTGCCGTCATCGCCGAACGCGGCCACGAGGTCCTCACCGGCCCGGCGGCTCGGGTCCAGACCGTCATCCGCGTCGCCGACGCCATCGCGTCGGGAACGGTGACATTGCACCCCGCGCGGGAGGGTCCCGATCTGGAACGAGAACTGCTCGCGCTGAAGGGAATCGGGCCGTGGACGGCCCGCTATGTCGTCATGCGAATGCTGGGCGACCCCGACGTTCTGCTCGACACCGATCTCGTTGTCCGCCAAGGCGCGCAGGCGCTGGACATTTCTTTGAAGAACTCCCAACGCTGGGCACCGTGGCGTTCGTACGTCTCGATGCACCTGTGGATCACCGCACTGGAAAGAAGGCAGGCATGATGGCCACCTCCGCAACGCAGGACACCCCTATCGGTCCGTTCACCACGATCGTCGACGCCGATCAGCGCGTGCTGGCGTCGGGCTGGACCGCCAATGTCGAGGAACTCCGAGTGTTGATCCATCCGACGTTGCGACCCACCGATGTCCGCTCGGCCACCGACCTCGGTGCCGTCACCGCAGCTGTCGACTCCTACCACCGCGGCGACGTCGACCGCATCGACGACATCGACGTCGCACAACGATCGGGCGAATTCCTGATGCACGCCTGGGACGTGCTGCGCACTGTCGAACCCGGAGCGCCGGTGACGTACTCCGCGTTCGCGGAACTGTCCGGACGGCCGACGGCGATTCGCGGTGCCGCGTCGGCGTGCGCGCGCAATGCCGCCGCCCTGTTCGTACCGTGCCACCGAGTGGTTCGGATCGGCGGTGCGCTCGGTGGATTCCGTTGGGGACTGCCGACGAAGAAGTGGCTGTTGGCCCACGAGGCGCTCTGACCGACACCGCGTCGGAGTGGGACGTTAAGGTTCTTCACGAACCGCCACCCGCCGAATGTGAGGACCCACCGTGACCGAATCGGCAGTTCCCGGCAGTACTGCGAAGCCCGCGAAGTCCGGACGAGATCGCGGGGACCTCATCGGAACCGGTGGCCTCTGGCTGGCGAAATGGTCGCTCATCCTGATTTCCATCGCGGCCGGCGCGTGGGTGTTCGGTTGGCTGATCGGTCATCTCTGGGTGATTCTGCTACCGGTTCTACTCGCGGTGATCGTGGCCACGGTTCTGTGGCCACCGGCGAAATTGATGATGCGCCTTGGCTTTCCGCCTGCGCTGGCGTCGTCCGTGTCGCTCGTGGTGTTCTTCGTCGTGATCGGCGGGGTCATCACTCTGATCATTCCGTCGGTGGCCGAACAGGCTCCCGAGTTGGTCGATCAGGCGTCGGGCGGCATCGGTCAGGTGCAGGACTGGCTCAAGGGACCTCCGCTCAACATCGGCGACGACCAGATCGACAATGCGGTATCGGCCATCGTCTCGCGGCTGCAAGACAGCGGCGACGTCATCGCGACCGGCGTGTTCAGCGGCGTCTCGGCAGCCGGTTCCATCCTCGTGACCCTTGCCCTGGTGCTCGTGCTGTCGTTCTTTTTCGTCAAGGACGGCCCGAAGTTCCTGCCGTGGCTGCACGGATTCTCCGGTGGCCGCGCGGGACGCCATCTCGGCGAAGTCCTCTCCCGCATGTGGGTGACGCTGGGCGGTTTCATCCGGACCCAGGCCATCGTCAGCTTCATCGACGCGTTCTTCATCGGGCTCGGATTGGTGATCCTCGGTGTCCCGCTGGCATTGGTGCTCGCCACCCTGACGTTCCTCGGTGGCTTCATCCCCATCGTCGGTGCGTTCGTTGCGGGCGCTCTCGCTGTGCTCGTCGCATTGGTGGCCAACGGCTTGACGACCGCGTTGATCGTGCTCGCGATCATCCTCGCGGTGCAGCAACTCGAAGGCAACGTACTGCAGCCGATCCTGCAGAGCCGCAGCATGAATCTGCATCCAGCGATCGTACTGCTGGCCGTCACCGGAGGCAGCTCGCTGTTCGGGATCATCGGCGCGTTCCTCGCCGTTCCCGCCGCGGCGGTGGCGGCTGTGCTGATTCGCTACGTCTCCGAACAGATCGACGAGCGATCGAACGAGCCCGATCAGGACGAGCTAGAGGATCAGATCCCCGCACCCGAGGGACTGACCGACGAACAGGCCGGCCTCGAGGACGAGGACGAGGACGACAGGGCTGCGCCGGAGAAGAAGTAGCCCCGATCAGGACGCAACGACCTGCAATGTCGAGCCCGCGCGTCCACGCTTGACGTAGAGGCGGCTCGGAATGCGCTGACGCATTTCGTCGACGTGACTGACGACTCCGACGACGCGGCCGCCCGCACGTAATTCGTCGAGCACGGCCATCACCGATTCCAGCGTGTCCGCATCCAGCGTGCCGAACCCCTCGTCGATGAACATGGTGTCGAGAACGACCCCGCCGGATTCGGCGGCCACGACATCGGCGAGACCCAGCGCGAGCGAGAGCGACGCCAGAAACGCCTCGCCGCCCGACAACGTCTTGGCCGAACGCACCACACCGGTGTAGTCGTCGCGGATGTCGAGACCGAGCCCACCCCGCTTTCCGCGGACGCCGGCCTCGTCGGAGTGCACGAATTCGTAACGACCGGAGGACATCCGACGCAAGCGCGCCGATGCCGACTCGGCGACGTCCTCGAGACGGGACGCAAGCACGTAGGACCGCAGCGACATCTTGCGTGCATTCTGCCCACGCCCGGCGACCACATCCGCCAGGTTGGCGAGCTCGTCGAACTCGGCGCGTTGCGGCGCGATGGCCGCAGCCGCCACGAACAGTTCGGCGATCAGCCGCTCGAGCTCGTCCGCGCGTCGGCGACACTCGGCCACCTCCCCCGCGGCAACCTTCGCCGCGCCGTCCAGTTCGGCGAACCGGGCACGCAGCGGATCCAGGTCGATCGGCGGTTGCCCGCTCTGGGCGACGATGCCGGGTTCGAGCAGCACGTGTTCGGCGTGTGCCCGACGCTCCTCTGCCAGACGAAGCTCGGTCTCGATCTGCTCGACGCGGTCTTCGGTGAGAACGGCATCTGCTGCTGCATCGGCGGAATCGAAGTTCGATGCCGATACCCGTCGATCCAGTTCGCCGCGCAGCGCGGCGTGCTGCTCACTGGCGTCGAGCCAGGCGATTCGCGCTTCCTGCAGGCGGCGGGCGCCGTCGATCAGCTTCTCGCACTGGGCAATTCGCTCGGTCAACGATGTGCCTTCGGCAATTTCCTCGGCTACCGACGCTCGCATCTGCGCCACCGATCGCTCGGTGGCTGCGATGCGTTCGTCGAGCGCGCTGCGCCTGGCGACGAGATCCTGCAGCGTGACCGCCAGCGCATCCGACTCGGCGCGCAGCCGGCGCAGCTCGGTCGTCGCCGGGTCGAGGTCGGCGGCCCTCGCTCGGGCGTCTCGGACGGCAGTCGTCGCCGCATCGAGGGTGTGAGCAAGCTCCGCGGCGGAGGCTCCGCCCGTCCGGTCGTGCAGCAGATCGACCGCACGACTGGCGTCGGCGACGGCCGCGATCGACCGTTCCAGCTCGGCAGCGCATTTTCGCTCCGCGGCAGCGGCCTTGTCCTCCTGCGCTTTCGTGACCGTCGACGTGGCGGCAGCCGCCGGATTCGGGTGTTCGGCCGACCCGCAGACGACACAGGGCGCACCGGACTCGAGGCGGGCCGCCAGCTCTGCGGCCATGCCGTCGATGCGGCGTTCTCGCAGCTCGAGCAAGTGTTCCCAGGCGCTGTTGCGCGCGGTTGCGGCACGGTCCCTGACGCGTTCTGCCTCGACGAGAACGGCTCGGGTCCGCACCAATTCGAGGGCCGACTCAGCGGCCGCCTGAGCGCGGGCGCACCGCTCGTCCAGTCCCGGAAGCTCGGCAGCGGCCGCAGCTGCGCGCGCCACCCGCGCTTCCACAGCGGCGAGGGTCTCGGGAAGTGTCGCCTGTTTCGTCGTCGTGCGTTCGATGGCAGCAACGGTCTCGGCACGCTGTCTGCGCTGTTCTGCGAGCTCGGCGTCCAGCCGGTCGGCCTCACGGGCTGTCCCGAGCAGCGACTGCAGCCGTGCGACATCGGTGGTCCATGCTCGCACGAACTCGGCAACCACTGCTCGCTCGTCGGCCGGATCGTTCTGTACCGGCGGCCACTGCAGTGCGTCGTGGAAGCGCCTGCCCTCCGCGGACGTCGGCAGTGCCTGTTCCCCGGCGGTCAGCGCTGTGGTGGCCGCATCTGCGGTGGTGGCGGCAAGGCGCAGATCGGCGACGGCGTCGGCGATGGGACCCGCAGCAGCAGAATCGGCCAGTTCCGCGCGGCGCGCTGCTCGGGCGGCTTCGCCGTCCCGGTACTGCGCGAGTTGCTCTTCGGCGATGGCGCGTCGGCGCTGCAGGTCCAGGGCGCTGGTGGCCTCGGCCAGCGCGGCGGACGCACGCCCGGCTGCCGCGTCGACCAGCACCGCACGACCCTGGGCGAGAGTTCTGTTCTGCCGTGCACCGTCCAGAACCCGTGCCGCCCATTCGAGGGGATCCTGGGCCTGCTCACCGGGCGCGGCGTCGTCGGTGGACGGCTCGGGTACGCCCGCGGCCTGGGACACTCTGCCCAGCATGATGTCGATGGCCTGGTCGGCGTCGGCAAGACCGGCGGCCAATTCTCGACGCCGCTCAGCGAACCATTCCTCCACGTCGCCGAATCTGCCTGTGTCGAAGAGTCTTTCGAGTAGGTTTCCTCGCTCGTCGCTGTCTGCTCGCAGAAACTTCGCGAACTCGCCCTGCGGCAACAACACCACTTGAAAGAACTGATCGGCACTCATTCCGAGCAACCCGTTGACCGCGTCGCCGATCTCGTTGAGCCGCGTCAAGTTCTGCCCACGCCCATCGAGCCACGTGAGACTCGCCTTGGCATGCTGCTTGGTGGTGCCGGCAGTCCTGAGCTTGGGGCGCAGAAACTCCGGACTGCGCACGATCCTGATTCGTCGCCCACCGAGCGTTGCTTCGAGGGTCACCTGCGGGACGGCACCTGTCGCGGCGTGGTCGGACAGCAGCCTCTTGCCCTCCCGCCGTGCTCCGGGAACGGTGCCGTAGAGCGCAAAGGCAACGGCGTCAAGCACTGTCGTCTTCCCGGCTCCGGTCTGGCCGTGCAACAGAAACAACCCGTCGGCCCCCAGCGCGTCGAAATCGACCGTCTCCGTTCCCGCGAAGGGGCCGAAGGCGGTGATCTCGAGTGAGTGCAGCCTCATGCAGCGCCGCGGTCGACGGTGCTCGCCGGTGTGCGCGTGGATTCGGCCTCGCGCTGCACGGAAGCAAGTGCGCGCTCGAAGAGTGCGGACTCGGCTGCGGTGGGCGCGCTACGCATGTCCGTCAGGAACGACGTCGCGATCTCGAGGTCGCTGCGGCCGCGGACACGATCGCGATACCGAAGCCCCCCGTCGTCTTCGGGTCGACGCCACTCGAGATGGATCGCGTGCCGAAAACGCTGTTGCAGCAACCGCATTGCATCAACGGGACGTACCTCGTCGGTCAGCACTGCCGAGACGTAGTGGTCCTCGTATTCGGAAAAGGCTGCGTGAGTGGTCAATTCCTCGACCGTGCCCTCGATGCGGGCGAGACCGCGAACCACCGGCAAGTCCACTCGATCGACGCTGCCGAGCCCGTCGGCGTCGAGTTCGAGAATCCACACGGCCTTACGGTGCGAGCGTTCGCCGAACGAGTACGGCAACGGGGAGCCGGAGTACCGGACCCGCTCGGTGAGTGTCTGCGGAGAATGCAGATGACCCAGGGCCACGTAGTCGACTCCGTCGAATGCCGATGCCGGTGCGGTTTCGATTCCCCCGGACGAAATCGATCGCTCCGAACCTGTCGCTTCGCCGCCGACGATGAACGCATGCGCGAGGACGACGGACCGAACATGTTGCCCTGCTTCGCCTCTCGCTGCGAGGTCGGCGCGCACCAGGTCCATGGCAGCATCGAGCACCTCGGCATGCGTCCGTGCCGCCGGAACGTCGAGTTCGACTCGGGTGGTCTCGGGCTCGAGGTACGGAATGCCGTAGAACGCAACCGATCCGTGCTCGTCGTCGACGACCACCGGGGTCGCGACGCTGCCGACCTTGGTCATCAGATGCAGTCCGCCTGCCGAGGCGAACGCAGCTCCGGCACCCAACCGAGCGGGTGAATCGTGGTTACCCGACGTCGCGACGATGACGGCTCCGGCGGCTCTGATCGCTTCGAGTCCGCGATTGCAGACCACTACGGCATCTGCGCTCGGCACGGCGCGGTCGTAGATGTCACCCGGGACGACGACCACGTCGATCGACTGTGCGGCAACCAGTTCCGCGATGGACTCGAGCACTGCGCCCTGATCGGCCAACAGGTCGACACCATGAAAGGTGCGACCTATGTGCCAGTCCGAGGTGTGCAGGATTCTCATGTCGACGACGCTATCGGCAACCACCGACAAACTATTCGAGGCTCGTCGGCCTGTCGGGCGTGAGCATCGACCCACAGCTCGTCTCGCCCGAACTTGTCGGTGGCGTGCTGCATCATCGGCACCATGAACATTCTCACCGCGCTCGGCCTGCTCGTCGCCCTCGCCATCGGCGGCGTGGTGGGGTGGCTGTTGCATGCCTCTCGGGTGGGTGATCGGGCCGTACGAGCGGAGGCCCAGCTGGCGGCTCTACGCCAGAACGAGGCGCTGCTGCGCCAGTCGCTGAGCGCGGTGAACGAGGATTCCGCGCGGCGCAATTCGACGGTCATCGGCCAGCAGGTGTCCCATCTGGTGGAGCCACTGCACGACGCCGTCGATGCTCTGGCCGAGCACGTGCGAGAAGTCGAGCACCACCGCATCAGGGCGTACGCGGGCCTGTCGGAACAGGTCACCGGAATGCATCGCGCGTCGATGCAGCTCTCCATGCAGACCGGACAACTGGTCACCGCACTGCGCGCGCCGCAGATCCGAGGTCGGTGGGGCGAGATCCAGCTCGAACGGGTCGTCGAACTCGCCGGAATGGTCAAGCACTGCGACTTCGACACTCAGGTGAGCAAGGACGGCTTTCGACCCGACATGCTCGTTCGCCTCGCCGGCGATCGGCAGATCGTCGTCGACGCCAAGGTGCCCTTCGCGGCCTACCTCGACGCCGCGCAGGACGAAGAACCCGGTGCTCGCGACAAGCATCTGCGCCGCCACGCCAAGCAGTTGCGCACCCACATCGATCAACTGGCCGACAAGGCCTACTGGGAGGCGTTCGAGCCGACGCCGGAGTTCGTCGTCCTGTTCGTTCCCGGCGACCCGTTTCTCGACGCCGCGTTGACGTCCGATACGAGCCTGCTGGAGTACGCCTTCGGCCGGAACGTGATTCTTGCCACCCCGACCACTCTGGTCGCTCTGCTGCGCACCGTCGCGTACACCTGGAAGCAGGAGTCGATCGCCGAGGACGCGGCGCGGATCCACCAGCTGGGCCGCGAACTGTACGGCCGCATCGGAATCGTCTCGACACATCTCGACAAGCTCGGAGCCCACCTCGGCAAGGCCGTGGAGTCCTTCAACTCCACGGTCGGGTCGGTCGACAGCAGGGTGGGTGTCACCGCACGCAAGCTGCACGAGCTCGAGCTGTTCGACGCCGAACCGGTGGAGATCGCGCGCGTGGACGAGCGTCCCAAGCTGTCCGATTCGTCCCGCTACCGGCACGACTTCGGTCATGTCAGCGATGCGGTGGGCTGAACTACGGCTAACCTCGAGGGGTGTCTACCTCCCAACGTGCCCGATCCGGGGTACCGCTGGATCACCGATCCATCCTCGCGACCCTGCCCGGCGTACCAGCGTGGGGTGCCGTTGCGATCGCCGCGGGGCTGACCTTTCTCGGATTTCTCATCGACGCCGCGCGTGGAACCGAGCTGACCGGTGCGTTCGCGTTCCTCTACATCCTCGGCTGCATCGCGGCGGTATTGCTGGTCCGCTACCGCGGACTGTTCACCGCGATGGTCCAAGCCCCGTTGATTCTGTTCGTGGCAGTGCCGCTGTCGTACCAGTACTTCACCGACAACGCGGGCACCAGCCTCAAGGACATCATCCTGAACGTGGCGATTCCGCTGGTCAACCGGTTTCCGTTAATGCTGCTCGGCACCCTCGTGGCCGTCGGCCTCGGTGCCGTACGCATCGTGCTGAAGCGGCAGAACACGCACGCGCCCGCAGTTCGACGCAGCACGAAGACCGCCGACACTGCTCGGCGTCGCACGAAGTCGGAAGACGCCCCTCGTCGAAGCACCAAGGCCGGCGACTCCGCTCGCCGGAGCCCGACCTCCGAGGACGACACACTCACCCGGGCACAGCGGCGAGCGCAGGAAGACCGTCCGTCGCGCGCACGTAGCCGTCGAGCTGCGGCGGACCGTGACGACGTGTCCGCGGTCGAGGCCACCGATATCGTGCCCGAGCCGTACGTGGGCCGCCGAGGAACCTCTCGCGCCGCAACCGACTCCGGTGCCGCGCCACGACGGTCGGCAACAACCCCCGGGGCGACGCCCGGATACGCACGTCAGGCGAGTCCGCAGCCCGAGTACCAGAGGCCCTCCCGCTCCCACGCCCAGTACCCGCAGGATCGCACGCCCCCACCCGGCGTAGCGCGCCCGTCGCGGCCCCAGCCGTCCGAGGCACCGTATTCGACGGAACCTCGCCGGGAGCGTTCACCTCGGGTTCAGCCGCCGCGGGACGCCGTCGATCCGTACTCCAGCAGCGCTCGGCACACAGTCGAACCGGTTGTGAACGACGCGCCGCCGAACGTGCGCCGTGACGACATTCCTCCGCATCCGGTGCCGCAGGTTCGGTACCGCGACCGCCACGCCGACGACTGACCCCACCGGTACCGGCCGGTCATGGACCGGTCAGCGTGCGGGGCGCAGCTCGCGGGGCAAGGAAAAGACCAGGGTCTCGTTCGCGGTGGTGACGGGCTGCACGTCCGCGTATCCGTGCTCGGCGAACAGGTCGATGACGCCCTGAACCAGGATCTCCGGCACGGACGCTCCCGACGTGATGCCGATGGTCTCGACGCCGTCGAGCCACGCCAGATCGATCTCTTTTGCGTAGTCCACCAGGTAGCTGGCCCGTGCGCCGGCACCGAGGGCGACCTCGACCAGGCGCACCGAGTTCGACGAGTTTCTCGAGCCGACGACGATCACCAGATCGCACTCCGGTGCCATCGCCTTCACCGCGACCTGACGGTTCTGCGTGGCGTAGCAGATGTCGTCGCTCGGCGGATCCTGCAAGGTCGGGAACCGTTCACGCAGCTTCGCGACCGTCAACATGGTCTCGTCGACGCTCAGCGTGGTCTGCGAAAGCCAGATCACCTTGTTCTCGTCGCGCACCGTGACGCTGTCCACCGACTCCGGGCCGTCCACGAGCTGGATGTGCTCGGGTGCCTCACCTGCGGTGCCCTCGACCTCCTCGTGGCCCTCGTGGCCGATGAGCAGAATGTCGTAGTCGTCTCGGGCGAACCGCTTGGCTTCCTGGTGCACCTTGGTCACCAGCGGGCAGGTCGCGTCGATCGTCCGCAGGTTCCGCTCGGCGGCAGACGTGTGCACCGCAGGCGAGACACCGTGCGCCGAGAACACCAGCAGCGAACCCTCGGGCACCTCGTCGGTCTCCTCGACGAACACCGCACCGCGATCGGACAGCGTCTCGACCACGTGCTTGTTGTGCACGATCTCCTTGCGCACGTACACCGGCGCACCGTGCTGTTCGAGTGCCTTCTCGACGGTCTCGACGGCGCGATCCACGCCCGCGCAGTAGCCGCGCGGCTCGGCGAGAAGCACTCGCTTACCCCCGGCATGCGCGGTCGTGTGCGAGCCGGCGGAGTGTGCGATACCAAGATTCAAAGGAACGGCCGAAGACATACCTCCCAGGATACGTGTATCGCAGCAACCGGGTCATTCCGCAGGCCCTGGCCTGTCGGCTACCCAAAGACGACGACTTCGGGCAGTCTGGTGTGCATGACTCGACTCCCCTTTGCGGCGCGGGTGGCTGCAGGCGTCGCCGTGACCGTCGTGGAAGAGGCCCGCAAGCTTCCCGGTTCCGCGTTGATGTTGCCGATGACCGTCGTCAGCGAGGCGTTGGCGCGCGGCATGCGGCTTCAGCAGCAGGTGACAGCCCTCGCCATCAAGGGCGATCTGGTCATTTCGGCTCTGCCGGTGATCGGAACTCCGCGCGAGGAGCAGCCGTCGTGGGCGAGTTTCGACGAGGACGACGACGACGCGTTCCCGGCCACGTCGAGGTTCGACTCCGCAGCAGTCACCGATGACGTCGATGTTCCCGACGCACCGGTGGCCGAGCCCATCGCCGCGAACGGACGATTTGCCCTGTACTCGACGCCTCCGCTGGACGAACCGGTGCAGGACACGTCGGCGAAGCCCGCAGCAGCTGCGACGAAGCCCGAGATCGTCGAGATGATCGACTTCGACACTCTTGCCCTGGCTCAGTTGCGCGCACGGCTGCGCACGCTGTCCATCGAGGATCTGGAAACCCTGCTCGAGTACGAGAACGCGACGTCGGCTCGCGCACCGTTCCAGACCATGCTCGCCAACCGAATCACCACCGCCAAGGCGAAGTGAGCACTCCCCCCACTCAGTCCGGCCCCGCCCCATCCGGTGCGAGCACCGCCGAACAACCATGGCCGGTGCGCACCGTCGCGATGAAAGTCGCCGGGTGGATCGACAAACTCGGCAGCATCTGGGTCGAGGGTCAGCTGACGCAGATCAACGCCCGCCCCGGCACGCGCACGGCATTTCTGACTCTGCGTGATCCGTCGGCGGACATGTCGTTGTCGGTGACCTGCTCGCCGCAGCTGCTGGATCGTTCGCCCGTTCCGTTGACCGAGGGCGCGCGCGTCATCCTCTACGGCAAGCTGTCGTTCTTCACCGGCCGTGGCACCATTTCGCTGCGCGCCACCGATATTCGCGCTGTGGGTGTCGGCGAACTACTGGCCCGCATCGAACGGCTCCGGGCTCTGCTGGCGGCCGAAGGACTGTTCGACCCGCGACTCAAGCGTCCGCTGCCGTTCCTGCCCGGCACCATCGGGCTCATCACCGCTCGCGCCAGCGCAGCCGAGAAGGACGTCCTCACCGTCGCGCAGAGGCGTTGGCCTGCAGTGCGATTCGAGGTACGGAACACTCCGGTCCAGGGTCCACAAGCGGTGCCGGCAATCCTGGACGCGTTGAAGGATCTGAACGACGACCCGCGCGTCGACGTCATCGTCCTCGCCCGCGGCGGCGGTAGCGTCGAGGATCTGTTGCCGTTCTCCGACGAGGCACTGTGCCGAGCCATCTCACGGGCGACGACGCCGATCGTCAGCGCCATCGGACACGAACCCGACAGTCCCCTCAGCGATCACGTCGCCGACCTGCGCGCCGCCACCCCCACCGATGCCGCCAAGCTCGTGGTGCCCGACGCCGTCGCCGAACAAGCGTTGGTCGCCGAATTGAAGGCCAGAAGCGCTGCAGCGCTGCGCAATTGGGTGGAACGGGAGGCGCGTGGGCTGGAGATGCTGCGGCATCGACCCGTGTTGGCCGATCCGTTGGCGGCCCTCGAACAGCGTCGCGAGGAAGTTCGGCGACTCGCCGATGCAGCTCGACGCGACGTGCAGCGCGAGCTGACCACCCAGGACACGCTCGTCGAACATCTGCGGGCGAGGCTGTCGACGCTGGGGCCTGCTGCCACACTTGCCCGGGGCTATGCCGTCGTACAGCGGGTGGTGCCGGGTGCCGATCCCGAGGTACTGCGTTCGGTCGAGGACGCGCCGCCGGGTACACAGATCAGGGTGCGGGTGGCCGACGGTGCCGTCACCGCCGCAGTAATGGGCCGAGTGAAATGACGCCGAGTGAAAAGACAGAGGGAGATTCGATGAGCGAGAACGAAGACAAGCCGGTGTCCGAACTGGGCTACGAGGAAGCCCGCGACGAGCTGGTCGGAGTGGTGAAGATCCTCGAGCAGGGCGGGCTCGATCTCGACGCATCCCTCGCTCTGTGGGAGCGCGGCGAACAATTGGCGACGCGCTGCGAAGAACAACTGGCGGGCGCACGCAAGCGCATCGAGACCGCGCTGGCGAGCACCGAGAACGACAGCTAGGGCGCGAGCGGTTCGGTGGCCTCGACCGCAGCCGCGAGAGTGGTGAATTCCTCGGTGTTCGCCGTGCCGCCCAACAGGATTCGCACGTCACCGAAGTCCGAGACCCAGTAGGTGCGCGAGCCTTCCTCGCCGTACACGACCCAGTCTCGACCCGAGACGTTCTGCGCGCCCGACGCGTACACCGTCTCCCCGGCCACGAACGGCACCACCAGTTCCTCGGACGCGGCCGTCTGAGTCAACTGCAGGTACGCACCCGATCCGGTGATGTATCCGACAGTCGACGCCGCTCCACCACTGTCACCGGAAATGGTCGCGCGGCTCCCCGAATTGGGCGTCCATTCCTCGGGAACGACCGGATTGCGCACCGGGAACCCTATTTCGGCCGCGTCGTACTGCAGTGCCGAGTTCACGTCGAAGTTGGGAATGGGTCCCTGCTTGGGTCCACCCGGGCTCAACGAGCACTGACTGGCCACGCCTGCGATCAACAAACACGCAATGACCAGCGGAATCAGCGACCAGACCATGTCGCGGTTGTTGTTGAGAATCCGAGGTTTGCTGTTTGCCACATCTCCAGTATCCCCTCTGTGCGGCAGTGCTCGGTCGGCGCGTACCTCACAGTCGACCCGACCCCACCGCGGGCATCACAGAAGTGAGATAATCCTGCCTGGGTAACACCCCACCAACCAGGAGGCTACAAACCGATGACGGCCAGCACCGAGTCCACTCGCGCCATGGCGCCAGATCGCAACCTCGCACTCGAACTCGTCCGCGTCACCGAGGCCGGTGCGCTCGCCTCGGGTCGCTGGGTCGGTCGGGGCGACAAGGAAGGTGGCGACGGAGCAGCCGTCGACGCGATGCGTCAGTTGGTCAGCTCGGTCTCCATGCGCGGCGTCGTCGTCATCGGCGAAGGCGAGAAGGACGAAGCGCCGATGCTCTACAACGGCGAGCAGGTCGGCAACGGAAACGGACCCGAGGTGGACTTCGCCGTCGACCCCGTCGACGGAACCACCCTGATGGCCAAGGGCATGCCCAACGCCATCTCGGTACTCGCCGTCGCCGAACGCGGCGCGATGTTCGACCCCTCGGCCGTGTTCTACATGGAGAAGATCGCCGTCGGACCCGATTACGCCGACGTCATCGACATCACCGTCCCCGTCGCCGAGAACATCGCCCGCATCGCCAAGATCAAGAAGGGTTCAGCCTCCGACGTGACGGTGTGCATCCTCGATCGCCCCCGGCATGCCGAACTGATCCAGCAGGTGCGCGACGCCGGATCACGCATCCGGTTGATCTCCGACGGTGACGTCGCCGGTGCCATCGCCGCCGCTCGTCCCGACTCCGGCACCGACATGCTCATCGGCACCGGCGGAACGCCCGAGGGCATCATCGCGGCCGCCGCGATGCGCTGCATGGACGGCGCGATCCTGGGCCGTCTGGCACCCACGGACGACACCGAGAAGCAGAAGGCCATCGACGCCGGCCACGACCTCGATCGCGTCCTCGACACCAAGGACCTCGTCTCGGGTGAGAACGTCTTCTTCACCGCCACCGGCGTCACCGACGGCGACCTGCTGCGCGGCGTCCGCTACGCGGGCGGCGGAGCCCACACCCAGTCCATCGTCATGCGCTCCAAGTCCGGCACCGTGCGCATGATCGACGCCTACCACCGCCTCGAGAAGCTGCGCGAGTACTCCTCGGTGGACTTCGACGCCGACGAATCCGGCCAGGCACCGTCCTTCTGATCCCCGAAACCACGACTGGCAAAGTAAGGCTCATGACGCAGACAGACGAACAGCAGTTCCGGATCGAACACGACACCATGGGAGAGGTTCGCGTCCCCATCGACGCGCTCTGGCGCGCCCAGACGCAGCGTGCGGTGGAGAACTTCCCCATCTCGGGCCGCCCGCTCGAGCGCACCCAGATCCGCGCGATGGGCCTGCTCAAGGCAGCCTGCGCACAGGTCAACAAGGATCTCGGTCTGCTCGACGGCGCATTGGCCGACGCGATCATCGCGGCAGCCAACGAAATCGCCGAGGGCAAGCACGACGATCAGTTCCCGATCGACGTCTTCCAGACCGGCTCGGGCACCAGCTCCAACATGAACGCCAACGAGGTCATCGCGTCGATCGCCAAGGCCAACGGCGTCGAGGTGCACCCCAACGACCACGTGAACATGTCGCAGTCCTCCAACGACACGTTCCCGACGGCCACGCACGTTGCCGCCACCGAAGCAGCCGTCACCTCCCTGGTGCCCGCGCTGCGGCACCTGCACGAGGCTCTGGTGACCAAGGCCACCGAGTGGAAGCACGTCGTGAAGTCCGGACGCACCCACCTGATGGATGCCGTCCCCGTCACTCTCGGTCAGGAATTCGGCGGCTACGCCCGGCAGATCGAGGCCGGCATCGAGCGCGTCGAAGCCACCCTGCCGCGTCTGGGTGAACTGCCCATCGGCGGCACCGCCGTCGGCACCGGCCTCAACGCACCCGACGGCTTCGGCCCGAAAGTCGTTGCTGCTCTGGTGAAGTCGACGGGCATCGACGCCCTCACCGCCGCCAAGGATTCGTTCGAGGCGCAGGCCGCTCGCGACGGACTGGTCGAGGCATCCGGTGCACTGCGCACCATCGCAGTGTCACTGACCAAGATCGCCAACGACATTCGCTGGATGGGATCGGGACCGCTCACCGGACTCGGCGAGATCGCACTCCCCGACCTGCAGCCCGGCAGCTCGATCATGCCCGGCAAGGTGAATCCCGTTCTGCCCGAGGCTGTCACGCAGGTCGCCGCGCAGGTCATCGGTAACGACGCGGCAGTGGCCTTCGGCGGCGCATCGGGTGCCTTCGAGCTCAACGTCTACATCCCGATGATGGCCCGCAACGTTCTCGAATCCTTCAAATTGCTCGCCAACGTCTCGGTGCTGTTCGCCGACAAGTGCGTCGTCGGCCTCGAAGCCAACGTCGAGCACCTCAAGACCCTCGCCGAGTCCTCGCCGTCCATCGTGACGCCGCTGAACTCCGCAATCGGCTACGAAGAAGCGGCCGCAGTCGCCAAGCAGGCACTGAAGGAAAAGAAGACGATCCGTCAGACCGTCATCGACCGCGGACTGATCGGCGACAAGCTCAGCGAAGCAGAACTGGACAAGCGCCTCGACGTCCTCGCCATGGCGAAGGTCAAGGACTAGTTTCGCTGCTCTACCCGCCGGACCCCTGAACGCGCTCGCCCCCGGTTGGATCAATGTGGGTTTCAGTCACTCTGATTGCAACAAAGCCGCATTGATCCGACCGGGGGCGGGTCGCTTTCGAAAGGGGCGAACCTCAGGCCAGGTGCGCGAGTTCCTCGCGTGCCTTCAGGCCGTCCTCACCCAGATCGGTGCGGTCGAAGATCTTCCAGCCTGCGAGCAACGGCTTGAACACCTTGTCGCGTTCCTGGTCGGTGTCGTAGATGCCGGCTTCGGCGAGGGCGGCGATGCTGCTGCCGCGGTCCGGAAGCTCGATCTCGGGGATCTTGAAGCCGTTGATGCGGTCGGCCACTGCGCGCGCAGCCTGATCGGGTACGACAGCGAATGCCTCGTCGAGGATGCTGGCGAAGAATGCCGACTGCAGCTCGTCGTCGTCGGCGATTCTGCCGAGGATGGTGGCCAGCACCGGATCCTTGCCCAAAGCGATGGTGTTGCGGTTACGCAGGGCGGCGGCAGCTTCTTCGATGGCGAAGTGCGCCAGGATGTCGAGCAGCCGCTGGCTGGGCGCGTCGAATCCGAGTGTCATGTGTTCCATCCGGACCCGCTCGAGGGCGACCGGATCGACAGCGCGGGTGAGCACCAGGAAGTTGCGCAGCACGATCGACTGTCGGTTCTCTTCCGACGTCCAGCGGCCCGTCCACTTCCACCAGGCACCGAGGCCAGTGAGGGCGTGGGCCAGTTCCCGGTGGTAGGCGGGGAGGTTGTCGGCCACCAACACGCCCACCGTGGCGGACAGAATTTCGACGTCGCTCAGGTGCGACTGCTCGGGCGACCAATCCTCGCCGCCGAGGAACGCGAAGTTCTTGCCGTCGTCGAACGGCGCGAGCTCATGGGGGTGCCAATCACTCGCTGCCTCGATATGGCGTCGTAGATTCTCTTCGACCGCGGGCTCCAAACGGACCAGCAGATCACCGTCGGACAGGTTCGTAGACATGCGGTAACCGTAGCGCCTGCCGCCGAGCGTCCGACGTCGCGCCCCTGACCTCTGTGAATTCTCCTAACGCCAGGTCGTTGCGGGTCTATCCTCAGGTGCATCCAGTCATCGACGTGAGGACTCCTCATGATGCGGTCGGGTCGAAATTTTCTGTGTCTTGCTGTTGTGTGCTCTCTGGTTCTGTTGGCCGGGTGCTCCGAAGACGCACCCACCGCAGACAGTCCACCGGCGTCCGAGCCGGTGCCGACCGAGGATCTGTCCCCCGGCCAGGTTGCCGGCGTCGACGTTCCGGCCGGTCGCGTCGACGATGCGGTCGGCAAGCTCGACGGTATCGCCGACGAGCTGATGGCGTCGTCGAACATTCCGGGTATGGCCATTGCCGTCGTGCACGGTTCGGACGTCGTCTACTCGAAAGGCTTCGGCGTTCGCGAAATGGGGAAGGACGACCCGATCGACGGCGACACCGTGTTCCAGCTGGCCTCGCTGTCCAAGTCGGTGGGTGCGACGGTGGTCGCGTCACAGGTGGGAGCGGGTGTGGTCGACTGGTCGACGCCGGTGGTCTCCGAGCTGCCGTGGTTTGCGCTGGACGATCCGTGGGTGACCCAGAACATCACGGTCGGCGACTTCTACGCGCATCGAAGCGGACTGCCCGAGCACGAAGGCGATCTGCTCGAAGACCTCGGCTACGACCGCAGACAGATCCTCGAGCGCCTTCGGGAGGTGCCCCTCGATCCGTTCCGTTCCACGTATCACTACACCAACTTCGGGATCACAGCCGCGGCCGAGGCCGTCGCTGCCGCCTCGGGCAAGGACTGGGACACCCTCAGCCAGGACACGATCTACGGTCCACTCGGCATGACCTCGACCAGCTCGTCGTTCTCCGACTACATCGGCCGCGCCGACCGAGCGGTACCTCACGTCCTCGTGGACGGCGAGTATCAGGCCCGATACCAACGCGAACCCGATCCGCAGACGCCGGCCGGTGGCGTCAGCTCCTCGGTGAACGATCTCGCCAGGTGGCTGACGATGCTCATCGCCGACGGCACCCACGACGGGAAGCAGATCGTCGATCCCGACGCCCTCCTTCCTGCCATCAGCGCGCAGATCGTCTCGAGCCCGTCGACGACGGCGGATTCGCGCGCGGGCTACTACGGATACGGATTCAACGTCTCCACCAGTGCAGCCGGCCGCACGACCGTCAGCCATTCCGGAGCGTTCGCGCTCGGGGCGGGCACGAACTTTCTCTGGATCCCGTCGCTCAACGTCGCCATCGTCGTACTGACCAACGCCGCGCCACTCGGCATCGCAGAAACGGTCACGGCCGAGTTCGCCGACCTCGTGCAGTTCGGCGAGGTACGCGAGGACTGGCGAACGCTGTACAAGAATGCCTTCGCCGGTATGAGCGAGCCGGAGGGCGACCTCGCGGGGAAGACCGCTCCGACGAATGCCGCTACGCCACAACCGCTCACGTCGTACACCGGGGTGTACCAGAACGCCTACTGGGGGCCGGCGACCGTCGCGGAGGTCGACGGGAGGCTGGTGTTGACCCTCGGACCGAACTCGACTTCCTACGAGTTGTCGCACTGGGACGGTGATACGTTCGCGTTCGAGCCGACCGGTGAGAACGCACCGGACGGAACGATTTCTCAGGCGACTTTCGAGGGGAACACGGTCACACTCGAGTTCTTCGACGGCGATGGATTAGGACGGTTCACCAAGTGACTGATACCCGACAAGCAACCGATATCGTGCAAAACCTGTTCGACGCGTTGAGGCTTCGCGAGACCGATCGCGCGCTGACGCTTCTCGACGAGAAAATCGTGTGGCACAACGTCGGGCTTCCGAAGGTACGCGGAATCTCGAACGTCGGCAGATTTCTGACGCTGCTGGCCAAGCCGGGTTACGGCTTCGACGTCGTCGTGCACAACATCGCGGCCGACGGAGATGTCGTGCTCACCGAGCGCACCGACGTCCTGATCTGGCGTCGGCTCCGCGTCGAGTTCTGGGTGTGCGGAACATTCGAGCTGCGCGACGGCAAAGTAGCTGTGTGGCGCGACTATTTCGACAACGTCGATTTCATGAAAGGTGTTGCGCGAGGAGCGCTCAGGGCTGCGGTGGGCCGGTGACCCATGTGAGTGGAACTTCGTAGCAGGCTACGAAGTTCCACTCACGAGGGGCGTCAGGCCCCTGACGGACCGAATTCCTCGAGCATTTCGGTCACCAGTGCAGCGATCGGTGAACGCTCACTGCGAGTGAGGGTGATGTGCGCGAAAAGCGGGTGCCCCTTGAGCTTTTCGATGACGGCAGCGACGCCGTCGTGTCGTCCGACCCGCAGGTTGTCTCGTTGCGCGACGTCATGGGTGAGCACGACGCGTGAGCCCGACCCCAGCCGGGACAGGACCGTCAGCAGCACATTGCGCTCGAGTGACTGCGCCTCGTCGACGATCACGAAGGAGTCGTGCAACGACCGGCCACGAATGTGCGTCAGCGGCAACACTTCCAGCATTCCGCGAGCGATGACTTCTTCCATCACCTCGGGGCTCGCGAGTCCTTCGAGGGTGTCGAAGACAGCCTGGCCCCACGGGCCCATCTTTTCGCTCTCACTGCCGGGGAGGTAGCCGAGTTCCTGCCCACCGACGGCGTAAAGAGGCCGGAAGACAACAACTTTCCGGTGTGAGCGACGTTCGAGGACGGCCTCGAGTCCGGCAGTGAGAGCCAGTGCGGACTTACCGGTGCCGGCCTTGCCGCCGAGAGAGACGATGCCGATGCTCTCGTCGAGCAGAAGATCGAGTGCCACACGCTGTTCCGCCGAACGACCGTGCAGGCCGAACGCCTCACGCTCGCCGCGCACGAGCTGAAGCTGCTTGTCGGGCGTGACGCGCCCCAGTGCGCTCTGCCGTCCGGCAAGCAGTCGAACTCCGGTGTGACACGGCAGGTCTCGGGCCTCGACGAGATCGATGACGCCGTCGTTGAACAGGGTGTCCACGGCATCGGAGGGCACCTCGAGCTCCGTCATACCGGTCCATCCGGACGGCACGACGTCGTGAGCGTGGTACTCGTCGGCGGGAAGCCCGACAGCACCGGCCTTGACGCGCAGCGGGATATCTTTGCTGACCAACACCACATCTTTGCCCTCGGCCGCCAGATTCAGGGCGCAGGCGAGGATTCGAGAATCGTTGGAGTCGGTACGGAACCCGACGGGAAGCACCGACGGATCGGTGTGATTGAGCTCGACTTGCAGTGTGCCGCCGGACGTTCCGATGGGGACCGGCTGATCGAGTCGGCCGAATTCTACGCGAAGGTCGTCGAGCATGCGCAAGGATTCCCGCGCGAACCATCCCAGTTCGTGATGGTGGCGTTTGCCCTCCAACTCGCTGATCACGATCAACGGAAGTACCACATTGTGCTCGGCGAACCGGATGACTGCCCACGGATCCGACAGCAGGACCGAGGTATCGAGCACGAATGTCCGAAGAGGGGCGGAAACGGAGCGTGAAGTGGTCACGTGGGGCTCCTACGTTTGCGCGGCACCGCGCAAACTCTGTCGCTCGGCCGGTCGGGTCCGATGTGTCAGGTGACACGAGGACCGGGTACCGGCCCTCTCGCGCTCACTAGCTCAGTCACGTATCAGAACCTCCCGCACAGGCAGCTTCCCCGCTGCCTGTTACTGCCGACGGTACCGCCGAAATCACTTGGGGGCGCGCTGGAAGTCTGGCGTGTCGGTGAACAACGCGTTACAGCCGATTCGCCCCAGGTCGGCGGGACGTTCGGTGCCGAGACCGCCCTCCCCCGTCGGATCAATGTGGCTTTGTTGCACTCAGATCGACTGATAGCCACATTGATCCGACCGGGGGCCAGCGTGAATGAACCACTGCAAACGTCTGAACGCTGCAATGGTCCATTGACGCGACCGGGGTGGGCAGGAAAGCCAGGGTCAGCCCAGCAATCCCCAGTCTTCGAGGCCCTCGTACAGCGGCTTGCTCTGTGCCAGTTTCACGACGCGTTCTTTGAGGGCGTCGGTGGCCTGACCGGTGGCCAGGGCGGTTGCGATGATGTCGGCGACCTCGGTGAACTCGGCTTCGCCGAATCCGCGGGTGGCGAGTGCGCCGGTGCCGATGCGCAGGCCGGAGGTGACCATGGGCGGGCGTGGGTCGAAGGGCACGGCATTGCGGTTGACGGTGATGCCGACCTCGTGCAGCAGGTCTTCTGCCTGCTGGCCGTCGAGCTCGGAGTTGCGCAGGTCGACGAGTACCAGATGCACGTCGGTGCCGCCGGTGAGGACGGAGACGCCCTTGTCGGCGACGTCGGCACCGGTGAGACGCTCGGCGAGCAGCGACGCGCCGAGAAGGGTCCGCTCCTGGCGTTCCTTGAACTCCGGCGTCGCAGCGATCTTGAAGGCGACGGCCTTCGCGGCGATGGCGTGCATCAGCGGCCCACCCTGCTGGCCGGGGAACACGGCGGAGTTGAGCTTCTTGGCCCATTCCTTCTTGGCGAGGATGATGCCGGAGCGCGGTCCGCCGAGGGTCTTGTGCACCGTCGAGGACACGACGTCTGCGTAGGGCACGGGTGAGGGGTGTACGCCTGCGGCGACGAGTCCGGCGAAGTGCGCCATGTCGACCCAGAGCAGTGCGCCCACTTCGTCGGCGATGGAGCGGAACGCAGCGAAGTCCTGGTGGCGCGGGTAGGCCGACCAGCCGGCGATCAGCACCTGGGGCTTGGCGGCGATGGCCTGCTTGCGGACCTCGTCCATGTCGATCCGGTGGTCTTCTTTCGACACACCGTAGGACTCGACCTCGTAGAGCTTGCCCGAGAAGTTGAGCTTCATGCCGTGGGTGAGGTGGCCGCCGTGGGCGAGATCGAGGCCCATGATCTTGTCGCCCGGGTTGATCAGTGCCATCAGTACCGCGGCGTTGGCCTGCGCACCGGCGTGCGGCTGCACGTTGGCGAACTCGGCACCGAAGAGTTCCTTGGCGCGATTGCGGGCGAGGTCCTCGACGATGTCGACGTGCTCGCAGCCGCCGTAGTAGCGGCGTCCGGGGTAGCCCTCGGCGTACTTGTTGGTCAGGACGCTGCCCTGGGCCTGCAGAACCGCGCGGGGCACGAAGTTCTCCGAGGCGATCATCTCGAGGGTGTCGCGCTGACGTCCCAGTTCACCTGCCATCGCCGCGGCGACCTCGGGATCGAGCTCGGCCAGTGACAGGTTGTTGACGTCAGTCATAACAGGAGTCTCCAAGGGACAGCAGAGTAAGGGGGCATCAATAAACAACGGACCTGAGCCAGTTTACGAGACGCGTACTGCGCCCGGTGTCAGTGGCTCGTCGAGCAGTCTGCCGAACAGCTGCGCCCGCTCACTGGCGGTCTCTCCCTGGTCCAGCCAGCCGGCGAGAAGCTTGTAGCCCTCGACGTAGGTGCTGATGTACGCCCGCCACAGCGGCGAGGACAGAAAGCGCAGACTGTGCCGTGCGCGCTGCGGCGAGGCAAGCGACCATCGCTCCAGGTAGGCGGCCACATCGTCCTCGCTCTTGTGCTGATCGTGCAGCAACAGCGCGGCGTCCTGGCGAACCCCCAGCAGTTGGCTCGACGCCGCCGAGAGTCGCTCGGCCTTGTCGCCGTCGAATCGCAGTCCGAGGTCGGCGTAGATTTCCTGCGCCCACGCACCCCAGCCTTCGCCGACGATCGCCCCGAGAGCGTGATCGGCGAGCCCCTCGGCCATCAGGCACTGCGGAGTGTTGACCACGAACAACGTCTGCTCGAGTTGTCCTGCGCCGACGAGACCCGTCTCCTTGCGGCAGTGCTCGGTGTGGTGGCCGGGGTAGGACTCGTGCGCGATCAGGTGGGGCAGGTTGGCCATCTGCTGTTCGATGTCGGAGTTGATCGCGACGGTGGACTGGAAGTTGCCGAGGTAGTAGTTGAATCCGGACCACGGCTTGTCGCCGACTACCTCGTACGTCACCTTCTCGTTCTCGGGCAACGAGTATTCGGCGCGGACGCGGTCGCGCAATGCGGACGAGAACGCCTCGACGCAGTCCTGCAGTCGATCCGCTGGAATGACGTCGGCGCGGCGGTGGGCGATCAACCGTTCGCTCAGCGAGCCGGGTCCGAGGAGCACCTCGTCCATCTTGCGATGCGCCTGCAGGTACTGGTCCTGATCCCCCGGTGCGATTCGAACGTCGAAGTAGGCGTGGACCTCGTCGACGAAGCCGATGTTCTCACCTGCGAACTTGCGCGCGGAGCATTCCAACGCCCGCAGGTGGACGTCGAGAAACGTCCGGCGTTCCGCTGTCAGTTCGACGTTGCCGAGCTCGGCGCGCAGTGTCTGCGCTCGACGGACGAGCTCACGCGGCTCCGGCGCCGGGGCGTTCTCGGTGATTCGACGCAGTTCGGGATCACCGGTGTACGCGTCGACGAAACCGTCTTCGAGTCGGTCGAAACTCAGGCCCAGCAACAGGTATTCGCGAACCAGGGAAGCAGCATCCATATCCGAACCCTAGTACGGCGAACGACCCCGCCCGTGCGCGGTGGACAGGCACCGAGCACAATCTGGAACCATGCGACTCGCGCCCGACAGGAGCACCGCCGAATCCTCAGCAGCTCCGATGCTCAGGTGGCGTGCGTGAGCGAGTCCAGTCCGTACGTCGAGTTCGACCGTGTGCAGTGGCGCACGCTGCGTCAATCCACACCGCTGGTACTCACCGAGGAAGAACTGGTCGGTCTGCGCGGCCTCGGTGAGCAGATCGATCTGGACGAGGTGGCCGAGGTCTATCTGCCGCTGGCCCGGCTGATTCATCTCCAGGTGGCCGCGCGCCAGCGGTTGTTCGCGGCAACGGCCACGTTCCTCGGTGAGAAACATCCCGATCGACAGGTTCCGTTCGTCATCGGCGTAGCGGGCAGCGTCGCGGTCGGTAAATCCACCACTGCCCGTGTGCTGCAAGCACTCCTGGCCCGGTGGGATCACCATCCCCGCGTGGACCTCGTCACCACGGACGGTTTCCTGTATCCGACGGCCGAGCTCATGCGCCGAGGGATCCTGCACCGCAAGGGCTTTCCCGAAAGTTACGACCGACGCAAGCTGCTCAGGTTCGTCACCGAGGTCAAGTCCGGAACCGAAGAGGTGGGCGCGCCGGTCTATTCGCACGTGTCGTACGACATCGTCAAAGGCCAGTACCACATGGTTCGCCAGCCCGACATCCTGATCGTGGAGGGGCTCAACGTACTCCAGACCGGACCTCGGCTGATGGTCTCGGATCTGTTCGACTTCTCGATCTACGTCGACGCTCGGATCGAGGACATCGAGAGCTGGTACGTCAAACGATTCCTGGCGCTACGCAAGACCTCGTTCACCGACCCGTCCTCGCATTTCCATCACTATGCAGGACTGTCCGACGATCACGCGCAGATCGCGGCCGAGGATCTCTGGCATTCGATCAACCTGCCGAACCTGGTGGAGAACATTCTTCCGACTCGTCCGCGAGCAACGATGGTGCTACGCAAGGACAACGACCATGCGATCAACCGGCTGCGCCTGCGAAAGTTGTAGGTCCAGGTCGTGAGTGGAAGTTCGTAGCAGGCTACGAGCTGGAGTGGAGCCTGCGGAATGACCAGACGGTCCAGCCGTGCACGTCAGATACCGAACCGACGGTGTCGTGCGGCGAAATCACGGAGTGCGCGCAAGAAGTCGACGCGGCGAAATTCCGGCCAATAGGCCTCGGTGAACCAGATCTCCGAATATGCGCTCTGCCACAGCAGGAAACCGGACAGCCGTTGCTCTCCCGAGGTGCGGATGACGAGATCGGGATCGGGTTGACCCGAGGTGTACAAGTGACTGTCGATACCGTCGACGTTGATGGAGGCCACCAACTCGTCCCCGGTGATGCCCTCGGCGATCTTCTCGGTGACCAGAGACTGCACGGCGTCGGCGATTTCCTGACGCCCGCCGTATCCGACGGCGACGTTGACGTGCGTTCCGGTTCGGCCCTCGGTGCGCGCAGCCGCCTCCTTGAGCCGGCGTGAGGTCGAAGCAGGCAGCAGATCGAGAGTGCCGACGAGTTTGACACCCCAGTTCATCTCGGGTCCGCAGATCTCCTCGACGACGTCGGTGATGATGTCGAGCAGCGAATCGAGTTCGTCGGCATCCCGTCGGAGATTCTCGGTCGAGAGCAGATAGATGGTGGCCATCTCGATTCCGGCAGCGTCGCACCAGCCGAGCATCTCGGCGATCTTGAGCGCCCCCATGCGGTGGCCGTGCGCGACGTCGGTGAACCCGTTCTCCCGTGCCCACCGCCGGTTGCCGTCACACATCACCGCGACGTGCCGCGGGTGCTGCACACCCTCGAGCTGACTCAACAAACGCCGCTCGTACACGTTGTAGAGAACGCCGCGCACCTTCTGCGGAATGATCACCACTACTTCGTCACCGCTGCTCTCATCACCACGGAGGATCACCTTACGCCGACGTCTTCGAGCGGGCGGCCGGTACAGTAGCGTCCGAACCTACGGTTGCGTAGGTTCACTACGGCGGAACGGGAGGTCATCTTTCATGACGATGTTCGGACTGGACGAGATACCCGTCAAGCCACGCATGCGTGGCTGGATTCACCTGTACGCCTTCGGCGTCGCGGTGGTGTGCGCGATCACCCTCGTCACGATGGCGTTCAGCCTGGTGTCGGTCAGCGCAGGCCTCGCGACGGGTATCTATTCGATCACCGTGTGCGGGGTGTTCGGCGTCAGCGCCACCTATCACCGCGTGCACTGGAAGACCACCGCGTCGCAGATCTGGATGAAACGCGCCGACCACTCCATGATCTTCCTGTTCATCGCCGGTAGCTACACCCCGTTCGCCGTACTGGGTCTGCCGGCCGCGACGGGACGAACTCTGTTGATCGTCGTGTGGATCGGAGCGATCTGCGGGGTGGCTCTGAAGATGCTGTGGCCCACCGCTCCCCGCTGGGTCGGGGTACCGCTGTATCTCGTGCTCGGCTGGGCCATCGTGCCGGTCGCTCACACCCTGATCGAGCACGTCGGCTTCGCACCGTTCCTGCTGCTGTTGGTCGGCGGCATCTTCTACAGCGTCGGGGCGATCCTCTACGCCACCAAGTGGCCGAATCCGTGGCCCACGACATTCGGCCATCACGAATTCTTCCACGCAGCAACGGTGTTGGCGGCAATTTGCCACCTCGTGGCAGTGTGGCTCGTCCTGTTCTGACGACGCGTCGGAAGGCTCGGAACACCGCGTCGGCGACGTCACTTCCGCGGTGCGGCCGCCAGATCCTCGACCGACGTCACAGGCCGGTCGCAGACGAATCCGCGACACACGTACGCCGTTTCCTGCCCGTCGACGGGCGGTCGGCCCGTCAGCAGCGCAGACGAGTCTGCGGAGCCTGCGACCACCACGGAACCTCCGGGCGCCAGCGACCGCGCGGCGGCGAGCAACTCACCGCCCGGTGCGAGCGACACGGCGATCTGAATCGGGCCGCGCACTGCTGCCTCGGCCACGGCCAGCCAGTGACCACCCGACCTCGGGGCGCGTTCGAGGATGGCCGCTGCTCGCGCGAGCGAAGCAGCGGCCAGTTCGGCGTACCGTGCGGCCGATTCGTGATCGACGAGTGCGGCGGCGGTGAGCAGCGCCTCGGCCATCGTCGACGCTCCCGACGGAGTCGCACCGTCGATCGGATCCCGCGGCCGGGTCACCAGGGTCTCGGCATCGTCGGCGGTGTCGAACCAGCTGCCGGCGTCGTCGGGATCGGCGAAGTGCTCGATCGCGGCGTCGAGGATCGTCGTCATCCGCCGGGTCCAGACCGCGTCGCCGGTGGCCTGGAACAGCGTGGCAGCGGCCACGGCGAGGCAGGCGTAGTCCTCGAGCACTCCGGTGGCCTCACCCACTGCGCTACCGAGGGACGCCCGCCGGACACGTCCCGATTCGACGTGAGTGGCGAACAGTTGCTCGCCGCATTCGACGGCGGCGTCGACCCAGGTCGGTTCGTTCGCGCCGGTTCCGGCCTCGGCCAACGCGGTGATGGCCAGTGCGTTCCACGCGGTGACCACCTTGTCGTCTCGACCGGGTTGCGGCCGCGACGCTCGAGCCGCCGACAACGCGTTCCTTATGCGGGCGAACCGGTCGTAGTCCTCGGGCTCGGCGGGCAGTTGCAGCACGGACATACCGGCCTCGAACGTGCCGGCGGAGTTCACCGCGAACAGACCCGCAGCCCATACACCGTCTTCGAAACCGAGGGTGTCGACCAGTTGCTCCGGCGTCCACACGTAGGTCAGACCTTCGACTCCTTCGGTGTCGGCATCGAGCGCCGACGCGAAACAGCCGTTGGCCGTCCGCAATTCACCGAGCATGAATCCTGCTGTATCCGACGCCACCCGACGCACCAGCGGATCGTCGTCGACCCGGGCGGCGTGCGCGTAGAACCGCAGCAGCAGCGCATTGTCGTAGAGCATCTTCTCGAAGTGCGGGACGATCCATTCGGCGTCGACCGAATACCGTGCGAAGCCGCCGGCGAGTTGGTCGTACATGCCGCCGCGCGCCATTGCCGCCGCGGTACGTCGAACCACGTCGAGTACCTCACCGTTGCCGGTGCGCTCGTAGTGCCGGAGCAGACCCTCGAGCAGTGCACCCGGTGGAAACTTCGGTGCCCGGCCGAAGCCGCCGTAGGTGGTGTCCTCGTCGGCGCAGACCGCCGCGACGGACGCGGCCAGAAAATCGGCGTCCAGCGATCGTCCGCCGGCCGGAATTCCGGAGCTCTGTTTGCGCAGTTCGGTGACGATGGCCGCGGACGCGTCGAACACCTCCTGTCGCCGGGTGGACCAGGTATCGGCGATTGCGGTCAGTAATTGTTCGAAGGAGGGCATCCCCTGGCGCGGGGCCGGTGGGTAGTACGTCCCGCAGTAGAAAGGTTCGGTCTCGGGTGTGAGGAAACAGGTCATCGGCCAACCGCCCTGACCGGTCATCGCGACAGTGGCGTTCATGTACACCGCATCGAGGTCGGGGCGTTCTTCCCGATCGACCTTGATGCACACGAAGTGCTCGTTCATCAGGGCCGCGGTGGCCTCGTCCTCGAACGATTCGTGTGCCATGACATGACACCAGTGGCACGCCGAGTACCCGATGGACAACAGGATCGGGACGTCGCGATCACGCGCGGACTGCAGTGCCTGCGGTCCCCACTGCTGCCAGTGCACCGGATTGTCGGCGTGCTGACGCAGATACGGACTGGTGGATTCGCCCAGCGTGTTCGCGTCGAGCATCAGGGTTCGTCGGAGACAGCGGGTTTGTCGGAGACAGCAGGTTTCGGACGGCTGGTGTCCGGTTGTGGGCTCGGCGTGATGCCCCCACGATCGGTGCCCTCGTCGAGCGCCTGATCCAGCGTGGGATCTTCTTTCTCGAACGTCGCGGGCAGACGCTTGATCTTCTTGTTCATGGACCAGATCAGCAGCGCCGTTCCGACCAGCAACGCAACGAGGATCACCAGACCGATCGGCGACGACTTGCCGAACTCGGGCCCCGTGGGCTGCTGGGCGAGGATCGACACGATCATTGTTCGGTCTCTTCTATTCCCGCGAACAGGTCGGTCTCGGGCAGTGACGTGGTCACGCGGGTGCGGGCGAGCTCGAACTCCTCGGTGGGCCACAACTTGCGTTGGACGTCCACCGGCACCGCGAAGAACGCTCCGTTGGGATCGATCTGCGTCGCATGGGCTCGCAGTGCGTCGTCGCGCTGCTCGAACCAGGTACCCACGTCGACCTGCGTGGTGATGCGCTCCATGATCTCGTCGCGCTGACCGTCCCACCGCTTCAGCCAGTCGACGAACGGGCTCTCCTCGCCGCGATCGATGAACCAGTCGTGGAAGAGCTGCATGCGCTTACGCAGGAAACCGTGCGAGTAGTAGAGCTTGAGCGGAGTCCACGGCTCACCCGCATCGGGGAAACGCTCGGGATCGCCCGCGGCCTCCCACGCGGCCATCGAGACCTCGTGGCAGCGGATGTGATCGGGATGCGGGTAGCCACCGCGTTCGTCGTAGGTGGTGATGACGTGGGGCTTGAAGTCTCGAACCACCTTCACCAACGCCTCGGTGGACACCTCCAAAGGCACCAGCGCGAAGCAGCCCTCGGGCAGCGGCGGCAGCGGATCGCCCTCGGGGAGTCCCGAGTCCTCGAATCCGAGCCACGTCTGCTGTACCCCGAGGATGCGCGCGGCCTCGGCCATCTCCTCGCGTCGAACCTCCCTGATCCGTTGGTGGACGCCCGGAATGTCCATCGCCGGATTGAGGATGTCCCCTCGCTCGCCGCCGGTGAGCGTGACGACCAGAACGTCGTGCCCTTCGGCCGCATAGCGGGCCGTGGTCGCAGCACCTTTGCTGGACTCGTCGTCGGGATGGGCATGCACTGCCATGAGCCGCAGTCCGGACACGTTCTTCCTCACCTCGGATTCGCCTTGTTCTTGCCTGCCCTATAGTTCCACCTGACGCCGACATGCCCCCAGCGGCACCCCCGATTTCACTCCGAGAGCTGACATGACCAACGCACTTCCCGCAGGTAGATACCCGTCGGGTTCCGGTCCGAGCGGCATTCGGCGAGCTCCGAAACGTGCGACGAAGATCGCACTGGTGGCACTGGTCCTGCTGGTCGGGCTCGGCGTGGCCTACTACGCGTACACGAAATTCTCGGTCAAGCCCGTCGAAGGCAGCCAGCTTTCGTTCGACATCGTCGACGAGAGCACGATGTCGATCCGATTCAGCGTCACCCGAGAGAACCCGGAGCAGCCGGCGGTGTGCATCGTCCGCGCTCGTTCTCGCGACGGTTCCGAGACGGGACGGCGCGAGGTGTACATCCCACCGGAGTCCTCCTCGACCACGGTGGAGCTCACCACCGACGTGACGACGTCGTCCCCACCCGCCGTCGGAGACGTGTACGGCTGCAGCCTCGATGTTCCCGAGTATTTACGAGCCCGATAGGCGAAGAGCCTGTTCGTGGTAAGCTCGGGTCGTACACGGCTGCCGCACAGGTGCCGTGTATTGCTGCATTGCGGGCAGGGTTACCTGCGTCAACGATGTCGACGGCTCCAGGATGCGGGCCGACCAAGGGGATCCATCCATTGGAGTCCCCTCTTCGTTGCGTGCCCTACCGCCTAGAAACCGGAATCGAACTCGAGATTCCGACTACGAGGGAGTGATCGAGATGACCGAGACCCAGGTGACCTGGCTTACCCAGGAATCACACGACAGGCTCAAGAGCGAACTCGACCAGCTCATTTCCAATCGCCCCGTCATCGCCGCCGAGATCAACGAGCGTCGCGAAGAGGGCGATCTGAAGGAGAACGGCGGCTACCACGCTGCGCGCGAGGAGCAGGGCCAGCAGGAAGCACGCATTCGTCAGCTGCAGGAACTGCTCAACAACGCGAAGGTCGGCGAGGCGCCCACCCAGTCGGGCGTGGCTCTGCCCGGATCCGTCGTGAAGGTCTACTACGACGGCGACGAGTCCGACACCGAGACCTTCCTGATCGCCACCCGCGAAGAGGGTGCCCGCGACAGCAAGCTCGAGGTGTACTCCCCCGCGTCCCCGCTGGGTGGATCGCTCATCGACGCGAAGGTCGGCGACACCCGCGAGTACACCCTGCCCAACGGCAAGACCATGAAGGTCACGCTGGTCAGCGCAGAGCCGTACCACACCTGATTCGAGCCCTTTCTCGAACAACACCCCCGGTCGCTCAGCGGCCGGGGGTGTTGTCGTTTCGGACGATCTCAGGCAGTCATCGTCTTCTGGTACTTGCGGACCGACAGCGGCACGAACACCACGAGCATCACCACGACCCAGATCAACGTGTAAAGAACCGGGTTCTGCAACGGCCACACCTCGGGCGGTGGGGCCATCGGATTGGTGTTGCCGAACTGCTCACGCACGGCCAGGGTCACCGACGAGATGGGGTTCCATTCCGCGATGGTCTTGAGCACGCTCGGGAAGTTGTCGATCGGCACGAAGGTGTTCGCGATGAACGTGAGCGGGAAGATCACGATGAACGACGCGTTGTTGAAGATCTCCGGGGAGCGCACGATCAGTCCTACCAGCGCCATCACCCACGAAATCGAGTACGCGAACAACAGCAACAGCACGTAACCGAGCAGAGCGTCGAAGAACGACGACGTGATGCGCCAGCCCACGATGAGTCCGGTGATGGACATGATCGTGATGGTGACGACGTTGTTGCCGACGTCGGCGGCCGTCCGCCCGATGACGACGGCAGATCGCGCCATCGGCAGCGACCGGAAGCGATCCATGACGCCCTTCTGCAGATCCTCGGCCAGTGAGGATCCGGTGATGGACGCACCGAAGATCATCGTCTGAACGAAGATGCCGCCCATCAGGAAGCTCTTGTAGTCGATACCGGGTACGTCGATGGCACTGCCGAAGACATAGGCGAACAACAGCACGAACATGATCGGTGACAGCGTTGCGAAGAACAGCAGATCGGGAACTCGCTTGAGCTTGATCAGGTTTCGCTTGGTGATGATCGCCGAATCCAGGAGAACGTTGCTCATTTCTCTTCCTCCGCAGCCTCGGGCTCGCCGGTGGTCTGACCGGTCAGAGACAGGAACACATCGTCGAGGTTCGGCCGTCGCAGACCGACGTCGACCACCCCGATCCCTGCAGCTTCCAGATGACTCAACGCCGTGGACAGATCCTTCGATCCACCGTTGACCGGCATGACGATCCGTCCCACCTGTTCGTCCAGGGTGGGCGGCTCGACGCCGATCGGGGTCAGGATCTCCTTGGCACGATCGGCCTGAGATCGGTCCGTGAGCACGAATTCGATTCGCTCGCCGCCCGTTTGGGCCTTCAGCTCGTCGGCGGTGCCGCGCGCGATGATCTTGCCCTTGTTGAGCACGATGATCGAATCGGCGAGCCGGTCCGCCTCCTCGAGGTACTGCGTCGTCAACAGGATCGTCGTTCCGTCACGGACGAGATCTGCGATGAACTCCCACATCGTGATTCGGCTGCGGGGGTCGAGACCGGTGGTGGGTTCGTCGAGGAACACCACCCGTGGCCTGCCGATCAGACTGGCCGCGATGTCGAGTCGGCGACGCATACCTCCGGAGTACTGCTTGGCGGTGCGGTCGCGTGCATATTCCAGGTCGAATCTGCTCAGCAGCTCGTCGGCGCGTTTCCTGGCCTCGGCCTTGCGCAGCCCGAACAGTCTGCCGACCATCTCCAGATTTTCGTACCCGGTCAGATACTCGTCCACAGCCGCGAACTGACCGGTCAGGCCGATAGTTCCCCGAACCTCGTTGGCCTGCTTGGCCACATCGAGCCCGAACACCCGCGCCGAACCGGACGTTGCCTGCAGCAGAGTGGCCAGGATCCGCACCGCCGTCGTCTTGCCCGCACCGTTGGGGCCGAGCACACCGAGCACCGTGCCCTCGGGAACCGTGAAATCGATCCCGTCGAGCGCGACGTTCTTCCCGTACCGAAGTACCAGGTTCTCTACTTCTATAGCGTTCGCCATGGCCCTCTCCCCGTTTCTTCCACTGTCGGTATAAGGACTTCCGAACGCGTAGAGATTAACCGGTTTTGATGGGACCGGGCGTCCACAGGCCGGAACGCTGGATCTCGGTTGCTGTGATCTTCGCCGGCTCAGCCGATCGGTCGTACGGTGTGTACTGCTCGATCGATCCCCAGTCACGATCCCAGTCCCCGTCCAGGTACGACGGGATGGTGCGGGCCGAGGCAACGACATCGATCCATCCGAGCGGGCCGCCGCCGAAATGGTCCTGCCATGCGTTGGTGATGACGGCACCGCTGCGGTCCGGCAACACCCGGTACTGCGGAACTTCGGCAACCCCGAGTCGGTGATCGAACGGATGCTGACACGGAAAGTTGAAGCCCACCTCCCAGTCCAGCAGCACGGGATTCTCGCGACCGACGACCTCGTTCAACGTCTGGGTACGCGGCACCCGCGGCGGGGTGACCGCGAGCCACTGGTCGGGGTCGCGGTCGGTGTCACTCAATACCAAACGAATCATGTTGCTGCCGGCGGGAATCAGGTCCATCGGCACCCGCAGGTTGCGCCACGACGGCGTCGGGCCGATGTCGATGGGCGTCACCCGCCCCTGCGCCCGGCCGTCCACTCCGTACTCGAGTTCGAGGTTCTGGCCGTAGGTGACGATGCCGTCGGAGTTCACCGAGCGGATGCGTCCGGCCGCGGCAATGGAGACGAGCTGACCGGGATCGGCGGGCAGCGCGTACCAGCCGGTGGTCAGGGTGGCGGGAGTGTCCGATCCGAACGACCCCAGTACCGGCACGGTCGCAGGGTCGAGGCCGTACGGCAGTGCACTGCCCCCGGTTCCGGCTCCGGTGGTCGACGTCGGCTGTTGCTGATCCTCGGTGTCGACGGTGTTCGAGGTGCCCGACGCCGAGGATTCCTTGTCTGCGGTGAGGTCCCGCGCAACCCCGTCCGGGGTGAAACCGTCGTTCTCGGCCCCGAGAGCAGCGAAGGCGTCGCCGCTGACCGGTTGCAGCACATCGGCATTGGGGTTCGTCTCGAGCAGCACGTCGTTCGCAAGTCCACACGTGTTGCCGGCCAGCGCCGACAGGTTCGATTTCGCGACCGAGTACGACGGCCACTGAGCCACCGCACCCTTGGCCATCGATGCCACGGCCAGCAGCACCATCAGACCTGCGGCCACGGCGATCGGTGGCACCGACCACCATCGCGCCATCGGCTTGTCGGCGCGGACGTACGGCGCACGCAGATGGAACCACACGGCGGCGAGCAACAGCAGTACCGTCAGGCCGAGGAACATCGTCGAGACGCCGAGACCGGCCACCAGAATCGGCTTGTCCCAGAACGGAACTCCCCACGCCGAGACGTACCAGTAGCCGTTGGTTCCGGTGAAGGCGACCGCCGTCAGGAACGACACGGCCGCCGCGAACAGCAACCGGTTGCGCCGCGAACGGAGCACCGCTGCGCCGGTCGCCACGGCCGCGAGCACCGCAACCGAGGCCGCGAGCCCGGCGAACACGCCGAAGTGATGCGTCCACTTGGTGGGGGTGATCATCATCAATGCCATGGCCCCGACGGTGATGCCGACGATGCGTCGAGCGGGCCCGGTGGCGGTGCCGGGAATCTTGCCGCCCTTGCGCAGCATCGCGATCACCACCGCGATCAGCGAGACGACCATGACGAACACCCCGAAGCGGCGCGCCAGCGAGCCGTCGATGTCCATGTTCATCAGCCACTGGTAGCGCAGGTACTCCTCGAACCACGCCTGGCTCGGCCCGGCCGCAGTGTGCACCCGCTGCATCTCGAGCATCCCGGCCACGGTCTGATTTCCGAACGCGAAGACGAGTACCACCGTGCCCGACGCCACCAGCGGGGCGAGCAGTGTTGCCGCGCCGAGTGTAGTGGTGCCGAACGCGCGGGCGCGGCCGACGACGATCTGAATCACCGGCCGGGCACCGGCAATCAGTGGCGCGAAACAGATGAAGCCCGACGGTGCGCACGTGACAGTCAACGCGGCGATCAGAATCGCCGCTGCCGCAGGCAGCAGTCGCCGTGTCGCGATGGACCGCTCCACCGAACACCACGTCAGCAACACGCCCAGAGCCACGAACGGCTCCGGGCGCAGACCGTTGTTGTACGGCAACCAGAACGCCAGCATCACCAGCCCGCCGGTCCACAACGCAGTTTTCGACGCGCGGGCAGCGGCACCGAACCGCGGGATCACCTCACGACTGAGGACGAGCCAGACGACGACGCCGCAGATCAGCGTCGGGATCCGCATCCACACACTGGCCGTCGACACGTGCGAGAGGAGGGTGAACATGTCGTACAACGGTGTGCCGAACGGTGTTTCGGGCACCCCGAAGTAACGGAAGTAGTTGGCCATGTATCCGGCGTGGTCGGCCGTGCGTGCCATGCCCAGTTGATAGCCGTCGTCGGAGGTGTTCGCGCCGATGACGTGCCACACCAGCAGCGTCCCGATCACCACCGCGTCGGCCGGCCCGAAGCTCCACCAGCGACGCGGCAGGAACCGGCGGGCGCGGCGGCCATCGGACAGGTCGAGGCGGTGCAGGGCCACCAACGAGATTCCCGCGGTGAGCACTCCGACGATCATCGCGAACCACTTGAGCGCGCTGGGCGTGGAAGAAAACCTACTGTCCAGCTCGGCCTGCAGCTGCAGACCGGGAACGTTGCCCTGCAGATCACTGAACACTCCGACCAGCTGGGGCCGCACGTCGCCCTCGCGGGAGACGGTGTCGTCACCGGTCAGTCCGACAGTGGTCGCGGTGCCGTTCGAGGTGATCGTCAGCGAGCAGTCGCCCGCGGTCGATGGGCTCAGTTCCGCGACCGGCTTCTCGAGCAGAACCGAATCGCGCAGCGTCACCTTCAGTTGCGACGCCTCGCCGCCGGTCACCTCGGCGACAAGACCATAGCGATAGGCGTCGGGCGATCCCTTGGGCGAGGTGGACAGCAACAGGCCGCCGTCGGAGAGATCAGCCGCGGCCGCACACGGGACGGTCGCGTCGACGCTGATCGGGGTGTAGCCGACGAGCGGAGCCTCGACATTGCCGACGGTCTCGCTCTGCGGCCAGGTCAACGACGACTGTTGTTGTTCGATCGGCAACAGCGGTATCGAGATCGTCAGCAGGATTCCCACCAGTGCGGAAACGATCGCGACGAGCCGTGCCATGCAAACTTCTCCCACCGATGTCCTGGTCCAGGTCGCTGATCAAGGTACCAGTGCGACCTGTGTGAACCCGGCCGTCAGTTCTCGACCTGCACCGCATATCCCGCTGCGCCCAGGGCGTCGAGAACCGTGCCGCGGTGATCGGGTCCGCGGGTCTCGACGGTCAACATGACGTCGACTTCCTCGAGACCCAGACGTCCGCCGGTGCGGGAATGCACGACGTCGACGACACTCGCACCGGCGTCGCGCACGACCCCCAGGACGCCGGTGAGTCCGCCGGGCTTATCCGAAATCGTCACCCGCACGGCCAGATAACGTCCACCGGCCCGAAGCCCGTGGGTGATGACATGAGTGAGTAGCAGTGGATCGATGTTTCCGCCCGACAGCACCGCGCACACCGACCCCGTCAGACCCAATTCCTCGGCCGAGTGCGTCATGAGCGCTGCCACCGCAGCGGCACCCGCCGGTTCGACGATGAGCTTCGCTCGCTCGATACACAGCACCAAGGCGCGCGACAGCGCGTCCTCACTGACGGTGACGACGTCGTCGACCCAGCCCTGCACGTGATCGAACGGCACCGATCCGGGGAGACCGACGGCGATGCCGTCGGCCATCGTCGACATCGACGTCAGCGCGATCGGGTGGCCCGCCTCCAACGACGCCGGCCACGCGGCCGCGCCCTCGGCCTGCACGCCGATAACCCTGACGTCCGGTCTCGTCAGCTTCACCGCAGCGGCGACACCCGCCAACAGTCCCCCGCCGCCGGTGGGAATCACGATGGTGCCGACGTCCGGCATCTGCTGCAGCAGTTCGGTTCCGAGCGTCGCCTGCCCGGCCACGATATCGAGATGATCGAACGGGTGGATGAGCGTGGCACCGGTACGGTCGGCGAATTCCCGTGCCGACGTCAGAGCCTCGTCGACGGTATTGCCCACCAGATGAACCGTCGCGCCGTACGCCTTGGTGGCGACGAGTTTGGGCAGCGACACTCCGACCGGCATGAACACCGTCGAGGTGATCCCCACCTGCGACGCGGCCCACGCGACACCTTGAGCGTGGTTGCCTGCGCTGGCCGCCACCACGCCTCGGGCTCGCTGGTCGGCGTCGAGCCTGGCGATGCGGTTGTACGCCCCGCGCGGCTTGAACGATCCGGTGCGCTGCAGGTTCTCGCATTTGAGGCGCACCTCGTGACCGGTCAGGTCGGACAGAATCCGTGACGCGACCACCGGCGTCCGGCGCATGACCGGCTCCAGCAACGCCTCGGCCGAGGCAATATCCGACGTGGTCACCCGAACGATTTCCGACACAACCGCAGTATGCCAGGAAGAATTGCGCCGCCGATCCGGCCGAGGTGCACCGCGTCACTACAGTTGTGGAGTGCAACACCACAGTGCCCACGACGAGTCGCGCGGAAGTCTGGAGATCAAACACCGTGCGCTGTCGAGAACGGCCATCGCGGCGGCATCGAAGGACCCTCGGGTCACCCGCACCACCGGCGGCATGTCGCGTTTGACCGGCCGCGAACTTCCCCGAGCCGACGTCACCCTCGGAGAGGACACCGTCTCGGTCAACCTCTACATCGGAGTGCGCTGGCCCTCGCAGATCACCGACGTGACCGAGTCGGTTCACCGCACCGTCGAGGCCGCACTGGCGACGATGACCGGCGTGCACGTGCATCGGGTGAACGTGCTGGTGTCGGATACCGCGCTGGACCGTTCGGCGCGCGGGCCCGACGTTGCCACCGATGATGTTGCTGCTGCGGTGGTTTCACCTCGACCACCCACGGCCGGTCCCGCGGCGATGCCGGTGGCGCTGGTGTTCGGGTTCGCCCTCCTCGCCGTGGCGTTCGTAGCCGGCCGCGAATTCTTCATCGCTCAGGGACACATCGTCGGCAGTCCATGGATTGCCGATGCCGTGCACTGGGTTTCGCAACTGCACTGGCAGGGGTGGTTGATCGCGCCCGCCGTCGGATCGATCGTCGTCGGTGCACTCTTCGTCTTTCCGGGCGTCAAACCTCGGACGAGAACTCATTCGGGATTGGGCGGCCCGACACCCACCGTCTGGGCCACGCCGACCGACATCGCTCGATTGTGCAGTGCTGCAGCGCAGTCCACCCGCGGAGTCGTGGACGCGCATACCGTCGTCACACGCAGGAAGATCGAGGTCCGGGTGCAGCGAGATCGAGCTGTTTCTCCGGACACTGCCGACGCTGCCGTGCGCGCTGCCCTCGGTCCGTTACTGTCCGTCGCCGCGGGTGGGCGGCGTCTGACGGTGCAGCACTCGGTGTCGCAACCGACACGGGTGTCGTAGTGAAAACCTTTGTCGCCGGACTGGATCGAGTCGTTGCCGTCATCGCGGGAGCCGCTCTGCTCGCCGGTGGCGGAATCGCACTTGCGTGGCAGTACGACGTTCCGTGGGCACGGGAGACGCTCTCTCGCTTCGAGCGTGCTCGTATTGCCGAACTGCCGCAGCAGGGTTGGTGGGTACCGACTCTGGCAATCGTCGTCGCGGTGGCCGTCGTCGCGGCGCTGGTGTTGTTGATCGGCAACTTCTCACCACGCACGACCGGAACGGCGAGCGTTATCGAGGAGCCACACTTCTCGGCGCATGTGGACCTGAGTGCGATCGCGTCGGGCGTGGCCGCGGAGTTGGCGCAGTTCCCTGGCGTAAGACGGGCCAGGGGAACTGCCATCGACGACCGAGGTATGCCCACCATCACCGTATTGGTCTATGCTGCAGCCGATTTCGACGTCGTCGGCTTCACCGCCGAAGCTGAGTCCCGCGCCGCGTTCGTGGCGCGGTCGCTTGGCGGCGCGGACGTGGCGACACGCGTCCAACTGCACATCGACAAACGGACCTGACGTCACGTTACGGTGGATCCATGACGGCATCGACGCGTAGCAGATTCGAGCGATGGTCCGGCGGAATGCCCCTCTCTGTCCCGGTGGCATTCGGAGACCACCTTCTGGGCATCCATAGCGGTGACCGCGGCAATTGCCGCACCCATCGGTGCCGGAATCACTCCGTTTTCGTCGCCCCGAAACTAGTGCCGTAGCCCTCCCCCGTTCGGATCAATGCGCCTTTGTTGCATTCTGAGTGACTGAAATCCACATTGATCCCAGCCGGGGCGGGCGCAGCACTCGCGGTCTAACGGACTGCTGCGCCTTCGATGATCAGCACTCGAGCAGGTCCCGCCCGAAACTGTTTGTTAGCGGCATCCGCCTCGACCATGTGCGGCGCATCGTCGTGGCCTGCTAAGGCCTCCGCTGACTCCCAGTGTTCGAGGATCACAAATTCATCCTCGGTGCCGACGACTCGGTGCAGGTCGTACTGGAGACAACCCGATTCCGCTCGAACCAGTGGTGCCAACTCGGCGAACGCCTGAACCTGGCGTTCGCCGAGACCGGCCTTCGTCTCCACGGATACAACGAGTCTGATGGTCATCGCCTCATACTAACGCCGCAGGCACCTACAACCGCGGGTCCACCGGCTCCGATTCCAGAGCGAGTACCGCGAACACGGCCTGGTGGATGGAAAAGAGCGGCTCACCGCGAATCGATCTGTCCAGTGCCTCCATTCCTAACGCGTATTCGCGCAGAGCCATCGACTGCTTGTGTCCCACGTTTCGGTTACGCAGTGCAGTGAGTCGATTCGGGTCGGTGTAATCCGCACCGTAGATCAGCCGCAGGTACTCCCGGCCACGAACCTTCATGCCGGGCTGCATCTTTCCGCGCGGCATGTTGGCCGCCGGTTTGACGACCATTCCCTCACCGCCCTGTGCCGTCAACTCCTCCCACCATCTCTCCCCTGCCGCAACCGAATCCGACGATGCCAGATCGACCTCGATTCGACGTGTCGTCGTGAACAGCTTCGGCGCAGTGGCCACCAGTCGATCGGCCAGTGCAAGGTGCCATTCGTGCGGGCGGTCCGCATACGTGCCTGCGTCGGAGGCCAACAGCTGGAACGGGGCGAGGCTGACGCCTGCCAGTCCATCCGTCGGCCAGCTGTACCGCCGATACGCAGCAGTGAACTCGGCGAGGTTGCGCTGCCGACTCACGTTCCGTTCCTGCAGTTCGGACACGGCCAGGCCGCGCGAGGCCGCCCGAGCGAGCACCGACTCCTCGGCCTCGAGATTCGCCCGGGACACGGCCGCAGGTGCCGCATACTCGGACTTGATCAGGCCCTCCGCCTTGGCGGACCACGGCATCAGTTCGCAGTCGAGAACCAGCCAGTGCGAGGACAATTCGTCCCACACGCCGGCCCCCTCCAGAGCGTCGGCCACCCCAGCGATCAGCACCCCGGTCACGGTCTCGTCGAACACCGGCCGACCGGTCCGCGTGTACGCGGTGCCGAGGACACCGTCGGGAGCGTCGAACTTCGCCCGACCGGTGTCGGCATCGCGACACACCACGACGACCACCCGCGAGCCCATGTGCTTCTCCTCGCAGATCACCGTCGACGCACCGAGCGCCCGATACGCGTCGAATGCCTCCGTCGGGTACTCGAGATAACCCTCTCGTTCCGAGGTACGACTCGGTGCCATCGTCGGCGGAAGGTAGTGCAGCCACTGCGGAGCCAAGGCGAACCGGCTCATCACTTCCAATGCGCCCGCGGCATTCTCCGGCCGAATCGACACACGCCCACGCAGCGCAGTCTCCACTCCGGTCGGTCCGATGACGTCCGACAGATCCAGCGACGACGACTCCCGAACGAACCCGCCCAGCGGCCGGGTCGGCTCGTACCAGACCTGCTCCGCCGGCACCGAGACGACCTCACGCTCCGGATACCGCAGCGCCGTCAACTTGCCGCCGAAGACACACCCCGTGTCCAGACACGCAGTGTTGTTCTCCCACTGCACCTCCGGCACGGGAGTGTGTCCGTACAGCACAGTCGCCGACCCGCGATAGTCCTGAGCCCACGGATACCTCACCGGCAGCCCGAATTCGTCGGTCTCGCCGGTGGTGTCGCCGTACAGGGCGAAGCTGCGCACTCGGCCCGACGCGCGGTTGTGGTACTTCTCGATCAACCCCGCGTGCGAAACGACGAGTCTTCCGCCGTCGAGCACCAGGTGTGCGACGAGACCATCACAGAATTCGAGCACCTCGCGGCGGAACTCGTCGGTCTCGCCGTCGAGCTGCTCGAGTGTCTCGGCCGAACCGTGTGAGGCAGTGACTTTCCGACCTCGCAGCGCCTTGACGAGCTTGTTCTCGTGATTGCCCGGAACTGCCAGTGCTGCGCCGTTTGCCACCATCCCCATCACGAGCCGCAGCACACCGACCGAATCCGGCCCACGGTCGACGTAGTCCCCGACGAACACCGCCGTTCGACCCTCCGGCGGCGTTGCACCGACTGCCCTACCGTCTGCGTCGCGCTCGAGCGTGTAACCCAAAGTCGTGAGCAGGCTTTCGAGCTCCGACAGACATCCGTGAATGTCGCCGATCACATCGAAAGGCCCGGAAAGCTCCCGGCGGTCGCTACGCAGCGGGGTACGAACGAACGTCGCCGACGCCACCGCGTCGACACCGTCGAGGACATGAACCGAGCGAAAGCCTTCTTTGGACAGCCCTCGCATCGAGCGCTGCAACTGGGACTGCTGGCGGCGCAGCACGTCTCGGCCGAACGTCCTGTCGCTGCGGTCCGCGTTGCGCTGTGCGCAGACCGGTTCCGGCACGTCGAGCACCACGGCAACCGGCAGGACATCGTGCTCACGAGCCAAGGCGATCAGGGCCTTGCGAGCCGCCGGTTGCACGTTGGTGGCGTCGACGACGGTGAGCAGACCGGCCCGCAGCCTGGTTGCGACGAGAAATTCCAGGAGCGCGAACGCGTCCTTCGTGGCGCTCTGCAGGTTGGGGTCGTTGCTGACCATCCCTCGACAGGCATCACTCGACACGGTTTCGTACGGGCCGAACCGGTCTGCAGCGAAGGAGGACTTCCCCGATCCACTGATGCCGACGAGGACGACGAGGGACAGGTCCGGAATCTCGTAGGTACTCACTGGGACTGCTCCTCTCTGGTGAATAGCGCGATCTGGGTAGGGCTGCCGAGCACGTCGTCGACGGGTCCGATGCGGTCGAAGCGAACGGTGTAGGCGTGTGCGTCCGCCACCGACGTTGCCCACTGCTCGAATTGGGCACGGGTGAACTCGAATCGGTGATCGACGTGCCGAAAGGCCCCGGCGTCGAGGCCCGGGTACAGCACGTTGTATTCCGAGTTCGGCGTGGTGACGAGCACCGTCCTCGGACGGGCCTCTCGAAAGACCGAGCGCACCAACGCCGGAAGGCGTTCGAGGTCGATGTGCTCGATGACCTCCATGAGCACCATCGCGTCGAATCCCTGCAACCGCACGTCGCGATAGGTCGCCGACGACTGGAGCAGTTCGATGCGTCCACGCTGCCGATCCGACATCTCGTCGAGCCGGAGCCTGCGCTGCGCCTTCGCCAGCGCACGATCACTCACGTCGGCACCGAGTATCCGCTCGATTGTGTTGTGCGCAAGCAACTCACGCAACAGGCGACCCTCGCCGCACCCCATGTCGATGACCGACTTCGCACCGGCAGCATCGAGTGCAGCCAGCACCGCATGTAGTCGTTGCTCGGCCAACGTCGGATCCCGTGGGATGGCAACCTCTTCGGGGGCATCCGGGACCAGACGATCCAGTGCGGACTCGACGAGCTCCCGACGGTGCGCCAGATACCGGGAGGCGATCAACGACGACTCCGGGTGATCACCGAGCCAATCCCCTGCTGCCCGAACGAGTTTGTCCGCCTCGTCCTCACCGACCCAATAGTGCTTGGTGTCGTCGAGCACTGGCAGCAGTACGTACAGGTGCCGCAGCGCAGCCGACAGAGCAAAGGTGCCGGTGAGTACCAGATCCACGTATTCGGAGTCGCCCCAGTTCGGCTGCGTCGAATCCAGTGGGATCGGGGTGGCCTCGACATTCCATCCGAGGGGACCGAACAGTCGAGGCGCAAGATCAGTCGCACCGCGCGACGGCGCGGCCGGCATCGTGACGATCAAATCGATTGCTGCAGAGACCAATTCGGGTCTTGTGGTACAGACGCCTGCCAGCGTCTGCTTGAACAGGCGAGACAACGCCACAGCAAGCCCTGATGCAGCCGGACTCTTGCCGTCTGTGGCGTCGAGCAGTACTGCAAGGGTTGTCCGCTCTGCCGAGACCTCGGGATACAACACCGTGGTCTGACCCATGGGCAGATTGCGGGTCTGTACGCGATCGGGGTGCTTGTGCAACAAATACCCGATATCGGAGGCGTCCGGGAAATCGGTTGTGGCATTTGCAGTCACGGTCAGTAGCACCGCAGCGACGTTACGGGACAGCCGCGTCCGATGCGTCCCATTTTTCGGTCGTGTACTCCCCTCTACCCGCCGGATCAATGCGACTTTGTTGCAGTCTGAGCGACTGAAACCCACATTAATCCCGACGGGAGGGCCGTCCAACGGGAGGGCCACACAAGGGAGGCCGCACATTGAGGAGGTCGCGTGCACACGCAAAAGCGGCACCCACCAAAAGGTGGGTGCCGCTTTCGTAGAGCTGGGTGAAGCTAGATCACTTGATGATCTTCGTGACGCGACCGGCTCCGACGGTACGACCGCCCTCACGGATTGCGAAACGCAGGCCGACATCCATGGCGACCGGCTGGATCAGCGTGACGGACATCTCGGTGTTGTCACCGGGCATGACCATCTCGGTGCCCTCGGGGAGGGTCACAACGCCCGTAACGTCCGTGGTACGGAAGTAGAACTGCGGGCGGTAGTTGTTGAAGAACGGCGTGTGGCGGCCGCCCTCGTCCTTGGACAGGATGTAGGCGTTGCCCTCGAACTCCGTGTGAGGAGTCGTGGTGCCGGGCTTGATGATGACCTGTCCACGCTCGACGTCTTCGCGCTTGATGCCACGAACGAGGAGGCCGACGTTGTCGCCTGCCTGACCCGAGTCGAGCAGCTTGCGGAACATTTCGATGCCGGTGACGGTGGTCTTGGTCGAGCCGGGGCGGATGCCGACGATCTCGACCTCTTCGTTGACGTTGACCGAGCCGCGCTCGATACGTCCGGTGACCACGGTGCCACGACCGGTGATGGTGAAGACGTCCTCGACGGGCATGAGGAACGGCTTGTCGGTCTCACGGACGGGGTCCGGAACCGAGTCGTCGACGGCCTGCATGAGCTCCAGAACCGACTCGCCCCACTTCTCGTCACCCTCGAGTGCCTTGAGTGCGGAGACCTTGATGACCGGTGCGTCCTCGTCGAACTCCTGCGAAGCGAGGAGCTCGCGGACCTCCATCTCGACGAGCTCGATGATCTCGTCGTCGTCGACCATGTCGGCCTTGTTCAGTGCGACCAGGATGTACGGCACGCCGACCTGGCGGGCCAGGAGCACGTGCTCGCGGGTCTGCGGCATCGGGCCATCGGTAGCTGCCACGACCAGGATTGCGCCGTCCATCTGTGCCGCGCCGGTGATCATGTTCTTGATGTAGTCGGCGTGACCCGGTGCATCGACGTGCGCGTAGTGGCGCTTGTCGGTCTGGTACTCGACGTGGGAGATGTTGATCGTGATACCACGAGCCTTCTCCTCCGGAGCCTTGTCGATCTGATCGAAAGCCGAGGCCTCGTTCAGGTCCGGGAACTTGTCGTGCAGAACCTTGGTGATTGCAGCCGTCAGCGTCGTCTTACCGTGGTCAACGTGACCGATGGTGCCGATGTTGACGTGCGGCTTCGTCCGATCGAACTTCGCCTTCGCCACTGTGTGTCCTCCTGGACTGATCTGTGCGGGCCCCGACGGGGCACGCACGCGTATGTGTTGTTACTTATTACAGGTCGAGCGTGGTCCAGCAAACGAAGAGAATTACTCTCCGTTGACCTTCGCGATGATTTCCTTCGCTACGTTCGCGGGAACTTCTGCGTACGAATCGAAGACCATGGAGTAGTTAGCGCGGCCCTGCGTCTTCGACCGAAGGTCTCCGATGTAGCCGAACATCTCCGACAGCGGAACCAGTGCCTTGACGATACGGGCACCGCTGCGTTCCTCCATGGCCTGGATCTGACCACGGCGGGAGTTCAGGTCGCCGATGACCTCACCCATGTAATCCTCGGGCGTGATGACCTCGACGGCCATGACGGGTTCGAGGATGACGGGGCTGGCCTTACGGGCGGCTTCCTTGAACGCTTGTGAGCCGGCGACCTTGAAGGCCATCTCCGACGAGTCGACGTCGTGGTACGCACCGTCGAGCAGTGTGACCTTGACGTTGACCAGCGGGTATCCGGCGAGAACACCGTACTGCATGGCGTCCTGTGCACCGGCGTCGACCGAGGGGATGTACTCCCTGGGCACACGACCACCGCTGACCTTGTTCTCGAACTCGTACGTCGCGCCGTCTTCGCCCTCGAAAGGCTCGAGCTTGATGATGACCTTCGCGAACTGGCCGGAGCCACCGGTCTGCTTCTTGTGCGTGTAGTCGTGCTTCTCGACCGTCTTGCGGATGGTCTCGCGGTACGCAACCTGCGGCTTGCCGACGTTGGCCTCGACCTTGAACTCGCGACGCATACGGTCGACGAGGATGTCGAGGTGGAGCTCGCCCATGCCGCCGATGACGGTCTGGCCGGTGTCCTCGTCCAGCTTCACCGAGAACGTGGGGTCCTCTTCGGCGAGCTTCTGGATGGCTGTTCCCAGCTTCTCCTGGTCGGACTTGGTCTTGGGCTCGATCGAGACCTGGATGACCGGGTCCGGGAAGCTCATGGACTCGAGGATGATCTGGTTCTGCGGATCGCAGAGCGTGTCACCCGTCGTGGTGTCCTTGAGGCCGATGACGGCGTAGATGTGACCGGCAGACGCGGTCGCGATCGCGTTCTCCTTGTTGGAGTGCATCTGGAACAGCTTGCCCAGACGTTCCTTCTTGCCCTTGGTCGAGTTGATGACCTGAGCGCCGGAGTCGACCTTGCCCGAGTACACCCGGACGTAGGTCAGCTTGCCGAAGAAGGGGTGCGTCGCGATCTTGAACGCGAGAGCCGCGAACGGCTCGTCTGCGGACGGCTTGCGAGTGATCTCCTTCTCCTCGTCGCCGACGGCGTGTCCGATGGTCTCGGCAACGTCGAGGGGAGACGGGAGGTAGTCGATGACCGCGTCGAGCATGGGCTGAACGCCCTTGTTCTTGAACGCGGATCCACACAGGATCGGGTACAGCTCGCTGTTGACCGTCATCTTGCGGATGGCGCCCTTGATCTCGTCGATCGTGAGCTCTTCGCCGCCGAAGTGCTTCTCCAGAAGCGCTTCGTCGGACTCGGCCACGGTCTCGAGCAGCACCGTGCGGTACTCGTCTGCGCGCTCCTTGAGGTTTTCCGGGATCTCCTGGATCTCGTACTTCTCGCCGAGCTTGGTCTCGCCACTCCACACGAGAGCCTTCATCTGCACGAGGTCGATGACGCCCTCGAACTCGTTCTCTGCACCGATGGGCAGCTGGATGACCAGCGGCTTGGCACCGAGACGATCGATGATGGTCTGCACGGTGTAGTAGAAGTCCGCGCCGAGCTTGTCCATCTTGTTGACGAAGCAGATACGCGGCACGTCGTACTTGTCGGCCTGACGCCACACCTGCTCGGACTGCGGCTCGACACCTTCTTTGCCGTCGAACACTGCGACAGCGCCGTCGAGGACGCGGAGCGAACGCTCCACCTCGACGGTGAAGTCGACGTGACCGGGGGTGTCGATGATGTTGATCTGGTTGTCGTTCCAGAAGCACGTCGTGGCAGCAGAGGTGATCGTGATGCCACGCTCCTGCTCCTGCTCCATCCAGTCCATGGTGGCTGCGCCATCGTGAACTTCACCGATCTTGTAGGAGATACCGGTGTAGAAGAGGATGCGTTCGGTAGTGGTGGTCTTGCCGGCATCGATGTGGGCCATGATGCCGATGTTGCGGACCTTGTTGAGGTCGGTCAGCACGTCCTGTGCCACGAGTTAACCCGCCTTGGTGTTGGAAGAGGTATTGCCTGAGCTGATCAACGCTCCGGCGGTATCGGATAGTTCCGAGTACCGCCCGAGCGAGGAGATCACCAGCGGTAGTGGGCGAACGCCTTGTTGGCTTCGGCCATCTTGTGAGTGTCTTCGCGGCGCTTCACAGCGGCACCGAGGCCGTTGCTGGCGTCGAGCAACTCGTTCGCCAGACGCTCGACCATGGTCTTCTCACGACGAGCGCGCGAGAACGTGACCAGCCAGCGCAGTGCCAGCGTGGTGGAGCGGCCGGGACGAACCTCGACGGGCACCTGGTAGGTGGCACCGCCGACGCGTCGGCTGCGAACCTCGAGGGCCGGCTTGACGTTGTCGAGTGCACGCTTGAGCGTGACGACGGGGTCGGTGCCGGTCTTCTCGCGAGCCTGCTCGAGCGCCTGGTAGACGATGCGCTCTGCGGTCGACTTCTTGCCGTCGAGAAGGATCTTGTTGACGAGCTGCGTGACCAACGGCGATCCGTAGACCGGGTCGTTGATCAGCGGCCGCTTGGGTGCTGGGCCCTTGCGTGGCATATCAGCTCTTCTCCTTCTTGGCTCCGTAGCGGCTGCGAGCCTGCTTGCGGTTCTTGACACCCTGGGTGTCGAGCGAGCCGCGGATGATCTTGTAACGCACACCCGGGAGGTCCTTCACACGACCGCCGCGAACGAGCACCATCGAGTGCTCCTGCAGGTTGTGGCCCTCACCGGGGATGTACGCGGTGACCTCTACCGAGGTGGTCAGGCGAACGCGCGCGACCTTACGGAGAGCGGAGTTCGGCTTCTTGGGGGTGGTGGTGTACACGCGAGTGCACACACCACGGCGCTGGGGACTGCCCTTGAGGGCAGCGGTCTTCAGTTTCGCGACCTTGTCGGTGCGACCCTTACGGACCAGCTGGTTGATCGTTGGCATAAACCGGCTTTCTTCGTGTCGATAAACAGGGATCTAGCAGTTGGAGCAAGAGAACACTGCTCCTCACCCATGACGTCTCCGCGGGTCTCTTGCACCCCGCGGTCGGGTGTGTCGCATACCCCCACACGTCCAGCCGGTTGCGCGCTCTCGAGACGAACGTGCGCACGGCTGTACCTCGCATAGGCACACAAACGGTCCGGCCAGGCCGGACACGACCCATAACGATACCCGGCGGCGCGGCCTCGGGTCAAAACACCCTTCGCTCTGATACGCAACCTATCTGCTCAGGTTGAGTGTGAGGTCTGCCAGCTTCGCTGCCGCCTGGCAGGGATCGGGGTGTGCGACGCCCGGACGGTACTGCACCCACCACCCGAAGATGCCCGCCTGGTCCGCTCCGGCCGACACTCCGCACGAGTCCGGGTCGTTCGGGCGTTGAGCCTGTATTGCCTTGCGGCCCTGCACTGTTGTGTCGCTGACGGTGTACGTCATCTTCTCGTCGGCCGCCCGCTCGGCGGCCAGGGTGCCGGACTCGAACCAGTTGAACGTCACCTTCACGATGCCCGCGGAACCGATCAGATCCCATCGGCAGATCGCTCCGAAGAAGCCGCGAGCGATGTCGTCGGCTCCGGTGGCATCGGCGATCTGGTCGTCGGAGACGGCATCGCACTCGGTCAACAACTTGGTGAATTCTTGGTTGCCCGATCCGGCGAAGCTCGCCGGCCGCGCCGTGCCCTCGACCGACTGAGAGCAACCGGCCGCGAGCAGCAGGGTCGCGGCGGCGGCGAAAACCCGTCTCGTCGTACTTGCTCGAGTCTTCATTGTTTGCGCTCCACGGTCAGCTTCGCCAGCTCGTTGCCGACGTCGCACGGCGGGCGCGCCGGGATCTGTTCGGAGTAGGTGACCGACCAATGGAAGAAGTCGTCGCCGAATTGCACACCGATCTCGCACAACGGGCCCTGCTCGGCTTCGAATCCGGGGTTGCCGTCGATGGCGATGTCCTTGGCCGGACGGCCGATCAGTTCGGAACCGGCGCGTTCGCGGCCGATCGGACTGCCGCGGTACCAGGAGAAGCTGACGCTCGGTCCGCTGATGGCCACGGTTTCCCACTGGCAACCGACGGAGTTGCGGGTGACTTGGGCAAACGGTCCGGCACCGAACGCGGCCTGCACCTCGGCGTCGCTGATCGATCCGCATTCGCCGAAGAACGGGCCGGGCTCGTACGCGGCCTTGCTCGTCGACGGCTCGGGCGCGGTATCGGCGGCGTCGGTATCCGAGCCACCGCAACCTGCGATCAACGCGGCGACCGCGGTGATCACCAGTGTCACTCGCTTCATGCCGTCCTTCGCGTGCTGGTCCGATGCTGCAGTTCGCGTCGCACCGAACCTACCAACCGAACAGGGCAGCGGTCATGTGCCGTGCACAGCGCGTCCTTGGACGTACACACCCACGATGGCCGGCTCTCGCATGGCCATCAGCAGGGCGAACAGGGTCTGGTCGCGGGCCAGCTCGGGGTCCTCGGCCCGCACGCCGTGGTCGACGGCCGCGGCCAGCTGCGGCCACGCGTCGGGATCGACGACGACGAAGTCCGCCTCTTTCCCCACGTCGAAGTTGCCGATGCGCTCCTCCATGTCGAGTGCACGTGCCCCGGCGAGCGTTCCGGTGAACAACAGTTCGGCCGGATGCAGCGACAGGCCTGCGTCTCCCGGTTCGGAGATGTGCACCTTGAACGCGTCGGCGAGCACCTGCGGTAGTAGCCACTCGTCACCGCCGCCGAAATCGGACCCGATGGCGATGGTGACCCCGGCGGCGACGGTTCTCTTCCACGGCATCGTGCCCGAGCCCAGGAACTGCTGCGACGTGGGGCAGTGCGCGATGGACGTACCCGTCTCTGCCAACCTCGTCAGTTCCGCGTCGTCGCAGTGCACCGCGTGCGCCAGAATCGACCGTCGACCCAGCAGGCTCTTGCCACCTACTTGCGAGCCCGGCAGGAACTTGCCGTCGTAGGTGTCCAGGTAACTCTCGACCTGGTACGCACCCTTGGTGGCGTCGATCTCGCCCGTGCCCGGTCGGTTGTTCTCGTTGAGGTGTGTGTGGAAGTAGACGCCACGTGCCCGCACCGAGTCGTAGAGCTCGCCGAGGTTCCTCAGCGTGTCCGTGGTCACCGACAGCGAGAACCGCGGCACGACGGCGACGTGCAGCATGGCGGTGTCGACGTCGCCGGTGTCGGCGGCGTGCCATTTCTCGATTTCTTCCGACACCAGCCTGATGGCCTCGTCCTCGCCGGTGATCAGTGCGTGCGCCGACGCGGGGCCGGTGGTCTGGATCCCGCGACCACTGACGATGCGTAATCCACGTCTCGAGGTCTCCGAGAACAATGCGTCCTGGGCATGGGGGAAGGCCGACCCGAACACCATGGCCTGCGTCGTCCCGGCGCGAATGCGTGCTGCGCAGAAGTCGCGCGCGGCCGCCGCCGCGAATTCCGGATCGGCGAATCGTGCTTCGGACGGAAAGATGCACGTGTTCAGCCATTCGAGCAATTGCCCGCCGCCGTAGGAGTCACCGGCGTAGGTCTGTGGGAAATGAATGTGCGTGTCGACGAATCCCGGCAGCAGAAAGCCGGGCCGGTGATCCGACACATCCGAATGGGCGTAGTGCGTTGGCAGAGAATCGAACTCGCCGCAGAACTCGATCCTGCCCTCGCCTGAGACCACGAGGGCACCGTCGGGAATCGAGACCAACGACGCGGCGGCGTCCAGCACTGTGGGCGAGCCCGCGATGTGAAAGATGTGGCCACGGTGGACGCGTGCGGAATCGGAAGTCACGAGCAGACTCAAGCACAGGTGGATCGGAACTGCAGATCGTGCGCGTCTAGTGCGCTACCGCTCCTGCGGCGGACAGCCGTGCGTTCAGCGAGGCGTCGAGCACATCGGCCCAGGCTCGCACGATTTCGACGCGGCGACGCGCGTCGTCGGTCAGGACGTCCGCAAGACCGAGCCCACGCGCCAGGTCGAGCGTCGCCTGAACCAGACGGTGGGTGACGGGATCGTTGTCGTCGACTCCGAGGTTCTCGACAGCCATTGTGTGTGCTCGACGACCGAATCGCTCTTCGAGTGGCACGATCCGATCACGCAGTTCCGGATCGGCCGACGCCGCCGTCCAGACCTGCAGTGCCGCTTTGAACATCGGACCCGTGTAGTACTCGACGAGCCGTTCCACCACCAGTTTCGTTCGGCCGGGGCCGGGCGGAATCTCCTGTGCCTCGCGGCGAGCATGGTCCATCCGAGTGTCGAACATGTACTCGAGTGCCCCGGTGATGAGGTCCTCACGCGTCGGGAAATGGTGTTGGGTGGCACCGCGAGAGACGCCGGCGCGCTCGGCGACGACCCCGACCGTCGTTGCGCTCCAGCCCTGCTCGGCGAGCGAGTCGATCGTCGCCTCGAGCAGTCGCTGACGCGTCACCCTGCTGCGATCCTGCTTGGGTTCGCGCGCCATCACCATCTCCCTGCTCCTTCTCGACCTACTTTTCGGCAGCCCAGGACGGCGGCCTCTTCTCCAGAAAGGACATCATCCCCTCTCGGGCCTCCTCCGATGCAAACAACCTGGCCGATTGCTCGGCGACGGCCGTTCCGCGCTCGTCGATCTCGCGTCGGATCGCGGCGGTGGTGAGCTGTTTGGACTCGGCCAAGCCCTGCGGCGAGCACTTCCTGAACATGATCATGTAGTCGGCCACCGCGGCCGCGGGAACGGCGTCGGCCACGGTGACCAGACCGATCTCCTGGGCGGTGGCACCGTCGAACGTCTCGCCGGTGAGGAAATATCGACTCGCCGCCCGGGACGACAGTCGCGGCAACACGGCGACGGAGATGACCGACGCCGCCAGTCCGAGGCGAACCTCGGTCAGCCCGAACGAGCTTTCCGGTCCGGCAATGGCGACGTCGCACGCCGCCACGAGCCCCATCCCGCCTGCCCGCACATGACCATCGATCTGTACGACGACGGGTTTCGGGGTGTCGATGATCAGCCGCATCAGATCCAGCATCTGCCGAGTCCGGAGCTCCGGCGACGCCCCGGCTTCCCGGAGATCTGCACCGGCGCAGAACGTCGTACCGGTGTGACCGAGCACGATCGTTCTGATGTCGTCGTCGTGCGCCGCAGCGATGAGGCCCGCTGTCAGCTCCTCGACCAACACCGACGACAGCGCGTTTCGGTTCTGCGGCGAATCCAACGTCAAATACGCTGTGTCCTTGCCCGACTCGACGAGAACGGCCATCAGTAGCTTCTCGGCAGGCCGAGCGAGTGCTGGCTCACGAAGTTCAGGATCATCTCCCGGCTCACCGGAGCAACGCGGGCGATACGGGCGGCTCCGAGCATCGCAGCCAATCCGTATTCACTGCTCAACCCGGCACCACCGTGGGTTTGGATCGCCTGATCGAGTGCCTTGATACTGGCCTCGGCAGCAGCGTATTTCGCCATGTTCGCGGCCTCGGCGGCACCGAAATCGTCGCCGGAGTCGTAGAGCACCGCGGCCTTCTGCATCATCAATTTCGCCAACTCCAGCTCGATCTTGCACTGCGCCAACGGGTGCGCCAAGCCCTGGTGAGCGCCGATCGGGGTCTTCCAGACCGTCCGCTCGTTGGCGTATTTGACCGCCGCGTCCAGAGCGTATCGACCCATACCGACAGCCATCGCAGCACCGAGAATGCGCTCGGGGTTCAGTCCGGCGAACAACTGCATCAGGGCAGCGTCGGCCTCACCGACGAGTGCCTCGGCGGGCAACCGGACGTCGTCGAGGAACAGCACGAACTGATGATCGGGCTCGACGATGTCCATCTGCATCTGCGTCTTCTGCAGTCCCGGAGCGTCGGTGGGCACGATGAACAGGGCAGGCTTGAGCTTGCCGGTCTTGCTGTCTTCCGTTCTGGCAACGATCAATACGGCGTCGGCCTGATCCACGCCCGAGATATAGATCTTGTTGCCCTTCAAGATCCATTCGTCACCGTCGCGACGCGCCGTGGTGGTGATCTGGTGCGAGTTGGATCCGGCGTCGGGCTCGGTGATGCCGAAGACCATGATCTTGGAACCGTCGGCGAGAGCGGTGAGCCACTCCTGCTTCTGGTCTGCCGTGCCGTACTTGCCGATGATTGTGCCGCAGATGGCCGGGCTGACGACGACGAGCAGCAGACCGGCACCGTGCGCGGCCAACTCCTCCTGCACGAGCGCGAGTTCGTAGATGCCTGCGCCTCCGCCGCCGTATTCCTCGGGCAGATTGACGCCGAGGAAGCCGAGCTTTCCCGCCTCGTTCCACAGTTCGGTCAGTGGCTCACCTTTGCGCGCCTTGGGCAGCACGTAGTCGATGTAGTTGTAGCGCTTGCCCAGTGACGAGACTGCGTTGCGCAGACCCTTCTGCTCTTCGGTTTCGATGAAACTCATGCTTGCTCCACTCCCTGCTCGGTGACTACTGGCGTGTCGGTGACTACTGCCAAGACCTGCCCTACCTCGACTTGCTGACCCTGCTGCACGTTCAGTTCGGTGAGCACACCATCGGCGGGTGCAGTCACGGTGTGCTCCATCTTCATCGCCTCCAGCCACAGAATGGGCTGGCCTGCGGTGACGGTGTCTCCCTGCGCAGCAGCAATTCTGATGACGCTGCCCGGCATCGGCGCGAGCAGTGATCCGGCCGCCACCTCGTCGGTGGGGTCGGTGAACCTCGGTGCCCGAGCCAATCGGACGGGGCCCAGAGAAGAATCCACGAACACGTCGGACCCGTAGGTGCTCACTGCGAAGATACGACGAATACCGTTGTCGTCCAACGTCACCGAGGTCGGTGTGTGCTCCACCAGTTCGACACCCTCCACCGAGGAGGCGAGTCCGCTGCGTCCGATCGAGTATTCGACGGTGATGTCGTTGTACGTCTTGCGCTGCGGTTGCGACCGGAGATTGCGCCAGCCGCCGGGTAGACCCCGGTTCACCCGAGCTCGCGAGACGTTGCTCGCTGCGTCGGCCAGGGCAGCCGCGAGCGCCGACAGTTCCTCGGCCCGGCCGTGCGCGATCGGCTGAGCCAGGACATCGAGGCCGTGCGTGTCGAAGAAGGCTGTATCGGTGTCGCCCGCCAGGAACGCCGGATGGCGCAGAATGTTGACCAGCAGATCGCGATTGGTCTTCAGGCCGTGAATGGTGGCGTTCTGCAGTGCTTTCGCCAACAGAGTCGCCGCTCGGTCCCGTGTCGGGGCGAAGGAGATCACCTTGGCGAGCATGGGGTCGTACTGCGTTCCCACCACGCTGCCCGTCTCGACGCCGGAATCGACTCTGATGTATCCAGCTTTGTCCGACACCTCGAACTGCGCACCGGAGATATCGAATCGGTGCACGGCACCGCTCTGCGGCTGCCAGTCCTGAGCCGGATCCTCGGCGTACAGCCGAACCTCGATCGAGTGTCCCCGAGTCGTGGGCTGTTCGGCCGGTAGCCGCTCCCCCGCCGCAACCTGGATCTGCAGCGCAACGAGATCGAGACCCGTCGTGCATTCGGTGACCGGATGCTCCACCTGCAAGCGGGTGTTCATCTCGAGGAAGAAGAAGTTTCCCTTTTCGTCGGCGAGGAATTCGACGGTGCCTGCGCCCTCGTAGCCGATGGCCTCGGATGCCAGTGTGGCTGCCTCGAACAGCTTCTCGCGCATGCCGTCGATGCGTTCGACGAGCGGCGACGGAGCTTCCTCGACGACCTTCTGGTGCCTGCGTTGGATCGAGCATTCACGCTCGCCCACCGTCCACACCGTGCCGAATCGATCGGCCATGACCTGAACTTCGATGTGCCGCCCGGTTTCGATGTACCGCTCGATGAACACCGTTCCATCGCCGAAGGCCGACAGGGCTTCTCGTCCGGCTGCCTCGAGCTCCGACTGCAGTGCATCGAGACTGCGGACGATACGCATCCCCCGACCGCCGCCGCCCGCGGACGCCTTGATCAGTACTGGCAGCTCGTTCTCGGTGACCGACTCGGGATCGAGTCGAGTCAACACCGGCACTCCAGCGTCGGCCATCATCTTCTTGGACTCGACCTTCGAGCCCATCGATTCGATGGCCTTGACGGGCGGTCCGATCCAGGTCAACCCGGCGTCGAGTACCTGCCGGGCGAATTCGGCGTTCTCGGAGAGGAATCCGTATCCCGGATGGACCGCGTCGGCTCCGGCCTGCACCGCGGCGGCGATGATCAATTCTCCGCGCAAGTAGGTCTCGGACGGGCTCTGCCCAGGCAGACGCACAGCGGAGTCCGCCTCACGCACATGGGGAGATGCCGCGTCGGCGTCGGAGAAGACCGCGACGGTATCGATGCCCTCCGCGCGGCAGGTGGTGAAGACGCGTCGGGCGATTTCGCCGCGATTGGCCACGAGGACTTTGTTCAGCATGCGGGCATCACATCCGGAAGACACCGAAGTTCGCGGTGCCTTCGATCGGGGCAGAGGCGATGGCCGACAGGCACATTCCCACTACCGTGCGGGTGTCACGGGGATCGATGACGCCGTCGTCGTAGAGGCGTCCGGACAGGAACATCGGCAACGATTCGGCTTCGATCTGATTCTCGATCATCGCGCGCAGTCCGGCATCGGCCTCCGCGTCGAACGCTTGACCGCGAGCTTCTGCGGCGGCGCGTCCGACGATGGAGATGACGCCGGCCAGCTGTGCGCCACCCATGACGGCGGATTTGCTGGACGGCCAGGCGAAGAGGAAGCGAGGATCGAAGGCGCGGCCGCACATGCCGTAATGGCCGGCTCCGTAGGACGCCCCGAGCAGGATCGAGATGTGCGGCACCTTCGAGTTGGAGACGGCGTTGATCATCATCGATCCGTGCTTGATCATGCCGCCTTCCTCGTATTCCTTGCCGACCATGTAGCCGGTGGTGTTGTGCAGGAACAGCAGTGGCGTGTTCGACCGGTTGGCGAGCTGAATGAACTGCGTCGCCTTCTGCGATTCCTCGCTGAACAGCACGCCGCGTGCGTTGGCGAGGATGCCGATCGGGTAGCCGTGCAACTCTGCCCAACCGGTGACGAGCGAGCCGCCGTACATCGGCTTGAACTCGTCGAAGTCGGAACCGTCGACGATGCGGGCGATGACCTCGCGGGGATCGAATGGGATCTTCAGATCGGTGGGGACGATGCCGAGCAGATCCTCGGGATCGGCGAGTGGCTCGATGACCTCGGTGCGTGGCTCGGGCCCCTTCTTCTTCCAGTTCAACCGGGAGACGATGCTGCGTCCGATACGGATGGCGTCCTGCTCGTCGACGGCGAAGTAGTCTGCGAGACCCGACTTTCGAGCGTGCATCTCGGCTCCGCCGAGCGACTCGTCGTCCGAATCCTCACCGGTGGCCATCTTCACCAGGGGCGGTCCGGCCAGGAACACCTTGGATCGTTCCTTGATCATGACGACGTGATCGGACATGCCGGGAACGTAGGCACCGCCCGCAGTCGAGTTGCCGAACACCAGGGCGATGGTCGGAATACCGGCCGCCGAGAGCTGCGTCAGATCGCGGAACATGCGCCCACCGGGGATGAACACCTCTTTCTGCGTGGGCAGGTCGGCACCGCCCGACTCGACGAGAGAGATCACCGGCAGTCGGTTCTGGGTGGCGATGTCGTTGCCGCGGAACCCCTTCTTCAGGGTCCACGGGTTGCTGGACCCGCCGCGGACCGTGGGATCGTTGGCCACGATGAGACATTCGACCCCGCACACGACACCGATACCCATGACGGTGCTGGCACCGACGGGAAAGTCGCTGCCCCACGCCGCAAGTGGGCACAGTTCGAGAAACGCGGAGTCCTCGTCGATCAACAATTCGATGCGCTCACGGGCGAGCAGCTTGCCACGCTTCTTGTGTCGATCGACGTACTTCTGACCGCCACCGAGCAACGCCTTGTCGTGTTCGGCGTCGATCTCGGCCAGTTTGGTGTGCATGGCTTCGGTGGCACCGGTGTACTGCTCCGATGCGGTGTCGAGAGTGGACTTCAGCACGCTCATGCCTGGTACCCCAATCGTTTTGCGGCAAGGCCGGTGAGAATCTCGGTGGTTCCGCCGCCGATACCGAGGATGCGCATGTCGCGGTATTGCCGTTCGACCTCGCTCTCGCGCATGTACCCGAGTCCGCCGAAGAGTTGGACGGCTTGATTGGCCACCCACTCCCCGGACTCGACGGCGGTGTTCTTGGCGAAGCAGACCTCGGCGATGAAGTCACCGTCCTCCTGCATGGACCGCTCGACGAGGGAGCGGGTGTACACGCGAGCGATGTCGATCTTGCGCGCCATCTCGGTGACGGTGTTCTGTACGGATTGCCGTGCGATGAGCGGCTTTCCGAAGGTCTCCCGGTCTCGAACCCACTGCAGCGTCAGATCGAGGCACCGCTGCGCGCTGGCGTAGGCCTGAGCGGCGAGAGCGATACGCTCGGTGAGAAATGCCTGCGCGATCTGGACGAAGCCACTGTTCTCGGCACCGACCAGGTTGGCCACCGGAACCCGTGCGTCGACGAAGGAGAGTTCGGCGGTATCGGAGGCGCGCCAGCCCATCTTGTCGAGCTTGCTGGTGACCTCGAAGCCCGGTGTGCCCCTTTCGACGACGAGGAGCGACACTCCGGCTGCACCCTCGCCTCCCGTCCGGACCGCGGTGACGACGAAGTCCGCACGGCACCCCGAGGTGATGTAGGTCTTCGACCCGTTGACGACGTAATGGTCGCCGTCTCTGACCGCCTTGGTCCGCAGATGACCCACGTCGGAGCCGCCACCCGGCTCGGTGATCGCGAGCGAGCCGATCTTCTCCCCCGCCAGCGTCGGCCGTACCCACTTGTCGATTTGCTCAGGATCTCTCGCGGCAACCAAGTGCGGCAACGCAATTCCACAGGTGAACAGAGAAGCGAACAGTCCGCCCGACGCGCCGGCCTGGTGCATCTCCTCACAGATCAGCACCGCGTCCGCGAGATCACCGCCGTCGCCGCCGACGTCCTCGGGAAACCCTGCGCCGAGCAAACCGAGAGCGGCCGCCTTCTTGTGCAGCTCACGCGGAATCTCGCCCTCGGTCTCCCACCGATTCATGTGCGGCGCGATGTCCTGCTCCACGAAACTGCGAACGGTCTTGCGAAGCTGCTGACGCTCCGGCGTCGTCCAGATGCTCATATGAGTGCTGCTTTCTTGTCGGGTCGTTCCGCAGGCTCCACTCCTGTGAACACGAGTGTTTCGGGGATGTCGATGTGCCGCGACCGCAGCCATTCACCGAGTCCCTTGGCCTGTGGATCGAATCTGGCCTGCGAAGCCACGCCTTGGCCGAGGATGCCGTCGATGACGAAGTTGACGGCCCGCAGATTGGGCAACACGTGGCGCGTGACCGTGAGGTGCTCGGCCTCGGGCAGCATCGTTTTCAGGGTGTCGACGGTCAATGCGTGGACGAGCCAGGAGAATTCGTCGTCGGTGCGCACCCACACTCCTACGTTGGCGCTCCCACCCTTGTCTCCGCTGCGGGCGGCGGCGATGGTGCCGAGTGGTAGTCGGATGGTGTCCTCGGCAGCTCGCGGTGCCGGCAGCTTCGGTTCGACCAGCGATTCCAGGACTCGCGTCTGCGCCGAGGGTGCAATGCTGCGTTCGGTGCCGTCGGCCAGGTGGGCCGTATGCGGTACGTCGTGTGCGTCGACGAAACCTGCGGTGAACACCCCGTACGGGGCTCCGTTTCCGGGCGGTGCGGTGACCGAGAAGCCCGGGTAGCTGGCGAGCGCGAGTTCGACCGCCACAGCCGAGAACTGGCGTCCCACCGCGTCGGGGTTACTGTCGCGGGCGACGCAGCGCAGCAACGCGCTTGCGGTTTCCTCGGTCTCGGCGTCGGGCTTGTCGGTACGCACCAGAGTCCAGTCCAACTCGGTCGGTCGGGCGGGCAACCACGACTCGAACTGCCGTTGCGCCAGTTCGGCTTTGGCCTCGATGTCCAGGCCGGTCAACACCATCGTGAATTCGTTGCGGAAGCCGCCGAGCGCGTTGAGCGACACCTTGTAGGTGGGCGGCGGCGCTTCTCCGGTGACCCCGCTGATCGATACTCGGTTACTGGACTCCTGCGCCAGGACCGCCGTGTCGATGCGCGCGGTGACGTCGGGGTTCGCGTATCGGCCACCGGTGATCTCGTACAGCAGTTGCGCGGTGACGGTACCGACGCTGACGGCACCGCCGGTGCCGTCGTGCTTGGTGATGACGGAGGATCCGTCGGCTTCGATCTCGGCGATCGGGAACCCGGGACGGGACATGTCGGCGATCTCGGTGAAGAACGAGTAGTTGCCGCCGGTCGCTTGAGTACCGCACTCGATGACGTGGCCCGCGATGACTGCGCCGGCCAATGCATCGTAATCGGTTGTCGACCAACCGAAGTGAGCGGCGGCGGGGCCGACGATGACACTGGCGTCGGTGACGCGACCGGTCACCACGACGTCGGCACCGGAGTTCAGGCATTCCACGATTCCCCACGCACCGAGGTAGGCGTTTGCCGTCAGCGGGCTCCCGAGGCCGAGTTCGCCTGCCCTGCCGAGGAGGTCGTCGCCGTCCACGTAGCCGATCTTCGCGCCGGAATCGAGCTTCTCCAACGCCTCGACCAGTCCGCGCGGATTGAGTCCGCCGGCATTGGCGACGATCTTCACGCCCTTGTCGAGTGCCAGTCCGAGGCAGTCCTCGGCCTGCCGCAGAAAGGTTTTGGCGTAGCCACGGGTCGCGTCCTTCATTCGGTCGCGTCCGAGAATGAGCATGGTCAGCTCGGCGAGGTAGTCACCGGTGAGGTAATCGAGGTCTCCTCCCTCGAGCATCTCCCGCATCGCGGACAGTCGATCTCCGTAGAAACCGGAGCAGTTGCCTATACGTACGGTCATGCTTTCTCGCGTCCTGCCTTGTCTCGTCCCTGTCCGGGAGGGCCTGCGAAGGCTTGGGCGATGGTGAGCCAGTGTGCGGCATCGGCCCCGTCGGCTCGAACGTCCAGATCGTCGCGGTGTGCGCGCTGAGTGACGAGAAGGCAGAAATCGAGTGCAGATCCGGTGACACGCTGTTCTGCGTCGTCGGGACCCCACGTCCACACTTCGCCCGAGGGTGCGGTGAGCTCGATTCCGAACGGTTCCGCCGGCGGAGTCTGCTCGTTGACGGCGTAAGCGAAATCGCGTGTCCGCACGCCGATGTGTGCGACTCCGCGGATTCGGTCGGTCGGCACGCGGGTCACGCCCAGCGCGTCGGCGACATCCTGTCCGTGGGCCCACGTCTCCATGAGACGGGCGGTGGCCATGGACGCGGCACTCATGGGCGGCCCGAACCACTGGATCTTGACGCCCGACGGGACCTGCTTCAGCGCGTCCGTCATGGCGTGGCGGCGGGTTCGCCAGGCGCTCAACAGTTCCGGATTGCCCGCTTCCTCCTCGGCGGCGGCGTCGACGAACCCGGTGGGGTTCTCCCAGGCCTTTTTCAGCGTGCGGGCGAACTCCTGCTCGGCCGCGGCATCACCGGACGCTGCGGAAGTGGTTCGCTCCGCGACGTGATCCGTCCACGACAGGTGCGCAATCTGATGTGCGATCGTCCAGCCCGCCGCCGGAGTAGGTGCCGCCCAGCGTTCGGGTGCCAGCTCGGCCACCAGCGCGTCGAGGTCGTCACCCTCGGCACGGAGATCGCCGACGAGTGAGTCGAGGTCTGCCATGGGACCAGCTTCACAAAGGCACGAGAAAAAAGCAAGCACGCTTGCTTGTTAATTCGTAACCTTACGTTCGCTTGCCGTCTCTACGGTCGGAAACGTGAAAACGTCGAGATTTGTGGCCGTCGCCGTTACCCTCGCCTTCATGGCTGCCGGCTGCTCCTTCACGGACCCGTCTACTGCAGACCCGACCCCCGACGAACCGTCGAGCATCCGGGTGGCGACGTTCAACGCCAGTCTCAATCGGTCCGCGGCCGGACAGTTGGTCACCGACCTGAGCGCGGAGAACGCCCAGGCTCGCGCAGTAGCCGACGTGATCTCCGCGAACTCACCGGATGTTCTGCTGGTCAACGAGTTCGACTATTCGGGGTCCGATGGCCCCACCCTCTTCAACGAGAACTACCTCGACGGGCAGTACCCGTTCTTCTTCACTGCTCCGGTGAACACCGGCGTCGACTCGGGACTCGACCTGGACGGGGACGGCGCACTCGGTGGCCCCGGTGACGCCTGGGGATTCGGACAGTTTCCCGGTCAGTACGGCATGGTGGTGTACTCGAAGTTCCCGATCGACACCGGTTCGGTACGCACGTTCCAGAACTTTCTGTGGAAGGACATGCCGAACTCGCTGTTACCGCGCGACTATTACGGAGAGAACGCAGACGCGCTTCGACTGTCCAGCAAGTCTCATTGGGACGTGCCCGTCGACGTGAACGGGAAGACGCTGCACGTGTTGGCCTCGCATCCCACTCCCCCATCCTTCGACGGACCCGAGGACCGTAACGGTAAGCGCAATCACGACGAGATCCGGTTGAGCGCCGATTACATTTCCGGTGCCGACTACCTCTACGACGACAACGGCGTGCGAGGCGGACTCGACGAGGGAGCCTCGTTCGTGATGATGGGCGACCAGAACAGCGATCCGGTCGACGGCGACTCCGTGACCGGTGCCATCGCACAGGTTCTGGATCTTCCGCGAGTTCGAGATCCGGCACCCACGTCCGATGGACATGGAACGGACACAGCCGATTTCGCTGATCCCACGCCGGGTGACCTTCGGGTGGACTACGTGCTGCCGTCGGACGATCTGACCGTGCGCGACTCGCAGGTGTATTGGCCCGATCAGGCCGAGCACCCGTCGGACCACAGACTGGTGCGGGTAGACCTCGAAATATGATGCGTGCGTGACCGATCTGCCGATTGTCGAGTTCGCCTACCCGGGCCCACTGCGGGACACGCTGGTTGCGGCCGTGCTGTGCGGAGCGAAGACCAGCACGGCAAGCCTGTTGGCTCAGTACACCGACGAGGAGCTGCCCAGGGTCGGCGAACGCGGTGCGGTGGTGAATTCGGCGGGTGCCGTAGTCGGGGTCATCGAAACCACGGCTGTGGATGTCGTTGCGCTGAGCGATGTTCCGCTGCAGCATGCGCTCGACGAGGGTGAGGGTTACACCGATGTGGCGCAGTGGCGTGCCGGACACGAACGATTCTGGCAGTCCGTCGAAGTCCGCGAGGAGCTGGGCAATCCGAATTTCACGGTCAACGACGACACTCAGGTGGTGCTGGAGCGATTCGAGCTGGCATGAAGGTCTGCCTGTGCCGCTATCACCACAGCCTGAAGACCGCGGGCCTGTGGACTCCGGTCATCCTTGCTGATGGCGTCGAATTCTGGGTCTCCAATGCCGGCACCACTGCCGTCACCGTGCCTGCAACAACGCAGCTCGCAAATCACGGGCACCTTCCGACCGTCTACCGCAGACCCCAAGGCGCGGAACGACAGGCAGATTTATCGACCTCGAACTCGAGCAGCCGGGCTAGGAAGGTAGAGCGTCAGACCCGATCCGCGTAGACGACGATGTTGTCCTCGTAACTGGCGACATCCGAATCGAATTGGCCACCGCATGTGATCAGACGCAACCCTGGGTGGTCGAGATCGCCGTACACCTTCTGGGTGGGGAAAGCATCCTTCGGATACTGCTCCACAGCGCTGACGACGAACCGGACCGTACTTCCATCCTCGGCAGTGACGGACACATCGTCTCCCTGCTCCAGTTCGCGGAGTCGGTAGAAGACAGCCGGGCTACCGGCCCAATCCACGTGGCCGGCAACGATCGACGGTCCCAGCTGACCCGGGATCGGCGATCCGGTGTACCAGCCTGCGGGAAAACCGCCCGGCGGAACGTCCATTGCTCCATCGGGAAGTAACCCGAGGTCCATCACATCGGAATCGACACCGATCGCGTCGATCTCGATACGTTCGGGCGGAGATGCAACATCCTCGGCCGAACCACCGCTCTGGGCAGGGACCGAATTGGGTTGAGCGACAACTTCAGCCGATGTCGTTGCTGGGGTTCGAGTCGGAGCGGGTTCATCGGCCGGTGTCGCACACCCCGACACGAGGGCCACCGCCATCAGGCAGGCTGCTGCCGCAGCCCGCACTGCAACCCGGCGGCGGGTCACAGTGCGGGATGCTTCTGCAGCAGTATCGATCTCAGTGTTCACGTGTTACTCAGCGTCGACGACGGCTGAGCGCCAAGGCCGAAATCCCGCCTGCAGCAAGGACCGCGAGCACACTCAGCATCGATGTCATCGACGACGCACTCGGCCGCACGCTGGTGCTGCCATCGCCCGTTTCGACTCCACCGTTGGGAATCTGTGTGATCTGGCCACCGGGGTTGTATGTACCCGGCTGATCGGGAGTGCGCGGCTGATCCGGAGTGCGCGGCTGGTCCGGAGTGCGCGGCTGGTCCGGGGTGTTGGGCTGGTCCGGAGTGCGCGGCTGGTCCGGGGTGTTGGGCTGGTCCGGAGTCCGAGGCTGGTCCGGGGTGTTCGGCTGATCCGGCGTGTTCGGGTTGTCCGGCACGTTCGGGATACCCGGAATCGGCGGAAGCGTGATGCCGGGGATCGGCGGCAGACCCGGGATCGGGGGTACTTCGATGACGATCGGCGGCGTACCGCCACCACCGCCGTCACCCGGTGTACCTGGCGTTCCGCCACCATCACCCGGCGTACCTGGCGTTCCGCCACCATCACCCGGCGTACCTGGCGTTCCGCCACCATCACCCGGCGTACCGCCGCCGCCACCCGGGGCGGTCGTCGTTGTCGTGGGTGCCGGTGTCGTTGTCGTAGGCGCCGGCGGTGTGGTCGTCGTGACCGGCGGCGTCGTGGTCGTGACCGGAGGGTTCGTGGTCGTGACCGGAGGTTCGGTGATCCCACACTCTGCGTTGCTGATCGTGTTCGAGTCGAGGGTGACTGCGCCGGTCAAAGCCAAGAGTCGTCCCCGCACATCGGCATCCGTCGTCGCGGTGATCGACGCCTGCGCCATGACCGTGCCGACGAAATCGGTGCCGGTGCCGAGAGTGGCCGAGCTTCCCACCTGCCAGAACACGTTGCACGGGCTGGCCCCGTTGATCAGTGAGACACTGCTGTTCGAGCCCGTGATGAGAGTGGATCCGGCTTGGAAGATGAAGACCGCAGCGGAATTGCCTTGCGCATCGAGCGTCAGAGGCAGAGATCCGGTCAGTCCGAGTGTGTCGCCCTTGTACAGACCGGCATACCGAGTGGTGCCGCCCAGCTCGACGGGGACCAATTCAGGACCCGACCTGTTGGCAGCGTCGGTGTATGCAACCTGCAGAGCAGCTTTCGCATTCAATGCTCGTTCGTTCTTGTCATCGATCACGCCGTTGGTAATTTGGCCCTGCAGCAGTCCGCTGACGCTCGAAGGATTCCCGTCACCTGGGCTCACACCCACGGAGCCGTTGATCACAGATCCACCCGCATCGGTCACGGTGGAGCCGGCAAGAATTGCGTACGGATCTGCGGCACCGAGACCGACGGTGGGGACGACGACAGCAGGTGATTGAGCGTCGGCCGAAGAGGCGTTGACCAGCATGAGCGCGCTGGTTGCCAGTGCGACGGTACCGACGAGGGGAATCAACGCCGAGCCCTTGCGTCGGGATGTGGACGGCGCAGGACGGTGTTGCGGAGAGTACATGGTGTGTACCGATCTGCTCGAGGAGATGCGTGCGAGGCTTGTTGCCGCACAACGCGTTATGAATATCGATTCCCCCGACGAGATTCGACAGAATTTAAGATGTCACGCGACGGTCGACGATGGTCACTGGAATTCACCAGGGGCGTCGAGGTCTCGCGGAATCCGTAGATCGGTGGCGTCGCCGGCTGGCTGTTCAACTGCGCGACATGAGTAGAGGGGGCGCGGAGGCTCGTGGCCCACTCCGCAACAGCGAGTTTCCCCGTATCTCTACGGTGTAGAACTACAGCACACCATGTGTAAGGTCTGGGGTCAAGCGAAAAGCGTTGGTGAACAATAAGATTGTTTGTCGACCGAAAGCCGATCGGCGTGCCGCTTACTCGAATACCGACATCGGCGGAGCAATGTGATGACCCCCTCGGATCGCAGTAGCCACAACTCTAGGGACAGAATCGACCACGAATTCGTCGTGTCGGCCGCCCTCGCCATCATCGACGACACCGGACTCGACAGCCTGACCATCCGCAGCCTGGCTGTCTCGATCGATCGCGACCCCATGACCGTGTACCGGTACGTCGCCACCAAGGAAGCACTACTCGACGCCGTTGCCGATTCGATTCTCGGAGACCTCGTGTCGGTGGACGGATCGGACACCGATTGGCGACGTCAGCTGACGATCTTCGGCCGGCACTATCGCGAACTCGCCTTGGCACACCCGCGCGCGGCCGTTTTGCTGGCGACTCGGCCCCGGTCCACTCCGCTGGGCCTGGGCACCACCAGGTCCCTGATGTCACTCGAAGGCATATTGAGCCTGTTTGCCACCGCGGGATTTACTGTCCCCGAGGCGCTCTCGGCCTACCGGTTGCTGATGTCGATGCTCCGCGGTCACGTGCTCAGTGAAACGCAGGAGACGACGGACAACCCGGACGAGACCGTCGACAGACTCAGCCTCGCGTTGCGCAGACTCCCGATCGAGGACTTCCCGATCATGTCCGTACTGCCGCCACTCATCACCGCATACGACGGTGCCCGCGAGCTCGATCGCGGATTGAAGGCCCTGTTCGACGGCCTGCGTCACACACCGTGACCACGGATCAGGCTCGGCGAATGGGCGCGAACGTCTGCACTGCATCCCGGGTGAAGTAGTCCAGCAATATCGCATTGGACAACGCGGGCTTCTCGACCAACACACCATGCGAGGTACCCGGGACTATTGCCAGCTCGGCGACCGGCATACTGCGGTAGAACTCGGCAGCATGCTCGATGCTCACCTCGTCGTCGTCACCGATCATCACCAGAGTGCGCACCGACAACGCGGCGAGATCGCTCGCAGTCAGTGCGGGATCTGCACTGTGCATATCGTCGAGCCGGCGTACGAAATCGCTACGGTCGGCGTCGCCGAGTCCGGACAGCCCGCCGCCCCAACCGTCGCGATGAAAGACACTCGCGACGCAGGCGAGACGATCCACCAGATCCGGGCGTAGCAGTGCGACCAGTAGCGCTACGACACCGCCGTCGCTGCACCCGGCCAACCGCGTCCGTCGCCCGACGACCTGCTCGATGAACGCAATGGTGTCGTCGACCATGTCCGAGAACGTCAACTCGGAGGAGAGACCAGGCCCGGAAACATCAGGGGTGCGGCCATGCCCTCGACGTTCGGGGGTGAGCACCCGAAACGCCGAGGACAGCCCGGCGACAGTGACATCCAGCGCTCGCGCATCAGCGCCCCCAGGATGGAGAAGGACCAGCGGTTCCCCGTCGCCCACCTCGGCGTACCAGGTGTCCACCGAGCCGAGCCGAACCCAGTTCTCCGAACTCACGCCATCAATGTAGACCGGTGCCCACGTCGTTCGCTCGCTCTTCGTCGCGTTCCTGCTGAGCTGCCGCCAGACCCGACATCGTGCGCAGCGGCACCTCCTTGAGGAAGAGCACCAGGACGAATCCGAGGAGCATCAGGATCGACACGGCCAGGAACACGTAGTCCATCGCGTCGGAGAAGCCGATGCGGAACGGCTCGGCGAGCGCGGGATCGAGCTTCTGGATGAACGAACTGTCCTGCAAGGCACTACCGGCAACGGATGCATCACCCGAGGCGATGGCCTTCGCGAACCCGGACTCCAACGGATCGGCACTGGTGGCCGCGCTCTGCACGGCCTGCTGGAACGCGGGCGTCGAACCGGCGGCGACCAACGCATCGCCGGTCTTGGGCGTCAGCTGAGTGAACAGCATCGACAGGAACACCGCCACGCCGACCGTCGCACCGATCTGACGGAAGAACGTTGCCGCCGAGGTGGAGACACCCATATCCTTGGGCGGCATCGCATTCTGGATGGCCAACGTGAGCGGCTGCATCATCGAACCGAGACCGAGACCGAACACACCCATCACGACCATCGTCTGCCACAACGGAGTGTCGGCGTGCACGTAGTGGAACGTGAACATGGCGATCGCCATCAGCGCAGTGCCGACGATCGGAAAGATCTTGTACCGCCCCGTCTTCGAGATGATCGAACCCGACACGATGGACGCGATCATCAGTGCGCCGACGAGCGGCAAGGTCTGATAACCGGCGAGAGTCGGCGAGGAACCCTTGACCACCTGCAGGTACTGCGGCAGCAACGAGATACCGCCGAACATGGCTGCGCCTGCGATGACACTGACGGCAATACACAACGAGAACAACGGGTTTCGGAAGAACCGCATGGGGATCAGGGCATCGTCGCCCATCTTGATCTCGGCGAGAACGAACGCGATGACGCCCACGATGCCGATCCCGAAGCACAGCAGTGCCCGCGGCGAACTCCATCCCCATACGCGGCCCTGCTCGGCGATGATCAGCAGCGGCACGAGCCCGACGCTGAGAAGCACTGCGCCCCACCAGTCGACGCGGGCCTCGCGGCGGTAGACGGGCAGGTTCAGCACCCGCCAGACGACGACGAGCGCGATGATGCCGAGCGGAACGTTGATGTAGAAGACCCAGCGCCAGCCGGTGATGCCGAGAATGGACGACTGCCCGGCCAGCAGACCGCCGATGACCGGCCCGAGCACACTGGACGTACCGAACACCGCCAGGAAGTAACCCTGATACTTGGCCCTCTCCCGCGGGGGCACGATGTCGCCGATGATCGCCAACGCCATCGACATCAGGCCACCTGCACCCAACCCCTGCACGGCCCGGAAAGCTGCGAGCTCGTACATCGATGTCGCGATGCCGCACAGCATGGACCCGACGACGAAGATCGAGATGGCCGTCATGAAGAACGGCTTGCGCCCGTAGAGATCGGAGAGTTTGCCGTACAGCGGAGTCGAGACAGTGGACGTGATCAGATATGCCGTTGTCACCCAGGCGAGAACGGAGAACCCGTTGAGATCGTCGGCGATGGTCCGGACCGACGTCGAGACGATGGTCTGGTCGAGAGCCGCCAGGAACATGCCCATCATCAGGCCCGACAGAATCGTCATGATCTCGCGGTGCGAGTACTCGCCACTCACCGCACTCGCTTCACGCTCGGCGGTCGCTTCAGGCTCGCTTACCATCTCTTTGTTTCACCTTTACGTAACGTTTGCTTGTGTCCTACAACGATATTCGGACCACCAGCATGCTCGTACAAAGCCGACTAAGCAAAGGTTTATTTGCGGCGCATCCGGTCTCGGACCTCGCGCATCGTGTGCGGGTGGATGCCGTCGGCCGCGAGCACCTTGCGCGTCTTGCGCCGCGTCGCCAGCACCCCAATGATCGCGATGATCCACACGGGAAACTGCACCAGCATCGCGACCCGGAAACTGTCGAAGTCGTAACCACCCATCGCGTCGAGAATCCACCCGATCGCCGCGATGACCAACAGCGATGCCAGGAAGCCGCCGATGTTGACCATCCCCTGAGCCGTCCCCAGATTGGCACTCGGATTGAACGTGCGGGCGAGGTCGAATCCGATCACCGACCCGGGCCCACCCACGGAAATCACCACGACGAGAAGAACGAGCAGCCACAGCGGCGCAGGTCCGGGCAGCGACAGCACGATGGCCCACATCGTGGCGTTGCTGACCATGATCGCCAGCACCAGCCAGGACCGACGCATCGGGTAGCGCCCGGTGAGCAAACCGAGCACGATGCCCGACGCCACCGCCGACAGCACCGACAACGTCAGCAGCGCTCCGGCCGTCGACGCCGACAATCCCTGAGCGGTGGTCATGTACGGCACACCCCACAACAAGGCGAACGTGGTGATCGAGAACTGGGTCCCCATGTGCGAGAAGAATCCGAGCCGGGTCCCCGGTCGTCGCCACACCTCGCCGATGGAGTCCAGCGTCTGCCGCAACGACGTCGGCTCCGGTTCCGGAGCGGTGCTGTCGTCGGGACGATCTCGAATCAGAGCGAGCGAGAGGACGAGTGCGAGCAAACCCAGTGCCGCCGCGCTACCGAAAGCGAACGTCCACCCCGGCCCGTTCAGCAGAATCAGAAACGGCACGGCCGAGAGCACCTGCCCGAGCTGCCCCAGCAGCCCGGTCAACTGGGACACGATCGGCACCCGCCGCGGCGAGAACCAACGCGGCACCAGACGCAGGACCGAGATGAACGTCAGCGCGTCGCCGATGCCCACAAATGCACGTGCCGCCACCGCGACCGGCAGCGATTCGGTGAGCGCCAACGTGATCTGCGCCGACGCCATGATCAGCGCACCGGCAGCGATCATCTTGCGCGAACCGATCCGATCCAGCAGCACTCCGGCCGGAATCTGCATCGCCGCGTACACGACCACCTGCAGCACCACGAACGAGGACAACAGAGACGGGGAAATCGAGAACCGGTCCGCAGCGCTCAGCCCGGCGACCCCGAAGGCCGTCCGATGCAGCACCCCGATGACATACGCGAAGACACCGATGCCCCACACCACCCATACGGTTCTCCCCGTACTCACCGTCTTCCCAATGCTCACGGGGCAATTGTGTCAACCACGCTGTGGAATGATCGGACCCGGTAGTTCGTAGAGCAGGAAAGCGAGTGACGTCATGGCCAAGCAAGTGCTGGTGCTCAACGGTCCGAACCTGAACATGCTCGGCACCCGTCAGCCCGAGGTGTACGGCAGCGCCACCCTCGTCGACGTCGTCGCCCTGTGCGAGAAGACCGCCGCCACACACGGACTCGACGTGAAAGCAGAGCAGTCCAACCACGAGGGACAGTTGATCGACTGGATCCACGAGGCACGCGGGGTGGCGTCGGGCATCGTCATCAACCCCGGCGGACTGACCCACACGTCGGTGGCGCTGCGTGACGCACTCGTCATCCCCGAGGTCCCGATCATCGAGGTGCACATTTCCAACGTGCACGCCCGCGAGGAGTTCCGGCACCACTCCTACGTCTCTCCGATCGCCAGCGGAGTCATCGCCGGACTCGGCATCGACGGATACCGATTCGCGATCGAACGACTCGCAGCTCTTATCTGATACTGCTCTTATTTGATACTGCACTTGTTCGACACTGCTCTCATCTGACACTCAGGTTGTCCTGCATAAACTGGTCGCCGTGAACACCAGCAACAAGGCATCGAGAGACGGCAGAGCGTCCAAGGACATCCGGGCAATGCAGAACGGCGACAAGAATCGTCGAACGCTGATCCAGATCGTCGTCGCGGTCGTTCTCATCGCACTCGTTGCAGCCATTGCTCTGTTCATCGTCAACAAGGATTCGACGTCGGGTGAGGCATCTCCCGACGCGAGTTCCACATCGGGCCCGCAGCTGACGCCCACGTCGCTCACCGCGAACGGTGCCATTCGTTTCGGCAACCCCGATGCCACCACTGTCGTCAGCGTCGTCGAGGACTTCCAGTGCCCGGCCTGCAAGGCATTCGAGTCGGTCAGCGGATCGACTCTGCAGCAGCTGGCCGACGCAGGCAACGTCGCCGTCGATTACCGTCCCATCTCCATTCTCGATCGCTTCTCGAACGGCACGATGTACTCCACCCGTGCTGCGAGTGCGTCGATCTGTGTCGCCGAGAACGATCGGGACAGTTGGATGAACTGGCACAACTCGATGTTCGCCGAGCAGCCCGCCGAGAACGGCAACGGTCTGCCCGACGACAAGCTCGTCGAGATCGCCGCCGCAGCCGGTGCCGACTCCCCCGCCACCGCGTCGTGCATCACCGACGGCAGTTACACGGACTGGGTCACCACCCAGACGCAGACCGTCATCGGCGAGGGCATCAACGGAACGCCGAGCATCCGCGTCAACGGCACCGACGTCGCCACCCCGACACCCGAGAACATCCTCGCTGCCGCCGCGGCAGCCGGAAACTGAGCAGCAACCGGTAACCGACCATGAGAACTCGCGCCGGCGCTGCAGTCTTCACACTCTTCAGCGCACTGGGGCTCCTCGCCGCACTGACCCTGACGATCGAACGATTCAAGCTCCTCGAAGACGCGTCCTACGTTCCGTCGTGCAGCCTGAATCCGGTGCTCTCGTGCGGGTCGGTGATGGTCACGAAGCAAGCCGCGCTGTTCGGATTTCCCAATCCGATCCTCGGAATCGTGGCGTTCTCCGTCGCCCTCGTCGCCGGTATCCTGTGGCTCGGCCGCGTCGAACTCCCGCACTGGTTCTGGCTCGGACTCAGTGCCGGTCTGCTGCTCGGCGAAGTGTTCGTGCACTGGCTGATCTTCGAGAGTCTCTACGAGATCGGTGCCCTGTGCCCTTACTGCATGGTGGTGTGGGCCGTGACGATGCCACTGTTCGTACTGGCTCTGAGCCGACTGATCAGCACCGGCTCCAGTAATCCGGACGAACGCCCGGGCACAGTCGGCCGTCTTTTCCTCGAATGGCGGTGGACGCTGCTCGCCGTGTGGTACGCAATCGTCGTCGCGCTCATCGGAATCCGGTTCTCGGACTACTGGGGCTCGTTGCTCTGAGTTTCGTTGCTCTGACAGTTTCGCAAAACTCATGAGTCGATCGGCTGCACCGTGCATGATGGTTGCAGCACCCGGGTGAGTCTGATCACAGCTCCTGGCTCGGGGAAGAACGATCGAGTAACAGGAGTCGAAGCATGGCAGGCGATCCCTTCGCAGTCATCGTTGCCGTCATCGTGTCTGCCGCAGGCGCAGTCGCCGGAACGGACGCCCCAGCTCCACTGCAGAATCAGGCGGTGAAGGATCAGGCAGCCGCGGTCGCTGCCGCTGCCGAGGACCAGGGCAAAACGATGTCCGATCAATGGGCAGACCTGATGGGCACCATGCCCGAACCCGCCGCCGACGTCGCAGACCGGACCCTGAACGACGCCGCCGAGGGACTGCACACCGCCGTCGAACCGATGCTTCCGGAAATGCCCACGGTTGCCGAGATCGAGACGCCGGAAGCGCCCACAGCAGTGACGCCCACAGCAGCCTCGCCCGCAGTGGGAATGGCTGCGGGTCTCACACCGGCGGCGATCACGCCGAGCGCCCCGCTACCCTTCAGTGTTTTTTCGTCGAATGCGGCATCCAGCGCCGTCGCCGGGCTCGCCACCGGCGCTCTGCAATTCGCCGGCCGCACGTACACCGCCGCCGACATCGCGACCCAGACGGCGTTCATGGCGTCGGCCGAAGCCATTCGGCGAGCACTCTTTCCCGGTCTACCCGTCACGTTCACCGGCATCAATGTCGGTCCGATCGGTTTGGGCGCGGTGGGAGCGATCACCGCGTTCGTTCCGTGGTTGCAGAAGGCAGGCAACATCTGCGGCGGCGTCAAGGCCACAACGATTGCCGCACTCTACGCCGCCGAGAACGGATTTCGATACGGTCCGACAGCTCCGGTATCGAGCACCGGCGCACAGGGACCCGGCCAGTTCATGCCGGGAACGTGGGCAACCTACGGCAAGGACTACGACGGCAACGGCGTGGTCGACGTCAACAGCATCGGCGACTCGGTCATGGCGTCGGGAACGATGCTGTGCGACATCTATGGACAGGTCGACGGCTGGAAGCGCGACGGCAAGGTCTCGGGCGACACGACGGACCTGACCCTCGCCGGATACAACGCCGGAGCGGGTGCAGTGTTGCGCTCGGGCGGAATGCCTTCGGGGTCAGTCGATTACGAGACTCAGACCAAGCCCTACGTAGCGCGCATCCGGGCCACCGAGGCCCAGTTCGCGGCCATCCTCACTCCGTTCGCCGGGCTCGATCTCACCGGAATGGGCGGGCGGGCAGTGCAATTGGCGATGGATTACCTGGGCCTGCCGTACGTGTGGGGCGGCGGAAACATCAACGGGCCGTCCGGCGGCGGATTCGACTGCTCGGGCCTGACGTCCTACGCACTGTTCAAGGCCTCGGGCGGAAAGGTCACCCTGCCGCGTACGTCGGAGACGCAGTGGAACGTGGGCACCGAGGTGCCGATGGCCCTCGCCCAGCCGGGCGATCTACTGTTCGGCAACTGGGGCGCGGCGGGCCCGGGACACGTGGCGATCTACATGGGCAACGGGCAGATGGTGCATGCGCCCACCACCGGTGACGTGGTGCGGGTGGCACCGGTGTTCGACGGGATGCGAGCTCGCCACATCCTCTGACGGGTATCACGTGGGTCCACCCGCGTACAGTGCGGACGTGACCAATGCACGCGTGGAACCGGCCGGCTTCGACGACGAACTGGCACCCGAGCCGCCGCCCGGTGAAGGCTTCGAGACGAGCTGGCCAGTACGTACCGGCGACATCGACCCCAACAACCGACTCCGGTTCGACGGTGTCGCGCGCTACCTCCAGGACATCGGCACCGACAATCTCGACGCCACCCCTCTGGGTAAGACCGACCCGATGTGGATCGTGCGACGCACCGTCATCGACGTCTTCGAGCCCATCCACTTTCCCGACCGCGTGCACCTGCGGCGCTGGTGTTCCTCGATGTCGACGCGCTGGTCCAACATGCGGGTGGCGGTGACGACCCCCAAGGGCGGTCGCATCGAGACCGAGGGCTTCTGGATCAACATCAGCAAGGACACCGGCATGCCGACGCGCATCAGCGACGGGGCACTGGAGATGCTGGCCAAGACCACCGATCAGCACCGCTTGCGCTGGAAGGCGTGGCTGACCGAACCGGTACCGTCGCAATCCCAGGACGATATCGAATTCCCCTTGCGCGCAACCGATATCGACCCCTTCAATCACCTCAACAACGCGGCGTACTGGCACGCGGTCGAAGAACTGCTGGTGGACTTGCCGCACCTGGCCGCAGCGCCCCACCGCGCCGTCATCGAATACCTCACGCCGGTACTGGCGAACGAACGCGTGACGCTGCGTCACCGCTACGAGGGCGGAGCGCTGACCGTCTGGTTCGTCGTCACCGGAGCCTCGGGCGAACCGACGGTCCGGACCGTCGCCAAGGTTGCACCCAAGGCCTGACGATCGAGCTTGCCGCGCGGGGTACGCGGCAAACCGTCGACGATCGCGATGACGACGGGCAGACTCGGGTCGGGTAGCAACGAACGCAGGTGCCGCCGTATCTGCGCCACCGTCGGTGAAACATCCTGTGCTACAACCACTCCGGCGACCGGTATCTCCCCTGCTCGGTCATCGGGCAGGCCCAGAACTCCGGCATCGAGAACACCGGGGACCGACAACAGCGCCGCCTCGATCGGGGGCAACTCGACCGTGAGGCCGGCTCGAACGATCGTCTCGCTGCCGCGGCCGAGCAAAGTCAGCCGGCCCTGGTCGACGCTGCCGCGATCACCGACCGTCATCCACCCGTCGACCGGTCCGTCCGTCAGGGTGGTGTGCTCACCCACCCGACTCAGATAGCCGTCGAACAGCATGTCGCTGCGCACGTGCAGCAGTTCTCCCCTGGTCTCCACCTCGACGCCGTCGAACAGCGCCCCCTCGATCTCCGCCCCCTCGATCTCCGCGCCCTCGGACGTTCGACGGTCGTAGGAGACGAAGCTCAGTTCCGACGCGCCGTAGAAGTGCGTCATGGTCGCGTTCGGTAGCACCGTGGCAAGTGCCGACCGACCCGACTGCGGCCATCTCGCCGCAGACGACAGCACCTCGCGGACGCTGGGGTACTGCACGTTCGACCGCGCGATGTCCCAGGCGATCGTCGGTACCGAATACAGGTGTGTCGGAGCATCTTCGAGAGCGGCCGCCGCCGTGCGCAGGTCCACCGTCGCGCCGCGAGTAAGCCCGTGCAACGCACCGTAGAGAAAGTGCGTGTGATCGAGAGTTCCCGATGCAGACACTCTGTCGCCCGGACTGAGATCGAACAGAGAATCGGAACGGTCGAGCGTGGCCGCCCAGGACGCCTGATCACGAACGAACAATTTCGGTGGGCCGGTGGTTCCGGAGGTGATGCCTACGAGCAGTTCGGCGCTGCGTGCCGGCGGATCGACGCGCGCAACACGGTCGCCGGCGAGCTGCTCGGGTGCCAGCACCGCGTCGGCACCCCACCTGTGCAATCGTGCGTGCTGACGCGGATGCGCCACGATGAGCGACGGTGCAGTGACCGACATCGCGTCGACGAATTCGCCGGGTAGCAGATGCCGATGCAGCAGAACGACACTCACGCCGGCATGCATCGCGGCCGCGACGACGATCAGCGAGTCGATGTCCGACGTCGGCAACACCGCGATTCGATGCATCCCGGCCATCGAAGCGGCCGCACGTTCCACCCGACGCCACAGATCCCGGTACGTGATCCGACCGGTCGCGTCGACGATCGCGATGTCCGCCCGATCGCAGTGCTGCGCTATCCGCGCGGTGAGAAGATCACTCGTCATCTGCACCGTCGTCTTCCACACCGTCGTCATCCACACCGTCGTCGTCCACACCGCGCGCAACGAGGGCATCGCCCATCGCATCGGCAGTACGGAGCGCACGCACCAACACCGGTGTGGCCAGGGCCGTCATCGACCACTGCAGGCCGCGGGCCTTTCGGGCCTGCGACACTTCCTGCACGATCGACGCCAACAACGGTATGCAGCGAATGGCAAGGGCGAGAAGCAAACCGATTCGATCCGGGTCGACGCCGAAGCGGCGGACGGGACCGAGGGCTCGGGTGACGGTATCGAGCATGTCGGTGACCCGGGTGGTCAGCGTGACCAATGCGGCCAACGCGACGGAGACGATCAGCACTCCGCAGACCACCACTGCGCGTTGCCAGGTGGTGATGATCACCTGGAACACCCCTATGATCAGCAGCATCCACAGCACCGGACGTAGTTGCGCCAGAGCGACTTTCACAGGGATGCGGGCGACCGCGAACAGTACTGCGACCACCACGGCAACCACACCGACCTCGAGGGGTGTGCGTGCGAAAATCACCGTCGCCAGGATGGCAACGATCAGCGCCAGCAGTTTCGATCCCGGACTCATCCGATGCAGCAACGAATCACCGGGGCGGTAGAGACCGATCATTCGATCAACTCGCGGTAGGCCGGGACCGCGGCAGCCGGGGTGCCGTCGAACGCGATGCGGCCGTCGTCGATGACGATGACGCGCTCGAAGCCGTCCAGCAACGCCAGCTGATGAGTCACGACGATGACCTGCTGGTCCATCGAATTCAAGGCGTCTGCGACGACGCGGCCGTTACGCAGATCGAGCAAGGTCGTCGGCTCGTCCGCGACGATCACCTCCGGCCGCCGGATGAGGACGGCCCCGATGGCCAGCAACTGCTTCTGTCCACCGGACAGCAGGTGAGCAGGGTGGTCGCGGTGCCGATCGAGTCGAAACCGGACGAGCATCTCGTCGACACGCTCGGCCACCTCGGTCTTGCTGAGCCCGGACCTCCGTAGCGAGAACGCGAGATCCTCAGCGACGGTGGGCATGACGATCTGAGAGTCGGGATCGGTGAAGACGAAGCCGACCTTCTTGCGGACCTGCGCGCCCTTCTTGGCCGCGTCGATTCCGTCGACCGTGACCCGGCCGGTATCGGGCTTGATCAACCCGTTGATCATGCGGGCCAGCGTGGATTTTCCCGATCCATTGGACCCGATGATGCCGATACGGCGTTCGTCGAATTCGAGATCGATGCCGCGCAACACCTGCCGCTCGCCGAATGCGTGAGAGATGTTCTCGAAGGCGACCGTACTCATGACACTCTCTCCACCAGCATTGCTATTCCCTGCCCGCCGCCGATAGCGCAGGCAGCCAGCCCCAGCGCAGGGCCTCCGGGCTGCAGCATACGAGAGAGCAACCGCACCAACAATATTGCGCCCGACGCTCCCCACGGATGCCCCATTGCGATGGCACCACCGTCCGGGCAGATGCGGTCCTCGTCGATGCCGAGCTCGTCCGCGACGGCAAGCACGACCGACGCGAAGGCCTCGGTGATCTCGACTGTTTCGATGTCGCTCAGCGCCACCCCGGTGCGGGCGAGCAGTTTGTCGATCGCGGGTACCGGTCCGAGCCCGGGAAGGGCAGGATCGGACCCGGCAACAGCGCTGCCGAGAATGCGCAGCGCCGGCATGCCTGCGGCTCGCTCGAGGCTGGTGACCGCCAGAACGGCTGCGCCGTCGGAGATTCCACACGAATTACCGGCGGTCACGGTCCCGTCTGTGCTGAACGTGGGGCGCAGCCTGCCCAGGCGCTGCGTCGTCATGTTGGGCCGAATGCGCTCGTCGGTAGCCATGTTGTTCACAGCCACGATTTCCGCGGAGAAGTCGTACGCTGCCGCTCGGGCGAAAGACCGTGCGGCATAGGCATCCTGGCGTTCGCGACCGATCCCACGACGACGCGCGAGATTATCCGCCGCAACACCCATGTCCGGGTCGTCGAAACCGTCGGGCGCGAACGGCGCTCGGGTGTAGCGGACCGGCTCCGCGTCGCCGACGGGCGGCCAGAACCGCCACGGGCTGGTACTTGCAGATTCGACTCCCCCGGCCAGAATCATCGTCTCGTCGCCGCTCCGGATGCGCGACGCGGCCTGGGCCAACGCATCCAACCCGGATCCACACTGCCGATCGACGGTGACCCCGGGGACGGCGAACCCGAGCCCGGCACCCAACGCCGCCACTCGGGCGACGTCACCGCCCGGGCCGAGGCAGTTGCCGAGAATCACGTCGTCGATCGGAACACCGAGCGGAGCGATCTCTGCAGCAACAGCTTTCAGAACCGGTACCGCCAAGTGAGGTGCCGGGACATCGGCGAACCCGTGCCCTGCAATGCCGATCGCGGTCCGTTTACCCGCGACAACAACGGGTGTGGGCGTCATGCCAGTGCCCCTCTTGATGCGAGTGCCCCGCGTGCAATTTTTCCGCTGGCGGTGCGGGGCAACTGCTGTACCACCGTCCACCGCCTCGGTAGTGCCTCTTTGGTCATGATTGCTCGGGCATCGGCGCGCACCACGTCCAGATCGCGTGAACCGTCGAGTTCGATGACGGCAGAGACTGTTTCGCCGAGAACGGAGTGCGGAGTGCCGATCGCCGCGGCGGCGAGGACGCCGTCGATCGAGACCAGAATTCGCTCGACGTCCTCGGCGATCACGGTGGTGCCGCCGACGTTGATCGCCGCATCTCCGCGCCCGTGGACGACGAGTTCCCGGCCACGCACGTCGGCCAGGTCGCCGACGGCGAACCAATCACGTGCACTCGAGGCGGCGTAGGGGGACCGCACGAACAGGTATCCGTCGTCGGTGCGCACCTCGACGTCGCGAAGCAGTACCAATGACGGCTGCTCACCCACCACCCTCGCTGCGATCAAGGACAACTCGGCGGCCCCATAATATTCGACCAGTCTCACGCTGTCCGGAACAGACTGAGCTGCAACGGAGTCCAGCATCGTTCCAGCAACGACCGCAATCCGAAGGTGCGGCATCCGCGGAGCGACGTCCCGCAACACAGCGGGGACCGCATGTACCACCGTGGCCTGCGCCTGATCGTCGGTGACACAGGCACCGAGCCACAGCGCATGCAAGGCCGCGAACAGATGCATCGTGGCGTGCAGGGGTCCGGTGATCGCTACCGAATCGGTGGGACGGATGCCGGTGATGTCGGTGAACTCGGCGAAGCTGTCGACCCACGACGCCGCGGTTCGCGCGAGCGGCTTGGGCCTGCCGGTGGAACCGGAGGTCGCAACAAGCAGGAAGGCGTCGGGATCGGGGTCGCCGCTGCGTTCGGGCCTGGCGGCCGGGTCCTCGACTCGCACCGCGCACCCCTGCCGAGCCGCCGCGACAACACAGACCAACGCGTCCGGCAGATCCAGTGCTGACGCGTCGTGTGATTGGGCGTCGTGAGATTGGGCGTCGTGAGATTGGGCGTGTGCCGGGAGGTGAGGCCACTGCTCGACGGCGGCGTCGAGTTCGGCGTAGGTGAGACTGCGACCGCGCCAGACGATGGCGGTGTCCTGGTCTCGACCTCCCAGCGAAAAAGTCACCTCTTGATCAGTCCCGGGTAAGCGCGGTGCACGCTCTTGGCGACGACCGTGGCGACGACGACCTTCGCGATGTCGCCGGGCAGGAACGGTCCGTTGGTGGTGATCGCGGCCCAGAGCCCGACGTCGGTGCGGAGCAGCAATCCGATGGTGCCGAAGATGTAGATGACGAGGATTCCGCCGACGGCGTTGATCAGCAATCCGAGCACGATCGAGTACTTCGGCAGGATGCGGGCGGTGAGCCAACCGATGATCAGCGCTGCGGGAATCCAGCCGATCAGGTATCCGACGGTGGGGCCGGCCATCGCCGCGAGGCCGGTGCGTCCGCCCGCCAACAGCGGCAGGCCGATCATTGTCAGGGCGAGGAACACGAGTACTGCGGCCGTGCCCTTGCGTGGTCCCAGAACTGCGCCGGCCAGGATGATGCCGAGGGTCTGCAGGGTGATCGGGACTCCGGAGAAGCCCACCGTGATCGATCCCGGTAGTCCGAGCGCGGCGATGAGCGCCGCGAACACCGCGATCTGCGCCATGTCGCGGGCGGAGACGTTCATTCGACCGACCTTACGGCTCGGCGGGCGAGTACTGCTGTCGATACCTGACACGGTGGCTCCTCGAGGAAGGGGCGATCACCTGCCCCAGATACTTGAACGGCGTTCAAGGTAGCAGGTGCGTGGCCCTGACCACCTATCGGGCACCGGCCGTGCCGGCGTCAGAAGGGCGCGGGATCGTATCGACTCCAGTCCTGTCGTATGCGTGCGTGTACAACGCGGCAATGTTCGAGATAGGCCCGCCTCTTCTCTGCGAGCCTCTTCCTTGCCGAGTCCGTCGAGGCAGCACGGAAGTCCGCGAGCGTCGGGGGTGCGGATCCGCTGTAGTCGAGTTCCCATCGGGTGGGTTCGGACAGGGACGTCTCCTTCCCTGAAGACCGCTTCCGACGTCGGCTGCGACCCGCGTGCGATCCGATCGAGAAGTCCGGCAACGTGATCGAGCGCAACCCGAGCGAGTTCGACCACAGGATTACCCCTCCGGCCATCATCGCCGCCGACCACGTTTTCGAGGTCTTCGCCTGATGATGGAACACGCACACCGGTTGAAGATTGGTCACGATGGTCCAACCTCCCCGCCGCGGATCGTCTTGGTCGAACGGCACCAGATGATCGATCTGGCACCGCGCCGACGGCACGTCGCAACGGGGGAACGTGCACGTGCGATACGCCGCCCGAACGGCAGCAGCGACGCGGGCACTGGGTCGATAGGTCACCGCAGCCTGAGATGGACTGCGCTCCCCGCCATGGCCGTCGGGAAAAATGCCCCGAGCTTGCTCGGGCTTCTCGGCAATCCATGCGAGCCACCGCGCGACCAGCCCATCGCGGACAGACTCCTCCCCCAGCACAGGGGCTGCGGGTGAATTCGCGCAGTCACCTGCCCCGCGTATCGACGGAAGCTCGCCGGCAGCGCGCACGCGCCCGATGCCCACCACTCGACGTAGCAACAAACCGGTCGACAACCGCAAGCCTGGGTCCTGACCGCTGCCCGGGTCTCGACCGCTGTACTTACCGCGGTGCGAGTATCCACCGCTGTCCGGTTCTTCTCTGCGACGGTCGTCCTGGTCGCCGGTGCCTGGACCCGCATCGTCGTCAGGACCGGCATCGCCGTCGGGACCGCCATCGCCGTCAGGGCCGCAATTGCCATCAGGATTCACGTCGTTCGGGTCACCGCCATCCGGCCCTCTGCCAGACGGTCCTCCACCTTTCGGGTTACCGCCCTCAGGGCCGTCGTCGCCCTCGTCGTCGTCGCCGCACTCACCGCCCTCAGGGCCGTCGTCGCCCTCGCCCTCGCCGTCGTCGTCGTCGTCGGAACTGTTTCCCTCGGGTTTGAGCATGTCGACCAACTCGGTCAGCATGGCCTGCCATTTCGCGTCGGTGGCGACGATGCGCGCCACCTCCGGATCGATGGGCGTCCCGTCCGCCAAGGACGCGGGATCCGAGGACAGTCCCAGCAGCGTCTCCACCGCCACCACGATCTGAAGGAGATGCCCGCGCCGAGCAGGGAGATCATCGGTGCCACCCGCAACCGGGCAGTCGTCACCCAGATCGCACTGACAGGCCAGCGAATGTTCGCCGTGTAGCAACGCCATCAGTCCCGCCGCCCGCAGCATCCCCGTCGACCGCGGATCGTCCTTGCAGACAGTCCCCACAATCTCGACGATGAGCGCATCCGCTTCGGCCGCCTCGAGATGCGTGATTTTTGCGATGAGCGACGAAATACCGCCGGGACCGGTGCGGTCGATCCGCACTCCGACTTCCTCCGACTTCGCGGTCTCGCGAGCCTGCGCAGCGCCGTCCGGATCGGCCCTCATCCACAACCGCCAGATTCGATTCCGCAAGGCCTGCGGACGCATTCGGCCCCCTGCGGCGCAGACCTCGTATTCGATTGTCGAGATGGTCTCGTCACTGGCGCGATGCAACACCGAGGTGATGGTGACCACCGTCGACCAGTCGAAGCTGCCGGTCACGAAACGCAAGGCCGTCAACGGCATTCGATGTAAACGCTCCGCAACGTCGTGCATCACCCCCGCATCACGACGCGTACCGGTCATCGTCACGGCCAAGTCGCACAACGCGCCGCGGACGGTCTCGCCGGGATCTCCGTCAGCGGCTTCGGCGGCCTCGAGACGCATCTCGAGTACGTCGCAGTATGCGAGCAAAGTCGCTGCCCGCGCGAGGTTTTCCTGAACACGGCTGAGCGCGATGACATCGAGAAACCCCGCAATACAGTCATCGACCGACGGCGTCTCCACCGCTCCCCACCCCCCCGGTATCGAACATGTATTCGATAGTACGAGAGGGGTCCGACAAGAAAATTCGATTCGGTCACCGAGTTCAGGCCGGTATAACGACACCATGCGCAGCTACTCGATTCGTGACATCCGGCCCGGCGACGAGCAGCAGATCGGTACAGCACACGTTGCGATCTGGAAGGCAACGTATGCGGGAATGATCAACGGTGCGAAGTTGGATGCGATGAGGCCCGCGCACCGCATCGAACGGTGGCAGCAAATCATCGCCCATCGCGACGAGTCGTCGGCGCGTGGAGTTCGCACCCGATGTGCAGTCGACGTTGGCGACTCACGCATTGTCGGCTTCGCGACCGGAGGACCCCCGCGCGACGAAAATCCGCCTGCACACAGGGAATTGTGGTCGTTGAACGTTCTGCCCGAACACCACGGCACCGGAATTGCACTGGCGTTGATGAACGACGCACTAGGTGAGGACACTCCCGCTGCGTATCTGTGGGTGGCCGCGGCCAACGAGCGCGCGATCGCCTTCTATCGCAAGAACGGGTTCGAGCTGGACGGCGAAGCCCGCTTCGACCCGACGTGGGAATGCCACGAGGCGCGCATGGTCAGGGTTTGACGGGTGGTTCGTTTCTGGATCGGTCGGGGTTCACGTTCTCGGGATTCAGCACGACGTCGGTCACCACAGGCGTCGTGTCGACAGCCCGATCGTTGGAACGTACAGCCACCGTGTTCGGCAGAAACGCATCGAGGGCGCGGGGCGTGATCCACCACAGCAGGGCCGCGAACAGGATCAAAATGTTGATCCACTGCAGCACCGTCGCCGAATTGTCGGACGGAATCACCCGGTCGAAGACCTGGATGTTCATCACAAAGCCATGAATGAGGATCAGCACCCACAATCGCCGATAGCGGTAATACACCCACACCGCCGCCGCGCCCCATATGGCTGCCCACAGGAATCCGCCGCCGCCGAAATACAGGTACAGGAAGCCCCGCAACGTTGCCGACAACCCCATGATCGCCCAGATCGGCATCCTGCCCACCAACAGCAGAACCGGCAGAGCCACCAGAATCGGCTCCTCCCTCAGACCGACAGCGAGCGCGGAAACGACTGCAAGCCAATCCGATTCGACAGACGCAGGGATAGAGAACCCGAACCGGACGATATTCAGTCGCGACAATACGAGCACTATCGCCGACGCCGCGCCGATCGCAGCACACCAAGTCAACGCAGCCTCGCGCGCGGAGCCATGCCGCAGAGGCAGCACCGCCGGCAAAGTCCGTCGCCGCGCGAGATGCACCGCGCCGATCGCGATCGCCCCCACAACGACCTGCAGTGCGCCGACCGCGAGATCGGTCCACTGATCGTGCATCGTGAGGATCGGTGCCGGCGCATGCGGCTCACGAAAACGCCACAGCGCACCCACCAAGCCGATGGAATACACGACGACCCACCCGACCACCAGAGCGAGCGCCAGAGCAGCCGTACCGGTGACAGACAGCGCCCGCCTGCGTGATTCGTCACGGAGACCCGAGTCGGCATCGGTCGCCATCAAGTCACCACCATTCACTCATCGCCGCATACTGCCCTGCGTCTCGCTATTGCCAACGGGCCTCTCACACCACCGAGACCGTAAACTCCGGACTTGTCTATCACGCACGAGGCCAGAATTCAGTACCGCGCACTCACGGTGACGTATCCCGAGCAACTCACTGCCGACGAGGTACGTCGGTTGTTGCGCACTTATCTGGAGCCGCAGTCCTGAGCCGAGTCCACGGGAAATTTGCGGCCGTAGAGCCACCCGATCACCGCGACGACGGCGCCCGCGGCAGCGATCGCGGCCAATACCGACCCGAAGCCCGATGCCTCGACGACCCGCCCGACCACCAACGGTGCCAGCAGAAATCCGGCACGCGAGATAAGCGACACGGTCGAGATCGCCGCAGCCGACGAGACGCCGGGAAGCCGTCCGGCCAGGCTGAACACGATGGGAAACAGCGGACTCGAACCCAGGCCGGCGACCGCGAATGCAGCGATGACCAGTACAGGCACGTCGACGGCGAGCACCGACAGCCCCGCGATGCCCGCAAATGCGACCGCAACCAGCGCTGCGCCACCCGTCAGTACCGACGACGGTCCGAACCGATCGACGATCCGGTCACCCACCAGGCGTCCCACCAACATGGCCACCGAGAACGCGACGAACGCCAGACCGGCAGCGCCAGGACCGGCACCCTGCTCGGCCGTCATGTACACCGCGCTCCAGGACTGCGGGAAATCCTCCATCAGGCCGGCCAGCAGAACCACCGCGCCGAGCATGGCCAGCGCCGCAATCGGCCGGCCGACGGCCGGCTGAGGAGTTGGGCCGTCGGCGGACTCGTCCGGCCGTGTGTCCGGACCCAGCAGACCCCGGCCGACCGCCGCGAGCGCAAGAACCAGCACCACTGCCACGAAGGCGAAGTGCACCACGACCGGAAGGCGAGCACCCGCGGCCGCAGAACCCGTCACTCCGCCCACCACCGCCCCGACGCTCCACGCGGCATGAAAGCCACTGAGCAGAGACCGACCGGCCCGCTCCTCGACGAGAACTCCCTGGGCGTTCATGGAAATGTCCATCACCGCGTCGGCCCCGCCGAGCAGGACCAGAGCTGCCAGCAGCGTCCACCACGACACCGCCACAGCGGGGAGCACGAACGCACCGCACAACAACAGTCCCGACGCGAGAACAGCCCACCGACTGCCGAATCGGTGAACCAGCACGGCGGCAACGGGTGCTGCGGCAAGCCCGCCGACACCGACCCCGGCGAGGGCGAGACCCAGCGTGGCAACATCGATGGACAACGAGTTCTGGATCTCGGGAATGCGGGGTGCCCAGTTGGCGAACACCGCGCCGTTGACGAAGAAGACGATCAGAACGGACAAGCGAGCACTGGTTTTCGGGCGGCCCATAGTGCCGCGAGCCTATCGTTGATGGGACTACCCAACCCGTTACTCGAGGTAACGTCGATGGGATGCATGTGTCCGACCGCCTCACCGACCACGTTCCCGAGCGTTGGCTCGCGCCCCTCGTCAGGCACGCCGAGGCGCTGAAGTTCCTGATCGTCGGAGCAATTACCTTCGTCGTCACCGTCGTGCTGTTCTTCGGCTTGAAGTGGACGATCCTGCAGGACAAGCCGGTGACAGCCAACGTTCTGGCTGTGCTGATCGCGACGATCGTGTCGTACGTTCTCAACCGGGAATGGTCGTTCACTGCCCGCGGCGGACGAGGTCGCCATCACGAAGCAGCGCTGTTCTTCGCCGTCGCCGGGACCGGTCTGGCCATCAACCAATTGCCGCTCTGGGTCTCGAGTTACGTGCTGGATCTGCGCGCTCCCAACGTGTCTTTCATCACCGAGAACATCGCGGACTTCGTCAGCGGATCCATCGTCGGCACCCTGCTCGCCACCGCCTTCCGGTGGTGGGCAATGCGGAAGTTCGTTTTCCCCGAGCCGGTGAACGTCGTTCCCGACGAGGTTGCCCTGACCGTTTACGGTGGACGGCATGGCGACCACTAGGACCCTCGTGCTGATGCGGCACGGAAAATCCGGCTACCCCGACGGCGTGCCCGACCACGAGCGGCCACTGGCTCCACGCGGCCAACGGGAAGCAGGACTGGCGGGAGCCTGGATCACCGAGCACGTCGGCTCCGTCGACGCCGTGTTGTGCTCGACGGCTCTGCGGACTCGCGAGACCTTGGCCGCCACCGGCCTCGGCGACGCACCCACCCGCTTCGAGCGAGACATCTACGGTGGTTCGGCCGACGAAATCATCGACGAGATCAAACTGGCGGACACCTACTTCGACGACGTGACCGTCTCGACACTGTTGGTCGTCGGGCACGAGCCCGGAATTCCGTGGACGGCACTCGAACTGGCCGTCGACGACGACACCGACGTGGCCCGCGAAGTGCGACACCGCTTTCCCACCTCGGCGATCGCTGTGCTGACCACCGAATGCAGCTGGGCCGAGCTGGCAGCAAGTACCGCCACGATCACCGAATTCTGCATCCCCCGCGCCGATTCCGACGGCGCGTAGACCCGACTAACGGTTCCGGAGATACAGGTAACCGGCACCGCCTGCGGCGATCAGAAGAATCAGCGCGGCGGGAAACCCGAGAAGCCACCACACCACCGCGAGCACCACCAATGCAGGTGCGGCGGCAATCAATGCAATACCGGGATTCTCGCGAACCGTTTCCAGCGCGGACTGTGCATGGACTCTGTCGATCTTCTTGCCTGCCATCGTCGACTCCCTTTTCGTGTCCCGTATGCGTAATTTCCACAGTAGCGCGGCCTACTACGACTTTCGGTGGACTGCCGCGTCGTACGTCGGTAGGAATCACCAGCTACGACGCCTCGGCGGGATACCGCATCAGAGTCGACTCGCGTGAGATCGGCCCATGGACAATCCAATTCTGCTCACCATCGCCGTCTGCGAAGTCGGTTTCTGGGTACTGGTCCTCGGCGGCCTGTGCTTGCGCTACCTGGCTAGGATGCGGCGAGCCAGCACCGTCGTGCTGGCTCTGCTTCCGGTCCTCGATCTCGTCCTCGTCGCTGCCGTCGCCGTCGACTTGCATCGCGGTGGGGAGGTCGAGTTCGCTCACCGTCTCGCCGGTATCTACCTCGGTTGGACCCTGGTGTTCGCACACTCCACTGTGGCCTGGCTGGACGTGCGCTTCGCCCACCGGTTTGCGGGAGGACCGGCACCGTCCACGCCAGCCAAGACCGGACCGCAGGCCTACCGCAACGAGATCCGAGGATTCGTGAAATGGCTGTGCGCTGCCGCAATAGCACTGGCTATCACCTACGTGCTGGCGGCCACCGTGGCAGACTCGGAGCAGGCAGCAGCGTTGAAAACAGTGGTGCAACCGCTCGGCGTCATCACGTTCTTCTGGTTCGTCACCGGACCGCTGTGGGTGCTGGGAACCAAGAGCCCTGGGCGCTCGAAAGATACTGCAGGAGAACGGAGTCGACGCTGATGATGGGCAGGTCCCGGATACCGAACACGTTCCGCCCTTCCTGGCGGCCGCGTAATCCGGTGGTTCTGCCCGTCGAGATGCTGCTGGCCACCGTCGTCTACGCCACATTCCAACTCTCGACGGGCATGGTCGGCGACACCAGAGACGAACTCGTCGAGAGCCCGGCCCTGATCACGGTAAGTGTCGTCGCAGTACTGGCGATGACAGCGGCGACCTGCGTCCGCCGGACCTACCCTGTCTTCTCGTACTCGGCTGTGGTCGCGATCAGCGTGGCACTCATCCTCGTATTACCCGAGCGCACTTTGGGTTTCACTCCCCTGTACTGGTTCGCCATCGCCGCGTTGGCAATTCGCGTGAGCGGCCCTCGACTCTTCGTTCCCCTCGGCGCAGGATTGATACTGGAGATCCTGGTCAGCGTCGATACACGCCTGTCCTTTCCCGACGCCGCAGCCGGACCTGGCGGTGCCGTCGGAGTGGTGGCCGAACAGATCGCCAACCTGGCCATCAACTACACGGTGCTCATCGCGCTGGGTAAATACATCGCACGTGGCCGGGCCCAGGAACTGGAGAGCGAGGCGGCACTGGGGCGGGCCGAATCGGCGCACCGGGAACGCCTGGAGTCAGCTCTGGACAACGAGCGGCGCACCATGGCGCGCGAATTGCACGACGTCGCAGCCCATCACCTCACCGGTATGCTCATCCAGGCCAAGGCTTCGAAGACTCTCATCACGAGCGACCCCGAGCAGGCACGCGAACTGCTCACCGGCGCAATCGGACACGGTCAACGCACCCTCGACAGTCTCCGCCAAATTGTCGGCATCCTGCGCCCGACCGACAATGACGGCGGCGCACCACAGCCCATGATCTCCGATATCACCGACCTCGTCGAACAGTCTCGAATGTCGTTCGCCTCCATCGACTTCGAGGTCACCGGCGACGCAGCCCGCATGGACAGCGCGGTGCAGTTGACGTGCTTTCGCATCGTGCAGGAGTCACTGTCCAATGCTCGACGCCACGCGCCCGGTTGCACCGCGCGGGTCCAGGTCAGCACTGGAGCCTCGAATGTCGAGGTGACCGTTTCCAACACGATTGCCTCCCCCACCTCCGGTCATGACGATTCCTCGGGTCAGGGATTCGGCATTCCCGGGATGCGAGAGCGAACAGCCCTGTTCGGCGGGACGCTGGAGGCCGGGCCGAACGAGCTCGCCGACGGCAGAGGCTGGGTGGTGCGCGCGCAACTACCGGTCGACGGCAAGATCTCGCGTCCCGACGGGGTAACGGCATGATCAGAGTACTGATCGTCGATGATCAACCCGTGGTTCGGCAGGGATTCGAGCTGTTCCTGGCCGGCAACTCCACCATCGAGGTCGTCGGACACGCCTCGTCGGGACGTCATGCCGTTCAACAGGTCTCGGCGCTGCAGCCCGACGTCGTACTGATGGACATTCGGATGCCGAACGGCGACGGACTCACCGCGACACGGGAAATCCTGGCGCGATTCGACGATGTTCGCGTCATCGTCGTCACCACCTTCGATCTCGACGAGTACGTGTTCGCCGCACTCGACAGCGGTGCATCCGGATTTCTGCTCAAAGACGCAGATCCGGACGAGCTCATCGACGCCGTGACGACCGTCGCCGCCGGCGGAGCGGCCCTGTCGCCGCGCGTCACCCCGCGGTTGATGGCGGAGTTCGCGCGACGCGGGGCACCACAGCGATCGGCGAGAAGCACTGCCCCACAACACGACCTGAGTCTCCGGGAGATGGAGGTGGTGCAATTGCTCGCGACAGGGCTGGGCAACAGCGAGATCGCCCGATCACTGCGACTCGAGCAGAGTACGGTCAAGACCCACATCGGCAACATCTGCCGCAAACTCGAGGTCAGCACCCGAGTGCACGTGGTGATCTGGGCCTACCGCAACGGTCTGGTGAGCAGCTAGCCCTATCCGAATCCTAGGCCGCCGAACGTTCCTCGTTGTCCGCTGTCTCGTCGTCCGATGTCTCGTCGGCTAGTTCGAGCATCGACCCGGATTTGTCGGTGTACTGGAAGTGCGGTCGCTTGTCGCCGATGTACGACGTCATCCACGACACCACTGCAACGTAACGATTGCGGAAGCCCACCAGGTACATCAGGTGCACCGCGAGCCACATCAACCAAGCGATCGGTCCGGACATGTCGACCTTGCCGAACAGTCGAGCCACCGCACTGAATCGGCCCACGATCGACATGCTGCCCTTGTCGACATACTTGAACGGCGTTCCTGCGTCGACCTTCCCGATGATCGTCTTGGCTACGTGGCGGCCCTGCTGCATCGCGACCGGCGACTGTCCCGGCAGCTTGTGCAGCGAGGTCACGTCGCCGATCGCGTAGATGTCCTTCGCGGTACCGACGGTGAGGTCGTCGTGCACGAGCAACCGACCGGCCCGATCGGTCTCGCACCCGGTGCGATCGGCGATCGTCGCCGCCAGCTCACTGGCCTGAACGCCGGCCGACCAGATCACGGTCTTGGCCGGGTAGGTGCGCGAGGTCTTCGAGTCGACGTCCTGCACAGTCACGACGTCGTCGGCGATATCGGTCACCATGGCGCCGGTGACGACGTCGACGCCCGACTTCTCCAGCTTGGTGCGGGCATAGGCACTGAGCTTGCCGCCGAAAGCGGGGAGTACTTCTTTCACACCGTCGACGAGGGTGACCGTGACGTCGTCGGGTCCGATATCGGGGAACGAGCCGGCGAAGTACCGGTGCGCGAGATCCCTGATCTGGCCGGCCAGTTCGACGCCGGTCGCGCCTGCACCGACGACCACGAAGCTGAGCAGTTCCTTGCGTACGTCGAGATCGGTGGTCTGGTGCGCCTTTTCGTAGCAGCTCAGAATCTGCTCACGCAGGGCGATTGCGTCGTCGACTGTCTTGAGCGCGAAGGTGCGGTCCTTGAACTCGTCGCGGCCGAAGTAGGCCTGAGTGGCTCCGGTGGCGACGATCAGGCGACCGAAACCGATGGTGTGGCGTTCGCCGCCACCGACGTAGGTGACCTGATGGCTTTCGGGATCGACGTCGACCACTCGGCCCAGACGCACGTCGGCGGAGTCGTACTGCGCGAGAATGCGCCGGATCGGCGGGGCGATCTCGCCCGTCGAGATCATCCCGGTTGCTGCCTGGTAGAGGAGCGGCTGGAACAGGTGCTCGGTGGTGCTGGAGATCAGAGAGAACGTCACACCGGCCTTGCCCAGAGCCTTGGCCGCGGCCAACGCTCCGAATCCCGAACCCACGATGACGACGTCGTACGTTTTCACAGCACTTCCCTTTCCGAGCACACATTTCTTGTAGATCGCAGAACTACCTCCATGAAACTCCGCCGTTCCTGCGCTATCAACGCGAAAGTTGAAATAGCATCCATGAGCAGAACTCATGAATGGAGGTCGCCGTGGAGCTGCGGCAACTGAAGTACTTCCTCGCGGTCGGGGAAGAACTCAACTTCTCCCGTGCCGCCGAGCGGTGCTACGTCTCGCAATCGGCGATCAGTCTGCAGATCTCCAAGCTCGAACGCGAGATCGGTGAGCCGCTGTTCGAGCGCACCTCACGCACAGTCCGATTGACCGTCGTCGGAGCACAATTGGTGTCCATCGCCCGCCACATGGTGGAGCTCGAACAGGCAGCGTTGGCGCTGACGACCAGGCGTCGAAACCAACTCCGCCTCACCGGAAACATGACGTTCGCCGCGAACGCCATCTCGGCAATCGTCGCGGTACGCGAACGCCATCCCGACGCCGAGATCGACTTCGTCCTCAAACAATTCGCAGAACAGATCGAAGCGGTGACGTCGGGTGACTGCCAGGTGGCACTGATCCGCGGCAGCGTCGAACGCTCCGGTCTGCACGTCACCGAACTGTGGACCGAGGACCTCGTCGTCGTCCTCGCAGAGGGCCATCCCCTGGCCGGGGAACCCAACCCGAGCCTGAGCCAACTCGCCGAATACCCACTGCTGCTACCCAAACGAAGCGAGCAGATCCTGTTGCACCGCGTCATCGAACGCGAGATGAAACGCAGTGGGCTTCCACTGACCTTCGGCCCGCCGGTGGCGTCCGATCACACCGCGAGCGCCGAACTGCTCAACCACCCGCAATGCTGGTCGATCCTCTACGCCAGCACGGCCGAGAGCACACCCAAAACCGGCCTCGTCTTTCGCACCGAGGCCGACCGTCGGCTGCGACTACCCGTCTCGGCAGTGGTCGACGCGACCGTGCCGGCCACCGACATTCAACGCGATCTGGTTGCCGCGCTGGCCGATACGGCACCGGCCCAGCCCACAGCTCCGGTTCAAGAAACAGCGGCGGAGAGCTGAGCGAAAGCGGCGTCCGCGGCGAACAGTTCGGCCCGGTCGAACGTCGACGTGGAGGCCATGACCTCGTCCGCTCCGGTGCGCTGGATCAGCTCGTCGAGCCGGGGCCGGACCTGCTCGGCCGTGCCGAGGATGGTTGCATCCAAAGAGGATTCGATCCGATCTCGGGTTCGCGGCGTCCACCGCGATTCGTCGATCGACGATGCGGGTTCGAGCGACGGAAATTCGCCCTCGCGCCGCGATCGCGCCATCGCCCATGCCTCCGGGAGTGCGAGACGGCGCGCGTCTGCTGTGTACGCGGCGATCGTCACATCGAGCGAGACGATCACGTACGGCTCCGACAGTTGCGAACTCGGCCGAAAGTGCTTGCGATACAGCGCCAATGGGTCGTCCCCGCGCAATACAGGACCACCGACGACCACCGGCAGCCCGGCGCGGGCGGCGACCTCGAGACCGGCACCGGTCGCGAGCACGAACATCGGCGGCGGCGCGGCTGCCGGCCGCGCGGTCACAGGACCGGACCCGTCGAGATACGACCGCAGTTCGGCGATGTCGGCCTCGAAAGTATCGGGAGCGTCGCGGTCTCGACGCAGCGCGGCGCGCACCGGCTCGGTGAACCCGAGCGACCGCCCGACGCCCAGGTCTACCCGACCCGGAAACAGCGACTCCAGCATCAGAAACTGCTCGGCCACGATCAGCGGTTGATGGTTCGGCAGCATCACCCCGCCGGATCCGACGCGAATGCGCGAGGTCTGCGACGCCACCGCCGCTGCGAGAACCGCAGGCGCGCCCGAAGCGATGCCGGGTACCGCATGATGCTCGGCCACCCAGAACCGGTGCAGCCCGAGCTTTTCGGCGTGCACGCCGCGTTCGACGGTGTGACGGAGCGCTGCGGCGTCGTCGACGCCTGCCCTCGTGCGGGATCGGTCGAGCAGTGAGAAGAACACATCAGCTGCAACCGGCGATGCGTCGGGCATATTTCTCGGAACGACCAGTTCATCGCGGACCGAATATGTCCGCAATGGGGCTCATCATTGCTTCATGACTCTCACCATGAAGATCGAACTCATCACCGTCCCTGTCACCGACGTCGACCGCGCCAAGGAGTTCTACACCTCGATCGGGTTCGATGCCGACCACGACGCACGCCCATGGGAAGGCATTCGGTACGTCCAACTCACTCCCCCGGGATCGGCGTGCTCCATCGCCATCGGCGAGGGCATCACCGACGCCGAACCCGGTGCCGGCGCAGGCATTCTGATGGTCGTCGACAGTGCCCAGGAGGCCTACGACCACCTCACCGCTTTGGGCCTGACCGTCGAGGAGCCGAAGGACGAGGGCTGGGGAACATTCGTGTACTTCGCGGACCCCGACGGCAACAAGTGGTCGCTGCAGCAGTTGCCGGCCCAGCCCTAGCTCGGAAAGCCCTGGTTCGGTAAGAAAGCCAATCGCGCCAGGATGCCGCGGTGGTCGGAGCCGGGGACGGTCACGGCCTCGACCGACCGAACTCCCATGTCTGCCACCAGAACATGGTCGATGGCAATGACCGGCGGGTGCCAGGTGTGCGCCGGATACGTCCTGAGCATGCCGGCTCCCGTGGCCACCGCGGCGTCGACGAATCGGCCGTCCTGCAGGTCGCGGTAGCGCCGGTGGTCCTGCGTGGCGTTGAAGTCCCCGGCCACCACGACGGGTCCGTCGTCGGCGGGGATCTTGGCCAGCAGCTGCCGAAGCAGCCCGAGCTCACGGACCCATTCGGACGGCTCCCGCGGCCACGGCGGAACAGGATGCACCGCGAACACCAGCGGCCGACCCGGCATCTGTACCCGAGCCGACAGCAGTTCCGTCACGAAGCCGTCGTGCCGCTGCTCGTCGGCGAGTGGGAATCGGCTGTAGATGCCGGTTCCGTTCCCTCCGGGTCCAGCGCTGACGTGGGCGTGCGGTAACAGCTCGGACAGCCTGGGTCGAAGACTCGCATCTGCCTCGGGCGTCAGCTCGACGAGAGTGAGCACGTCCGGCCGATGGTGTTCGACGAGCGCGATCAACGCATCCGGATCAGCCTGGCCCAGCCAGATGTTGGCGTGCAACACCGTCAGGTCCGACTCGCTCGGCCTCCGGGCGACGCGGCGGTAGCGGAGCCGGAACTGGGTCGCGACCGCCGCGGCAGAGACCGCCGATCCTGCCGCCAGCCCCCACCCACCGAAGGCCACACCTGCCAACACAGTTCCGGGCACAGCCGCGAGCATGAGGACATGTGCCAAAGCCGCAGCGACCGCCATCGGCTGCCTACGTCCGTCGAACAGGTGCGCGACGACCCCCGTGACCGCTACGACGAGCAGTAATACAGCCACCGATGCCGACACCATGAGCGGAGTCTGGCAGGCAAACCTGAGGCCGAGCTGGGAGCCGTCCCGAAATACGACCGGACCGTTGGCTTTCTTGTCGCAAACACGACAGAATCGGGAGCGCTGTCCGCGAGGTGTCCGAGGGGGAAGTACTGCCGTGAATAGAAGGCAACTGTTGCGGTTGGCCGCTGCCGGAATGCTCGGCGCCGCTGCAGCCCCGGTCCTGAGTTCGACCGGACTGCCCGGATCCTCCGTCGCCGGCGCTCTGCCGATCGGAGCAGACCGAATCCGGTCGTTGGTACCCGAACTGTTCGCCGACCCTCCCCGGCCACCGGACCACTCGCCCGTCATCGTCATCGGTTCCGGCTTCGGAGCCAGCGCCGCCGCCCTACGCATGGCCCAGGCCGGCACCGCGGTGACCGTTCTCGAGCGCGGACTGCGCTGGCCGCGCGACCCCTGGCGCGAAATCTTCACGGCGGACATGACGGCCGACGGCCGCGGACTGTGGCAGCAGACCTCGTTCACCAACATCACCGGTCTCCCTGTCGGACCGGTCGACCTCTTCGGCGGCGTCCTCGACACCACCCGCTACGAGAACCTCTCGGTCTGGCGCGGCGCAGCCGTCGGCGGCGGCTCCGTGGTCTACACCGGCGTCACCATCGCACCGAACAAGAAATTCTTCGACCTCTCGTTCGGCGGACGCCTGAACTACGACGAGATGGCAGCCACCTGGTATCCCAAGGCCCGTTCCATGCTCCGGCCGTCGGCGATGCCCGAGGACGTCTACAACAGCCCCAACTTCGCTCACTCACGAACCTGGGACGATCACGCCCGCCGTGCAGGCTTCCGCCCCGAAGCAGTCGACGGCAACTGGAACTGGAACGTCGTGCGCGACGAGATCGCCGGCCGCTCCCGGCCGTCCGCGACCGTCGGGGAAAGCACTTTCGGTAACTCCAACGGTGCCAAGCACGACCTGACCCAGAACTACATCCCCCAAGCCGAAGCCACCGGTAACGCAACGGTGTGCCACAGCCACCGCGTCGCAGCGATCGGCAGCGAATCCGGCGGCCGCTATCGCGTCGACATCGAACGCCTCGACCCGTTCGGCAACATCGTCGAGACCCGGACACTCACGTGCAACACCCTCGTCCTCGGGGCCGGATCCATCGGTACCACCGAACTGTTGATGCGTGCACGCACCACCGGCGCATTGTCGAACCTCAACGAATTCGTCGGCACCGGCTGGGGCACCAACGGCGACGCCTCGATGACGAGATCCCTCGGACCGATGTCTGCCGGCCCTCAGGCTGCACCCTGCGCATCCCGCATCGTCGACGACTCCGGACTGCCCCTGACCGTCGAGAACTGGTACACCCCAGGCGTTCCCGTGAACATGGGCTTCCTCGGCTCACTCGGTATGACCATCGACCCGTTGCGCGGAAACTTCGGATTCGATTCCGCCGCAAACAGATTGACCCTCAACTGGCCCAAGGGTGGCAGCCGCGACACCGTCGAAGCCCTACGCGCCGTGCAGAATCGAATGGCGCAGGCCGGCGGCACCATCGTCGCCGCCGAACCGTTCACCCGCGATGTCGACGACACCTTCACCGCGCACCCCCTGGGCGGCGCAGTACTCGGCGACGCCACCGACGATTACGGTCGCGTCAAGGGCCACCCCGGGCTCTACGTCGTCGACGGTGCCCTGATCCCGGGCAGCACCGGTGCCGCCAACCCATCACTGACCATCACCGCACTCGCCGAACGCAACGTCGCACAGATCATCGCCGACGGGCGCTGAGCCGTCTTTCCAGAGGTTTACCCATGCACCATCCCGCCACCCGACTCGCCGAAAACCACGATCTGACAACAGCGGCCGACACACTGCGCGACGCATTTGCCGACTACCCATGGACGCGATGGGTGATCCCGGCCGAGGACTACTTGGCCACGCTGCAGGAACTCCAGCAGCTGTACCTACAACATGCGCATCGACACGGAATCGTATTGCTCACCGCCGACTACGCCGGGGTCGCTGCACTACTGCCCGCAGATGCCCCTCCGCCCGATGACGAATCCATCGCGCGGATCATCGAGCTACACGGAGATCGGATCGACCGACTGTCCTCCAGCGACGCGGCACCGGGGTCATGGACACTGGAAACGCTCGGCGTGCGACCGCATCGGCAAGGGCACGGGATCGGCGGACTACTGCTCGAGAAGGCCGTCGAGGAAGCTCAGCAACGTGGTGCCTCCGGGTTGGCCTTGGACACATCGGATCTGCGCAACGTTCGCCTGTACGAGCGGGCCGGGTTCCGTGTTTCGAGCCACGCCACACCGAGTGAGGGGCCCGAGGTGTGGTCCATGATCCGAACATTCGGCACGGGATGAGCCTGCGGCACCAGGCGCTACCCCAGCTGAATCTCCGGCCGCCCCTCGGGAACGGTGACCGTCATGGCCGTGCGAACCGGCTTACCCGGCGTCGACACGGCATCGAGAACCCTTACCTCCGAACGCCATTCGGTGGGTGTCAGGGTGCTGCGCAGGTAGCCGCGACGGGCATTTCCGTACTTGACGTGGGGTGAACCGTCGGCGATCGCAGCACCGGTCTTGTCGATGTCGGCACCGTCCTTGCCCGACGCGATGGACGTGGTGGCGATCTCGACTCCCTGTAACGGCGAGACCTGATCCTGGTAGTCGCGTCGCAACTCCGAGACGATCGTCCGGTGGATGTCGCCGACGATCGACGCCACGTTCTTCGTGCCACGATCCCTGGCTCCGTCGAGAATTCGATGCCGGGACGCTTCGTAGCCGCTCCACGGATCCATGCCGACCTTGCGGTCGTTGCCCTGCCCCTGCGCGAGATCGGACATGACGGTCTGATGCGCCAGGAAGTTCCACCTCGACGGCGCCGCGAATCCGTCGAGGATCCATTGTTCCTGTGCCGCACCGGTAATGGTGCGCGCCGGATCCGCCGTCTCGGCGTCCTGCGCGTGCTCACCGTCTCCATGAGCCTGATCGCTGCGGTACTGCCGGGTGTCGAGCACCGAGAAATCCACCAGATCACCGAACGAGAACCGGCGATAGACCTTCATGTCCGGGCCGACGGGCTTCAGGTTCGCGCGCACCGGAGTGTTCTCCCACCACGCCTTGAACGCATCGGCCCTGCGTAGCAGGAACTCTCGTGGATCGTCGTTGTCCTGGCTGATCTGCGAGGCCCAGTTGTTGTCCACCTCGTGGTCGTCGAACGTCGAGACGAACGGTGCCGACGCATGTGCCGCAGCCAGATTCTCGTCTGCCTTGTACAGGGCGTACCTATCGCGATAATCGGCCAGCACCATGGTTTCTCGGGCCGCCGACTCGGTGCGCGGCTCGCCCGCCCGCGCACCCTCGTTCTTGATCGCGTACTCGTAGATGTAGTCGCCCAGAAAGAACACCACATCGAGATTCGAGGCCGCCAGGTCCTGGTACGCACCGAAGTAGCCGTCCTCCCATTTCTGGCACGAAGCCCAGGCGAAATCGAGGGTGCTCAGCGGCTGCCCAAGTGCGGGTGCAGTTTTGGTGCGACCGACGGGACTCGCATGTGGGCCGACCAGGAAACGGTAGAAGTATTCGCGCGCCGGCTCGAGCCCGCGCACATCGACGTGAACGGACCAACCGTCGAATTCGGTTGCCAGCTCGATACCCTGCGCTGCGATACGACCGAACTTTTCATCGGCAGCGATCTGCCACTGGACCGGCACCACGCCGGGCGTCATGCCGCCCAGCGGGGCGAACGGATCGGTGGCGAGTCTGGTCCACAGCACCACCGAATCGGGCAACGGATCGCCGGAGGCAACACCGAGACGGAAGGGATAGTCGGGGGTGATCACCGACTGCGCACCTGCAGTCGCGGATGTCCTCGCAAGCTCGGGCGTGAAGCCCAGCGCCCCCACCAACGCACTCCACGTCAGAAACTGTCGACGTGTGGCCCCGGCCCGCAGAGAAATGTCGCGACCGATCCTGACGTCGCTACCTCGGTTCACCATTGCCCGAGACTCTCGTGCCCGGGCAAACTACATCCGTCATCGATTCGACGCAGAAATGAACACGGTAGATCCATTCGATTCAGGACCGTAACCGTCCGCGATCTCGGGAATCGTCAGGGCATGACGAACATCGACCGCACAGGATCCCAGATCGACCACCTCAATATCGGCGTCGCCGACCTCGCCGCCAGTGCCGAGTTCTACGGTGCCGCTCTGGCACCGCTCGGCATCACCGAGATCATGCGCGTGCCGCACACACCCGAAGCGAACCAACTCGCCATGGTCGCATTCGGCTGGGCGCAGGTGAAGCCCTTCTTCTGGATCGTCAACGCGCCGGGGTCGGCGATCGGCCCCCACACCCATCTCGCGTTCAGCGCACCGGACCGCACCACAGTCGACGCATTCCACGCGGCAGCACTGTCGGCGGGCGCGACCGAACTCCGGCCTCCAGGACTACAGCCGGAATACCACGCGACCTACTACGGATCCTTCGTGCGGGACCTCAACGGCATCGACCTCGAGGCCGTGTGTCACCACGGATGAACGCCCGGTCGTCATCCGAGGTGGAGGTGTCTCACTGCGGCCGCGGCAGTGTCCCGTTGGCTCGCACGTGGTCTCGCAGACGAGTGAGAAGCGGTTCGAGGGTGGCGACGTCCTCGGGTGCGAGTGCGTCGAAGAACAGGCGACGCACGACGTCGACGTGCCCCGCCGCCGATGCGTCCAGAGCAGCCCTCCCTGCACCGGTGAGGACTGCATCCGTGGCCCGTCCGTCGGTAGTCGAGACAGCGCGATCGGTGAGCCCTCGCGCGGACATCCGCGCGAGGTGATGGGAGGCCCTGCTGCGCTCCCAGCCGATTTCGGCGGCCAGTTCGGTCACCCGGCGACGACCGTCGGGACTGTCCGCCAGTGCGACCAGCACCGAATAGTCGGCGAGGGACAGACCGTGCTCCTCGGTCAGCTGCCGGTTCATCTCGAACGTCATCTGCAGCGACAAACCCATGTAGGCGCGCCACGCCGATTCCTCGGTGGGCGTCAACCACGGAGTGCTTTCGGGGTTACTGGGTGACATGTCACGTACTTTCTGCGATGCTGGGTCCGGGGGCACCGGCGCACCGAACCCCGACCACCAACCCTAGGGGCACACCATGGATCGCAGCACTCCCGCAGAGCTGGCACGCCGCAACGTCGTCGAAGTATTCAACACGAACGACGACGCGAAACGACGCGAACTCATCGAGTCCATGTATCACCCGGACGCGGTGTTCTACGACGCCGAGAACACCGCCACCGGGAGAGAGCCGGTCATCGAGGCTGTTCGAGCGCTGGTCGGGCCCTCCGAGGGTCTGACATTCGCCGTCACTGCCGAGCCCACCGCCCTGGGCAACGTCGCCCGAATTTCCTGGGCACTGTCGCCGCCCGACGCCCCTGCCGTAGTCTCGGGCCAGGACTTCGTCGTCGTGAAAGACGACCTGATCACCGAGCTGTACACGTTCATCGACCAGCCATAGCCGGCCACCCACAAGACCCGACACCGCCGACGCACGCGTCAGATGAGCCGCGCCCCGGGGCCCGCCTTGCCCAGCTCGTCGCCTGGATTGAGCAGACTGCATTTGTTGAGGGAGAGACATCCGCAGCCGATGCAGCCGGTGAGTTGCTCCTGCATCCGCGCAATCGACTGCTTCCGATCCTCCAACCGCTGGTTCCATGCAACCGAAATCTTGGCCCAGTCACGCTTGTTCGGGGTGCGCCCCGACGGTAGGGACGCAAAGACCTCGGCCACCTCGGCAAGCGGTATTCCGAACCGCACCGCCACCTGAATCAGCGAGATCCGCCGAATCGCGTGACGGGGAAACTTTCGGACGTTGCCCGCCGTCCGCTCGGCGGGAACGAGCCCGAGAGTCCCGTAATACCGGACCGCGGACACTGCGGCACCGGTTCTGGCCGCGACCTCCCCGATAGACAACAGTTCGTCACTGATACGGATCATGCTGCCTCCCAGCCGACACGACGAGTTGATCTCAAGCGCACTTGAGATCCTAGCCTTAAACACCATGCACTCCCCCACCCAATCCACGACCGGAACCTGGCGACAGCTGCTCGGCGCTCGCTACCTCGGCACCGCTACCGTTCTCGCCGGCGGCGTCGCGCTGTACGCCACGAACGTCTACCTGACGACCAGCCTGCTCCCCACGGCCATCGACGAGATCGGCGGCCAGCGCTACTACGCCTGGACTGCAACGGTTTTCCTAGTTGCGTCCGTCATCTCGTCGATGCTGGTCAGCAAAGTTCTGGCCGCCCGCGGACCTCGCGGTGCCTACCTGATCGGCCTGACGGTCTTCGCTCTCGGCACCGTCGTGTGTGCCGTCAGCCCCACGATGGAACTCTTACTGGTGGGGCGCACAATTCAGGGCGCAGGAGGTGGCCTACTGGCCGGACTCGGCTACGCCGTCATCAATGCCGCACTGCCGCAACATCTCTGGACGCGAGGTGCGGCTCTGGTCTCGGCCATGTGGGGTGTGGGAACGTTCGCCGGACCGGCCGTCGGCGGCATCTTCGCGCAATTCGGAGCCTGGCGAATGGCCTTCGGTGTGCTCGTTCTCGCAGCTCTGGCCATGGCTGCCCTCGTCCCGCGAGCACTGCCCGCCCACACCGCTGAGGCCACCGAACCCAGCCCGGTACCGACACTGTCGCTGACCCTGCTCACCACGGCTGCCTTGCTGGTGAGCATCGCCGGCGTGGTCTCCAACCTCGCGATCACCGCGGCAATGGTCCTGGGAGGAGTACTGCTGCTGATCGCCTTCGTGGCCGCCGACCGTCGCGCAGCGCACGGCGTACTCCCCCCGTCGACCTTCGGCGCGTCCGCGCTGAAATGGATATACCTGACCATCGTCGTCCTCGCCGTCGCGTCCACGGTGGAGACCTTCATCCCACTGTTCGGCCAACGTCTCGCCGGATTGGCACCGCTGGCCGCCGGATTCCTCGGAGCCGCACTGGCGCTCGGGTGGACCCTCGGCGAGATACCGAGCGCATCGGCCACCGCTCCACGCGTCGTGCGACGCATCGTCATCGCAGGCCCGATCCTCGTCGCCGCCGGATTGTGCATCGTGGCAACGTGTCTCGCCGACCAAGCAGGTCCCGGTTCCATCACCACGTGGGTAGTGGGTCTGCTCGTCGCGGGCGTCGGAATCGGAATCGCGTGGCCACACTTGGCCGTCGGTGCCATGACCTCCGTTGCCGAACCCGGCGAAGGCGCACGAGCCTCAGCCGCCATCAACACTGTTCAGCTGATCGCCAACGCCTTCGGAGCAGCTCTGGCGGGTGTCCTGGTGAACCTCGGGGAACCGTCGACGCTGCGATCGGCGCAGTTGCTGCTGTTCACCTTTGCGGCGCCGGCATTCGTCAGTGTTGCAGCGGCGGCGCGATCGCAGCGCGCGTAGGTCGTCGGCTGCCCGGATCAGGTCTGGACGACCCAGATCGAATTGCCGTCGGGATCTCGCAAGGCGAACATCGGCGGCACGCCGTCCACCTCTTCCATGAAGTCGTCGAGATCGACGCCGCCGAGAGCGCTGAGCCGCTTGTGCTCGGCCGCGACGTCAGCTGTCTCGACACCGATGGACCCGCCACCGGGCGTACCTCCCATCGGCGGGTTGAGGGCGAGCCGCGCCGTCGAACCCGGCGGGGCCACTTCCAACCACCGGTATTCACTCTCGGGACCGAAGCGCAGATCACCGCGAATCTCGAACCCGAGAACGCGGGAGTAGAAATCGAGGGCTGCGTCCTGATCGGCGACGGTGAACATGGCCACGCCGATGTTCACGATGGTGCTGGGTGTTTGCTCGGTCATACCGGTACCGACCCGAGTGCCGCGGAAAACTCACCGCTGCCCGGATACAACCTCACTACCGGATACAACAAAGCCCCGCACCGACCGAAGTCGATGCGGGGCTTTGTCTGCGGGCTCTGTCGTCGTGAGCGGAAATTCGTGCGTAGCGGGCTACGAATTTCTATGCACGTGCGACGAAGTCGCTCTAGCGGTATTCGTTGGAGAAACCGTAGTCGTCGAGCGGCACTGCAGCGCCGGTTCCCTGGCCGAAGCCGTCCGGGCTGTAGTACTGATCGTCGTACGACGGCACCGCGTATGCCGCGGCACGCGCCTCTTCGGTCGGCTGCACCGTGATGTTCCGGTACCGGTTGATGCCGGTACCAGCCGGGATGAGCTTACCGATGATGACGTTCTCCTTGAGACCTATGAGCTTGTCGCTACGGCAGTTGATCGCCGCATCGGTGAGCACACGAGTGGTCTCCTGGAAGGACGCTGCCGACAGCCACGAGTCGGTGGCCAGCGACGCCTTGGTGATACCCATCAGGACCGGACGTCCGGCTGCGGGCTCGCCGCCCTCGGAGACGACGCGACGGTTGCTCGACTCGAATTCGCTGCGCTCGGTGAGTGAACCGGGCAGGAATTCGGTGGAGCCGCTGTCGATGATCGTCACGCGACGGAGCATCTGGCGCACGATCGTCTCGATGTGCTTGTCGTGAATCGACACACCCTGCGACCGGTACACCTCCTGGACCTCGTTGACCAAGTGGATCTGAACCTGGCGAGGACCCATCACACGCAGAACCTCGTGCGGATCGGCAGCACCTTCCATGAGCTGCTGGCCGACCTCGACGTGGTCACCGTCCGCCAAGAGGCGCTCGGTGCCGTCGTCGTGCTTGAAGACGCGCAGACGCTGACGCTTGGAGAGCTTGTCGTAGACAACCTCTTCGCCGCCGTCGTCCGGGACGATGGTGATCTTGTAGAAACGATCGCCGTCCTCGAGCTGGATGCGTCCCGACACGTCCGCGATCGGAGCCTTGCCCTTCGGAACACGTGCCTCGAACAGCTCCTGCACGCGAGGCAGACCACCGGTGATGTCATCTCCGGCGACACCACCCTGGTGGAAGGTACGCATGGTCAGCTGGGTTCCGGGCTCACCGATGGACTGTGCGGCAACGATACCGACGGCCTCACCGATGTCGACCAGCTTGCCGGTGGCCATCGAACGGCCATAGCAGGTGGCGCAGACGCCGGTGCCGGTGGTGCAGGTGAGCACCGAGCGAACCTTGACCGACGTGATGCCCGCAGCGAGCAGCGCGTCGATGGCCGGGTCACCGAGATCGTGTCCACGAGCGACGATGACCGTCCCGTTCTCGTCTACAGCATCGTTCGCCAACGTGCGGGCGTACGTGCTGGTCTCGACGTGAGCGTCGCGGATCATCTTGCCGTCGGCGGTCTTCTCGGCGATCGTCGTGACGATGCCGCGCTCGGTGCCACAGTCGGTTTCCCGAACGATGACGTCCTGCGAGACGTCGACCAGACGACGCGTCAGGTAGCCCGAGTCGGCGGTACGAAGCGCCGTGTCGGCCAGACCCTTACGAGCACCGTGCGTGTTGATGAAGTACTCGAGGACCGTCAGGCCTTCCTTGAAGGAAGACTTGATCGGACGCGGGATGAACTCACCCTTCGGGTTCGTCACCAAGCCCTTCATGCCGGCGAGCGAGCGAACCTGAGTCATGTTTCCGGCTGCGCCGGACTTCACGATCATCGGGATCGGGTTGTCGTCGGGGAAGTGGGCCTCCATGGCCTTACCGACCTGCTCGGTCGCGTCCTGCCAGATCTTGACCAGTGCGGAGTTGCGCTCGACCTTGTCGAGTGCGCCACGCTGGTACTTCTTCTCGATCTGATCGGCCTGAGCCTCGAAGGTCTCCATGATCTGCGGCTTCTCCGGCGGCACGAGGACGTCGGAGATCGAGATGGTCACACCCGAACGCGTGGCCCAGTAGAAGCCTGCGTCCTTGAGCTTGTCGACGGTCTGTGCGACGACGATCATCGGGTAACGCTCGGCGAGATCGTTGATGATGGTCGACTGACGCTTCTTCGGCATCTGCTCGTTGACGAACGGGTAGTCCGCCGGAAGCAGCTCGTTGAAGAGCACGCGTCCCAGAGTCGTCTCCGCGGTCCATGCATCGCCGCGGTTCCAGCCCTCGGGGAACAGCTCGTTCTCGATGTCACGCGGCGGGCGCTGCGTGGTGAGACGAACCCGAATCTGCGACTGCACGGTCAGCGATCCACGATCGACGGCCATCTGAGCCTCGGCCGGGGAGGAGTACGCCCCGAACTCGGCCTGATCGGTCGACGCGTCGACGCGCTCGCCGACAGCACCGGCATCGAGACGTGTCAGGTGGTACAGACCCGTCACCATGTCCAGACGCGGCATGGCGAGAGGACGGCCGGATGCCGGCGAGAGGATGTTGTTCGACGACAGCATCAGCACGCGTGCCTCGGCCTGAGCCTCGGCGGACAGCGGGAGGTGGACAGCCATCTGGTCACCGTCGAAGTCGGCGTTGAACGCCTCACACACGAGCGGGTGCAGCTGGATGGCCTTGCCCTCGACGAGCTGCGGCTCGAACGCCTGGATGCCCAACCGGTGCAGGGTGGGTGCACGGTTCAGCAGCACGGGGTGCTCGGCGATGACCTCTTCGAGAACGTCCCACACCTGCGGACGCTGACGCTCGACCATGCGCTTGGCCGACTTGATGTTCTGCGCGTGGTTCAGATCCACCAGACGCTTCATCACGAACGGCTTGAACAGCTCGAGAGCCATCAGCTTGGGCAGACCGCACTGGTGCAGCTTGAGCTGCGGGCCGACGACGATGACCGAACGGCCCGAGTAGTCGACGCGCTTGCCGAGGAGGTTCTGACGGAATCGTCCCTGCTTGCCCTTGAGCAAGTCGGAGAGCGACTTCAGCGGGCGGTTACCCGGTCCGGTGACCGGACGTCCACGACGGCCGTTGTCGAACAGGGCGTCGACCGACTCCTGCAGCATCCGCTTCTCGTTGTTGACGATGATCTCGGGAGCACCGAGATCGATCAGACGCTTGAGGCGGTTGTTGCGGTTGATGACGCGGCGGTACAGGTCGTTGAGGTCGGACGTCGCGAAACGGCCACCGTCGAGCTGCACCATCGGACGAAGCTCCGGTGGGATGACCGGGACAGCGTCGAGAACCATGCCCATCGGCGAGTTACGGCCGGCCTGGAACGCAGCGACGACCTTCAGACGCTTGAGCGCGCGCAGTTTCTTCTGACCCTTGCCACTACGGATGGTCTCGCGAAGAGATTCCGCCTCGGCGTCGATGTCGAAGGTCTGCATGAGCTTCTGGATGGACTCGGCACCCATGGCACCGGTGAAGTACTCGCCGTACCGGTCGATGAGCTCGCGGTAGATGAGCTCGTCGACGATGAGCTGCTTGGGAGCGAGCTTGGTGAACGTGGTCCAGATCTCTTCGAGACGATCGAGCTCACGCTGCGCGCGGTCACGGAGCTGACGCATCTCGCGCTCGCCGCCGTCCTTGACCTTGCGACGCACGTCGGACTTGGCACCCTCGGCTTCGAGCTCTGCGATGTCGGCTTCGAGCTTCTGCGCACGAGCCTCGAGATCGGCGTCGCGCTGATCTGCGACGGCCTTCTTCTCGACCTCCATCTCGGCCTCGAGCGTCGAGAGCTCGTTGTGACGGAGCTCGTCGTCGACCGTGGTGATGACGTAGGCAGCGAAGTAGATGATCTTCTCGAGATCCTTCGGAGCCAGGTCGAGCAGGTAGCCCAGACGCGACGGCACACCCTTGAAGTACCAGATGTGCGTGACCGGAGCGGCCAGTTCGATGTGGCCCATGCGCTCACGACGAACCTTGGCGCGAGTGACCTCGACGCCACAGCGCTCACAGATGATGCCCTTGAAGCGGACGCGCTTGTACTTGCCGCAGTAGCACTCCCAGTCCCGAGTGGGGCCGAAGATCTTCTCGCAGAAGAGGCCGTCCTTCTCGGGCTTGAGCGTGCGGTAGTTGATGGTCTCCGGCTTCTTGACCTCGCCGTAGGACCACTGACGGATGTCGTCCGCAGTGGCAAGGCCAATGCGAAGTTCATCGAAGAAGTTGACGTCGAGCACGTAACTTCCTTTCCCCGTTATGGGTGTTGTGCTGGAAGAGCAAATGAGAGAAACGCCTCCGGGCCTGCAGTGACGCAGGCCCGGAGACCACGGAACTACTGAGCGAGGTCGTCGACCGTGGCAGCTTCGTTGCGGGAGAGGTTGATTCCCAGGTTGGCTGCGGCACGCTCGAGGTCTTCGTCGTCACCGTCGGCCATCGTGATGGCAGCGCCGTCCGAGGACAGCACCTCCACGTTGAGGCACAGCGACTGGAGCTCTTTGAGGAGCACCTTGAAGGACTCGGGGATACCGGGCTCGGGAATGTTCTCGCCCTTGACGATCGCCTCGTACACCTTCACGCGGCCGACAACGTCGTCCGACTTGATGGTGAGAAGCTCCTGCAGCGTGTACGCGGCACCGTAGGCCTGCATGGCCCAGCACTCCATCTCACCGAAGCGCTGTCCACCGAACTGGGCCTTACCACCGAGGGGCTGCTGCGTGATCATCGAGTACGGCCCGGTCGAACGAGCGTGGATCTTGTCGTCGACCAAGTGGTGCAGCTTGATGATGTACATGTAGCCCACCGACACCGGGTACGGGAACGGCTCGCCGGAGCGGCCGTCGAACAACGTGGCCTTTCCGTCGGATCCGACCATCTGCTCGCCGTCGCGGTTGGGAATTGTGCTCTCCAGCAGGCCGGCGAGCTGATTCTCCTTGGCACCGTCGAACACCGGGGTGGCGATGTTGCTGTCGGCCGGAGCCGCCAGCATCTCCTCGGGCAGACGCTCGGCCCAATCGGGCTTGCTGCCGTCCGCGGCGATCTGCACGTTCCAACCGGTCTTGCCGATCCAACCCAGGTGGGTTTCGAGGACCTGACCGATGTTCATACGACGCGGAACACCGTGGGTGTTGAGGATGATGTCGATCGGGGTGCCGTCGGGCAGGAACGGCATGTCCTCCTGCGGGAGGATCTTGCCGATGACGCCCTTGTTGCCGTGACGGCCGGCGAGCTTGTCGCCGTCCTGGATCTTGCGCTTCTGAGCCACGTAGACGCGGACCAGCTCGTTGACGCCGGGAGGCAGATCGTCGTCGTCGTCGCGCGAGAAGACGCGGATGCCGATGACCTTTCCGTTCTCGCCGTGCGGAACCTTGAGCGAGGTGTCGCGAACTTCGCGAGCCTTCTCACCGAAGATGGCGCGCAGCAGGCGCTCCTCGGGGGTCAGCTCGGTCTCGCCCTTCGGCGTGACCTTTCCGACCAGCACGTCGCCGTCACGAACCTCGGCACCGATACGGATGATGCCGCGCTCGTCGAGGTCTGCGAGGACCTCGTCGGAGACGTTCGGGATGTCGCGAGTGATCTCTTCGGCACCGAGCTTGGTGTCGCGAGCGTCGATCTCGTGCTCCTCGATGTGAATCGAGGTGAGAACGTCCTCTTCCACGAGGCGCTGCGACAGGATGATCGCGTCCTCGTAGTTGTGGCCCTCCCACGGCATGATCGCCAGCAGCAGGTTCTTGCCGAGTGCCATCTCACCGTTCTCGGTGCAGGGGCCGTCGGCGAGGACCTGGCCGGACTCGACGCGCTGTCCCTCGTCCACGATCGGACGCTGGTTGGCGCACGTGCCCTGGTTGGAACGCGCGAACTTACGCATCCGGTAGGTCTTGCGTGATCCGTCGTCGGCCATGACCGTGACGTAGTCGGCGGAGACCTCTTCGACGACACCGGTCTTCTCGGTGATGACGACGTCACCGGCGTCGACAGCGGCACGCAACTCCATACCGGTACCGACGATCGGAGCCTCGCTGCGAACCAGCGGGACAGCCTGACGCTGCATGTTCGCACCCATCAGGGCACGGTTTGCATCGTCGTGCTCGAGGAACGGAATCATCGCGGTGGCGACGGACACCATCTGGCGAGGCGAGACGTCCATGTAGTCGATGTCGTCGGACGAGACGAACTCGACCTCTCCACCCTTACGACGGACGAGAATCTTGTCCTCGATGAAGTGACCCGAATCGTCGACCGGAGAGTTCGCCTGCGCGAGCGTGTGGCGATCTTCCTCGTCGGCGGTTAGGTAATCGACATCGTCGGTCACCTTGCCGTCGACGACCTTGCGGTACGGGGTCTCGATGAAGCCGAACGGGTTGACGCGTGCGTACACCGACAGCGATCCGATCAGGCCGATGTTCGGGCCTTCCGGGGTCTCGATGGGGCACATGCGGCCGTAGTGCGAGGGGTGCACGTCGCGGACCTCGAGGCCGGCGCGCTCACGAGAGAGACCGCCGGGTCCCAGTGCCGACAGGCGACGCTTGTGCGTCAGACCCGACAGCGGGTTGTTCTGGTCCATGAACTGCGAGAGCTGGGAGGTTCCGAAGAACTCCTTGATCGCAGCGACGACGGGACGAATGTTGATCAGGGTCTGCGGCGTGATCGCCTCGACGTCCTGAGTCGTCATACGTTCGCGCACGACGCGCTCCATGCGGGACAGGCCCACGCGGATCTGGTTCTGGATGAGCTCACCGACGGTACGCAGACGACGGTTGCCGAAGTGGTCGATGTCGTCGACCTCGACGGGAACCTCGACGCCCTCGGGTGCGGTCATCGAGGTCTCACCTGCGTGCAGACGCACCAGGTACTCGATGGTCGCAACGATGTCTTCCTCGGTGAGGGTCGACGCCACGATGGGCTGGCCCGAGTTGAGGCCGAGCTTCTTGTTGATCTTGTAGCGACCCACGCGAGCGAGGTCGTAGCGCTTGTCCTTGAAGAACAGGTTCTCCAGCAGGGTCTGCGCCGACTCCTTGGTCGGCGGCTCGCCCGGACGCAGCTTGCGGTAGATGTCGAGGAGAGCCTCGTCGGTACCGGCGGTGTTGTCCTTCTCCAGCGTGGCCATGAGGATCTCGGAGAAGCCGAAGCGCTCCGTGATCTGCTCGGTGGACCAGCCGAGAGCCTTCAGCAGCACCGTGACGGGTTGGCGACGCTTGCGGTCGATACGGACACCGACGGTGTCGCGCTTGTCGACGTCGAACTCGAGCCAAGCACCGCGGCCGGGGATGACCTTGACGCTGTGCAGGTCCTTCTCGGTGGTCTTGTCGATCGAGTGATCGAAGTAGACGCCCGGAGAACGCACCAGCTGCGAGACGACGACGCGCTCGGTGCCGTTGATGATGAAGGTGCCCTTGTCGGTCATCATCGGGAAATCACCCATGAAGACCGTCTGGCTCTTGATCTCGCCGGTGTTGTTGTTGATGAACTCGGCGGTGACGAACAGCGGAGCTGCGTACGTCATGTCCTTGTCCTTGCACTCATCGGTCGAGGCCTTGACCTCGTCGAATCGTGGGTCGGAGAAGGAAAGCGACATCGAGCCCGAGAAGTCCTCGATCGGAGAGAGCTCGGTCAGGATGTCCTCGAGTCCGCCGGAGACACCACTGTCTCCGCGGGCGGCGGCACGGTCGCGCCAACTCTGCGCACCTACCAGCCATTCGAACGAATCCGTCTGTACATCGAGGAGACCGGGTACCTCCAACGGCTCGCGAATGTTCGCGAACGAAACCCTCCTCGGGGCTCCCGGTGTTCCGACAACTGCCTTGGTCTGGCTAGAGACTGCCAAGATGCGTCCTTCCAGCACCTCACGCGGGTCGCGCCGTTCCGTCGACTGACAGGACCTGTCAGCTGACACGACATGGCGACCGCCGCTGTATCTGTTTGCTATATGTGGGGCGAATTTCGGCTGGTCGCAACCAGACCGAATCCCCATCACAGCGGCCCGAAAACGTGCTTTCGGGTAACAGCGATCGAGAGGTGGACAGGAGGCAGCCAGCGCAACGTCCAAAGGTACCCCAAATGTGCGCACAGCGCAACGGGGGCATCAAAAGTAGCACCCGAGGTCCGTTCGCGCGCCGAGTCGGCAGCAGCGTGTCGGCCTTCCTCGCCGAGGCCCGAACGAACAGCAACGGTGACAGAAGACTGTGGCTGACGACCGGCAACGGTCGGTCACCACGGGGGTGCTCCTTCACGACAAGAGTGACCCCTGCGCCTTCCTTCGTCAAGAGGTCCGCGGGAATCCGCTGCCGCTATGGCAATCGGCCGCTGCTTCTGATTGTATTTCTTCTGTCGCAACCGGGGGCGGCGTCGTTCTGTCATCGGACGTGCTGTGTGACAGATCTTCCTCTGTGCCACAGACAGATTCACGGAGCACTCACATCACGTCTCGCGGGGGGACAACATGGTCACGGTGGTAAAAATCGGCGCTGCATGCAGGTGTCGAGCCCTCGGCAGCCCCGCGTGAGCAGGGGTTCGCCCGTCGTCGAGTTCGTCATCGCCCGTGCGCGCTGGGTCCTCGCTGCCGTGGTGGCAACCGTCCTGCTCGCCGGAACCTGGGGCCTGGGCGTCGTCGACGAACTCAGCATCGGTGGCTACAGCGATCCCGGGAGCGAGTCGGCGAAAATCGACGCACTCGTCGAATCCCGGTTCGGTCGCGACGTTCCGGACATCGCGGTGATCTACACCCCGACGGACGGGCGGACGGTCGACGGGATCAGGGACGCGGTGGCGGCAAGCCTGGCCGGAATCGACGCGGGTGTACTGGCCCGCGACCCCGTCACCTACTGGACGGTGCCCGACGCCTTTGCTCCCGGACTTCGATCGTCGGACGGCAACTCTGCCCTCGCGGTGCTGACTCTGACCGGCGACGAGGATCGGCGCGTCAAGTCCTACCAGGACCTGCGTGAGAAGTTGACGATCGATGGCGCGGACGTGCAGCTCGGTGGATTCTCGGCCGTCTTCGACGCGTACAACGAGCAAGCGCGGGCAGATCTGGTGCGAGCCGAGATCATCACCTTCCCGATTCTGCTGGTCCTGCTCCTGATCGTGTTCGGCGGACTCGTCGCCGCAGGAACTCCGCTGGTGATCGGCGGACTGAGCGTGCTGGCCTCCCTGGCCGTGCTGCGAGCGGTGAACAGCGTCTCCGAGGTGTCGGTGTTCGCGACCAACATTGCATCCCTCGTCGGACTCGGAATGGCCGTCGACTACAGCCTGTTCGTGATCACGCGGTTTCGCGAGGAGCTGCGCAACGGGCACGGAACGGTGGATGCGGTACGCTGCACGATGTCCACCGCCGGCCGAACCGTGGCGTTCTCGGCACTGCTGCTGATCTGTGCATTCATCGGCATGCTCATCTTCCCGCAGGCAATGATTCGCTCACTGGGCATCGGCGGCATGGCAGCGGTGGCCGTCGCCGCCGTGATCTCGCTGACCGCGTTGCCCGCCGCACTCGCCCTCCTCGGCCCCCGCATCGATTCGCTGAGCTGGCGCACTGGTGCGATCGACCGCGGCGAGGCACGGGCGCAGAGGTTCTGGGGCACAGTCGCAGACCGCGTGATGCGCAGGCCCGTCCTCGTGGCCGTTGCCATCATCGGCGTGCTGGCCGTCCTCTGCGCACCCATCTCCGGAGTAGCTCTGGGCGACCTCGACCACACGGGTCTGCCGGCGGACTCACCCGCCCGGATCGCCACGCAGAAGCTGATCACCGAATTCACCCTCGCCAACAGCAGCGTCACCGTCGTCGTCGAATCGGTCACCGACCAACCGCCGAGCCCTGCCGCGGTCTCCGAAGTCACCGCTGCAGTCGGCCGCGTGGACGGAGTCACGGCCGCGTTTCCCAGTGGCAGCACCGACAATCTGACCGTGGTCGATGCCATCATGAACTCGGCCGATCGCACCCCCGCTGCACTCGCGACACTGGATGCGATTCGATCGATCCCCGCTCCTGCCGGGACGACGCTCGGCGTAGGCGGCAGCACCGCGCAGAGCGAGGACGGCATCGACGCGATCTACTCCACCATTCCCTGGATGCTGGCCATCATGGTGCTGGCCACATTCACGATGACGACACTGGCCTTTCGTTCGATCGTGCTCAGCCTCAAGGCAATTGCCATGGCGATGGTCAGCCTGGCGGCCACTTTCGGTGTGCTCACCTGGATCTTTCACGACGGCTACGGTGCCGGGCCGATCGGCGTCACTGCCGGCCCTCTACAGTCCACGATGAGCATCCTCGTCATGGCGGTGGTGTTCGGCCTGTCCACCGACTACGAGATCTTTCTGCTTTCACGCATCGTGGAGGCCCACGACAACGGAGCCGGCACCAGAGAGGCAGTCCGCCTCGGGGCCGCTCACACCGGACGCATCGTGACGGCCGCAGCGCTGCTGCTCATCACCGTCACCGCGTTCTTCTCGTTGTCCGAACTGTCGATGATGCGACTGGTGGGTATCGGCATCATCGTCGGTCTCGTCATCGACGCCACCATCGTGCGGATGATGCTCGTGCCCGCCCTCGTCGCGCTGATGGGAAACGCGAACTGGTGGTTGCATCCCACCCCGACACGACCGACTGGGACTGGGCGGGACGGGGCCGGGGTTCCCGAACTCCCGGGAACCCCGGCCCCCGCCGACTACTGACTACCTTCGCGCCACCGAGTGGCCTCGGCGAGCGCGAACCCATGGACGTCGGCCAGCTCACCCAATCGTTCGACGCTGTCACCGTCGAGAGTGGTGCCGATGCTGCGGAGGTCGAACTCACCCGACAGGGCGATCAACATCGTCTCCGCCATGCAGGCATACGTCAGACCCGGAGCCAACCCGTAGGTCAACCCGAAATCCGAACCCGACGGCACCCTGACGATGCCGCCGTCGAACACCGTCACGTCCGGCCGCTCACCGCGCACGTCTCGGCCGATGTTCGGCGGCTGCGCAACATCGCAGACGATGGCACCCTCCATCAGGTCCGTCGGATCGATCAACGCATGCGGCGCCGATGTGGCTGCGATAACGATCAACGAATCCTGCACCGCAGCAACGGGATCGGTGAAGAACTCGAGGTGCCGCGACTTGATCAGATCATCCATGTCGCCGTTCATCTCGTGTGCAGCAACGGCAAGATTCCCCGTGCCGGACCCGCCCGTCGCACTCGCCACCATCTCCTGCGCGGCCGCCCACAACTTCGGCGCGACGACCGTGCTCTCACCCCGCCGACCGACCAGGGCGATACTGCCGACCTCGCCGGCCAACTGCTTGCCGATGGTCCGACCGATGGCCCCGGCAGCACCGAGAATCGTCACTCGGGCCTGCGCTACGTCGATTCCGCGTTCCCGGCACACGCGTCGAACAGCCCGCAGACTCGCTGCGGCGGTGAACGTGTTGCCGGTGGTGATCGGACGCGACCTCGCGCCGAGGCCCAATCCATTACCGGTGATGACCGACGAATAGCCGCCCAACCCGACGACCGTCGCACCGCGCGAGATCGCGAGTTCGACGGCGCCGCCCACCACGCGCAGCGCCTGCTCGGTCGGCAAGTGCAGCAATTGTTCCGAGGTGTAGGGCAACCCGATCAGGTCGCCGTGTGCCTTGGCGTCCCCTCCCCCGACGACCCGGCCACTGCCGATGACGAACGACGCAGGGTCGAGCTCGGATGTCGACGCAGCGAACCTCTCGAGCAGATCCTGTCGCTCGCCATGATGGAAGACGTCGAGCGCCGGGTCGAAGGCGGCGAAGAACTCCAGATTCAAGGGGTGCGCGATGAACGCGAACCGCCGATCGGTGCGACGAACGGCGATATCGGGGATGCGGCCCGGGCGGAGCGCAGCGAGCGACGGTGGGGTACCGACGGTCGGACGGCCCAGAAGGTGCCCGAACAATCCGTCCATGTCCCCCATCGCCGCGTAACCCAGCGCACGGTCGAGTGCTGCAATCAGCCGCGAGCACTGCACCGCCGACACAGTCAACGGCGGTTCGATCCGAATCACCCTGTTACCGAACAGAGTCGGAGCCACCCGGATTCCCTCGACGTCGAGCAGGTACGAACAGATGACCGCCGTCAGGTTGTGTTGCTGCGCAATCGAACCCAGTAGCGACTGACGTCCCACGAAGTTCACGTCGGCGGTGAGCTCGATGCCGAGCAGGAGCCCGCGACCACGAACACCGGTGACCACGGACGGATACTTCTCGGCCAACGCATTCAGATCCTTCGACAATTGCCGGCCGAGCACGGCAGCGTTCGTCACCACTGCGCCGTCGTCCCGGGTCAACTCGTCGATCACCGCGATGCCCACCCGAGCCGCCAACGCGTTGCCCGCAAACGTCGACGTGTGGCGCAGCGCAAAGCTCTCGTCTACCAACTTCGGTGCACACAACACCGCACCCACCGGCACGATCCCGCCACCGAGCGCTTTCGCGACGGTCAGAATGTCGGGCACCACCCCCTCGTGTTCCGACGCGAACATCCGGCCGGTCCGGCCGAGTCCCGTCTGCACCTCGTCGAGCGCCATCAGCACTCCGTGCCGATCACAGATCTCCCGCACTCGCCGCAGATAACCGTCGGGCGGACACACCACTCCGCCTTCACCCTGAATCGGCTCCACCAGGAACACCGCGTAATGGCCCGGCGCTGCCGACAGGGCCGCGTCGAGCGCGCCCGAATCACCGAACTCGATGTGATCGAAACCCTCGACCGGTGCGCCGAACCCGGCCTGATACTTGACGCTTCCGGTCGCAGACAGTGCTCCGAGCGTCTTGCCATGGAAACTGTTCCCGGTGGTCAACACGCCCAACCGTCCGGTATGCGACCGCGCGATCTTGAGCGCCACCTCCGTAGCCTCGGTACCGCTGTTGACGAACGTCGTTCGCGTCAACCCGTGAGGTGCGATGCGCCCCAACCGATCCGCCAGTTCCCCTGCCGCCGTCAATACCGAGGGCTGCACGAAAATTGGCTCCCCACTGCACCGAACATCATTGATCGCCTGCCAGATCGGCGTAGGTCCGTGCCCGAACGGCAGTGCGCCGTACGCCCCCGCGAAGTCCAGATAGCGCCGGCCGGAGGCGTCGAACAGGACTGTTCCGTCGCCGCGCACGTACTCGCGATCCAAATTCAGGGCCGACAACAATCGGTACAGTTCGGGATTGACGTTCTCGGCGAAGCCCGACCGACCGGACCTCGATTCCAGCACGGACAATTCGATAGTTGTGTCAGTCATGACCAGCATGCTCCGTATTCATCGGATCCATCCCTGGCTGTCGAGCGTCGAAATGGTTGTCCCGAACAACCAGGGCTCGTCACAAGCCAGGACGCAATCGCGATATTAATCCCGTCGTGCACCGGCGACAGATGAGCGACGAACGCACGAAAAAGCCCCATCCGCGCAGCGTTACTGCGTCGAACGGGGCCGATCCGAAAAGCGGGGCCAGCGAATCCCGGTACTACTGGTCGTCGATTGCCGACAGCTTCCAGGTGCCGTCGACCTTTTCCATGTTGACCGTCAACGGGCCCTCGGCACTACCCGAAGCAACGCCGTTCTGTGTGGCGCTGATGTTCACATTGGCGATCAGCTCGGCACTGCCGTCCTCCAACCGCGAGACGCCGATGTCGGTCACCATGGCCTCGGTTCCTGTCATCGTCTGCACCACAGCAGATTTGGTGGTGTCGGCGGTGGAGTTGAACTCGTCGAGCATCGACTGATTGAGGACCGCACGGGCGGCATCGAAATCGGCATCGATCGTCTCGGCCTTGTACGTGTAGAGAGTCTGAAGCGCATCGGTCGCGGCAGAGGTGACTTCCTGAGTGGCTGCAGAATCCACCCAGGCTGCATTGTCAATCGTTGCGAATGGCTTGAACGACGCCACAGCAGCGAAGGCACCGAGCACCACGGCAACGGCCGCGACGACAAACACGTGCTTGTAGCCGATTCCCGACATCGACCTGCTTTGCGTGGTATCCGCAGAATTCGCGTCGGACGCTCCGGACTCGATGAGAGCAGGCTCCGAGTCGGCCTTGCCGGTTGCGGTCTCGCCTGCGGCCGGCGTGTCGGTTGCGGTGTCGTCGACGGCGGGCTTGTCGGTTGCGGCCTCGTCGACAGCGGTCTTACCGCTGCCTGCCTTGCCGGTACCGGACTTCTCGAGCGAGGGTTTCGCAGCGGAGGACTCGTCGGCGACAGGCGTGCTCGATGCCGGTGTGGTGGGCGCGGGTGTGGTGGGCGCAGGAGTGGTGGGCGCAGCGCTGTCGGTTGCATCCGAACCCTTCACGGCGCTCGAATCCGCGTCGGGCGCTGCCGACTTCCCGGCTCCGGCGACCTTGCGACGGACTTTGCTGGTGGTCGTGGGTGGAACGATCTTGCGACGCTGGGGAGGCACTACAGAACTCCTTCGAAACTCACTGCACTACAGACGGAAACGACACTGCCGGGCAACGTCAGTTACCGCCGGAATCCGGCTGTGGAGCCGGCGTTGCTTCCGCGCTGGGGGTGCCCGCATTCGGGTCTGCCGCATTCGGATCTGCAGCATTGGGGTCTGCCGCATTCGGATCTGCAGCATTGGGGTCTGCCGCATTCGGGTCGGTAGCACCAGGCTCCGTCGGGATGACGGGGTTGGTGTTCGGGTTGTCCAGCGAGATCCGTGAACCGATCGGGTCGACCTTGTTGGTCTTCCACACCCCGTCGATCTCTTCCATGGCCAATCGCATCGTCAGCTTGCTCCGCTCGACGCGATCGGGCCAGGTGGTCGTCGTCGCGATGACAACGAGCGCCTCGGCGGTGTTCTCGTCGGTACTGAGCTCGGTGATCGCTGCGTGCAGAACCTCTGCCTCACTCTTGGCACCGGACTGACGAACCTGGTCGGTAATGCCCGACCGCGTCTGCTCGAGGTCGTTGAGCATCAGGTCGCCGGTGATGGACGACTTCATGTTGTCGAACGACTGATCGATGGTGGCCGCGTCGACCGTGTTGAGGTTGACGGCCGCTTGCTGAGCGCCGGTGAGAGCCGCGTCGCGGGTGTCCGCCATGGGCTTCTGGCTGAACAACGCCTTGCCCCAGCCGTAACCGAAGAACACTGCCGCTGCGAGCGCAACCACGGCGATCACGGTCACGACCGCAAGCAGAATCTTCGCTGTCTTGTTCTGCCCCGGAGTCGCTGGGGACTCCGGGGCTTCGGTGCTCGAGTTCACACTTTCCACCCTACTACTCGGTAATATCTGGCCGAACCGCTCTCGGCCCGACGATAGTGCTGAGCAGCAGTTTCTCCGATTTCACTACTTCGGCGTGACGCCGATCAGCGGTGCCAACTGGGTGGCGATCGGGTTGAGGTTCAACTTCTCGGGATCGACCTTGGGCTTGAGGTCCCACGGCTGCGGCACATCCGGATCGGCGAACACGATGCGGTTCGCACTACGAACGCCCGTCACGCTGCCCTGAGGTGTGGCGCAGTTCGCGTCGAGGTTCAGCGGGTAATTCTCCCGAGTCGGATCGAAGTTCGGGTTCTTGCGCTTCTCCTCGTCGAGGATCGCCTGGCTGCCCTCGTAGCCCACCGTGCACGGGGGCGGGTTGTTGGTCTCGAGCAACAGGCCCTGATGGATCGTGCCGTCGTCCGGGACGATGGTGGAGATGCCGGCACCGAGGGCAGGCAGGAACGTCAGGAACGGACGAAGCGCGAAGTACCGGGGTTCGGCCTGCGCAGCAACAAGTGCCAGGTTGTTGATATCGGTCGTCAGAGCCGGACCGGCATCGGTGATGAGACCACCGAGCTGATCGCCCGCCGCTGTGCCGGTGTCGATCAGGCGACGGATGTCCGGATCGCTGGACTTCAACTGAGCCGTCACCTCATCCAAGCTGGTGCTGAACTGCCGAATCAGATCCGACTGCTCGGACTGCGTGTTCAGCACCGGCACCGCGTCGCGCACCAGCGCGAGCGTCTGCGGCAGCGCCTCGTTGCCTGCCTCCGAGATGTTCCCGAGCGAATCGACGAGAGACGCAAGATCCGTGCCCTTTCCGTCGAACGCCACACCGAGCTCGTTGACGACTCGCGTCAACGTATCCAGCGGTACCGACCGAACCAGCGTGTTCGTGTTGGCGAGAACCTGTTCCACCGGCACGGGTGTGGTGGTGTCGGCCTCCGCGATCTGCGAACCGTCGACCAGGAACGGGCCCTGGTCGGTCTCGGGTTGCAGGTCGACGTACTGCTCACCGATGGCCGACCTGTTGGCCACGACGGCCTTGGTGTCGGCAGGGATGTCCGGGCCGCCGTCGTCGAGCATGAGCGCGACTCGGATCCCGTCTTCCGTCAGTTCCAGATCTCCGACGGTTCCCACCGGGACACCTCGGTAGGTGACCTCGGCGTTGGAGAAGATGCCACCGGAATCGGCGAGGTTCAGATCGACCTGGTACTGCCCGAAGCCGAGCATGTTGTCAAGTCGCACGTACTTGGCACCGACATAGACCGACCCCAGTACGGCGACCACGACGAAGAGGACCAATTGAATGCGAACCAGTCTCGATCTCACTGTCCAACTCCGAATCGCTCGAGCAGATCGTTCAACGGTGCGAACGGATCGGCCGGTGCGGGCGCGGCGGCCGCCGCTGCCTGCTCGTTCGCAGGTGCACCCGGACCGGGAACCGGTGACGGGATGATCGGCGGCAACGGCAGCAGCGAGATCGTCGGCCAACCCGGGCGCGGTCCGTTGCCGTTGTAGTACGGATTCGACGGGTCGACGACGGGCAGCGTGTTGCCGTACTTGGGCTGGATGTAGACCGGATCGCCCTCCCCGACGCCGAAGTTGCGCAACGCAGTTCCGATCGACAGGTCGAGCGAAAGGAACAGGTTCGCCGAGTTGCCCTCGATGATTTTCTCGGTGCCGTCCGCGAACGGCAGGGTGGGGATCACCGCGAGCGAGCTCACCACGTCGTCCGCCGAATCGGCCAGGGCCTGGAGCGTGGGGCGTAGTGCCCGCAGGTCCGCGATGAGATCGTCCTTGGAACGGTCGATCACGTCGGTGCCGACGGCTCCGAGACGGTCGAGCGCTCCGAGCATCTCGGTCAGCTGCGGGCGCTGCTGCTCGAGAACCTCGGTGGCGATCGGCAAATCCTTCAGCACTGCGTCGATCTTGTCGGTCTGCGTGTTGACGCGGCCGCTGAGAGTGTCCAGCCCGTCGATGGCGCGGGTGATGTCGTCACGCTGCTGGTTGAGGCCGTCGATGAGGGTGTTCGCTTGCTGCAGAAGCTCTTTGGTTCTGCCTTCGCGACCGTCGAACGCCGTGCTCAGTTCCTTGACGATCGGCGAGAGCTGCCCGACACCGCCGCCGTTGAGCAGCAGCGAGAGCGCACCGAGTACCTGTTCGATATCGGTGGCATGGCGGGTGCGATCGAGCGGGATCGTGGCCCCGTCCTGCAGACGCGCTGCTTCCTCGTCGCCAGGAGGTGCCGAGAGCTGCACGAACTTCTCGCCCAACAGGTTGGTCTGTTGCACCGATGCGATCGCGTTGGCCGGAAGGTCGACGTCGGAATTCAAGATGACGTTGACGTCGGCGGTCCAGCCGTCGTTCGGGACCGTTATCGAGTCGACGCGGCCGACCGAGACGCCGTCGACCTTCACGGTCGACTGCGGGACGAGGTCCAGTACGTCGTCGAACTGCACCGTCAGGTTCAACGGGTTCTCACCGACGTCGGCACCGCCGGGCAGCGGTATCGCGTAGATGCCGGCCGACGAGCATGCTCCGGCCGACAGCGCCACCACGCACGCACCGGCTCCGACCACCAAAGAACGCTTCACTCGAGCTCGATTCCGATTCACAGAGGCTCTCACTGTCCCCCACCTCCGATGTACGACTGCTCCAGTCCGGGCATCGAGCTGTTTCCGAGCCTGGGCGAGACGACGCCAGGCACGGTGCCCGGCACGGACACGTTCTGCTCGATGTCGTTGGTGAGAACGCCGAACGGCAGCACGATCCGGTTCTGGTCTTTGATCGGGGCCTGGATCATCGTGGTGATGTTGGAGCACTGATCGATGATCGGCTGAATCTGCGCACCGAGTGCTTCGAAGCGCGGATCACCGGGAACCAGCTTTCCGAGATCGATGAGCTGACACAGGGTGCCGAGCGGATCCTGGGTCTCGTTCTGGAGATTGGCGCGCGTGGCGAGCGTTCCCGACTCGGCGTCGTAGGCGTTTACCAGGTTGCTGATGGCCAGCGGCAGCAACGTGAGCGTTTGCACCAGCTGCTCGCGGTTGTCGGCGAGTGTCTGCGTCGGAACCGTGAGACCGTTCGCGGCATCGGTCAGTTGGGTCCGGTTGTCCGCGACGAACGTCGCCACGTCGCCGAGCGAGACCGACAGCTGTTGGAGTGCAGCTCCGAGGTCCTCTCGCTGCCCCGACAGGAAACCGGTCAGGTCGGCCAACTGGGTGTTGAAGTTGCGTACCTGCTGATCGTTGACGGCCAAGGCGCTGACGAACGTCTGCAGGTTCTTGATCGTGTCGAACACGTCGGTGCGCGAGTCACTCAACGTTCGACCGGCGGCCGAGAGCTGGGTGATGCTGTTGCCCAACGCTTCACCGTTGCCGTCGAGGTTGGCTGCACCGGTGTTGACCAGATCTGTGAGAGCGCCGTCCTTGTTCGCGCCGTCCGGACCGAGGGCGGTGGACAGGTCGTCGATGGACTTGTACAGCTCGTCGACCTCGACGGGTGTTGCGGTGCGATCGCGACCGATCGTCGCGCCGTCGGCCATGGTGTCGCCGCCGGTGTAGGCGGGTGAAACCTGGACGTAGCGGTCGGCGACGAGCGACGGGGTGACCTGCACGGCCTTTGCGTCCACAGGAATGTCGACCCCACGGTCGACGCGGAGGACGACCTCCACGTCTTCGCCTTGCGGCGTCACGGAGTCGACCGTACCGACCTTGACGCCAAGCACGCGCACCTCCGAGCCGGAATAGATGCCGATCGACTTGTCGAAGTAGGCGGTGATCTTGGTCGTTCCGGCCCTGGTGAACAGCCACCAGCCGGCGACCGCGAGGACGAGCGCCACGGTCACGACGACGGCGATCAGCGCGAGCTTGTTCTTGCTTCTCGGTGCTGTCTGCGTGTCTGTCATCAGTTCCCCGCCAACGTATCGAGCGAGGGCTGGCGGTAACCAGGTATCAACGGAACTCCGGGCGGTGTGAGGTTTGCCAGCGTGATGTCTATCCACCGGCCGTTGCCGGTCAGATTCGTGTACAGCCGAATGAACGGTTCGTACAGCTTCAGCGCACGGTCGAGGTTGTCGTTGTTGCGCTGCAGGATCTCGATGGTGCCGTTGAGCTGCTGCAACATCGGGTTGATGGTGGCCTCGTTGTCGCGAACCAGGCCGGTCAGCTCTTGCGACACTCGCTGAGTGCCGGTGAGCAGCTGCGAGATGGCCTGCTGCCGATTGTTGAGCTCTTCGAGAAGCGGGCCCGCGTCGGTGATCAGTTGGTTGAACTGCTCGTTGCGGTCGGCCAGCACCTTCGAGGTCTCGCCGGTGGCCTCGAACAGCTTCTTCAGTTCCTCGTCACGGCTGGCCACGGTCTGCGATAACCGAGTCACACCGTCGAGCGAGGCACGGATGTTCGCAGGCGTCTCGGAGAACGCCTCGGACAGGGTCCGCATGCTCGTCGCCAGCTGATCGGTGTCGATGTCGCTGATGGTCGAGGCCGCAGCGGAGAACGCGTCGATCACGTCGTACGGGGACGTGGTGCGCTCGAGCGGAATCGGGTCCTTGGGGCTCAACGTCTCCGGACCGCTCGGGTCGAGCGCCAGATATTTCTGCCCCAGCACAGTCTTGATGGCGATGGCCGCTCGCGACTCGTTGCCGACCCAGGCGTCCTTGACCGTGAAGTCCACGAGCACCCGGTCGCCGTCGAGACGCACATCGGTGACCTTGCCGACCTTCACGCCCGCGATACGGACCTCGTTGGGCGGCTTGAGCCCTGCTGCCTCGCTGAACTCGGCGGTGTACACCGAACCCGCACCGATGATCGGGAGCCGGTCGAGAAAGAAGACCGACATCGTGGCGAGCAGGATGATTGCGATACCTAGCGCACCGATGGTGGCCGGACTACGACGAGATTTCATTGCTTGATCCCCCCAGCTTTGCAACGCGCTGCGGAGTTCGTGTACAGCGGCTGGTTGACGGTCGGCAGCCCGGTCGGCAGATTCAGATTCGGCGAACTACCCGGTCCGGCGACGATGTCGATACCGCACAGATAGAAGGTGAACCAGGATCCCTGCTGGGCCGTGCGAATGAGCTTCTCGAGTTTGACGGGCAGAATTCCGAGGACCGTGTCCACGTCGTCGCTTCGTCGGTTGACTGTCTCGGCCAACGTGTTCAACGCAGTCACCGAACCCTGGATCGACGGCCTGGTCGGCTCGAGCAGGTCGGCGGTCGCGTTGGTCAGGCCGGCGAGCGACGTCACGGCGGAGCCGACGACACCACGGTCGGCCGACAGGCCCGAGACGAGCTGCTGCGTGTTGACGATCAGGCTGTCGAGCTGCCCGTCGTTCTGGTTCACCGTCTCCAACACGTTGTTCAGATTGGTGATGACCTGCCCGATGACCTGATCCTTGTCGGCGACGGTGTTGGTCAGGGTCGCCGTATTGGTGACCAGTTCGTTGATGGTGCCCGACTCCCCCTGGAACACCTGAATGATCTGGTACGACAGCTTGTTGACGTCATCGGAGCTGAGCGTGGTGAACAGCGGGCGGAAGCCGTCGAAGAGCGTGGTCAGGTTCACCGCAGGCTTGGTCCGCTCCAACGGAATGGTGGCACCGTCGGTGATCTTCCGACCCTGATCTCCCGAACCCTGCTCGATGGCGATGTAGCGCTGGCCCACCAGGTTCCGGAATCGGATGGTCGCCGTCGAACTGGCCGGGAGCCAATCACGACTGCTCAGAGTGAAGTCCACCTTGGCTTCGCGCTCGTTGGCGATCTCGATCTTGTCGACCTGGCCGACACGAACGCCCGCGATACGAATCTCGTCGCCCTCGTTGAGAGACGTGACGTCCGTGAACACAGCCGAGAACTTGGTGCCGCCGCCGCCGCTGGAATTGGCGATGGTGAAGGCAAGGGTGGCCGTAGCAATGATCGTAATCACGGCGAACACGACCAACTTGATGATCGGCGCGAGAAGGCCTCTCATGGCACGGTCACCTCCACTCCTCTCAGTGCCGGTGCGCCGATAGCGGCCGCCCACGACGGAATACTGTCCGGTGCAACACCACTCGCCTGTCCGTAGATCACGGCCAGAGTGTCGCGCTCGAAGTCGGAGCCCTCGTAGCTCGCCGGCTGCGCGGATGCGGAGACGGCGGGAACGATGGAACTCTGGGCAGACTTCGGTGGTCCCTGTCCTTCGATCACCTGCGGGCCCGGGTTCCGGGTCGGCACCTGGTAGGAACCGTCGTTGATCGAGCCTCCCGGATACTGCGGGAAGAACTCCCCCGGCGCCGCGGGCTCGAAACAGGTGGCTCCGCGATCGTCGAACAAGCGCGGCTCGTCCTGGTTCGGCAAGTAACGACCCTTCGGGTTGACGAACGGTGCGGAGACGTTGATGCCGGGGTACTCGTCGCCCTCACCGAGTACGACTTTTCCGCGCCTGGCACCTTCGGCGAAATAAGTGAACGTGCAGCCGAACGTCGGGGAGAACTCGGCCAGCAGCTCGAGCGCTTCCCGAGAGTTCGCGGCCAATCCGATCAGGTTCTCGGAGTTGGTCTGTAGAAAGTCCGCAGTGGTGTACGACGCCGAGGTCAGGGAGCCGTACAGCGTGTCGAGGCTGGACTGCCGCTCGACCACGGTGTTGCCCGTCGTCCGCAAGTTGTCCAGCGCCGAGACCAAGTCCGGTGCCGCGTCTGCGTAGGTCTGCGAGAAGTCGGCCAGCCCGACCAACGTCTGCTGGATGTTCGGCAACTCCGTGTTCAGACCCGACACGATGTTCGTCAGGTTGTCGATGGTCTGGCCCAGTTGCTCACCGCGCCCGCTGAGGCCCTGCGCCAACGACCCGAGGGTGTTCGCCAGATCCTGTGGCGGAATCGCCTGCAGCAGTGGAAGCAAGCCGTCGAGCAACTGCCCGACCTCGATGGCGTTTCCGCTGGTGTCCTGTTTGAGGACCGTGCCCTCGGAGATCGGCGACGCCGCATCGTTCTCGGGCACGATCAACGAGACGTAGCGCTCACCGAACAGTGTCTTGGGAAGCAACCGTGCCGTCACGTTCGACGGAATCAGCGGTGCCTTGTCCGGATCGATGGCGAGCTGCGAGGTCACGACGCCGTCGACGGTGGACGCCGAGCGCACCTCGCCGACGATCATTCCGCGCACCTTGACATCCGCGTTCATCGGCAGCGCGTTGCCGACCGAGTCGGTTTCGAGGCTGACTTTCACCACATCTTTGAACGTCTTGTTGTAGGACGTGATGCTCCACCCCAGGAACAGGATGAGCACCAGGAAGAACGCCAAACCGAGGAGTACTCGCTTCAGTCGCGACGGCGAGTCGATCATCCCGCAACCCTCACTGTGGTGGTCGTGCCCCAGATGGCGAGGCTCAAGAAGAAGTCCAGTACGGCGATCGTGACGATCGCGGTACGAACGGCACGGCCCACTGCGACGCCGACACCGGCAGGTCCGCCAGAGGCGTGGTAGCCGTAATAGCAGTGGATCATGATCAGGACGAAGGCGAATATCAGCACCTTCAAGAACGAATACAACACGTCTTCCGGAGGTAGGAAGAGGTTGAAGTAGTGGTCGTAGGACCCCGTGGACTGCCCGTTGAAAATGGTGCTGATCCCTCGGGATGCGACGTACGACGCCAACAGCCCGACGATGTACAGCGGGATGACGGCCACGAAGCCTGCGATCATGCGGGTGGTCACGAGGAACGGCACGCTGGGTACGGCCATCACCTCGAGCGCGTCGATCTCCTCGGAGATTCGCATGGCACCGAGCTGGGCGGTGAAACCACAGCCGACGGTGGCCGAGAGTGCCAGTCCTGCGACAATCGGCGCGATCTCACGGGTGTTGACGTACGCGGACAGGAATCCGGTGAGCACGGAGCTACCGAGCTGTTCGAGGGCTGCATAGCCCTGTAGACCGACGACGATGCCGGTGAAGCCGGACATCATCACGATCACGCCGATGGTCCCACCGATGACGGCGAGCGCACCGCTGCCGAAGGTGACCTCCGCCAGCAGGCGGAGCACCTCCTTCTTGTAATGCACTGCGGTCTTGGGAATCCACCCGATGGCCCGCAGGTAGAACGACATTTGCTCGCCTGCGCGGTCGAGCACGTTGAGCGGGGCGTTGCCGACGCGCTTGACGCGCATCAGCGTGCGGTCACCGCGACCTCTTGCGATCGTCATCGCGGTTACGCTCCCTTCGCTGGGACGACCTGGAGATAGACCAGGGTCAGGATGAGGTTGGCGAAGAAGAGCAGCAGGAACGTGATGACAACCGTCTGGTTCACTGCCTCGCCGACGCCCTTGGGTCCGGGGTTGGGATTGAGGCCCTTGTAGGAGGCGATGATGCCCGCGATGAGTCCGAAGATTGCTGCTTTCGCCTCGGCGACATACAGATCCGGCAGCTGGGCCAAAAACGAGAACGACGCCAGATATGCACCGGGGGTGCCGCCCTGAAGGATCACGTTGAAGAAGTAACCGCCGGCGATGCCGACGACCGAGACCAGGCCGTTGAGCAAAAGTGCGACGAGGATCATCGCGAGCACTCGGGGAACGACGAGACGATGTACCGGGTCGATACCCAGCACTCGCATGGCGTCGATCTCCTCGCGGATGGTGCGCGAGCCGAGGTCTGCAGTCACAGCAGAACCGGCAGCGCCGGCCACCAGCAGTGCGGTCACGATCGGACTGCCCTGCTGGATGACCGCGAGCACGCTGGCCGCACCCGTGAACGACTCGGCACCGAGCTGCTTGATGAGCGATCCGGTCTGCAGCGCCACGACCGCGCCGAACGGAATGGCGACGAGCGCCGTCGGCAGAATCGTGACGCTGGCGATGAACCAGGCCTGCTCGATGAACTCGCGGAACTGGAACGGCCTACGGAAGGTGTTGCGAACCACCTCGACGAACAGTTCGACGATATTGCCGGCTTGTGTCAGAGCGGCGCTCGCCGGAGCGAACGTGGACTTCTTCGATCCCCCCATGTCTGCTATTGACCCCGACCTTGTGTTGGAGCTTGGTAGCCCTGCTGATCATGACCTTGCCCGCTGTAACTCTGCTGGTCGTAACCCTGCTGGTCGTAACCCTGGTGGTCGTAACCCTGGTGGTCGTAACCCTGGTGGTCGTATCCCTGCTGGTCGTAACCCTGCTGCTGGTCTGCATACGCGGGGTAACGCTGACCCGGGTCGGTGGTGTCGAGGCTTTCCTGGATCGCAACCTGGGCATTGTGCGGCAGGGTGTGCATGATCTGGCGGACGCGCTCCTGCCTACGCCCGACGGCTTCGCGCACCGGAGTTCCGGGAGTGGCCTTCATCTGCGGCACGATGCCTTCGACGTCGTCGACGCCGCCGGCGTGGTGGCCGGCGTCGACCATGGCCTGCTCCTGCGCCATCTGCGCCTCGTCCTTCTCCTCCGACATGCCGATCGGACCGATCATCGTTCCGTTGAGGAACTGCTTGACTACCGGCTCGTCGCTCGTCAGGAGCACCTCGCGGGGGCCGAACATGACCAGCTGGCGACGGAAGAGCATGCCGATGTTGTCGGGCACCGTCCGAGCGAGGTTGATGTTGTGCGACACGATCAGGATCGTGGCGTCGATCTCGGCGTTGATGTCGATCAGGGTCTGCGAGATGTACGTAGTGCGAACGGGATCGAGGCCGGAGTCCGGCTCGTCGACCAGGATGATCTCGGGATCGAGAACCAGAGCGCGGGCGAGACCGGCGCGCTTACGCATACCGCCGGAGATCTCGCCGGGCAGCTTGTCCTCGGCACCGAGCAGACCCGTCAGTTCCAACTTCTCCATGACGATCTTGCGGATGTCGGACTCGGACTTCTTCGTGTGCTCGCGGAGCGGGAACGCGACATTGTCGTAGAGGTTCATCGAGCCGAACAGTGCGCCGTCCTGGAACAGCACCCCGAAGAGCTTCCTGATCTCGTAGAGCTCACGGGAGGAGCACTGCAGGATGTCGGTTCCGTCGATGAATATCTTGCCCTGTTCGGGACGCAGGAGGCCGATCAAGGACTTCAGGAAGACCGACTTGCCGGTACCGGAAGGACCGAGGAGCGCACTGACCTCACCCTTCGGCAGGGTCAACGTCACGTCCTGCCAGATCTTCTGTACCCCGAAAGACTTGGTCAATCCCTCGACCGAAACCTCGACTCCCACGCTGACCTCCACAATTCGTACACATCGACCCGGATGTGGGTTGTGTCACTGTATCCCATGCACGTGTCCGCACCGACACGGGAGCTTACCGCCCAGTAAGAACTTCCCCGAGTCAGGCTGTAGAGCTTGCATCAGTGTGGCTCATCTCACGCGACACGGTCGGCGACTCGCCAGAACTGTGACAAGTCCCTGCGTCACAAAGCTGTGACACGCCACAAACAATGACCGCCGAAACCCTTCGGAATGCTTTGGACTTCGGCGAAACCGAGTAAACAGGGGCACAAGGCCGGTGTCACGCGATTTGCAGGAGTCCGTGATCGATCACAACAGTGCACCCCGTGCGGTGTCCGAGAACAGAAGAAGGGCCGTCCCCACCGAGGTGGGAACGGCCCTTCTTGCGCTCGTGCGTTCAGAGCACGAAGCACGACTGCAACGAAGCGGTCCTACTTGACGGAGATCTTCGCGCCGGCAGCTTCCAGCTTCTCCTTGGCGGCGTCGGCTGCGTCCTTGGCAACCTTCTCCAGAATTGCCTTCGGAGCGCTCTCGACGAGATCCTTGGCTTCCTTCAGGCCCAGGCCGGAAACGACCTCACGGACGACCTTGATGACCTGGATCTTCTTGTCGCCGGCCGACTCGAGGACGACGTCGAACTCGTCCTGCTCTTCAGCAGCCTCGGCGGGGGCTGCGCCGCCGCCTGCAGCAGCAACGGCGACGGGGGCAGCTGCGGTGACCTCGAAGGTCTCCTCGAATGCCTTCACGAACTCGCTGAGCTCGAGGAGAGTGAGCTCCTTGAACTGGTCGAGCAATTCTTCGGTGCTGAGCTTCGCCATGGTGGCGGGTCCTTCCTGTAAGTACCTAACCGCTGATCCGCGGCATGGTGTTGATGGTGTGGAGCTGAGCTGTACGCCAATACCAGCGGATCAGCTTTCGGCGGGAGCTTCCGCCGGTGCTTCTGTTTCTGCAGGTGCCTCGGCTGCGGCGGGTGCGCCGGCAGCCTTCTTCTCCTGCAACGCGAACGCCAGACGCGCGAACTGCGATGCGGGAGCGTTGAACAGGCCTGCAGCCTTCGACAAGTTGCCCTTCATGGCGCCGGCGAGCTTGGCCAACAGGATTTCGCGCGACTCGAGGTCTGCGATCTTGTTGATCTCTTCCACGGACAGCGTTGCGCCGTCCATGTAGCCGCCCTTGACGATCAAGGCCTTGTTGTCCTTCGCGAAGGCCTTGATGGCCTTCGCTGCGTCGACCGGCTCGCCCTTGATGAATGCAATGGCGGTCGGTCCGACGAACAACTCGTCGAGGCCGGTAATACCTGCCTCGGCCGCTGCGCGCTTGACCAGGGTGTTCTTGGCGACGGAGTACGTGGCACCTTCGCCGAGCGCACGCCGGAGCTGAGTCAGACCGGACACCGACAGGCCACGGTATTCCGTGACGACGGCAGCCGTCGAACCCTTGAACTGTTCGGTGATCTCCGATACTGCTGAGACCTTTTCGGGCTTTGCCATACTTCGCCTCCTCTCGTGGGAAGTTGTGTCGATCGCGAGAGGGCCGGAAAACGACGAACGCCCCGGCGCAAGAAGCACACGGGGCGTGAACGAGCAGGCAGTCGCGAGGACTGCAGACAGGTTCCCTACCTCGTTCTCCTGCGTGGGCCGTCCGACACGATCTCGGACCTTCAACCGCGCAACTCCCGGAAGTGAATCCTTCGAGAAGGCGGTGACCAACGGTCTTGGGTAGAACTTGATTGGGCGGTCTGGACCGGAGTGCGAGCACTCGTGATCCGAACCGTTGTTCAGGTTACAACATACTCCGCGTCAACTCCAAAACGCTGGGCTATTGCCGCACTCCGTAGACGACGAGGTTGCGCTCGTAACTGCCCACCGAGGCGTCGAAGTCGCCCGAGCACGTGATCAGCCTGATCTCGTCGGTGGGCACCGCCCCGAAGACCTGCACCGTCGGGAACTCCACTTTGCCGTAGTCGCCGACCCGATCGATGCGGTAGTCGACTCGACCACCCGTCCCGTCCCCCACCGTCACGACATCTCCCGGTCGAAGCTCCGACAACCGATCGAACACTGCGGGACCGGTCGTGGAATCCACGTGCCCGGCCAGCACGGTAGGACTACCGATCACGCCCGGTCTGCCGCCGCCGGTGAACCACCCGACGTCGTCGTAGTCGCTCGGCACCTCCATCTCGCCGTTCTCGGTGAGACCCAGGCCGATCAACGGCTCGTCGAGGTCGATGGCCTCGACGCTGAGCCGGGTCGGTGCCTGCGCCGCGAAATCCGCCGTCGGGCCCGGTCCCGGCAAATCTCCAGCGGTCGAGGACTCGGTCGCTGGTGCGGCAGGTGGTACCGAGGTAGGTGTTGGTGCGGCAGGTGGTGATGGTGCGGCAGATGGCGGCGGTGCGGACGTACAGCCCGTCACCACCACCACTGCCGTAACAGCAACCAGGAGCCGAGATCTCAGCTGCGTGCCGTTCCGCTGCGGCGAGCAACCAACGTCACTCCCGCGATCGCCGTTGCACCCAGGACTACTGCGCCGAGGGCAACCGCGCCGACGACGGGCACCGCATTACTGGAGGCCGAATCGGACGCCGCGGCCAGAGCCGAACCGCCACCTCCGGTGGCGACGGAGCCGACCGGAATCTGCGTCAGCTGTCCGCGTACCGCTCCGGCCACGAAGTCGACGGTGTGGGTGTCGGCCGCGAAGCCCGCCGGATTTGCTTCGATCTGGTCCAGCGTGAATCCGGTTCCACTGTCGGCGTCGGCACCGGCCGGCGTCAGGCCGGTGGTGAACGGTCCCTGCATGCAGCCGGTGCTCGAACGTGGGCCGTCACCGATCGGCGTCGGGTTCGGGAACGCCAGACGCGGAGGTCCCGCAGCACCCGCCGCCGCCTCGTGAATGTGTGTGGCGGTCTTGGCCGGGCTCATGTAATCGCCGGTGACGCCGTCGAGCGCGATGTCGTAGCAGACGATGTCGAGATCGGAATTGATGCGCAGCGTGAACGTGCCCGTCGCGCCCGGCTGGCCCGGAGTGGCGACACCGTCGCCGTTCACCACCTGGTCGGGAGTTGCCATCGCGGTGAACGCGCTGGTGAACGAGTCCGGTTCGGCAACGGGGGTATCGGCACCGGCCGGGGCCGCGGTGAACAGCATCAGTGCAGCGGCCGTGCCGCCGACGACTGCGGTGGCGGTGCCGCGGACGGACATGGTCGGGCGGGTGATCGAGCGTCTGGTCATCTCGTGGGCCTTCCGTGGGAGTATCGGGCAGGCGAGCCCGTGCAGAGGTGTACGACGGTCGATGCCACGATGTTCAAAATTCGGTAAAGAAATACTCCAGTCTCGGATATGAACGTCCGGGGGTCCGTCGACGTAGTCACTGTCATGAGCATCGGGAGCGTGATCGAACTGCACTTCGACGTCGCTGCCGCGTACGACGAGCATGCGTCGGCCATGCTCGGTTTCGCCGTCAACGCACTGCGCGACCGAGCGCTTGCCGAGGACTGCGTCCAGGAGACGTTCCTTCGCGCATGGCGGGCCCGGTCCCGATTCGAGCCCAGCCGAGGAGCGCTGCGTACCTGGCTGTTCGCCATCGAGCGCAATGTGATCGTCGACGTCCAACGGTCTCTGAGCAGAATGCCGAAGCCGGCGTCGGAAAGGATCGAGGACCTCGACCGACGATCGGTCGCGATCTCGCGTGACACCAGTCCCGACGTGGACGAGCGACTGCGCATCATCGCCGCGCTCGCCCTTCTCTCTCCCGATCATCGGCAGGTCGTCGTTGCGGTGCACCTGGCGGGAACCACCTATGCGGAACTGTCCGAGTCGACGGGCGTTGCCGTACGAACATTGCGCACTCGCGCCTTCTACGCACTGAGGGCGCTGCGAGACCATCTCGACGGACAGGAGGAAGCATGAACGCCCGAGACGATCGCCGAGCCGAACTGATCGCCGCTGCCGTCGGCGACGACCTCGACGACACCGAGGCCGCCGAGCTACGCGAGCTCGCAGCATCCGATCCCACCGTCGACAGGGACATCGCCGAACTGCGCGCGCTGACCGGGACTCTCGGTCGTCGCGGTCCGACCGAACCGTGGCTCGAAGCATCGACGTCACCCGACCTCCGCGCCCGAGTTCTGGGTACGTCACCCGGCTCTGCGTGGCCACCCCAGCGGACACGTGGACCGCGCAGATCGGCCGGCCTGGCGGCCGCCGCCGCGATCGCGGGGCTGGTCGTCGGCAGCGGCGTCGTGCTCGGTATCGACGCCTCTCGACCGCAACCCGAGGATCCACCGGCCGCGATCACCGGACCTCCGGGAACCCTGGGTGCCTACGAGCAGGTCGCTTTCACCACGAGCATGCCGAGCGTGGACATCGAGGGCGGCCTCGTTGCGCACACGTGGGGCACCGAGACGTTCCTCGACATGGACGGCGTGTCCGATCGAGGCCCGTACGAGGTCGTCCTCGTCGATCGGTGGGGCACCGAACTCCCGTCCGGCACGTTTCTCGGTAGCGACGTCACCATCGAATGCCGCATGAACGCGGCGGTACTTCGCGGCGACGTCACCGAGATCGAGATCCGCGGCGCGGACGGCTCGCTGCTGGCGTCGGCTCAGTTGCCGACCACCTGACGATTCCGCGTACCGGGCCACCAGTTGCGCTCGCCGAAGAGCTTCATCATCGCCGGCACCAGCATCATGCGCACCAGCACGGCGTCGAACAGCACCGCGATGGCAAGAGCGAAGCCGAACTGTTTGAGCTCGAGCACGTCTGCGGTGAGGAAGCTGGCGAACACGGCGATCATGATTGCGGCGGCGGCGGTGATCGGCCTGGCGGTGTGTTCGATGCCGTCGACGACGGCGACGTCGTTGCTCGCTTCCCGCACGAACACTTCTCGCATACGGCCGATGAGGAACACCTCGTAGTCCATCGACAGACCGAAGACCACGGCGAACACCGTCACCGGTAGATACACCTGGATGTAACCCGGGCTCTCGAAGCCGAGAATGCTCGAACCCCAACCCCATTGGAAGACGGCGACGGTGGCACCCAGCGCTGCCCCGGTGACCAGCAGGTTCATGGCGACGGCCTTGAGCGGGATCACCACGCTGCGAAACACGACGGCCAAGTAACAGAGAGAAAAGGCCAGTACCGCGGCGACGACCCAGACGAACTTGCCGGAGATCTCCTCGGATGCGTCGACCACCAGCGCGGTGGTACCGCCCACGGACACGCTGGTGCCGTCCACGTCACCGGCGAGAACTGCCTGAGAACGCAGGGTTTCGACGAGGTCGGCGGCCTCCGTCGAGTCGATCGGGACCGACGGGACCACGATCAGCAACGACCGGCCGCCCTCGGGTTGCGCCAACGCGTAGGCGACGCGATCGTCTCCGCGCACGGAGTTCGCGAACGCGTCGACCGTGGCGATCTGCTGCGGTCCCAATGGACTGTCGTCCTCGCCGGTGAACACGATGGTGATGGGCGAGATGGTGCCGGGCGCGAACTTCTCGGTCAGGACCGTGTTGGCTCGTCCGGACGGTTCCGCGCTCAGCGCCTCGGCACCGAGATCGACCCCGTACGAGATCGAACCGATGGGAACCAGGCAGACGATGAGGACGGCGGCGGATGCGACCGTGTAACGCCAGGGGCGCTCGATGACGTGCTGCGCCCACCGCGACCACCACGTGGGAACTGCGGCGTCGTGCTCGTCGACCGAGGGAGGTTGGAATCGTCGCGGCAGCGACCAGGCCCCGATGCGCGTTCCCAGCACCGCGAGAAGTGCCGGCAGCAGGGTCCACGCGACCACGACGACGGTGGCGATGGTGAGCGCGACGACCAACGAGATGCTCTGCACCGCAGGGACATCGACGATCGCGAGGGCTCCGAGTGCGATCAACACGACCAGACCGGAGATGACGATGATGTGTCCGGCGGTGCCCATGGCCGCCCCCACCGCGCGCTCGGTCCTGTCCGAATCTTCACCGGGTCCGGCCCGCCCGATCTCCTCCCGGAACCGACTGACGATGAAGAGTGCGTAGTCGATTCCCAGACCCAGACCGAACATCGCCGCCACCGTGGTGACGAGAACATCGAAGGTCATCACGTTGGACAGCAACGCGAACATGCCGAACGCCGCCAGCACTCCGATTCCGGTGGTGACCAGCGGCACGATGCCCGCGACCACGGAACCCAGCGCCAGAACCAGCACCACGAAAGCGATGGGCAGACCGATGCTCTCGGCCCGCACGGCGTCCTCGGATTCGACGCGGGTGAGATCGACGGTCATCGGCGAGTAGCCCGTCACCGCCACCTCGACGCCATCACCGGACGCACCGCCGATCATCTCCTGCACGCGTTCGGCCACTGCGATCCGATCGCTGGCCTCTCCGCCGATGCCGACGAATGCGAGCGCCGAGGTCCCGTCGTCGGAGATCGTCGGGACGAATCCTGCGCTCTCGTAGGGGTCGACGACACGCAGTACGTCCGGTGACTGCCTCAGTGACGAGGCGACCTCGGCCACCCGTGCACGAAAGGCCGGGTTCCGGCTGTCCACCGAATCCGAGGTGAACGTGACGACGAGCTGTTCCGAGCCGAAGGACGCGAAATGCTGCTCGACCAGTTGGTCGGCGCGGCTGGATTCGGTTCCGGGAACGGAGAAGTTGGCCCCCACCAGGGAGTTCTGCAGCGCTGGGTACAGAATCGCGGATCCCACCGCCAGCAGCGTCCAGATCGCCAGCACCACCCAGCGTCGCCGCGCGACCAGTCGACCCCACCGGTCGCCGATGTTTCCGCAGCTCACCTGCGGGTCGATTCGCGAGATCGTGTCGGTCATCTACGTCAACTCCCGGCTGAAGATGCGGTACGTGCGGTGCGGAGCGAGTTTCGTCCGGGACAGGACCGAGCCCTTCATCCACGGACTGTCGTCGAGCACGGGAGCCGCTTCGACGCGCGTGAACCCGAGATCGCGCATACGCACCGACATCTCCATGATCAGCAGAGAGGACACGGCTCGATCGGGGCAATCCGGATCGACGAACAGCATGTCCACCCGCACTCCGTCGATGACCTCCGTGCGACCCGGACGCTTGACGTGCCACAGCGTCACCAGGTCTCGTGCCCAGCGCGACTTCAGGTGCGACGCCTTCGCGGCGGCCTGATTGACGTCCGGGATTCCCATCAGAAAGCCGACGGGCTTGCCGTCGAGTTCGGCCAGCAGGGTGAGCCGACGATCGATGACCGGAAGCATCATCTTCAGCAACTCGAACAGTTCCGTGTAGGACAGCGGCGAGAAGCCCCAGAAGTTCACGAACGTCTTGTTGTAGAGATCCCGCACGATGCGCGCGTCGCAACGTCCGGTATTTCATCGACCGGAACGTCACCTCGGATCGCGCCTTGATCTTCTCGAAGATCTGCATGTGCCGCGCGTATTTGGGGTCGTTGTAGATGATGCACGGGTCGTCGAAAAGGTAACTGTAGAAGTCCTTGACCGCCATCAGACCCCACTTCTCGAAGTGGGCCGCGTAGTAGAGCGGATTGTGCGGCATCCCCACCAGGGGCAGCGCCGGGACCTCGTCGACGACGATGCCTGCGCTGTAGAACATCGACGGACCGAAGGGCCCGGAAATCGTCGCGAGTCCGCGCGCCGAAAGCCAGTGCGCCGCAGCGTCGAGCAGCGCTTCGGCGACGTCGTGATCGTCGACCGCCTCGTAGAAGCCGAAGAAGCCGATCGGCTCCCCCGTGTACTCGGTGAACGACAGATCGTGGATGGCCACGACGCGACCGACGGCAATCCCGTTCTCGCGAGCCAGAAATGCTTTCGTGACGCGGGTGGCGGCAACCGAGGGCGGCGGTGCGATGAGAATTCGGCCCAGGTCCATCGACTCGTCGGGTAGGCGGTACGGATCGCCCTGGTAGACCAGGTCCGAGACGGACTCGAATTCACGCCAACCGGCTTTGCCGTCGACCTCTTCGATCGTGATCATCGTTCCTCTTCGCTCGGTTGTCTGCCGTCGACGAGGATCGGTGAACGCACCACCGTCGTCTCGCCGGCGAACACGTAATTGCCTGGCCGGACAGTGATCTCGTCGACGAGTGCGTCGGGCACGAACACGTCGCACTGAGAACCGAAGCGGATCATTCCGTACTGCTCGCCGCGCTCGACGGTGTCACCGACGGCGACGTGCGCGACGATGCGATCGACCCAGAGATCGGCAATCTGCGTCACCGTCACCACGGCACCGGACTCGTGCTCGATCGAGATGGTGAGCCGCTCGTTGGTGAGCAGGTAGTCGCAGCCCTCGTCGTAGGGAGTGCGCCGGGTCAACAGGTTCGCACCGACTCTGGCCATCGACTTGTTGAACGGTGCCGCGGACCGATGACGACGCATACCGATGGTGCCCGATACCGGAATTCGGTTGCGGTGCACCGAGTATTCGGACATGTAGATCCCGATCAGGTAGCCGCTGTCGGTCGAGGCGACCCCAGCGATCTCGTCGAGGACGATCGTCCGCCCCTTCTTGACGGCGAACGCGGCACTGCCCGCCTCCACACGCTTGACGTACGTGACGAACCCGTCCGCCGGAGCGAGCACCGCCCGCGGATCGGCCGGCGGTTCGCGGTGCGGATCGCGGAAGAAGAACCGGGTCCGCCAGTACACGAACAACGCGAAGAGAGCCGCCGGCACCGCAGCGAGGCCGAGGGCCCACCGACACCACGACATCAGCTGTGCCGCTGTTCGTCGACGCTCTCCGACCAGGTCACGAAGGCATCCGCTGCCCAGTTCCGCACCGGGCCGGGCAGCAGTCCGATCAGCCCACACACCACGTAGAAGCCGAGCGAGAGAACGCCGTTGGTCACCTCGCGGCCGATGGGTACGTCCCGTAGGCGCACCGAGGTGGGCTCGAATCCGTCTGCCACGTCAGTTGACGGCGGCGGGCGTGAGCGTCTTGAGCTGTGCTTTCTCGAAATAGAGCTCGAACAGTCGGCGGTGGTCGCACCACGAGATGTCGTGGTCGAGTGGGAGTATCGCCTCGGGCTTGTGCACCAGGCGCATGAGCTGGTCGATGTTGTCGGCCAGCATCGTCTCGGCGAAACGAGGAGAGATACGCACGCTGACACGCTCCTTGAACTCCTCCCAGCTCACCAGATCGAGCCCGAGCAGCTCGGCGTAGAGGTCGTGCCCGTATCCGGTGGGATTGCTCGGCAACAGCCTCGTCAGAGGATGACTGCGCAACGAGTTGCTCGCCATGACGTCGCACATCACGTCGACCGGGACGTAGTTCATGCCCGGGCCGTCCCAGATGGCACCGGCTGCGATCGCCAGTTCGATGATGCGCCAGAAGCTGTACACGCGACCGGGATCTCGGCCGAGCTCCGTGCTGCCGAGGATGTACGGAGCCTCGCACAGAGTGACGGAGTAGGTGTCCGACATCGACAGCCATCCGAGCAGAGTTGCGTTGACCCACTTCATCTGCGCGTATCCGGAGTACCACCACGAGTCGGGACGACGGAAGTCCTCGGGCTTCTGATAGAGGTGGGCACCGATGCTGCCCACGTACGTCAGGTGCTTACGGGCGGAGGTGATGCTGAATTCCAGGATCCGCAGCACGCTGACGAACCAGTCGTCGCGCAGTTCGGCATAGCTCTCGGTGTAATCGGTGGAGCTGGCGCAGTTGAAGATCTGCCCCACTCCGGCAGCCAGGTCGTAGTAGGCGGCCTTGTCGAGGCCGAACCGGAACGTCGTGGGAGTGCCCTCGACGATGCGAATCTTGTCGGCGTCGACCTCGATCTCGTACTGGTCGAAGGTGCGCTGCAGGCGCTCGAACGCCGTCTCCTCCTCGGTGGGGCGCACCATCGCATAGACGACCTCGACGGCGGAATCACGAGTGAGTCGGCCGATCAGGTGCGCGCCGAGGAATCCGTTGGCTCCGAACACCAGCGCCGTGTCGGTGCGCGGCGGTGCCATGCTCGCCACCCGGCGTCGGGTGTCCTCGTCGACGAACGGCCGCAACGCGGTCGGATCACCGTTGCTCAGAGCGACGACGTCGGCGTACTTGCCGGCGAAGCGAAGCCCCGTGCATTCGCTGGTGATCAGTGCATCCGCGTGCGGCCAGACCGGACGCAACGAACCATCTCCGAACAGTGCTTCTACGTGCATTCTCGCTCCCCTGCAACGATCGGTGTCCCATGTCACTTCGGACCGGCAGAACGTAGCAATTTCGAGGGCTCGAGATCGGGTGACCGGGAAAGTCTGGTACGCCCCATAGCGTTGCTCAACTTTTGTTGAGAGGGTTCCCAACAGAACACAGTCGAACGGGCGGATTATTGGAGCAGATTACGACCGATTCGCGTTCCTCGTGTCAGTTTCAGAAGACGGCTGCACGATGTCAGAAGTGCACTGCAGTGCAACTCCGAGTTCTCGAGCACACGTCCGGCCGTATCCAGTGAGCGCTGCGATCCCTGACTGGATAGCGCATTGATGGTGAAATTTCGCATCAAGTTTTATTGGCCGTCGGTGAGCTGCGGGTCTAGCGTCGCGGCCGGCCGTGGACGGCTGTGGTCGCGCGAAGTGCTCGATCGGACACTTGCGGCATGGGCGGCGAGAAAGTTGTCGACGATTTGGATGCAGTCGTCGGCGTGGATGTGGCGCAGTCCTGTGAGGCGAGCGAACACTATCGGTCCGAGGAGCTGAATGAGGGCGAAGGTGGTGTCGATCTCGCCGAGTACAGCGCGAGCGTCAGGGGCCGTCAGGATCTGATCCAGGGACCTGCGGTATTGCTCTATGACACGGGCCCGAAGCGAGACCACCGCGCCAGGATCGAGATCGCGCCGGCTGGCGTCGCCGCTGTTGACGGGTCCCATTGCCAGCCAGGCCAGCGTGGTCATCTGCACCGGAGCTTGGTCGATGAGGTCGGCTTGGGTGGTGAGCAACGAAATCAGACGTTCACGTAGCGGACCGGTATCGATATCGGTGTCGACTGGGGGTAGTAGTCGCTCGAAGGTTGCAGCAAGCAGGTCAGTGGTACTTCCGAAGTGGCGGTACAGAGTGGCACGTGCAACCTTCGACATGCGGGTGACCGCCTCCACGGTGACCGCCTCGACACCGCCGGTGGACAGCAGCTGGCCCGCCGCTTCGAGCAACCGGTTACGTGAGCGCGCCAGCCGGGGGTCGGCCGGGCCCTCGGCTGCAACGAGAGGGTCGACCATGAACGGGCTCCGCTCCATTTTGACTGACAAAACATGTCCTCGCTTGACCATTCTGTCACACCCGCAAAGTTATGATACTAATAGTCTCGTACCGAGACGATCAGTCTCTAACTGGGAGGCTGGCCGTTGAACGAACGTAGATCCGACTCTGCCAGCGTCGCTCGATGGAGCGGTGCCCAGTGGTGGATGTTGATTGTGTCGTGCATGGCGGTCGCGTTGGTGGTGGCCGCAATGGCGGCATTGTATTCAGCGTTGCCACAGATCGCGGTCGCGACAGGGGCGACGCAAGCTCAACTGACCTGGATAGTCGACGGTTATACGCTGGTATTGGCGTGCTTCGTTCTGCCTGCCGGTGCGATCGGTGACCGGTACGGTCGCCGCGGGGTGCTCGTGGCGGGGTTGGCGTTGTTCGCTTTCGCGTCGGCCTTGCCCTTGTTTCTCGCCGACCCGGCGTGGCTGATCGCTGCTCGCGCGTTGGCTGGGGCGGGTGCGGCGCTGGTCATGCCCTCGACGCTGTCGATACTGACCGCGGGATTTCCACCGGCGCATCGCGGGCGGGCACGGTTGCGCCGGGCTTTGCGGGTGGCTTTCTGCGAGCGGTCGGTGACCTCGCGCATCTGCTCGATCATCGAAAACAGTGCGCTCTCATCGACGTTCGACCGACCTTGTTCGCGGAGACGGGCGATAGCAGCTCTGTGCTCCCACAGTGTCACCGCGGGATGTGACATCGTCCGGTACGGCACCTCGACATAGCCGGCACCGTCTGGTTCGAGGACCCAGATTCTGCTCAAATCGCGTGGGTCACGTCGTATCACGAACCGCCCCAAATCCTCTCGCCGCGCAACCCACGGTTTGAGCGCGTTCGAGAAGTAGTGCACGTGATCGAGAACGAAGCCCGTGCGCGTCAGACGTCGCCGGATGACGGGAAGAAAGTCCACCAAGAACGCGGTTTCGCCGAGCACCACACGAGGGGCATGACCAACTGCGGCGACCCCACCGGCCCACACGGCGGCCGGAGTGTTCCCGATCCCTGCGTGAACGCTCGCGTGATACGAGGCTATAGCCAGGACCAGCCAACGCTCCAACTCACGCAATGTCAACGCCGCGTGCTTGTCCGAGTCGTAACTTCCTCGGTCCGCTGGGTTCGAGAAGGTGGTCCCAGGCAGCTCGTGCACCGCCGTCATCGCCGTTCCGATGATGCGTTCGACGATCCCGCCGTAGTGCGGTCGGCCCGGAGGACGGTACTCGAGGGTGATGGCGTGCTGGGCGCATCCGCGGCGCAGCGCTTCGCTTTTGAACTCGGAGGCGTTGTCGAGATACAACTGCTTCGGCTTCCCCGCCATCGGCCACTGCACCTGCTCCGCCAGCTCGCATGCCTCCAGCCACGTCTGCTTCCCGCAGCACACGCGGCCCAGGCACAACCCGACCGATATCGACGACGGCGGCTCCAGAGTGACGACGAACCCGAGTACGGAACGGCTGAAGACATCAACGGCGATCGTCAGGTAGGGGCGACCGATCGGTTACCGCTCTTACTCATCAACGACCATCAGATCGACGACGGTGTGGTCGATCTGGACCTGATCGAGAATCCCCGAAACCGTCGGTGGAACGTCGCCGGCGGACTGACGTGGGCGGGCGGCATCGGGTCCTCCGCCTGACCTGGCCACCGATGCCGGAGGGAGCGCGGCGATACGCGCGGTGACGGTATTTCTGGCCGGCACCGGCAAACCCGCGCGATGACACGCCAGTGCTATACGTCGGTGCAGCGCAGCGACACTCAGCTTCTGGCGGTGAAGAAAATATCGGGTGAGATGATCGCCGATCACTTCCTCGACCTCAGCCGCTACTCGGCTGCGGCCACGCCCTCCCGACGAGACCTTCGTCAGAAGATCGGTGACTGTCCCCGTCCCGTCCCTGAGCCTGCCGACCAACGTGTAGACCTGCCGCCTGGACAATCCCAACCGTTGCGCGGCATCGTCGACCGCTGCCAAACGCACCGAATGCATCTCCAGCAAGGGAGCCAAGACAGCGAAACGGGCCTCGGCCTGGGACCACCGCTCCCCCGACGCTGTCAGCACACCGGTCTCCACGACGTCGAGCTTGTCGGGGTCCACCACAAGCCTCCCTGTCACCGAGAGCCGAACGTGCGACCGTGCACCGCACTTCTGACATCAGAATGTCAGAAGACACGTGCACTCACCCTCGAAACGCCTGCAAAGAGTGCAGCCGTCTTCTGAAGTTGACACCTCGGGACAAACAGGGTCGTTCGACGGTCTAGTCGACGTTCATGACTGCCGTGCAGCCCCACCCCCTCCTGCAACCCGTACGCGATCCCAGCGGCGGCGACGCAGCAGCGGCGTGGGCGGAAATCGTGCGCGAACAACCGCGCTTTCCGAGGGTCTCCGTCTCGGCGAACGTTCGTATCCCGATGAGCGACGGCACGGCGCTGCGCGCGTACGTCATCCGCCCCGCGGACGCAGCGGGTCACGCGGTGGAGGGCAGTTTTCCCACCGTCCTCAATCTCACGCCCTACAACAAACTGCTCATCAAGGGGATCGACACGATCCTCGAAACGCCGGTTCTCGGCCGTGCTGTCAGAGCCTTCTCGGCCGCCTTCGATCTCACCGGAACGGCATTCGACGGCATCACCGAAATCACCCGTGTGGTGGCAGGCGGGGCGGCGGACCTTTTCTCGGTGAACCGTCACCTCGTGCGCAGTGGGTACGTACAGATGATCGTCGACGTCCGCGGCACCGGTAGTTCCTCGGGCACCTGGGATGTGCTGGGACCCAGGGAACAACTCGATTCGCTCGAGGTGATCGAGTGGGCCCGACGCCAGTACTGGTGCAACGGCAGGGTGGGAATGGCCGGAATTTCGTATTCCGCGATCAATTCGCTGCAGGCCGCGGCCAAGCAACCCGCCGGGCTCGACGCCATCTTCGCCGTCGAGGGCTCGGTGGACATCGTCCGCGAAATCTTCGCGACCGGAGGCGCGACATCGGCGTTCATCCCGCTGTGGCTCGCCGCCGTCAACGGGTTGAAGTGGGCACCGGCCGTCGGCGGAGTCGATACGTTCACCTGGCTCCGCGATCGCGTGCGATCCCCCGCCACCAATTTGCTCGATCTGGCCAAAGGCTTTGTCACAGGCCGAGATCCGCGAATCTACGACAACGAGTACTACGACACCATCGACGCCGTCATCGAGGACATCGCGGTACCGACCTTTCTGTACGGGTGCTGGCACGACATCTTCGGCGGATCCGCTCCCGACATCTACAACCGGCTCCCCCTCGAACGTGGATCGAAGCAGTTGCTCGTCGGCGACGGCTACCACGGCAACCCCGGTATCGGATTCGGCGAACCAGGATTTCCACCGCGCCTCGACGTACTCGAGCGGGCCTGGTTCGACAAGTGGCTGCGCGACGTCGACAACGGAATAGAGAACTACGGTCCCGTCACACTGCGGCAACAGGGCGGGAATTGGACTGCGCACGGCCGCTTTCCGGCACCTCGGGCCCAGCCACGAAGGCTGTACCTGTCGGCAGCGTCCTCGGGCACCGCGGCCCATGCCGTCGCCGACGGCAGCCTCACCACCGAACCTGCCACAGCCCGCGACGTCCTGACGGTGCGGCCCTCGTTGCGGGCCGTCGTCTCGCGTGACACCACGCAGGTGCTGGCCGGGGTGACGGCCGTGTTCGGTGGTGGATTCACCTACGACAACCGATTCGCCGAGGGCGCCGCAGTCACCTTCACCACCGATGCTGCCGAGTCGGACGCCGTCCTGTCCGGTCCGATGAATCTGCATCTTCGGGTGATCTGCCACGCACGGGAAGCGTTGTGGGCCATCATGATCTGCGACGTCGCTCCCGACGGAACCTCGACGGTGCTCAGCAACGGCGCTCTTCTGGCCTCGCGTCGAGCCGTGGACGACGAACGTTCCTTGTTCGCGCCGAACGGCGACTACACCCGGCCCTACCACCCGCTCACCGAAGCGGCGCTGCTTCCGGTACCCATCGGCGAACCCATCGTTCTCGATATCGACATTCTCACCACCGAGGCCGTCATCGCCACTGGCCACCGACTCCGGGTCGACGTATTCGCCACCGACACACCACGGTTCATCCCGATCTTGCCGGACCTACTGCGCACTCGACTACGCAAACAGGACATCAGCATCGACCCGGAAAGCCCGAGCTACCTGGTGGTGCCCATACTCGGTGAGCCGGGCTGGTAGGAACGACACCATGAGAATCGAACAAGGCATCGCGCCGGCGAACTCCGTCGAGATCGCGTACGAGGACATGGGTTCGGTCGATGACCCTGCGGTCCTGCTGATCATGGGCCTGTCCGCGCAATTGACGTTGTGGCCCATGGATTTCTGTACCCGCCTCGTCGATGCGGGATACCGAGTGATCCGCATCGACAACCGCGACATCGGATTGTCCACGAAGATGACCGGGCAGAAGGTGCGGGGATCCCAGATCCTCCGAATGATCCGACACGAGCTCGGGATGTCTTCCGACGTGCCCTACACGATCGTCGACATGGCCGCCGACGCCGTAGGAGTACTCGATCACCTCGGGGTCGACACCGTGCACGTCGTCGGTGCATCGATGGGCGGCATGATCACTCAAGTCTTCGCCGGTAGTTACCCCGAACGAACCGAATCGGTGGGCATTCTCTTCTCGAGCACCAACGAGCCGTTCCTACCTCCGCCGGACCCACGCGCCCTGCTGCCCCTGCTCGGTGGCGTCGGGAAGGACGCCACGAAAGAGGAAATCATCGCGCATTCGGCAAAGACGTTGTCCACCATCGACTCTCCCGGCTTCCGCACTCCGCTCGAGGAACAACTGGAGATTGCGCAGGTGATGTACGAGCGGAACTACAACCCCTCGGGCGTCGTGCGGCAGATGGCTGCGATCACCGGCACCGGCAGCCTGCGGCCGTACGCGAAGAAGATCACCGCGCCGACCACCGTCATTCACGGGACCGCCGACAGACTGGTCCGACCCTCGTGCGGCAAGGCCATCGCCCGCGCCGTTCCCGGTGCCGAGCTGACGCTGATCGACGGCATGGCCCACGACCTACCCGCCGCGTTGCTCGACCGCATCAGCGGCATCGTCCTGGCCAACTTCGCTCGCGCGAACGCGGCCTAGATCCTCGGCAAGACCCTACGACGAAGGCCGGCCTCCCTGGGGAGACCGGCCTTCGTTCGCAGTTACGAAATTACGCGTTCGCGTCGTCCTCGAGGAGGTTGCGCGTGCGGTTCGGATCGACCTGGACGCCGGGTCCGGTGGTGGTCGAGACGGTGACCTTCTTGACGTAACGACCCTTGGCCGACGACGGCTTCGCACGCAGGATCTCGTCCAGCGCAGCGCCGTAGTTCTCCACCAGCTTGGTCTCGTCGAACGAGGCCTTACCGATGACGAAGTGCAGGTTGGCCTGCTTGTCGACGCGGAAGTTGATCTTGCCGCCCTTGATGTCGTTGACGGCCTTGGTCACATCGTTGGTGACCGTGCCCGTCTTCGGGTTCGGCATCAGGCCACGCGGTCCGAGGACACGGGCGATGCGGCCGACCTTGGCCATCTGATCGGGGGTGGCGATCGCGGCGTCGAAGTCCAGGAATCCGCCCTGGATGCGCTCGATCAGATCTTCTGCTCCGACGACGTCGGCTCCTGCTGCCTCGGCCTCTGCAGCCTTCTCACCAGCGGCGAAAACAATAACCCGAGCGGTCTTGCCGGTGCCGTGGGGAAGGTTGACGGTGCCGCGCACCATCTGATCCGCCTTGCGGGGATCGACGCCGAGTCGCACTGCAACCTCGACGGTGGGGTCGAACTTGCTCGACGCGGTCTCCTTGGCCAACTTGGCGGCTTCGAGAGGCGAGTAGAGGTTGTCCTGGTCGATCTTTGCGGCCTGCTCGAGGTAGGCCTTGCTGCGCTTTGCCATGTCTTGCTGTCCTTCGTTCGAGTTCAGTGTGGTTGACGAGCCTGGCCGGCTCTCCCACGTGTACTTCGGTTACTGCAGAGAGCTGGTAATCAGCCTTCGACCGTGATGCCCATCGAGCGAGCAGTGCCGGCGATGATCTTCGCGGCCTGATCGATGTCGTTGGCGTTGAGGTCTTCCTGCTTGGTCTTGGCGATCTCGCGCACCTGATCCATGGTCACCTTGGCGACCTTGGTCTTGTGCGGCTCGCCGGAGCCCTTTGCCACGCCTGCAGCCTTGAGCAGCAGCTTGGCAGCGGGAGGAGTCTTGAGCTTGAAGTCGAACGTGCGGTCTTCGTAGACCGAGATCTCGACCGGCACGACGTTGCCGCGCTGCGACTCGGTCGCGGCGTTGTACGCCTTGCAGAACTCCATGATGTTGACGCCGTGCTGGCCCAATGCGGGGCCGACGGGCGGTGCCGGGTTGGCGGCACCGGCCTGGATCTGAAGCTTGATGATCCCGGCTAGCTTCTTCTTCTTCGGGGGCATTTCTTTTTCCTTGTATTCGCTCGGGTTTCTTGCGGTTGCTACTGCAAGTCTGTGCGCGCGGCTTCTAGATCTTGGAGACCTGGGTGAAGCCGAGCTCGACCGGGGTTTCACGGCCGAAGATCGATACCAACACCTTGAGCTTCTGCTGCTCTGCGTTGACCTCGCTGATGCTGGCGGGGAGAGTCGCGAACGGGCCGTCCATGACGGTGACCGACTCGCCGACCTCGAAGTCGACCTCGATGGTCGGCTTCGACGTGGTGTCGCCGCTCTGGTCGCTTGCGCCTGCGGTCGCTTTCGCGTCCTTCTTGGCGCCTTCCTGCGGCATGAGGAACTTGACGACCTCGTTGATGGTCAACGGTGACGGACGCGACGTCGCACCGACGAATCCGGTGACGCCGGGGGTGTTGCGCACTGCGCCCCAGGACTCGTCGTTGAGTTCCATGCGGACCAGGATGTAGCCGGGCAGAACCTTGCGGTTGACCTGCTTGCGCTGGCCGTTCTTGATCTCGGTGACCTCTTCGGTGGGAACTTCCACCTGGAAGATGTAGTCGCCGACGTCGAGGTTCTGCACACGGGTCTCGAGGTTGGCCTTGACCTTGTTCTCGTATCCGGCGTACGAGTGGATGACGTACCAGTCGCCGGGAGCGCGACGCAGAGCCGCCTTCATCTCGGCGACGGGATCCTCGGGCTCTGCCGTGACGTCGGCGTCAGCGGCCTCGTCGCCTTCGGCGGCAACGTCGTCCCCGGCGGCAGCGGCCACGTCGGCCTTGATTGCTTCGTCGGTCTCGCGGTCCTGAGCGGCCTGCTCCGCTTCGAGGCCCTGCTTGGTCGCCTCGACATCGGCGTCGAATGCGGCCACTTCGGTGGCGTCGTTGTGCGGCGTGCTCACGTCAGCACCCTTTCTCTAGTTTCCTGCTCGGTTCGATCGTCGAAAAGTCGGCCGTCTCGGTCAGCCGAACAGCCAGCCGACGCCTTTGATGAACAACACGTCGAGACCGCTGATGTACGCGACCATGAACGTCAGGAAGACGAGCACGACGGTGGTGTAGGTGACCATCTGCTTCTTGTTCGGCCAGATGACCTTGCGCAGTTCGGCAACAACCTCGCGGAAGAACTGCAGCAGCCGCAGAAAAACGTTGGGCCGCTTGTCTGCTTTGGCCTTGCCCGAACGTCCCTTGCCGGACGTGGCTTTCGTGGACGCGGTCGCAGTCTTCGTCATCGACACCGAGGCAGCACCGGTGCTGCGTGCCCTGCTCGACGATCGCTTACCGGTGGGTACGACAGCCTCCGCAGAAGATCCACCGGCAGACGTATCAGCATCGGAGAGACGGCCCTCGGAGCCAGGTACGACGTCGTCTGGGGCCGAAGAGTCCTCGAACTCCCCCGATCGACCGTCGCGCTTACCGCGCTCCTCGCTCACGTCGTTCCTCTCAGTTGCTGACACCTTGGGCAGGGGCGACAGGACTTGAACCTGCAACCTACGGTTTTGGAGACCGTTGCTCTACCAATTGAGCTACGCCCCTTCGGCCGAAACTTCTCGGCCGCTCTGGTGTCGATCCGACTCACACGCTCGAGCCCACGTCACCTCGGAAAGAGGACGCGGGCAGCGCAGAGCGCCGGATTACCCCAGAAATCTCAGTGTACTGCACACTCTTCGGAACAGATAAATCCCGTCGTCCCGGCCACGAACTACTTCTGCCGGATCGACATGCTCAGGCCAAACGTACCGTTGCGGTAGCTCGCCCGAAAATCTTCTTGCCCTCGAACTTCGCCACGATGGCAATCACGGCAGTTCGCTCCTCGACGTCCATCGTCTTGATCTTGCCGGTGAACTCGACCTGCGCCGCCGAATCCGCCGGGACGAACACCGAGCTGGTGAAGCGCACGTTGTACTCGGTGACCGCACCCGGATCGCCGAGCCATGACGTGACGAAGCCGGCACCGAGGCCCATCGTCAGCATTCCGTGCGCGATCACGTTGTCCAATCCGGCCAGCGCGACAACTTCGTCACTCCAGTGGATCGGGTTGGGATCGCCGGACACACCGGCGTAGTTCACCAGGTCGCCGCGGGTCAAGGACACGACTCGCTCGGGCAGCTCCTCGCCGACGGACACGTCGTCGAAACTACGAAGCGCCATGCCTGATCACTTCCTTGACCGCATGGGCGATGTTCTCGTCGATCTCCCCGCCGGTCCGCGCCACGATGGTCGTCCACGTGGTCTGTACGAGATCACCGTTCTGGTCGGTGATGATGTTCTTCGTGGTCATGATGTCGCTGCCGCTCATCTGCCGGAAGGACTCGAGGTACACGTCGCAGAAGATTCGATCGCCGACCTGAATCGGGCGATGGAATTCCAGTCGTTGGTCGGTCTGCAGAATCTGGCTCGGGTCGTAACCGGTGATGACCTCTTGCAGCATCCGGGTCTGCGACATGATCCCGAGCAGGGAAACGAAGGTCAAGGGCGCGAGGAGACCGTCGTAACCGAGGCCCTTCGCTGCGTCCTCGTCGTGATGCGCGGGATGAAAATCCTGGACGGCACGCGCGTATTCACGAACCTTCTCGCGGCCGACCTCGTAGAAGTCGTCGACGCGGAAATGAGAACCGACCATGGACGCCGCGTGTGCGGATGCATCCATGGTCGGGACATCGTGTGGAGCTTGTGACACGGAAAACCTTTTCTACCCTGGACGCAAGAGCCGTTAGGGGGAGAAAAAGTGACCTAACGCCGGGCGCCGACTAGAGATCGGAACTGCGAACCAGCGAGCCGTGCAATCTAGCGAGATTCGCGGTGAGCCCGGTGCGTTCCGCAGTTGGAGCAGAACTTCTTCAGCTCGATGCGGTCGGGATCGTTCCGACGGTTCTTCTTGGTGATGTAGTTGCGGTGCTTGCAAACCTCGCAGGCCAAGGTGATCTTGGGCCGCACATCGGTGGAGGAGGCCACTGGACGCCTACTTTCGGGTAAATCTGATCTGGGTCAATCAGGACTGTTCATGCGTGCTACTTGCCGTGCTTGCCTACTGTGTAGCGGTGACCGGACTTGAACCGGCGACGCAACGATTATGAGTCGTTTGCTCTACCAACTGAGCTACACCGCCTCAGGTGCTCATCGTCCACCATCCCACGAACGGGAGCGCGACGTCGAGCCATCCAATCCAGCGAGCCCCCTAACGGAATCGAACCGTTGACCTTTTCCTTACCATGGAAACGCTCTACCGACTGAGCTAAGGGGGCGGGTGACTACGGGAACTCTCGTTCCGCAGGCTCCACCTCAGAACACGAACAAGCCGTGCGCTGAAGCCTTCAAGAGGTTACACATTCCGAGCACCGACTGCCAAATTGCGAGGTCAGCGGCCCTGATATGTCCTCTTCACATGGAAACCCCAGCGAGAAAATTTCTCGCCGGGGTTCCAGGTGTGGCAGATGTAGGATTCGAACCTACGTAGGCATAAGCCGACGGATTTACAGTCCGCTCCCATTGGCCGCTCGGGCAATCTGCCGTGCTGCGATCGAAGTCCGTGCTGGTCTTCGGCGCGGTGAGAAGAATACAACGAACGTCCCCCCGGAACGCAAACCGGGTGGATACGGTCGGTAGCGGGCCGATAAAGTCCCAGCGGGATGTGGACCGACACCACCGCAGAAACAAATTTTCGATTCGACTGGAGAGTGTGAGAAGTGGCTGATTCGTCCTTCGACGTAGTGAGCAAAGTCGACCGGCAGGAAGTGGACAACGCTCTCGGACAGGCCGCGAAGGAGCTGGCGACCCGCTTCGACTTCCGAGGATCGGACACCAGCATCGAGTGGTCCGGCAGTGGCGAGTCCGAGACCATCGTCATCACGTCCGAATCCGAGGAGAAGGTCAAGGCAGCTCTGGACGTCTTCAAGGAGAAACTGATCCGACGCGACGTATCGCTCAAGGCTTTCGAGACCAACGACCCGGCCGCGTCCGGCAAGGTCTACAAGGTCACCGGCAAACTCGTGCAAGGCATCAGCACCGAGAACGCCAAGAAGATCTCCAAGAAGATCCGCGACGACGGCCCCAAGGGCGTCAAAGCGCAGATCCAGGGCGACGAGCTGCGCGTGAGCAGCAAGAAGCGCGACGACCTGCAGGCAATCCAACAGTTGCTCAAGAACGAGGACTTCGGCATCGCCCTGCAGTTCGTCAACTACCGGTAGAGCGCCGCATGTGAGTGGAACCTCGTAGCAGACTACGAAGTTCCACTCACATGCCGCAGGCTCCGCTCAGTAGGGCCGGTGGCCGGCCATCCGCTCGAGCCGTTCGATTCGGTCGGCCATCGGCGGGTGGGTGGCGAAGAGCGCGCCCGCCTTGTCGCCGATGCGGAACGGATTGGCGATCATCAGATGCGACTCCGCGGCCAGCCGCGGCTCGGGCGGCAGCGGTGCCAGCTGCACCCCCTGCTCGAGTTTGCGCAGTGCCGACGCCAGCGCCAGCGGATCACCGGTCAGCTCGGCACCGGACTGATCGGCCTGATACTCCCGAGAACGAGAGACCGCGAGCCGCACCAACGTGGCCGCGATGGGCCCCAGCATCGACACCAACAGCAGAGCGAGCGGATTGGCTCCCCCGTTGCCGCGGCCACCGAAGACGTTGGCGAAGAAGGCCAGGTTCGCCAGGCCCGAGATGACCGCCGCCATGGCACCGGCCACCGACGAGATCAGGATGTCGCGGTTGTAGACGTGCGAGAGTTCGTGTCCGAGCACCGCTCGAAGTTCCCGCTCGTCGAGGATCCGAAGAATGCCCTCGGTGCAGCACACGGCTGCGTTGCGCGGGTTCCGCCCGGTGGCGAACGCGTTGGGATTGTTGGTCGGGCTCACGTACAGCGCCGGCATCGGCTGATGCGCCGTTGTCGCCAGTTCCCGCACGATCCGGTACATCGCCGGCTGTTCGAGCTCACTCACCGGCACCGCGTGCATCGACTTCAGAGCCATCTTCGCGCTGTTGAAGTACGCGTAGCCGTTGACGCCGACGGCCAGCACGATCGACCCGATCAGAATCATCGAGTTACCGAACAACGAACCGATGAAGACGATCAGCGCAGACATCCCGACCAGCAGGCCGAATGTCTTCGCACCGTTGGCGTAACTGTTCATCGTGACGGGTGCCTCCTCGTACCGGGTGTTCCTACCCGATTCAACGACGGCACCCCGACGTGCAGTTCCCGACCACCGAGTGGGCGACTACCCCACGCGTTCGACGGTGTAGTTCACCAGTCGGCCCAGGGCGTCGTTGGCCGGTCCCTGCGGCAGCAGTGCGAGCTCGGCGTGGGCGCGGTCGGCGTACTCGCCGAGGGTCTTCTTGGCCGCGACCATGCCGGGTGATCGCTGCAACAGCTCCAGGGCCTCGGTGACCAGCGCATCCTCGGTGACCGGGCCGGCCAGGATCTCGCGCAGGCGGTCGCCGTCGGCACCTTCCTCGCGGAGCGCGAACAGCACCGGCAGGGTGTGCACGCCTTCCCGCAGGTCGGTGCCGGGAGTCTTACCCGACTGCTCGGTGGCCGAGGAGATGTCGATGATGTCGTCGGAGATCTGGAACGCGGTGCCGACAGCGTCACCGAGGCGCTCGAGGCGTCCCACGTGCTCGGCATCGCCGCCACTGAACGTGCCGCCGAAGCGCCCACAGGAGGCGATGAGCGACCCGGTCTTCTCCCACACGACCTTCAAGTAGTGCGCGATGGGATCGTCGGTGCTCTTGGCCCCGATCGTTTCGCGCATCTGCCCGGTGACCAACTCGGCGAAGGTCTCGGCGATGATGCGGACGGCGTCGGGTCCGAGGGTGGACACCAGACGCGACGCATGTGCGAAGAGGTAGTCGCCCGCGAGAATCGCCACACTGTTGCCCCAGCGAGAGTTCGCGCTCTCGGCTCCGCGGCGCATCGACGCCTCGTCCATGACGTCGTCGTGATAGAGCGTCGCCAAGTGCACCAGCTCGACCACGGTGGCGGCGGTGACGATCGCCGGATCTGTCGGCGACGGCCCCAGCTGGCCGGTCAGCACGGTGAACAGGGGTCGGAATCGCTTGCCGCCGGCCTTCGCCAGATGCAGAGCAGCCTCGGTGAGGAACTCTTCGCCGTCGGACAGTTCACTGATCATCAGCTCTTCGACGCGCGCGAGACCGTCGGCGACGGATCGAGCGAGCTCCGGGTCACCCAGGTCGACTCCGGCAACGACCGTTACTGCGGTCGCGTCGTCTGTACTCACGATGTTGATCCCTGTCCTGTCGTCGGCGTCGAGCGGCGATGGATGACGGAAACTGCTGCTCGGGTACTACCGTAGTGAACCTAGTGTGCACACTCGCACGACGGTGCCGCCCACCACAGGTGACTATTCCCTCACCGAACCGAGCCCGAGTCGCTTCCCGACGCGGCCTGCAGGGCCAATGAGTGAACGACGTCACCGCTCCGACGGTGAACACCCCCGATGAGCAGGGCCTCGACAACGGTCGACCGAAGGCCCTGACGGCGCAGCACCGCGGCAATCGGGATACTGGGATCTGTGACCTCATCCAACCCGGCCCTGCCCTCCTCGACCGATGTGTTGGTCGTGGGCGCGGGCCCCGCAGGATCGTCCGCGGCAGCGTGGGCAGCGCGTTCCGGCCGCGACGTCGTACTCGCCGACGCGGCCGTCTTTCCCCGGGACAAGACGTGCGGCGACGGGCTGACTCCGCGCGCGGTCGCCGAACTCGATCGGTTGGGCCTGGGTGAATGGGTTCGCGGTACCGCGCGCAATCGCGGGTTGCGCCTGAGTGGGTTCGGCCAGGAACTCGAGCTCGAATGGCCGAGCAGATCTTTCCCGGCGGTGGGCAGCGCCGTCCCGCGAACCGAATTGGACGACCGTATTCGCCGCGTCGCCGTCGAGGCCGGGGCTGTGATGGCCGAGGGTGCCAAAGCGGTGTCCGTCACCCGCGACGGAAATGCGGTCCGAACGGTGACGCTGCAGACCGGCGAAGGCAGCCACGAGGTCGCGTGCCGCACTCTGATCGTCGCCGACGGAGTCCGGTCCACGCTGGGCAAGCAACTCGGACGCCAGTGGCACCGCGACACCGCGTTCGGCGTCGCCGCCCGCGCGTACATCACGTCTGCGCGCAGCGACGACGAATGGATCAGCTCACACCTCGAACTGCGCGACGGCGCAGGCACGCTGCAGCCCGGCTACGGATGGGTCTTCCCCCTGAACGACGGCAACATCAACATCGGCGTCGGCACGCTGGCCACCGCCACCCGGCCCGCACCGGGAGCCCTGCGTCCCCTGCTGGACCTCTACACCCAGCAGCGGCGGTCGGAATGGGAATTGACCGGCGAGCTGCGGTCGGTCGCTTCGGCGCTGCTGCCGATGGGCGGGGCGGTCTCCGGCGTCGCGGGGGTGAACTGGGCGATCATCGGCGACGCCGCAGCGTGCGTGAACCCACTCAACGGTGAGGGCATCGACTACGGACTCGAAGGCGGCCGCATGGTCGTCGACCTTCTCGATCACGCCGACCTGACCGACGCCTGGCCGACTGTGCTGCGTGAGCACTACGGTCAAGCCTTCTCCATTGCTCGACGCCTCGCCGGACTGCTGACCGTGCCGAGGTTCCTGCCCGCAGCGGGCCCGGTGGGCATGCGCTCGCGGGCACTGATGAAAGTTGCCGTCCGGTGCATGGGCAATCTGGTCACCGAGGCCGACAGCGACCTCGTCGCTCGTACGTGGCGAACCGCGGGAACCACGTCATTGAAAATCGATTCGCGGCCGCCGTTTTCGTAGCCGCGCGCGGACTCAGGGCCGAATTGCCTTGTGCAGAGCCACGATTCCGCCGGTGAGGTTGCGCCACTGCACGTCGGTCCAGCCGGCGTCGGCGATGCGCTGAGCCAACTGCTCCTGGGTTGGCCACGCGCGAATGGACTCGGCGAGATAGACGTAGGCGTCGGGGTTGCTGCTCACTGCGCGAGCGACTTTGGGGAGCGCCTTCATCAGGTACTCCATGTATGCCGTGCGGAACGGGCCGAAGACCGGGGTGGAGAATTCCGACACCACAAGACGCCCACCGGGTTTGGTGACTCGGGCAATTTCGCGCAGACCGGCATCGAAGTCGGAGACATTGCGAAGACCGAACGAGATGGTGGCGGCGTCGAAACTGGCGTCGGCGTACGGAAGCGCCATCGCGTCACCGGCGACCATCGGCACTCCGCGGGAGAGTCCGGCTCGGAGCATGCCCTTGGAGAAGTCGGTGGCGACGCACCAGGCCCCGCTGCGTCCGAGTTCGACCGTGGAGACGCCGGTGCCGGCGGCGAGATCGAGGACCCGCTCGCCCGGCTTCAGGTCGAGTGCTCGGCGGGTCAGCTTGCGCCAGCTGCGGTCCTGGCCGAACGACAGAACGGTGTTGGTGATGTCGTAGCGGCGGGCGACGCCGTCGAACATCGACGCCACCTCGTGGGGCTCTTTTTCCAGGGTTGCGCGCGATGTCGTGGCCACGAACTCCAGCTTACTCAGGCTGCTTCGGTCACCCGTGGCGCTGTGATGCCTTGCACGTCGTAGTAGTGGGAGATCAGCTCGTCGCAGATGGCAGGCCAGGTGCGGTGCAGAACCGATCGGCGGGCGGCGTTGCCGAAGCGGGCGCGGGTGGTGGGTTCGGCGAGGGCGCCGACTGCACTGGGCAGCAGCTCGGTGAACTTGTCGACCGGCAGTAGGTAGCCGTTGCGGCAGTGCGAGACCAGATCGCGGGGTCCGCCGGCGTCGGGCCCGATGACGGGTACTCCGCTGGCGAGGGCTTCTTGGACTGCCTGACAGAAGGTTTCGTGTTCGCCGGGGTGGACGAAGATGTCGAAGCTGGCGTAGGCCTGCGCGAGTTCGTCTCCGCCGAGTTGCCCGGTGAAGATCGCATTCGGCATCAACGCCTGCAGTGTTGCCGTATCGGGTCCGCCGCCGACGATCACCAGCTGAACCGACGGATCTGCGGCCAGCACGGCGAGCCGCTCGACGTGCTTCTCCGGCGCGAGCCTGCCGACGAACCCGACGATCAGCTTTTCACCTGCTCCCCATCGGCCGCGAAGGGTGGCCGACGCGGCCGAGGGCGCGAACCGAACCGCGTCCACTCCCCTGGCCCACCGGTGTACGCGCGGGATGCCGTGCTGCTCGAGAGCGTCGACGGCCGAGGTGGACGGTGCCAGAGTGCGGGCCGCTCCGCGGTGCAGTCTCCTGGTCCAACGCCACGCGGCCTTCGAGGTCAAGCCGAGGCCGTAGCTCGCGGCGAATCCTGCGACATCGGTCTGGTAGACGGCGACGGCAGGCACGTCGAGGCGGTTCGCGGCGGCCAGACCACCCGCTCCGAGCAGGAACGGGGACGCCAGATGCACGACGTCGGGCGCGAAGGTCCTTAGCGCAGAGACCATCCCGAGGCCAGGAACACCGACGGGTAGGGAGCTGACCTTCGGCACCATCACGGACGGCACTCGGTGGACCGGGACGCCGTTGTGCCAGGTCGCCGCTCGCGGTCCCGACGGGTTGTCGGGGGCGACGACGATGGCGTCGTGCCCGGTCTTCTCGAGATGTTCGAGGACACGGATCACCGAGTGGGTGACGCCGTTCATGTTGGGTAAGAACGATTCCGCAACGATGGCTACTCGCACGGTCCTCAGTGTGGGTGGCCACGCAGTCGCCCAGGCATGGACGACGTTACGTGTGGGCCAACGTCACACGAATTGCTGGGCGACCCACGACGGACTCGGGTTGGTGCGGTGTCCGGTACCCACGAACACCGTCGGAACCGTCTCGTTCCCGTCGTTCACCGACCGAACCCGCGCTGCGGCAGCTGCATCTGCGCGGATGTTCGTCCACACGGCCTTCTTTCCGCGGAGCAACAGCGCAACCCGTAGCCGAAGGCAGAAGATGCAACCGGGACGCCAGTAGATCAGCGGCACCGATTTTTCGGTCGCAGCCACTCGAGACGCGTCGTCGGACAGAGAACGGGGATACAGCACCGGAGTCGTCAGGACGAGCAGGAACACCACCACGAGCACCATGATCACGATCGAGGACGCGACGTTGCCGAAGTTCACCAACGCGAACCCGGCCACCGCGGCGACAGCAGCGATGACCCACTGCCTGGCATTACGCATCCTGTACCTCCATGCGCTTGGCCCCCATACGCTGGGTCTCCTTGCGACGTAACCAGAACAGGGCCGGCAGGGCGATCAGCCAGGTGACGACGATGACCGATCCAGCGGGGACGATGGCCACGGTGGCGTCACGGCCGGCTACCCGCACCAGCAGGTCGCTGTCGCTGTCGTTGTCGTCGGAGTCCGCCTTGTAGTACTCGACCTCGATGCGCTGACCCACGACGAGATTGGTGGGGTACAGCACGCCGAGTCTGGGATTGTGGGTCACGCCGTCGGGGGTGATGAAACTGACCGCCGAACGCAATTTGCCCGCCGACAGCACCTCGGCCGTCGCGACGCCCTTGTCGGAGTCGATGGTGACGTCGTTTCGCCAGGCACCGACCACCAAAAGGACCGACAGAACCGAGATGGCAACCGCGACCACGAGCACGACCAGCCGGATTCTGTGCAGAGTTCGGCTGCCCCTCTCGGTGTCGGTCACAGCATTCAGGTTACTTCGCGGCCGGTTCGCCTCCGCTCCGGTAGCCTCTGTGCTCATGTCGCGCAGCTTCGAGTTCACCGTCGAATCGTCCAATCCGCCCGCTGACGTGCATGCCGCACTCACCAGTGAAGACCAGTGGGCCGCTCGCTTCGCCAAGGCGAAGAAGACGGACGGGTACGAGATGACCAAGCACGACGACGGCGGCTTGACCGTGGACATCACGGAGGAGGTCGGCACGTCCGAACTGCCCGGGTTCGTCACGAAAGTCATCAAGGGCAAGCTGATCGTCTCGCGTACCGACCACTGGGGTCCGCTCGAAGGCGACCACGCCGAGGGCACGCTGGTCGGCGGCACCACGGGTCTCCCCGCGAAAGTGAACGGCACCCTCTCGCTTCGCCCCGACGGCACCGGAGCGAAACTGGTCGTCAAGGGTGAGTCGACCGTCAAGATTCCGCTCGTCGGCGGCAAGATCGAAGACCTGATCAACAAGATGATCAAGGACATGATCGATCAGGAAACCGGCGAAACACTCGAATGGGTTGCTGCGCAACAGAATTAGAGACGGGCCCGGATCGCTGCGTGTAGGTCGCGCAGCCCGGAGCGCTCCGTGGTCACTTCCAGCACCCTGATTCCCGTGGCATGGCCGGTGAGTTCGGTTGCCAGATCGGCCAAGTCGACCAGGTGGTGCTCCACGCGGTAGGCCCCGCACAACGCTCCCAGGTCCATTCCGTGCGGTGTTCCGAACACCCGCTCGAACACACCCGCGTACTGCGGGTCGCCCTGTTCGAGAAGCTCGAAGATGCCGCCGCCGTCGTCGTTGGCGACGACGATCGTCAGGTCGTCCGGACTCGGCTCGCCGGTGCCGATGAGCAGACCGGCCGCGTCGTGCAGGAACGTCAGATCACCGAGAAGCGCCACCGTGCGGCGCTTTCCGGCCATCGCCGCACCGATGGCCGTCGAGACGGTGCCGTCGATGCCGGCCACGCCACGATTGGACAGAACCTTCACGCCCGGGATCGGAGTCGAGACCAGGGCCGCGTCGCGCACGGGGTTGGAGGCTCCGAGCACCAGCTGATCTCCGGGCTGCAATGCCGACATCACCGCGTCGGCAACGTGCAGACCCGTCGGCTTGGGGTGCTCTCGAAGTTGTTGGTGCACAGCCTTTTCGGCTCTCTCGGACAGCGCGGCGCAACGGGCGATCCACGCGGGATCGGGTGCGCCGGTGGTCACGGCACGCGTGCCGGTGGCCAGCACGTTGCCCGAGACGTCGGGCCAACGCGGGCCGGTGGTGAGCGCGATGACGTCCACCGCCGGATCCGCGAGCAGCGCCGACACCTGACGGTGCAGGGTCGGACGACCGGTGATGACGGCTTGACGCGGCTTCAACTGCGCAAGAGCCAAGGGATGCAACGCAATTCCGTGCAGTGGCGCTGTCGGCTCGGCAACGGTCGGCAGCCCGGCGAGCTCAGGACGAACGGCTCCGCCGTGCCCGGACACGACGACGGTGTCGACCGACAGATCGAGTTCGACCGGCACGTCGAGGGTCGCCTGGGTGGTCGAGGTCCACGGCATCCCGTCGGGACGTCCTTCGGGCCGGGCCCCCGGATCGCCGAGGGCGGGGACCAACGGTTCACGCAGTGGAATGTCGAAGTGCACCGGTCCGGCGTTGCCCGAGCGCGCACCGCGCGCAGCGGCGATGACTCGCGAGACCGCGCTTCGCCACTGACTGTTCTGCTTGGGTCCTTCCTCGGCGAGCCCGAGGCTGATCGTTGCGCGGACCTGCGAACCGAACAGGCCCAACTGCTCGATGGTCTGGTTGGCACCGGTGCCGAGCATCTCGTACGGCCGGTTGGCACTGATGACGATCAGCGGGATCCGGGCGTAGTTCGCTTCGAGCACTGCGGGCCCGAGGTTCGCCACCGCTGTTCCCGACGTCATCACCACCGGGACAGGTTGGCCGCTGCCCAGGCTCAGTCCGATGGCCAGGAATCCGGCGGTCCGCTCGTCGATCCGCATGTGCAGTCGTAGCCGGCCGGCCGCGTCGGCTTCCTGCAGAGCGAAGGCCAACGGGGCGTTGCGCGAGCCGGGACAGAGCACGACGTCTTCGATCCCGCTGCGCGCCAGTTCGTCGACGACTGCAGTGGCCTGAGCGGTGGACGGATTCACAGTTTCCAGAGTGTCAGATGCTCCGGTCGGCCGCCGCAACCGGGCTTTGACAGTATTGAGGCGTGCGTACAGTCTTCCGGCCCGACGAGGTCTCCTCCCGCCGCTTCTACCAGCTACTGACCGCGTCGGTGGTCCCCAGGCCCATCGCCTGGATCTCCACGGTCTCGGCCGACGGTGTGGCGAACCTCGCGCCCTACAGCTTCTTCACCGTCTCGTCCGTGGAACCGCCGGTCGTCCAGTTCACGTCCGTGACCCGCAAGGACAGTCTGCGCAACATCGAGGCCACCGGCGAGTTCGTCGTCAACCTGGCCACGGCACCGTTGGTCGATCAGGTCAACGGCAGCTCGGCGAGCTTCGAGCACGGCGTCAGCGAGTTCGAGGCCGTCGGCATCGAGAGCGAACCCAGTGCGATCGTCACGCCGCCGCGGGTAGCCGCGGCCCCGATCGCCATCGAAGCCACCCTGCACCGCGTCGTCGAGGTGGGAAACTGCTTCGTCGTCATGGGCAGCGTCGTCGCGGTGTCGGTTCGACCCGAATTTCTCGCCGAGGACGGCCTGCCCGAGTTCGAGACCATCGCTCCGCTCAGTCGACTCGGCCGTACCGAGTGGGGACTGCCGCCCGAGGTTCGCGAGATCGAGCGACCTTCTTGATTCGCTGGCTGCTGCTGGTTCTCGTCACGGTCGCACTGACCGTCGGGGCCGATGCGCTCGGCGTGCCGTCGGCTGCGTTGTTCGTTGCACTGTTGGTGGCGATCGTGTTCGCGCTCGCCGGATGGGCTCCGACGACCGGAACCGAGCGAGCGCCGCTCCCCCGCAGACTCGGCATGGCGGCGCAGGCAATCCTCGGCGTCGAAATCGGCACGCTCGTGCAGAGCGACACTCTGAGCTCGCTGGGCGATACCTGGCTGCCGGTACTGCTGGCATGCATCGGCACCCTGTTGCTGTCGATCGCGGCCGGCGCGCTGTTGGGGCTTCGTAAAGACATCGATTCACTGACCGGCTCCTTGGCGCTGGTCGCAGGCGGAGCCTCGGGACTGGTGGCGATCACCCAGGAGTTGGGCGGCGACGAACGCGTGGTCGCGGTGGTGCAATACCTGCGCGTGGTACTGGTGACCACAACGCTGCCGCTGGTCGCAACCCTGGTGTTCGACGCCCAACCCGGACAATCTTCGGTCACCGCCGACGTGCACGAGGCGCTGTGGATCGATCTTGCGTTCGTCCTGATCTGCGGCGTCATCGGGGTAATGCTGGCCAAGGTGATCCGGCTGCCCGCCCCCGCCCTGCTCGGCCCGCTGATGATCGCCACGCTCGCCGACGTGCTCGGCGTCTCGTTCGACGCGTCCGTCCCGACGCTGTTGCTGTGGGCGGCGTACATCGTCATCGGCTGGCAGGCCGGACTGCGGTTCACCGTCGCCAGCTTGAAGTCGATCTCGCGGGTCCTGCCCGCATCGCTGATGTTGATCATCGCCGTCACCGTCTGCTGCGCGATGCTCGGCCTGTGGCTGGCGTCCGCGACGGGGACGAGCGGCTACGAGGGCTACCTCGCAACCACTCCCGGCGGAGTGTACGCGGTGCTGGCCATCGCCGCGTCGACCGGGGCGAACGTCACCTTCGTCGTGGCCGCCCAGGTGATCCGCGTGTTCATGATGCTGTTCGCAGTACCCGTCGGAGCCAAGGTGGTCCAGCGCTACCGGCGCGGTCGGCCCGAGTGAGAGATCGACGGAAACCCATCACAGCTTAGGGTCGGCTAACCTGTGCGGCATGGGTAAGTACCTCAAACCGGAGAACCCCGCGTTCTACCGCCTGACCGTGCTCGGGAGCGAGCGAATCAGCCCCAGCTTCATCCGGGTGACCCTCGGCGGCGATTCGTTGTCGAACTTCCGCTACATGGGCTACGACCACTGGTTTCGCCTGTTCCTGCCGCAGGCGGGCCAGGACGAGCCGCGCATCCCCAGCGCCACCTCGATGCTCTGGTACGCCCAGTATCTGACGTTCTCCAAAGACACCAAGCCGGCGGTCCGCAACTACACGGTCAGCCGATACCGCGCTGCGGGAGAGGGCACGTACGGCGACGGCCCGGCGCTGGATGTGGACTTCGTGGTACACGGCGAAGTAGATGGTGGCGGCGGAACCGGTGGTCACAGTGGTCCGGCGTCATCGTGGGCTACCAGGGCGGTCCCAGGCGATCGCGTCGCGATCTTCGACGAAGGCCGCATCTACACGTTCGAGGGACAATCGAGCTGGCAGTTGCTCGTCGGCGACGAGAGTGCTGCCCCGGCGATTCTCGGCATTCTGCGGTCGTTGCCGGCCGACGTTCGGGTCAAGGCCTTCGTCGAAGTGCCCACCGAGGCCGACATCCAGAAGCAGGACGTGCACGCAGGCGTCGACATCGAATGGATCGTGCGCCCCAACCCGCTGGCCAAGCCGGGCGAGGCCGCGTTGGCCGCGGTGCAGAAAGCCGAGCTTCCGGACGGCGATCCTTTCGTCTACGTGGCCGGGGAACAGGGGTTGGCGACGGGCCTGCGTAGATACCTGGTGAACGAGCGTTCCGTACCCAAGTCTCGGATCTGCTTCACCGGATACTGGAAGTTCGGTAAAGCCGCCCCGTAGCCCTCGATTAGTGTGACTTCACATGCCCGGCTCCGGAAAAGGTCATACCGTCGTCACCGACTCGGCAGCAGTCGACAGCGCGCCGTACGCGTCGTTGCGTGCGCGGCCACTCCCCCGAGCGGAACGATACGAGCTGGGTCGACGCCTGCGCGACAAGGTCCCGATCGCATCGCTGGGCGACTGGACACCGCCGCCGGATCGCCCGGACCCGGTGCAGCAGATCGAGTACTCGCACCAGGGCCGGATCGAATGGCTCATACCCACGCGCCTCGAGCGCATGGTCGAATCCCCGTACGGCTTCCTGCGCGGCACGGCCATCGTCATGGCTCGGGATGTAGCGATGCTGCCGTCGACCGGTATCAATCCGGTGATCAGCGGCGACGCCCACCTCGGAAACTTCGGGTTCTACGCCTCCCCCGAACGCGACCTCGTCATCGACCTCAACGACTTCGACGAAGCGCACCCGGGTGCCTGGGAATGGGATCTACGACGCCTCGCCGCGAGCATCTGGGTGGCCGGCCGACAGAACGGACGCAGCGAGGATCGGTGCCGCGATGCCGTCGCCGCCTGCGTGTCCGCGTATCGAATCGAGGTCGCGCGCCTCGCCGACGAACCGCTGATGTCGCGGTCGTTCCAACGGTTGACGGCCGAGAAACTGCAACGGGATGCCACTGCGGGATCGTTGCGCAAGGAGATCAAACGCGCCACCAAGAAAGCGCGTCGACGCACCAGTGACCGCGTCCTGCCGCGATTCACCGAGGAACACGAGGGCACTCGCAGGATCGTCGAGGAGCCGCCGATCACCACCCGAATCTCGGCCGAGGACGAGGAATTGCTGGCCGTCGGACTGGACGAATACCTGCTCACCCTCACCCCGCATTGGCGTCGGGTGCTGGGGGGATACACGTTGATCGACGTCGCGCATCGCGTCGTCGGAGTCGGCAGTGTCGGGCTCCGGGCGTACGTGGCACTGCTCGAAGGCACCAGCGCGGACGACGTCGTGTTCCTGCAGCTCAAGCAGGCCAGACGGTCGGTGCTTGCCCCGTACGTGCACGGCGAATCGGCCTGGCACGACCATCAGGGACAACGCGTGGTGGAGTACCAGCAGGATCTGCAGACGGTCAGCGATCCACTGCTGGGGTGGTGCACGATCGCCGGACGGCAGTACTACGTGCGGCAGTTCCGCAACATGAAGGGGACGATCGATCTCTCGTCGATCGATGCACCCGCGCTGGTGGACTACGCGCGGGTGGTGGGTCGACTACTCGCGAAGGGACACGCTCGCACCAGCGGCGCGTCGATGATCTCGGGATACACGGGCGATTCCGATGAACTCGACGTCGCACTGTGCCGATTCGCGCGACTCTACGCCGACCAAACCGAGGCCGATTGGGAGCGATTGAGCGCTACGCGCATGTGAGCGTGGAGCCCTCGGGTCGTTCCGCGGGCTCCACTCCCACCTCGTAGCCTGCTACGAATTTCCACTCACATGCGGCGAAGCCGCTCAAACGTGCTTGGCGACCAGATCGCCGACGCGCGGCAGTGCCTCGGTGACGTTCTTCTTCGCCGAGCCACGCAGGCTGCCGTAGAACTTCTTGACGACGGACTTGTCCGTCTCCTCGATGCGCGCATCGGTGACCGAGAGCAGAGCGTCGGACGCGGCATCTCCGTTGGCGGCGAGATACTCACCGAACGTGCCCTGCGGGGCGGCGTTGTACGACTGCCAGAACGGATCGAGCTTGTCGACGAAATCGGGCCACAGAGCCGAGACCGCATTGTCGATGTAGGACGGACCGACCTTCTTCACTGCGCCGTAGCCCCCCTTGACCGCGAGGCCACTGGCGCCCTTCTTGTCGGCTACCTCGGCGTCGATCAATGCCAGCACGTCGACGCGCAGAGCGTCGGCCTTCGACTCGTCGAGCAGCGAATCCTTCAGTGCAGCAACCACTTCGAACTTCCTCCCAGATGTGTCGGCGGCCCCACGCGGACCGGGCGCAACACTACCGCAGCAGTGCGTGGCAGCGCCGCACTCGCTCGATCCACCACTGGGTGCGCTCGGCGTCGGCACCGAGTTCGATCAACGCGTGCGGATCCGGCTCGACGCTCTGGACCGGATACGTTCCGTCGACCACCTCGGGTGCCGGTGCGACGTCGCGAACGAACAGGCTGCCCGTCCCCAGTCCGCAGGCGAATTCGAGATGCGGCAGCGCGGCGGCAGCGGCGAGCCCGGAGGCGATGCCCACAGCCGAATCGAGTGCACTCGACACGACCACCGGCACGCCGTACTCCCCCAGTTCGCCGGCCAGTTCGAGCAGTGCGCGCATGCCGCCGAGCGGAGCGACCTTGAGTACCGCGATGTCCGCGCCGCCGGCCCGCACGACCTTCATCGGGTCCTCGGCCCGGCGGATGCTCTCGTCCGCGGCCACCCGAACTCCCGGAGCCCGGCGGCGCAGCTCGACGAGCTCGGCGACCGTGGCGCACGGCTGCTCCGCGTATTCGAGTGGCCCGTCCGCAGTGAGAGCAGCCAACGCAGTGACTGCCTCGTCGACGGTCCAGCCCCCGTTGGCGTCGATCCGCACCCGCGGCACCAGCTCGCGCACCGCACGAACGCGAGCCACGTCGTCGGCCAGGCTCTGCCCCTTCTCGGCCACTTTTACCTTGGCCGTTTCGGCCCCGGGTGAGCGGCTCAGCACGCCCGCCACATCGGAGGCGTCGACTGCGGGCACGGTCGCGTTGACCGCGATGCGTCGACGCACCGCATTCGGTGGGCCCTCCCACGCGGCCTCGATCGCCGACGCCAACCACGGGGCGGACTCGACGTCGTCGTACTCGGGGAACGGAGAGAATTCACCCCACCCACCGGGACCACGAATCAACATCACCTCACGGGTGGTGATCCCACGGAACTTCGTCCGCATCGGCATCGAGAGCACGTGCGCACCGTCGAGCAGATCGTCGATCGGGGGAATCATTGCTGCCCCGGGAGCAACTGCACCATCAGTGCCTCGCAGTCGGCGAGCAGGTTGCCGTCCAGGTCCGTCAGCCTCGCGCTGATGAACGTCTTGCGACCCTCCACCTTGTCCACGGCACCCTCGACGACCAACTCGGTGTTCAGTGGGGTCACCTTGCGGTAGTTGATGTGCAGATATGCGGTCCTGCTGATGGGCCGACCGTACGCATGTTGGATCAGGCCGAAGAGGTCGTCGAACAGCAGCGGAAGGGTGCCGCCGTGCGCGGCGGCGTTGCCACCGAGGTGGAAGCGACGGAACATGCCACGGCTGCGGACGCCGTCGGCTGCGAATTTCTCGATGATCCACGGCGGCAGCAGCAGCGAACCCCGGCCCGGCAGAGCAGGTACCCGCCCCGCGGTCTGCTTGCCTTCGGCGACCACGTGCGGCTCCAACAACTCGATCAATTCTCGAGTCTTGCTCGCGGCTGCCTCGGTGACGTCTGCGGGTAGCGACGTGGACACGGCGAGATCCTGGACCGTGCGCAGTGCCTCGAGCAACTGTCCGTATTCCGGCCCCACCTTCGCCGGAACGAAACGCGGGAAGCCGCCGTGGTGGTCGTAATCGGGGTCGGAACTGCGGTCGAGCTGCATCGGATCGGTCATGACCTGCACGCTAGCTGCATCGCCCGGCCGCAGCGGATTCAGCCCTCGCCACCGTTAAGCTGGCCCACGTGACCTTCACTCCCGCACTGTGGCGTCCCGTTCCCGGCTTCGAAGATCTGACCGACATCACCTATCACCGCCACGTGTCCGACGCGACCGTGCGGGTGGCGTTCGATCGTCCCGAGATTCGCAACGCTTTTCGGCCGCACACCGTCGACGAGCTGTACCGCGCGCTAGAACACGCACGCGTGAGTTCGGACGTGGGAACGGTGCTGCTCACCGGCAACGGGCCGAGCAGCAAGGACGGCGGCTGGGCGTTCTGTTCCGGTGGCGATCAGCGTATTCGCGGACGAAGTGGCTACCAGTATGCGGACGGTGAAACGGCCGAGACGGTCGACAAGGCGCGCGCGGGCCGTCTGCACATTCTCGAAGTGCAGCGGCTGATCCGCTTCATGCCGAAGGTCGTCATCTGCCTCGTCAACGGGTGGGCAGCGGGTGGCGGTCACAGCTTGCACGTGGTGTGCGATCTGACGCTCGCAAGCCGCGAGCACGCTCGCTTCAAGCAGACCGACGCCGACGTGGGCAGCTTCGACGGTGGTTACGGCAGTGCGTACCTGGCCAAGATGGTCGGCCAGAAGTTCGCCCGAGAAATCTTCTTCCTCGGCGAGACGTACTCGGCCGAGGAAATGCACCGCATGGGCGCGGTGAACAAGGTGGTCGATCACGCCGAACTCGAGAACACCGCCATCGAGTGGGCCGCGAAGATCAACGCCAAGTCGCCGCAGGCGCAGCGGATGCTCAAGTACGCGTTCAACCTGCAGGACGACGGTCTCGTCGGCCAGCAGTTGTTCGCCGGTGAAGCCACCCGGCTGGCGTACATGACCGACGAGGCCGTCGAGGGACGCGATGCGTTCCTGGAGAAGCGCGAGCCCGACTGGTCGCCGTTTCCTCGATATTTCTGACGCTTCGTGACCCCGAACTCGCATCACCGCGATCGCGGTACTGCCGCGGGTGCTCTGTGGGCCTGGTTCACGCAGCCGTACGACTACCGCTGGATGGCGGACTTCCAGAACTCGCGGCCCACCGGAAAACTCATCCGATGGGTGATGGCGATCCTGACGCTGAACTACGGCGCTCTGGCGGTGGTGGCCCTCTTCTCCGACGGTGCCACGCGGAACGCCGCGGCGATCGGCTGGAAGGCATTCCTGGTCGTCATGGCGGTGGCGGTCGCGGCCGCGTGGATCGTCAAGCCGTTCCCGGGTCGTCTCGGGGTGGTGGCATTCGCGGTGTTCGCCGATCTGGGCACCGCGTCGTCGATCCTCGTCAACCCGATCGCCGACGCGATCCTGACGTGCGCGTTGTTCGCCGTCATCGGCACGTTCTGCACGTTCTTCGTCAGTCCACGGTGGCTGGTGGCTCACCTGATCTTCTCGGTGGCGTGCACCGTCGTTGCCGCGGCGGCGACGTACCGCACCGGCGACGTGGACGTCGCGTCACTGATCTTCCGGACCGACGTGGTGTTGCTCGCGATCGCCGGGGTGCCGCTCACCTCGCATCTGTTGGTCACCGTGTTGACCGACGACGCCCGCAGTTCGTTGCTCGATCCGCTCACCGGGTTGCTGAATCGGCGCGGGCTCGAATCGGTGATCCACGACGTCTGGTTGCTCGGCCGCGAGGAGGATCGCTGCTCGGCCGTCGTGGTCGTGGACATCGATCGCTTCAAAGCCGTCAACGACGACTACGGGCACGAGGAGGGAGACGCCGTCATCGTTCGCGTCGCCGAGCGTCTGGGCGCACACATGGGGAGATACGGCGTGATCGCGCGCACCGGCGGCGAGGAATACCTCGCCGTGGTCTCGACGTCGCGCCTGCACATCGATGCGTTGATCCATGGTGTTCGACGAGCCATGCGCGATCCCGACGACGGCGTCGCCGTGACGGTCAGCGTGGGGGCAGCCATCCTGCACGCGAGTTCACCCCTGTGGGAGCAGAACCTCGACCTCGTGACGCGGGCGATGCGGGTGGCGGACTCGATGATGTACGAGGCCAAAGCAGCCGGCGGAAACCGGATCGTCACGACGGTGCTGTGATGCCACTGATCGATGCCACTGATCCGGGTCGTTCCGCAGGCTCCACTCTCGCTGTGACCATCCTGCGGCAGTGATGGTCGGTTGCGTGATATCCATGCGAGGTGGACATCCTCGCTGCACGTACCATCCTGCGCCCGGTCGACTACCGGAAGACCCTCGAGTTCTATCGAGACGGCCTGTCTCTTGCGGTGTGCCGTGAATATCCCGGCGGCACGGTGCTGTTCGCAGGCCAAGGGTTGATCGAGATCGCAGCGCACGGTGGCACCGAGGAGCCGGGTTCGTTCTCCGGGGCACTGTGGCTGCAGGTGCGCGACATCGATTCTGCCACATCGGAATTGGAGCAGGCCGGCATTGCGATCGTGCGGGCGGCGACCACCGAACCCTGGGGACTCATCGAGATGTGGATCGAGGATCCCGATGGAATCCCCATCGTGCTGGTGCAGATTCCGCAGGACCACCCACTCCGCCGGGATACTCGCTAGCCACCCGAGACGGTTCGCAGTACCGCCGACGCCGATTGCGGCCTCGACCACAGATATCCCTGCGCCAGAGTGCATCCGAGATCGAGAGCGGCGTCGGCCTGAGCTCGACTCTCGATCCCCTCGACGATCATCGTCAGCTCCAGATCCTTGGCGACCGAGGCCAACGACTTGATCATCGCCCGACCGGCCACGGTGTCGATGAACCGCGTCAGATGTCCGTCGATCTTGATGCCGTCCGGTTGCAACGTCACCAAGCGTTCGAGAGACGACCAGCCGGAGCCGAAGTCGTCGAGCAGGACGCGGAAACCCAGCCGGTGCACGTCGTCGATGTGCTTGCGCAACAACGGCCCTGGCGTCACCGACGAGGTCTCGGTGAGTTCGAGCGAAATGGATTTCGGCGACACCTCGGTCGACGCGATCGCGCGTTCGAGTTGGCCGACGCCGTCCGGATGCGCCAGATGACGTCCGGAAATGTTGACGGTCAGCCGCAGGTCCGGTCGGTGTACGTGCCACTTCTTCATCTCCACGGCTGCCTGCGCGAGCACGCTCAGATCCACGTCGATGATCAGTTCACTCGCCTCGGCGAACGGCACGAAGTCCGCGGGCACCACCAGACCCCGAGTGGGATGGTGCCAGCGCGCCAATGCCTCGAAGCCGACTATCTCCTCTGTCCGTAGGTCCACGATCGACTGGAACCACGGCACGATGTGACCGTCGGCGAGGGAGTCGGCGATGTCGTTGTCGCTGCCGAGTCGGGTGGATCCCGAGCCGACCCGCCGATGCAGATCGAGCTGCTCCTCGAGGACGGACGCGAACTGTTCGAGCTCCTGCATCTGGTCGTTGGAGAGGGGCCTCGAAGTGCGGTCGAGCAGACACAGAGTGCCGATCACCAGACCTTCTCGTCCGCGAAGCGGAACCGAGGCATAGGACTCGATGCCGTTCTCGTCGAGCAGCGCGCGTTGCCGGGTGGTCGCATCGACCCGGCCATGGGCGACGACCGCAGGCACTCCCGTGCGCACCACGTCGTCGCACAGGGTGTCGGCCCGAACCACGGTGGACATCGGTGGACCGCCGATGTTGACCAATGTGTACTGGGTGTCCTCGTCCAACACGTTCAGCTGGGCGATGGCGAATCCGACACTGCGTGCCGCGAATTCGACGGTGGAGCGCAACGCGGGTGTGGTTGCTTCCAGATCGAGGTAGCGGCGAGCCGAGTCGCTCTGCCGCCGGGACTGGGAGCGTGCGGTGTCGTGCACCTCACCGTCCACCAGCATCTCCTCGCAGCCGACATCCGGGCACGCTCTCGACCCGGGTGGAACCGAGTTTAACCGTGCACGAGCGGCAGACCGCAGGCAAACCCCATCTCGAGCTCGTCACAATGCCGGGAAGCGCGTGTGCAGGAGCCGATGACGCAACACAGCCGCGGCCACCCGTGCGCCTTCGTCGGTTGCGACGCGGTTGTCGGCCGAGCGGAACGCTCCAAGAGCGTCGAGTTCTGCGATCAACGTGTCCGCCAGAGTCTCGGCGTGCTCCGACTCCGGCTCCTCCCCCGCGTGGGTCCATCCCTCCGCACGCAACAGTCGAGCCGAATCGTCGGCCGTCGCCTGCGCGTCGGCGATGTCGTTGCCCAGGATCATCCGGGCCAGGAGAACCTCAGCAGCGATCGAGTCGGGGTGGTAGTCGCTGCCGACGATTCCCCCGGTGAGCACGCGCCACAATCCGTCCGAGCTCAGCTGCCGGGTGCGCGTCGTCGGTACCAGCCTGCCTGCGGACCGCCGCATCAACCGAAGTCGCATCACCAGACGCCGGAGAGCGAGAACCTTGTCGGTATCGAGTTCGCGTCCGACGAACTGCGGACGCTCGGCTACCGGAAAGACGGTGCGAGCGATCCGCGCCACCAGATCGTCCGGCAGATACCCGGCATCGGTCAGCGCCACGCCGTCGCCGATGCAGCCGATGAAGCTCTCGAGTCTGCGCACGCACCCGTACACCGGCTCGGCCGCCTCGTGCAGCGCCTCGCGCAAGCCCAGGTAGAGCTCGGCGCGTGGAGCGCTGTAACTGCTCCACAGTTCGATGCGGTGGTCGAGAAGTTGTTCGAGCAGAACGTCGTCGGTGTCGTTCTTGCCCTGATCCGAGGTCAGCACCGCGTCGGTCACGCCGCGGCGACGCGTCGCCCGTGCGGTGACTCCCAGTGGTCGGCCACCGGGCTTCGACGGCTCGAACTCACCGGCGATGGTCGCCACTTCGAGTGTCTCACCGATCTTTTCGACGATGGCCCGCTCGACCCCGGTCGGAGCGTCCTGCCACGTCACCAACTCGGTGTCGACTGCTCCGATACCGGATTGCTCGGTGGCGGCGCGATACTGCTGCAGCCAGATCGCATCGTCGGTGGCACGTACGAGCTCATCCGTCACGCCGCTGCGTGCGATCTCCGCATACGCGACGCGTCCCAGCCGCTCGAGCAGATCCCCGAGCGCACGGGCGATGTCGACGGCCCGGTCGGGGCCCTCGGCCGCGTGGCGCAGATAGATCCACAGAAATGTCTGTACGGAATGCTGTGTCGGCCCCGCAGGCGGCGACACCGCGGCCAGTCCGTCCCACCCGAGCCGGGCGTCGGCGGCAAGAGCCGGGTCGACGGAATCGAAGTACGACAGGGCGGCCGACACCGCATCATCCATACCCGATCCCTTCACGTCGTCCACTGTTCCACAATGCTTCGACCGGAGGAGACCACCGCCGTGCGCTACGCCACAGACGAAGTGGACATATAAGGCAAAAAGGTGAACTGGAGGTGAACTGGAGACGACTTCGCGGCACCCGAGAAGAACACTTCGCAAGAAATTTCCTCCAATGACCGTTCGTGTCCCACACTTTCCACCGTGAGCGCTGAATTTCTCGTGCTTCTCGTGGTGGTCGTGACGGCCCTGGCCTTCGACTTCACCAACGGTTTCCACGACACCGCCAACGCCATGGCGACGTCGATCGCAACGGGGGCATTGAAGCCCAAGGTCGCGGTCACCCTGTCTGCCGTCCTCAACCTGGTCGGCGCCTTCCTGTCCGTAGAGGTCGCAGCCACCGTCGCGAAGGGGATCGTCAATCTCGGCGACACCGGCGGCCAGGCCCTGCTGACCATCATCTTCGCCGGCCTCGTCGGCGGCATTCTGTGGAACCTCGCCACCTGGCTGCTCGGCATCCCGTCGAGCAGCTCGCACGCACTGTTCGGCGGCCTCATCGGTGCCACCATGGCGGGCCTGGGAACCAGCGGCGTCGTGTGGGACGGGGTGTGGAGCAAGATCGTGTTGCCCGCCGTACTGGCCCCCATCGTCGCCGGCCTCGTCGCCACCGTCGGCACCTGGATCATCTACCGCATCACCAACGCAGTTCCCGAGAAATCCAAGGAGCGCGGATTCCGTTGGGGCCAGATCGGTTCGGCCTCACTCGTCTCCCTCGCCCACGGCACCAACGACGCCCAGAAGACGATGGGCGTGATCTTCCTGGCGCTCGTCGCCTACGGGACCGTCTCGCCGGACGCCGAAATGCCCCTGTGGGTCAAGGTCACGTGCGCCCTCGCCATCGCGTTGGGCACCTACCTCGGCGGCTGGCGCGTCATCCGCACCCTCGGTAAGGGCCTCGTCGAGATCGCATCCCCGCAGGGCATGGCAGCCGAGTCCTCATCTGCGGCAATCATTCTGACGTCGAGCCACCTCGGCCTCCCGCTCTCGACCACGCAGGTCGCGACCGGCTCGATCCTCGGATCGGGACTCGGCAAGCCCGGTGCCGCCGTGCGCTGGAACGTCGCAGGACGCATGGCCGTCGCCTGGGTCATCACCCTGCCGCTCGCCGGCGTGGTCGGCGCCGCATGCTGGCTGCTCGCCCACACGATCGGCGGTCTGCCCGGCATCCTCGTGGTCTTCGCCATCCTCGTCGGCCTGGCCACCGTCATGTACATCCGCTCGCGCCGCGAACCCGTCGATCCGGACAACGTGAACGCCGAATGGGACGGCGGACTCGTTCCTGCCGCCGCCGAAACCGACTCCCCCGCGAAGGTCTGAACATCATGGAAACCCTGAAGCACACACTCGATTCGCTCTGGCAGGTTGTTCTCGTCGGCCTGCTGCTCGGTGCCGGACTGCCCGCGATCTTCGCTTTCGGACTCAAGGCACTCTCGGTCGGTGAGCCCTCGGACGAGGCCACTGCCTCGGGCACCACACGCGTGGCCCGCCCGGCAGTGGCCACTGCCGCGGCCGTCCTCTGTTTCGCAGTGGTCGTCGTCGCCATCGTGGCCGGAATTCTCTTCATCATGAAGAACTTCCTCGACAGCACATTCGGCATCTCCGTCTTCTGACACACCCGAGAAGGGGTACAGCTCTCATGACCGACTCCACCAAGACCGCTTTCCCGGCCTCGGTGCTCGAATGGCTCCGAGCCGGATACCCCGAGGGCGTTCCGCCCAAGGACCGATTCCCGCTCGTCGCCCTTCTGCGCCGCGCCGCACTCACCGACGCACAGGTGCAGGAGATCGTTCTCGAACTGGTTTCTCCCGCCACCGGCGCACTCGACGACGGGGCCATTTCGACCGAGGAGATCGCGACGTACATCCGCGACCAGATCGACGCCGAGCCGACGGCCGAGGACATCTCCCGTGTCTCGGCACGACTGGCCGCCGGTGGCTGGCCGCTCGCGGATCCGGCTGCCCTGTAAGACCATGGCGGTCCCGTCGTTCCTCCACTCGATCGTCGAGTGGCTCCGCGGCGGGTATCCCGACGGGGTACCCGAAGCGGATTACGTTCCCCTCCTTGCCCTTCTGAATCGGCGACTGTCCGACGACGAAGTGCAGTCGGTGATGGATGCCCTCATCGCCGACGGCCAGCTACCTGCCGACAAGGCAGGAATTTCCGTCACCATCACCAAGGTCACCAACGAGCTGCCCCGAGAAGAGGACGTCAATCGGGTGCGCGCGAACCTCGCCGCCGGGGGTTGGCCTCTGGCCGACCCGTTCACGATCCGGCGCAAGGACTAATCTCGCCAGTGTGCTCGAGAGCGTTCCCATTCCAGCAGGCTCGGCCGCGGCAGACATCCTGCCGCGGCTGAGCCGTCTGCTGGCCGGCGACGGCCCGGCCGTCCTCCCCGTCCCCGCCGACGATCCACGCGAGATCCGTCGCCTGCACGACGCGTTGGCCCCCGGAACCCCCATCGACGACGACGTCGCATTGGTCGTCGCGACGTCGGGGACGACGGGAATTCCCAAGGGTGCCATGCTTTCTGCGTCCGCACTGGTCGCGTCGGCGACGGCAACAGAGGAGCGACTCGGCGGGCCCGGCTCATGGCTGCTGGCGTTGCCCGCACACCACATCGCCGGGATGCAGGTGTTGCTGCGCAGCGTGCTCGCCGGCACGTCGCCGGTGATCATGGACGTATCTGCCGGCTTCGACCCGGCCGCGTTGATCGAGGCCGTGGGACGGATGTCGGGTCCGCTGCGCTACACCTCCCTGGTGCCCGGCCAGTTGGTCAAAGCACTCGAGAACCCCGAGGCCACTGCTGCACTGGCATCACTGGACGCCGTGTTGCTCGGCGGCGCTGCCACGCCGATTCCGTTGCGCGAGAGAGCCATTGCCGCGGGCGTTCGATTGGTACGCACCTACGGCATGAGCGAAACCGCGGGCGGCTGTGTGTACGACGGAGTTCCGTTGCACAGCACCGTCGTTCGGATCGACGACGGACGAGTGGTTCTGGGCGGGCGGACTCTGGCCTCGGGCTATCGCGGATTACCCGATCACCCGGCGTTCGCCGAGCCGGGATGGTTCCGCACGGACGACGCAGGCACGATGATCGACGGGGTGCTGAGCATCACCGGTCGACTCGACGAGGCCATCTCGACGGGCGGCTTGACCGTCGTACCGCAGGTGGTCGAAGCCGCGCTGGCAACGCATCCCGCTGTCCGCGAGTGCGCTGTCGTCGGATTGCCGGATGAGCGCCTCGGCCAGAAGGTGGTGGTAGCAGTGGTTGCCTCTGCGCCGGTGACGTTGGCGGAGTTGCGCTCTCACGTCGAGCAGTCGCTCGATGCCACCGCTGCACCGCGGGAGCTGTTCCTCGTCGACGCACTGCCGACCCGAGGCCCGGGCAAACTGGACCGCGCGGGATTGCGAGCCGCGTTGGCAGCGCGGTGAGAGCACCCGACGCGCGTATCCGTCAGGACACGATTCGACCGTCCTCGAGTCGCACGACTCGGTCGGCCGCGGCCAACACCTCGGGATCGTGAGACACACACGCAATGGCAACTCCGCGCATCGTCTCCTCACGCATGACGGCTCGAATCCGTTGTCCACTGGCGGCGTCGAGACCTGTCGTGGGTTCGTCGAGCAACAGGAGATCGGCCCGGCGGGCCACACCCTGCGCCAGTAGGGTCCGCTGACGCTGCCCTCCGGACAGGTCGGCGAACGGCATGCCGGTCAGTTCCGCGATGTCGAGGCGCTCGAGAGCGTCGCGCACCGATGCCCGAGCCTCGGTGTTCATCGGACGCCACCGGCCGAGGCGTCCCCACGCACCCACTGCCACGACGTCCCATACGGTCAACGGCAACCGATCCGGCACAGCAGCGCGCTGCGGAACGAATGCAATTGCGCGAGTTGCGCTTCGGGTCCCGCCCGTCAGTGGCCGGGTGCCGGCGACCACCTCGAGCAACGTGGACTTGCCGGCACCGTTCGGCCCTGCGATGGCCGTGAGCCGACCGGGTAGCAGGTCCAGATCGACGCCTGCGAGTGCCGTGTGGCCGGAGAACTCGACGCGGACGCCCCGGAGGCGAGCGAACTGGGACGACGCGCTGACAGCTGAGGTGTTCACATTGCCACCATACGATTTTGAATATCGTTATCAATCTCATTAAGCTCCCGAATGTGCCATTTCAGACAATCGACGCGCTGTTCGAGCCGTTCGACCTCGGTTTCGTACAACGCGCCCTGTTCGGCGGAGCCCTGGTCGCCGTGCTGTGCGGGGTGGTCGGAACGTGGGTGGTGATCCGCGGCATGGCATTTCTGGGTGAGGCGCTCGCACACGGAATGCTGCCCGGTGTCGCTCTCGCGACCGTTCTCGGAGTTCCGGTGATGATCGGCGGCGCACTGAGCGCGGTCGCCATGAGCCTCGGGATCACCGCGCTGCAACGCCGCGGAACACTGTCCTACGACACGAGCATCGGGATGTTGTTCGTGTCCATGTTGGCGCTCGGCGTCATCGTCATCTCCCACTCGGGGAGCTTCGCCACCGACGCCACGTCCATACTGTTCGGCGACATTCTTGCCATCTCGCACACGGACCTCTATCTCCTGGCAGGAGCGGCCGCACTCGGAGTTGCTGTCGCGGCGCTGTTTCATCGACCGCTGGTCGCCGTTGCGCTGGACCCCCGAATTGCCTCGGTGCTCGGACTCGGGCCGCGCTCGGCTCAAGCAGTTCTCGTCGCACTCGTGACGCTGGCAGTCGTCGCGTCGTACCAAGCCGTCGGCTCGCTGCTGGTCGTCGGACTCCTGCTCGCCCCTGCCGTCGCCGCCGGGCAGTGGACCACCCGCATTCCCACTCGAATGCTGGTGGCGGCCGCCCTCGGCGTGCTGTCCGTATTCGGCGGCCTACTGATCTCCTGGCACGCGGCCACCGCCGCCGGTGCCTCCGTGGCGGCGACCGCGATCGCGGTGTCCGGCCTGTCGTACGCGATACGCAGTGCCGTCACCGCCATCCGTCCTCGCCCCACTTCACCCGAAAGGAACACGTGCGCACCCGCATCCTGACCACCACAATCGCCGTCGGTGCCCTCGTTCTCGCATCGACGGCCTGTTCCTCGGAGACGAACCTGCCACGCACGGACGAACCCGCAGGCGAAGGCCACGGGGCAATAGCCGGTGCCGCCGAACTCGCCGAACCGCGGCTCGGGCTCACGTCCGTGGACCCGACGGGGCGGGTGTCCCATCGCGATCTGCTCGACGACACCGTCACCGATCTCGGGACCATCGGAGCCCCGCAGGCTCTGCACACCGACGGCCGCTACCTGTTCGTGCAGACCGACGCGGGCGTCGAGATCGTCGACAGCGGGGTCTGGACCTGGGACCACGTCGACCATTTTCACTACTACCGCAGCGAGCCTCGACTGCTCGGCACGGTCGGCGGCTCAGGTTCGGCAACCGTTGCCACGTCCAACCTTTCGACTTCGGGAGGTACCGGACTGTTCTTTGCCGACTCCGGCGAGGCTGTGCTGCTCGACACCGAGGCCCTGTCGAAAGGCACAGTCGTGGAACGATTCCGAAAGGTCACCACGCCCGGTGCCGGAACGGTCGTTCCCGTCGGCACTTTCGCGCTCGTGACCGAGGGCTCCGGTCCGTCGACCTCGGTCGTCGGGTACACCGCCGACGGCGAACGCACCGGGCCGGTCGAGCCGTGCCCGCAGGCCCGCGGCACGATCACCACCAGGGTCGGTGCCGTGATCGAGTGCGCAGACGGCGCACTGCTCGCCTCGGCCACCGGTGACGAATTGGCGGTCGAGAGAATCCCCTACCCGGCCGGCGCTACCGCCGCGGCAGCGACGTCGTTCGACAACCGCGAGGGCCGCCCCACGGTCGCAGGTTCTGCCGGTGCAGAGGGCATTTGGATGCTGGATACCCGCGAACGGTCGTGGTCCCTACTCCCGGCACCGGCACCCCTGGTGCACGTCACCGCCGTGGACGATGCGGACGAGCACGTGCTGGCCCTCACCGAGGATGGCCGAGTCCTGATACTCGACGGCAACAACGGTGCAATTCTGGCCGAAACCGAACCGCTGGTGGCCGAATCACTCGAGGCCGGCGCGTCCCCGACTCTCGTCGCCGACGATCAGCGCGCCTATCTCAGCGCCCCGACCGAACGACGGCTGTACGAAATCGACTACGCCGACGGTGCCCGCATAGCGCGGACCTTCGACACCGCGACCGAACCGGCCTTCACCGCGGAGACCGGACGATGACGAGCGGACGCGTCGGCCGTTTCTCATCGGCAGTGGCGGTGGCCGCAGCAATCGGACTGTGCCTGAGCGGCTGCTCCGCCGACGGTGACGACCGCCCGGTGGTGATCGTGTCGACGAACATCCTCGGCGACGTCGTGCAGCAGCTCGTCGGCGACGAGGCAGACGTGGTGACGCTGATGAAGCCGAACGCCGACCCGCATTCCTTCGAGATCTCGGCGCAGGAAGGTGCCCGCCTACGCACGGCAGACCTGATCGTCTCCAATGGTCTCGGCCTCGAGGAAGGTCTACAGCAACACCTCGACGAGGCAACGGCGGAGAACGTGCCCACCTTCGTCGCGGGCGACGCCATCGACGTCCTCGAGTACACGGAAGGGGACGCCGCAGGCAGTCCCGATTCGCACTTCTGGACCGATCCCGCGCGCATGACAGCCGTCGTCGACGCCCTCGAGCCGGCGCTCGCCGAGCTGGACGGTGTCGATTCTGCCGAAATCAGCGACCGCACAGCAGGTTACCGGCTGCAGTTGAAGGGGCTCGACGACGACATGAGCGCCACCTTCGCTGCGATCCCGGATCAGCGCCGCGCACTCGTCACCAATCACCATGTATTCGGTTATCTCGCAAACCGTTTCGATTTCACGGTGATCGGGGCAGCCATTCCCGGCGGCACCACCCTGGCGGCACCGTCTGCTTCCGATCTGGCCGAACTCGTCGGAGCCATCGAAAAGACCGGTGTTCCTGCGATATTCGCGGAATCGTCATCTCCGGATCGTCTCGTCCAGGCCTTGGCGAGTGAGGCCGACATTCGCGTCACTGTGATCGAACTGTTCACCGAATCCCTCACCGCACCCGACGGCGGTGCCCCCGACTACCTCACCATGATGCGCGTCAACACCGAGCGCATCTCCGATGGACTCACCAGCTGACCGATTCGTCACACAGAAAAGGAACAATCATGCGTATCAACGATTTTCGAAGGGCGAGCGTCACCGCGCTCGCCCTCGGTGCGGTAGCGACCCTGGCGGCCTGCTCCTCCGGCACCACCCCCGCCGCCGAATCCACATCGATTGCGGCCGGGCCACGGGTCGCAGTGTCCTACGAAGGCGGCCTTCGGGTGCTCGACGCCGAGACGTTCGAGACCGTCGCTGATTTCGACTCCGAGGAGTACACGCGCCTCAACCTCGCCGGCGACGACCGCAACGTCATGGTCACCACGAGCGAGGGCTTCCGTGTGCTCGACACCGCGGCCGGGACGACCGAGCAACCGCAACTGACCGACACCGTCTTCGAAGCCGAGAAGCCCGGTCACGTCGTACGACACGGCGGCAAGACCATCCTGTACGCCGACGGCACCAGCGACACCACGATCTTCGACACCGCAGCGCTCGAATCCGCAGACGGGCTCCCGGAGACCGAGAGCATCCCCGGTGTCGACGCGCACCACGGCGTCTCGATCGTCCTCGAAGACGGCACGTTTCTCACCACGGTCGGGAACTCGAACGGCCGCACCGGCATCGAGGTTCGTGACGCATCGGGAGCGGTCGTCGCCAAAAACGATCAGTGCCCCGGCGTCCACGGAGAGGGAACAGCGGAAGGCGAGATCGTCGTCTTCGGTTGCGAGAACGGCGCTCTGATCTACGACAAGGGCCAGATAACCAAGCTCGACGCTCCGGACCAGCCCTACGGACGGACGGGCAACGCGTATGTGAGCGAGACCAGCCCCCTCATCGTCGGAGACTACAAGGACGACCCGGACGCAGAGGGCTCACTCCTGCACGCGGTCACCGTCATCGACCCCGCGGCCAAGACCCTCGACGTCGTGAAGCTCCCCGACGGTGCCGAATACACCTGGCGCGGAGTCGCCCGAGGCCCCGGCGACCTGGCCTACATCATCGGATCGGACGGCGCAGTCCACGTATTCGACCCGACGACAAAGACATTCACCGCCTCGTACCCCGTCATCGACGCCTGGGAAGGTCCCGCGAAATACCAGGACGCCCACCCCGGCATCTCCATCGCGGGTGACACCGCCTACGTCACCGAACCGGCCGGCAACAGCATCCACGCCGTCGACCTCACCTCCGGAAACGTCACCGAGAGCAAGCAACTCGATGTCACGCCCAACGAATTCGTCGTCGTGACTGCCTGACCCTGCAACCGGGGACGCAGAAATCCACTCTGCGTCCCCGGGTTCGGCTACCCCGTCCGATCCGGCGGACCGTCGACCACAGGTGTGCCTTGGTGATGCACCAGTTCCCATCCATCGGAGGTGCGTCGCCAGATCGACGATCGACGGGCTCGACGTCCCGACCGTCGTGACGTCCACTGCACCAGAACGACACCCACGTCCAGTATCCGTCCGGAGAGATCGTGGACCTCGATGATGCCGTCGTCCGCACTTTCTCCGCCCAACAGCTCGAGTATCGACTGCTTGGTCCACACCACCCCCGATGCTCCGATCTCGACGAAATCGTCCGCGAGCAGCGCCACGAATCTGCTTCTGTCAGCCCGAGTCTCGGCCCGCTGCAGCTGCCGCTCCAGCTCCAACACCTGGCCGACCTCGTCGTTCTCCGGCACCGATGTCAACCCGCCATTTTCTCGTACAGCCGCTCGACGTCGGCGTCGGACCATCCCGCCGGTTCGAGAATGTCGGCCCACATGCGCACTGCGTCGGCTCCGTAGCTGTGGCCGTGCCCGTCGTCGACGTCGGTGGAGAACACCTGGTCGAAGGTCAATTGCCAGAACGTCACGAACGGGAACCACTGCACTCCCGGATCGACGTCGGTGCCGCGGGGTTCCCGCAGCCAGTCGGGCCTGCCGAGGATCAGATCGGGTGACCACCACACGATCGGGTCGGATGCGTGCTGCCAGTAAACGATTCGCGGCTCTTCCCACGGACCACCGATGTCGAGATCCCCGGACGAACTCGCGAATCGCACGTGCTCTCCGCCGTCGATGACAGGCAGGATCTCGCGGGAACCGGCGTCGCGTCCGCTCGTGATACGCGCCCACTGAGGCGTGAAATTGGGGTTGCCGACCCACAGAGCGCCGTCGATACGAGCGATCATGTCCTGCGCACCGCTGAATGCATCCTGCCCGCCGTAGGCACCGAGGCTCTCGCCGAACAACACCAACTTGGGTCGTGAATCTTCCGGGAGTTCGCTCCACACCGCGTAGATCGCCTCGAAGAGGGCTCGTCCGGCATCCTGCGGGGTCTGCCGGTCGGCCAGAAATGCCATCGGGCTCGGCAGGAACGAGTACTGCATCGACGCAATCGCCGAATTTCCGTCGTACAGATACTCGAGAGGGCCGGCGACGGATTCGTTGACCCAGCCACGTCCGGTGGTGGTCGCGACACCGAGCACGGCCCGTGAGAATGCGCCGGTAAGTTCGAGTTCGGCCACCACCCGCTCTGCCACACCCTCGACCGTTTCGGCCGACTCGACACCGGCGTACACGCGGATCGGTTGCACTGCAGGCCTTCCGGTGAAGTCACTGATCTCGTCGGGCGATGCCCCGGAGACCACGAAGCGTCGCCCCTCCTGCCCCAGCGAATCCCAGTCCTCGTTCGACGCATCGGACCCCGACAGTTCTGCTGCATCAGGCTTTTCCACACCCTCGTGGTTGCCGCGGTCGGCGGTCGACGCCGACTTCTCCGCGCCGGCCACGATCCCCCGGATCAGGGCACCATTGACGGCGAACACCACCAGCAGGGCAACCACGATCACGCTGGCGATCCTCGCCAACGGCCTCGGTACGTACTGCTTCGCCCATCGCGTCAGTGCCCGAGTCGCTCTGCGCAGCAGGCGGGCGAGAGCAAGCACCGCCACCGCTACCACCAACGAGAGCACCAGCACCGCGATGTACAGGGGTCTGCCGGGGTCCTCCACACCGACCAGCCTGCGGACGATCTGCTGCCACCACGATCCCAAGATCAGGAACAGCGGAATCACCACCACCGCAGCCGCGGCCAACGCCCACCACCCACGTCGACGCCACTGCTCCGACCAGTTCGGTGACACTCCGCAGCGCCGGACCACCCAGGCAACGAGGCACCCCACGCCGTACCCGATCGCGACGCTGATCCCCGTGGCCACCGCCTGCAGGTACCACACACGAGGTAGCAGAGACGGAGTCATCGACAGCGCGAAGAACACCAGAGCGAAGAAGATCCCCACCGGATGTAGTGCGCGACAGTACCGATCCGCTCGCGAATCCCGCCAATACGAACGTATCGAGGCCGACCGCCGTGTGGTCACCCATAGATCGTATTGGCCCGCCGACTGGGCCGCACCCACTTCGACGTGCAAGCATTCACGCCATGAGTGTTCTGGTCTGCTTCCACGCGCATCCCGACGACGAAGTGTTCGGCACGGGCGGCGTCATGCGGCTCGCGGCCGACGCCGGCCACCGCGTCGTACTCGTGACGGCCACCGACGGTGCCGTCGGCGAATATCCCGACGGCATCCTCGCCGACGGAGAGACGTTGGCCGCGCGCCGACACATCGAATTGGACCGTTCGGCTGCCGTCCTGGGGGTCGCGCGCGTCGTTCGCCTGCACTATGCCGATTCCGGAATGGCCGGCACACCGGAGAACGGCAACCCGGAGGCGTTCTGCAATGTCGACGTCGACACCGCGGCTGGGCGATTGGCCGACGTGTTGCGCGAGGAGCAGGCCGACGTCGTCACCATCTACGACCCGAACGGTGGATACGGCCACCCCGACCACATTCAGGTGCACGTCGTCGGCAAGCGCGCCGCCGAGATCGCCGAGACGCCGTACGTGTACGAGACGACCACCAACCGTGACCACATGCGCAGGTTGATGGAAGCCAATCCCCACTGGAGCGAAGAGGCGTCACCACCGGACATGGAGTCGTTCGGACTGCCGGAAACCGAAATCACCACTGTCGTGGACGTGTCGAGCGTCATCGCGGCCAAGCGGGCCGCGATGGAAGCGCACGAAACGCAGGTCGGCGATTTCGGGCCGTTTCTCGCAATGCCGATCGAGCAACTGACCACTGCGTTCGGTCTCGAATGGTTCCGCAAATTGCGGGGCACCGGCGGGGTCGGACTGACAGAGACATCGCTGCCGCTCTGACACCACCGGGTCGCCGGTCGTGAGGTCCGTCGTATTGGGGTCGGAGGCGGCCCGTCGAACACCCTCGACCTGACGTTCGGATTGTTTTGGACCTCTAATCAAACCTCGAGACGGTACAGTGTCCACGTCGTCGTACAGGAGAGGCCGGTTGGAGATGCGTTCGTCGGTAGGTGTGTCCCTGGGAACGTGCGGCATCCGCACGTCTCGGACGACCGAAGACGGCACGTGGACAGACGCCGCTCCCTTCGACGACTGGCAGCTCTCCCCCTCCCCCGAGGACGTCGCGCGGGTCGTTCGCGGAATCGTCGACCGCCCGGACGCGCCGCAATCACTGGGCATTGCATACCGGACCGCCGACGAGCGTGATCGCATCACGAAGGCTCTGGCCGAGGAATACGTCTCGGACGTACATCTGATCGACGAGACCGACGCTGCCCTCGAGTACCTGCGTCCCGGCCTGGCCAGCCAGCACCGCACCATCGCCCTGTTCGACGCAGGCGAGACCGGTGTCGACATAGACATCGTCGACGTCGAATCCGGCCGCTCCTACGGCTCGACTCGTACGACAGCAATCAGCGGAGCCTCGTTCGATGCGGTGGTTCGGGAACACATACTGGGCCTCGGCATCGTGCGGGAGCCGCACACACACGACGAGGACACTGCTCTGACGGCATTCTGCCGTGGCATCAAAGAGGCACTGTCCACGCACGAGACCACGAGCACGCCCGACGGCGAGCACATTCTTCTCGAGCGCCACATCTTCGAGCTGTCGATTGCCCGGGCCACCGAACAGGCTGCCACCACGGTCCGCCAACTGGGGCTCGAAGCCGAGTTCTATCCCGACGCGGTCATCGCCATCGGCGGTACGAGCAATGTCCCTCTGGTCCGCACGACACTCGAACGGTTTCTGCAGCTGCCGATCATCGTCCCCGAGCAACCAGAACTCGTCGTTGCAGGTGGGGCGGCCGTGCACGCTGCGCGCGTCGACGTCGACCGCATTGCACCGGTCGTCTCGCACCGACCGGCGCTGGCGCGGCTCGGATTGATCGCGCTACCGATTGTGGGCGTCATCGCCGCCGTCGGACTGTTCTCGGGCCTGAGTTCCGAGAGCAAAGATCAACCGCTGAGCACCCCTGCCAGCGTGGACGAGGGCATCCGGCAGACCACGACACCCTCGGCTGCACGGACCACCACCGCCACACCGTCACCGACCCCGGACATCCCGGCCCCGCCGCCGACGTCCGCTGCACCACCTCCAGCCGCCGACAGCGCGCCGTACGTGCAGTATCAACCGCACTACAACCCGCCGCCACCGCCGCCCGCTCCGACGGTGCCGCTCCCGCAGATCCCCGGAGTCCAGATGCCTGTCATCCCGCTGCCGGTACTGCCGCGCCTGCCGTTCTGACCGGCCGCGTCCGCACCCTCCCGGCAGATACGGAAAGATCGTCGCTCATGGCCACCACAGCACAATGGATCGAAGGGGCGCGACCCCGAACGCTCCCCAACGCTATCGCCCCCGTCCTCGTCGGCACCGGTGCAGCCGTGTCCCTGGACGCAGGCGTGTGGTGGAAGGCACTACTGGCACTGATCGTCTCGTTGGCGCTGATCGTGGGCGTCAACTTCGCCAACGACTACTCCGACGGAATCCGCGGCACGGACGACGACCGAGTCGGCCCACTCCGACTCGTCGGCTCCAAGGCCGCCTCGGCAGGAGCCGTCAAACGGGCAGCCATCGGCTGCTTCGCGGTCGGTGCCGTCGCAGGTCTTGTCCTGGCCGCCACGAGCGCTTGGTGGTTGGTGATCGTCGGCCTGATCTGCATAGCCGGTGCCTGGTACTACACAGGCGGCTCGAAGCCCTACGGCTACAGCGGATTCGGCGAGATTGCCGTATTCGTGTTCTTCGGACTCGTCGCCGTGCTCGGCACCCAATACGTGCAGGCCGAGCAGATCGACTGGGCGGGCGTGCTCGCCGCGGTAGCCGTCGGATCTTTCTCCAGTGCCGTACTCGTCGCGAACAACCTTCGGGACATTCCTACCGATACCGAATCCGGAAAGCGAACACTCGCAGTGCGATTGGGCGATACCCGCACGCGCTATCTGCACCTGGCACTGTTGGTCGTCCCGTTCGCCATGACCGTCGCGCTGACCGCCCGAACCCCGTGGGCCCTGGTTGCCCTGCTCGCGCTACCCCTCGCTGCGCGCGCCAATTCGCCGGTTCGCGGCGGTGCTCACGGCTTCGAATTGATACCGGCGCTGCGTGATTCGGGACTGGCAATGCTCGTCTGGGGTGCCGCTACCGGTGTGGCGCTGGCGTTCGCCTAACGCTTCTCGGGCACGAATGCGCCCAGCAGAAAGTTCACGATCGAGATGATGATCGCGCCCCAGAACGCGGCCGCGAAACCGACGATCTCGAGGCCGTAACCGGTCTGCGACGACAGCCACCCCGTCAACATCAGCATCAACGCGTTGATGACGAGAGTGAACAGCCCGAGGGTGAGAATCAGCAGCGGCAGTGACAACAGCTTCACCATCGGCCTGATGAACGCGTTGACGATCGTCAACACGGCCGCAATACCGAGCAGGACCACGATGTCCCACCCGTCACCGCGGCCCGAGCTGGTCACGGTGATGCCGTCGACGAATTCCTTCGCAACCCAGATGGCGACGGCATTGATCACGAGCCGAATCAGAAAGTTCATGGCGCCCATCGTAGAGTTCGGGCCCGCTCGGAGCTACGACGTGCGAACCAGCAGGACGGCGTCGCGCAGATCGTTCAGGCTGCAGCGAACACTCACGAGCTCGGTGAACGATGGATCGGCACCTGCGATCACACCGAGAAGCATGTGCTCGACACCGATCTCCCTGTCCCGCAATCGGACGGCCTCCTTCAAGGCCAGCTTCAGCGCTTCCTTGGCCGACGGCGCGAACGGCAGGTGAGAATCGTTCGAATGGTCGACATCGCCGAACCCCACCGCAGTCTCGACGGTGTCGATCACGTCGTGAAGGTCGATGCCGATGGACCGTAGGGCCCGGGCGTCCCTCGACAGCACGTCCTCGAGCGCGTTGTCGAGGGTGAACCCCGCCTCGGCCAGCGCAGACCCGAGCGGTTCGTCGGCCTTGTCGAGCGCACCGAGGAACAGATGAATGGGTTCGACCCGCTCCGAGTGCAACGCCCGGGCGTGCAGCCGGGCACTGATGACGACCGCCCTGGCCTGAGTGGTGAATCGCTCGAACATGGTTGTCTACCTTCCCTTTCCGCCGTGCTTCTTGTGAACGGCCTGTCTGCTGACACCCAGCGAATCCGCTATCGCCTGCCACGCCCATCCCTGATTCCGCGCATTGCGAACCTGGACGGCTTCCAGACGTTCGAGTAGACGGCGAAGTGCGGCTACGGCACGCAACCCCTCCCCCGGATCGGAACTGGCGGCCGCGGCGGCCAATGCAGTGGCTTCTGTCATGAATGTCAATGTAGGTTGACAGAGAGGGGGTTGTCAACCTTTATTGACACGCAAGTCAGTGGTCCACAGTGATATCGACGGACACTCGCCCACGGTCGTCACGGGTCGCCGTCGCGAGGCCGGAGTACCGGACGCCGCCGAGGTCGACATCGACACGACCGCCGCCGTCCACGAAATTTCGCCACCAATTCTTCTTGTCCGGCATCGCCACCCTGACCTTCAGGTGCTCGCCCTTCCGGCTGATCGCAAGCGGCAATGTGATCCTCTTGCCGGACTTCCGGCCGGTGTAGGTCGAAATGCCCATCGAGCGTCCGAGCACCCTGTCGAGCACCGGTGCCTTCATCACGACCATGAAGACCTTGTTGAACCCTGCCGCCGACTTCTGAAATGTGTTCATCGTGTCCGCCTTACGAATCGCCCCGCACGTGTTGGCGAGCGTAGCCGTGACACAGGCCGACGGGAACGTCACCGAGACGGCAGACCGGACTCCATCGACTCGGCGAGCGTGGTCAGGGCCTCGAGAACACGGTTTCGACGTGCACCCAACACATCGAACAATCGTCCGTGCGCTTCGAGCTCTCGGGGAAATACATCATCCACGATGCGCCTCCCCTGATCGGTCAGGGTGATCGACGCAGACCGTCGGTCTTCGGCGCTGGGCACGCGCTGCAGAAAGCCGCGGCGTTCGAGCTTTCCGAGCGTCTTGCTCACACCTGCGCGGGTCATGCCGAGCAGCTCCGCCAACCGCGCTGCCGTCACCGGTTCGATCGCGTAACGCAGGGGCACCATCAATTCCACCTCGGCGACGGATACATCGGCCGCGGCGTATATCGGTTCGACGGCCACGTCGAGCAGCGCGACGATGCGCTTGATCTCGGCCACCACCTGCATCGGCGAGGTGTCCAGCTCCGGGTTGAACTCGGCCCACCGTGCACAGGTCAGCTCACGAAGCGAGGCATCGGTCATCGGCACCACCAATATCGTTAACTAGTTGACAGTTCTGCTACGTTCACAACATATCCCACCACCGAGGAGGCATCTTGACGTACGACACCGTGGTAATCGGTGGCGGCCCAGCCGGACTCAGTGCCGCGACACTTCTGGCTCGCGCCCGCCGAAAAGTGATCGTTGTCGACGCCGAAGAACCACGCAACGCGCCTGCCGACCATGTTCACAACTTCCTCTCGCGCGATGGTTCCACACCCGAGGAGTTGCATCGGGCTGGATGCGAGGAAGTCCTCCGATACGGCGGAGAAATTCTGCGCGGCAAAGTAATTGAACTCGACGAGGGATTCGAGGTCCGCCTCGAGGGCGGCGAGTCCCGGCACTCGCGGTCGGTCTTGGTGGCCACCGGGCTTCGAGACGAACTGCCCGATATCCCCGGCGTTCACGAACAGTGGGGCTCGGGAGTGCTGCATTGTCCGTACTGCCACGGCTACGAAGTTCGGGATCAGCCGATAGCCGTGGTCGGCGGATCCAACCGACCGTTCACGATCCACCAGGCGTCGCTGATTCGCCAATGGTCGGACGACGTCGTCTTCTTCACCAACGGCATCGAACTGAGTGAAAACGAACGCCTTCGACTCGACGCGCGGTCCGTCGGAATCGTCGACGTACCGGTTGCTCGAATCGTTGTGCAGGACGGTCGCGTCATAGGCATCGAGCTGACGAACGGGACCGTCGTTCCTCGAACAGTCGTGTTCGTCGGGCCGACGTTCGTTCCGAACGACGCGCTCCTGCGATCGATCGGATGCACTCGCCTCGACAACGGCTGGGTGGCCACCGACCCGACCGGGCTCACCAGCGTCGACGGCCTGTGGGCTGCGGGGAACGTCTCGGATTCCCCCGCCCAGCTCATCAATTCGGCAGCAGCAGGATCGAAGGCTGCAATCGCCATCAATCACTACCTACTCGAACTCGATGTGACCCGAGCCGTCAGCGCGGTCTGACGCCTCCTGCCAGCGCCGAAGAATGTGTCGGTGCCCTGTTCTACACTTGCCGCAGTGGATCGAATACGTGTTCGATCTTCAGTCGCTGGGGGGTGACATGGGGCTACGGAAAGCGGCGTGGGTGACGGGGGACCATTCTCCGCTCGCCGACGTTCTGGGAGCGCGACGGACGATCAACGCTGCCGTCGCTTCGGAACTTGCTCTGCTGGACGAGTATGTCCGCAGCCGAACGGCCGGCGCGTCACCGTGGGACACCGGGGTCACCGAGAAAGATCTGTTCAACTCGGCAGTCTGTGAACTGGCGGCGGCTCTGTCGTCCACGTTTGCCGCCATCAACAACAAGGTGCAGATGTGGCGTCAACTGCGCCCTCTCGTGCGTCAGGGCTTCATCGACGGTGCCCTCGATCTGGAGCGAGTCAGAACGATCCACGATCATCTACTTCATGCCCGTCCGGAGACGGCCGTTGCCCTGGAGACCGAGATTCTCAAGGCCGCCCGGGAGATGGCACCGGGAGCTCTGGGCCGCGAAATCGATCGACTGCTCATCGAGGCCGACGCCGACTGGGACCGTGCGGTACGCAAGCGTGCCGCACGCACCGAGAAGCGAATCCGCCTTCGTCGCCGGGCACGAGGACTGTCGAGCCTGACCACACTGATGACCGACGGCGAAGCCGACGAACAACTTGCGCGGATCGACGCCGAGGTCATACGCCTGCACCCGGAGGATCCGCGGTCGGACGACCAACGACGGGCCGACGCTCAGACCGCCTTGATGCGCGGGGAGACACTGCTGTGCGAGTGCGCGACATGCCTGACGCCGCGCGACGGCGACAGGGCCCCCGAGCACGATGATCCGGACACAGCGGACAACGAACCATCGGACACCGACTGCGCCGCAACCGACGGAACACGCAGCGGCAGTTCCACTTCCGCTGCACCGGGGGACGAGCCGCCGACGAGCCAATCACCGAACACGATCCCACCGGACGCACCGCCACCCAGGCTTCCCACGCCCGGCTCTGTGAATACCAGAGCTACCCGATCGCGGCCGGGTGGGGGAACGCTGATCGAACGGTGGCGTGCCACCGTCGGGGACGACCCCATCGGGATCCACGCCTTGTACCCCGACGGCCATGGGGGCATGAAACTCCCGCCGCCAGGCGCGCTGAGCTATACGCCCAGTCGAGCTCTCGCGGCGAAGGTTCGAGCCGAGAACCCGTACTGCCTGCATCCTGGCTGCAACGTGCCCTCGGAACGATGCGACCTCGACCACATCGTCGAATTCGACCGACACCGCCCCGAGAAGGGCGGCTGGACCATCCTCACGAACATCGGTCCGCGCTGTCGGCTCCACCACAACCTCAAAACGCGCAAACTTTGGCGCACCGAACTGCTTCCGGATGGAGTGCTACATATCGTCGATCCACTCGGACGTCACTACTTCACCCCACCCGCCCTGTGAAAAACAATCACCTAGGGTTGGTTCGGTGAGCACCGCGAATCTGACCCGAACCGAAACTCGCAGGCGATCGCGCCACATAGACGGGGTGAAGTATCTCGTCGATCTGAACCTCCTGCGCGCCGAGGACACGGACGTCGACACCTTCGAGTCGGTGACGACCATCGAATTCGATGCGACGACGGCGGCGACATGGGTCGATTTCATCGGTGCGTCCGTGGACGAGGTCACCGTCAACGGCACCGATGCGCAGGTCGATTACGACGGAGCTCGCATTCAACTGGTCGGACTCGCCGACCACAACGTCGTTCGAATACGTGCACGCGGCCGGTACAGCAGGTCGGGTGAAGGACTCCACCGCTTCGTCGACCCCGTCGACGACAACGTCTACCTGTACACCCAGTACGAACCTGCCGATGCTCGACGGGTGTTCGCGAATTTCGAGCAACCCGATCTGAAGGCCTCGTTCACGCTGAGGGTCACAGCAACCCCGGCATGGACGGTCCTGTCCAACCGCGCGGGAGTCACCGACGGCACAGTCACCACGTTCGCCCCGACGCTGCCCATATCGACGTACATCACCGCGGTTGCGGCCGGGCCGTACCACGGCGTCGAATCGTCCTGGACTCGAGGCGATCTGACTGTCCCGCTCGGCGCGTACTGCCGCGCATCCCTCGCCGAGTATTTCGACGCCGAGGACATCTTCGACATCACCGAGCGTGGCCTCGACTTCTTCCACGACAAGTTCGACTATCCGTACCCGTTCGGTAAGTACGACCAGATTTTCGTCCCCGAATACAACCTCGGTGCGATGGAGAACCCCGGGCTCGTCACGTTCACCGAATCGTACGTATTCCGTTCGGCGGCAACCGAAGCCCAGTACGAGGCTCGGGCGAACACGATTCTGCACGAGATGGCGCACATGTGGTTCGGCGACCTCGTCACGATGCAATGGTGGGACGATCTGTGGCTCAAGGAGTCGTTCGCCGACTACATGGGTGCGTACGCGTCGGCCGAAGCCACCCGATTCACCGATGCCTGGGTCAGTTTCGCGAACCGCCGAAAGGCGTGGGCCTATTTGCAGGATCAGCTTCCCACCACTCACCCGATCGTCGCCGACATCACCGATCTCGAGGCAGCCAAGCTCAACTTCGACGGCATCACCTACGCGAAGGGCGCGAGCGTGCTCAAGCAGTTGGGGGCGTTCGTCGGTGCCGACGCCTTTTTCGCAGCGTCCCGCAACTACTTTCGTACGCATGCCTTCGGTAATACGACCCTGACGGATCTCTTGAGCGAGATGTCCACCGCCAGCGGGCGAGACCTCGAGACCTGGGCGGGCGCGTGGCTGCAGACCACCGGCGTGTCCACACTGACTTATACCGGCGACGCCGTCGAGCAGTCGGATCCGCGTCCGCACCGCATCGCGGTCGGGCTCTACGATCCGAACGAGGCCGGAAATCTCACGAGGACCCACCGCTACGAACTCGACATCACCGACTCGCGAACGCCCGTCGACTTCCCCGATTCTGCACTGGTTCTGCTCAACGACGACGATCTGACCTACGCCAAGATCCGATTCGACGAGCGCTCCACCGCCACCGTGCGGACCTCACTCGATCGCATCGTCGATCCCCTTGCACGAGGGCTGGTGTGGTCGGCACTGTGGAACTCCACCCGGGACGCCGAGCTCTCTGCGATCGAATACCTGGACATCGCAACCAGATTCGCGCCAACCGAACCCAAGATCGGGTTGCTCTCCGCAGTCACGGCCAACGTCGCGTACACACTCGCGCACTACCTCCCCGAAGACCGACGGGACGAGCCCACCCGGCATTGGCTCGAAGCGTCGTGGCGGCAGCTGCAGTCGAGCGAACCCGGAAGCGACGCGCAGTTGGTGTGGGCGCGGGCGGTCGCATCGGCTGCGCAACTCGACGACTTCCTGGCCGACGATCTACGCTCCCTGCTCGATGGCACCGCGACCATTGCCGGGCTAAGGCTGGACCCCGATCAGCGCTGGGCATTCTGGCTGGCACTCGCCGCCACCGGACACGCAACTATCGCAGAGCTGGATACCGAACTCGGTTCGGACGACACACTTTCGGGGCGCACTGCCCACACCGCGGCGGCGACGGCGATCCCTGACGCCACAGTCAAAGCGAGCGCGTGGACTTCCATCACCGAGCGCGACGACGTGTCCAACGATGTTCTCGACGCCTACATCACCGGGTTCGGGGCGGGTCACCGACCGGACCTCACTCAACCGTACGAGGACCGGTATTTCGAGTCCATCTCCTCGTTGTGGACCTCACGCAGCATCGAGATCGCACGGAGGATAGTTGTTCGCCTCTTTCCTCAGCAATCGTCGACCGACAGTGCAGACGTGTGGCTCGCCGAGCACGAGTGGGCACCGGCTGCGTTGCGGCGCTTGGTAATCGAGCAGAGAGATCACCTGAACCGGAGTTTGCGCGTGCAAGCTCGGCTAGGGTGACGATCATGTCCGACCATGATGCTCGACGTTCGTTCGCCACATCCGCTCTCGCCGCAGGCGGCTTGCTCGGCGGCTTCGCCGTTGCTCGCCGGTCGCACAATCGCCAACTCGGCGGAGCAGTGCTCGCTGCAGTCGGCGTTGTCTGCACCACGCAATGGCAGAAGTCGTCGGGCTCGGCTCGTGCCGGCGCACTGCTCGGGACGTACCTCGTGGCGTTCGGTGCGTCGCATCCGCTCGCGAAGAAGATCGGTGCGTGGCCGGCCGTCGGGACGGTCGCCGCTGTCACTGCGGTGACGTCGATGGTCGTGACCTGGTAGATCTGCTCAGAACACCCCGGTACGGATGAACTGCTCGAGCGCGGCGGTCGGTTCGTCGAGATCCATCCCCTGGCCCGCGACCCAGGTGTCGTCGAAATAGGTTTGCGAGTAACGGTCTCCGCCGTCGCACAACAACGTCACCACACTGCCGGTGCGTCCCGCGGCAATCATCTCGGAGATCAATCCGAAGGCACCCCAGATGTTGGTGCCGGTGGATCCTCCCACTCGTTTACCGATCGCAGCCGAAGTGAATCTCGCGGCCGCCACCGACGCAGCGTCGGGCACCGCGATCATTCGATCGATCACCTGGCCGACGAAGGACGGTTCCACCCGCGGTCGCCCGATGCCTTCGATACGTGAGGACTTACCGGTCTCGAAACTCGCGTCACCGGTTTCGTAGCCTCCGATGAAGGCCGAATTCTCTGGGTCCACGACAGCCAAACGCGTTGCGTGTCTGCGGTATCGGATGTAGCGACCGATGGTGGCGCTCGTTCCGCCCGTTCCCGCGCCTACGACCACCCAATCGGGGATGGGACATTTCTCGAGCCGAAGCTGATCGTAGATGGACTCGGCGATGTTGTTGTTCCCTCGCCAATCGGTGGCCCGTTCGGCGTGGGTGAACTGGTCCATGTAGTGGCAGTCGGGTTCGGCTGCGAGCCGGTGCGCCTCGGTGTACATCTCGCCGGGGTGGTCGACGAAGTGGCATCGCCCACCGTGCGATTCGATGAGGGCGATCTTGGCGGGACTTGTACTTCTGGGCATGACTGCGACGAACTTCAATCCCAGCAGGCCGGCGAAATATGCCTCACTGACCGCCGTGGAGCCGGAAGACGCCTCGACGACCGTGGTTCGCGCGGTGACCCAGCCGTTGCAGATCGCGTACAGAAATAGCGATCGCGCCAGCCGGTGTTTGAGGCTGCCGGTGATGTGAGTGGATTCGTCCTTGAGGTACAGCGAGATTCCCCATGCGGCAGGCAGTGGATAGCTCAGCAGGTGTGTGTCGGCACTGCGCTGAGAATCGGCTTCGATCAACCGGACTGCGTTGTCGACCCACTCACGCGATCCGGAGCGGTCCACCGATGTGGTCACTTGCGGCCGTCTTCACCGCGCAGCTTGGACTGCAGGTCCGCGCGAGCGGTGCGTCGGTGTTCGTCGACCGCAGCGATGGACTCGTTGACGCGGATGCGCATCTGCTTGAACAGAAGCAGGGACAACGGCAGCGAGATGAGGACGCCGAAGATCGCGGCGACGAGGATCGGAACCTCGATGCCGAAGAGTAAACCGACACCGATGATGATCGCGGCAATGACGATGACGAGCGCCAGACGCGCGAACGTGTACACGGCGAGATCGACGGCAAGGGACTTCTTCGCAGAACGGCCGGGCGTGGGGTTTCCGCTGGTCGGGTCGCTTCGGTCGGCATTCGTCGCATCACTCACGAGCTCAAGGTTACCGGGCCGTGCAGGGCTTCCCACCCACCCCTGGCGTGACCGATTTGTCCATTACCTCCCCTTTACCAACCTTGTATCAGTCGAGTACCTAGGGGGCCGAGTGCAACCATGGGGCTCACAACACCGCAGACCGATATCTCCGGTTCGACGCAAATGCACAGAACCGCACCGTAGGAGGACACGACAGATGAGCGCACCCACGTTCCACAAAGCTCAGGACTCACTTCTCACACCGGGTCAGGTAGCAGCGCTTTTTCACGTCGACCCCAAGACCGTGACTCGCTGGGCACACGCCGGACGTCTTGGATCGCTCCGCACCCCCGGCGGACACCGCCGCTTCCGCGAAACCGAGGTCATGCAGCTGCTGACTTCTCTGACGACCGAAGCCGGCGTACAGCACTGAGACAGGCCATTCGGCGCAGTTTCGGCAACGACCTCCGCACCCGTACGAACTCATCGAACATTCTCAGGAATCTTCGACGCTCGACGGGTGCGGAGGTCGTTGCATGACGGCTACCCTCGTAGTAGGAGGTGCGTCGTGATCTATCTATTGGCGTTGATCGGTTTGGTGGCAGTGATTGTGCTGCTGTGGAAGGCATTCGGACCCAGCACGCAACCTGAACCCCCGCGGACTGTCGGGCCCGATGACGATCCGGAATTTCTCTGGAAAATCAACCGGGACGCTCGTCGCGGAGGCAAGGACGGGACCGACGCCGGCACTGAAGTCGGCGAATAAAGTTTCCGATCAGCTGCGGCGAGAAGTAGTGGGCGAGGCCGGAAAGCCTGCTGCCACCGCCGCAGCTACTTCGAGGAGTGCCTTTCGCGTGCGTCCACGAAGCCTGCCCAATTCGATCTCAGCCCCCTCCTCCAGATGCGGGTCGAACGGAATCGTCCGAACCTGAGCGCACCGCTGCTCGAAATGTTCGACCACCTTCTGCAAGTCGACTTTTCCCGCCCTCGGTCTTACCGCGTTGACCACCGCCACCGACGTGGCCACCAGCTCTCGATAGCCATGAGCATCCAGCCAATCCAATGTCGCCGACGCGCTCCGCGCCCCGTCCACAGACCCTGAGCTGACGACGACCAGAGTGTTCGCGCCCTCGAGAATGCTCTCCATCGCCGAATGCATCAATCCGGTGCCGCAGTCGGTGATGACGATGCTGTAGAACTTCTCGAGCAGTGTCACCGTTCGGTCGTAGTCTTCACCGCTGAATGCCTCGGACGCCGCCGGATCCGAATCGGAGGCCAGCACCTCCAGCCGATGGACGTTCTGTGAGGTGTAGGCCCGAACGTCGCTGTAGCGCTCCAAGGAATCCATGTCTCGCAACAGATTTCGGACCGTCGCCGTCGTTTCCGACGGTACTTTCTGCCCCAGCGTTCCGCGGTCGGGGTTCGCGTCGATCGCAATCACGCGGTCACCGCGGATGTCTGCGAACGTCGAGCCCAACGTGGCCGTTGTCGTCGTCTTTCCGACCCCACCCTTCAACGAGAGCACCGCGACGCGGTAGCACCCCACCAATGGTCGATCAACCTGCGCGGTCAATTCGAGGCGTCGCTGTTGCGCCGGACTGTTCCCCACATCGATCCGACCACCGGACATCAGATACAGCGCACGACGCCACCCGGCCACCGGAGCGACACTTGCCGACCTGATCAGCAACGAATCGCCGAGGTCGGCCGCCGACATCGGCTGCGACAGCGGTCGATGATCCGGCTGAACGACAGCAGCCACGGCAGGAACCACAACAGGAACATGGCCGGGCAACATCGGTTGCGGCCACGAACCGGGTTGCGGAGCCCACTGCCCATACCCCTGACCCTGCCCATTTCCCTGCCCCTGCCCATGCGTCGGCCAGCCGTTCTGGGCCTGCCACTGATTCTGGGCTGCCCACTCGTTGTTCGGCTGCCAATATTGCTGGGGCACAACAGCATTCTGGGGAAACACCATCCCGTTCTGCGGCTGGACAGGGTGCTGACCCTGTTGCCCAGGCGGCTGCGGCTCGCGCATGGGCCGAGTCGGCGGACCAAGGGGCATGGCCATGTCGGACGAAACAGGTGACACAACCGGTGGACCCGATGCTTCGGGCATCGTCGGCATCTCGTCGGTCGGTGGCGTCACCTCGACGGGTGGAGTCGACATTGCCGCGACAACAGGAGTCGGGCTCGGAGCATCCGCGGGCGGCATGGAGATGGGGGTGGATCGGAACGGTTCACGCTCCCCCGAAACCCGAGACTCCCCCCGGCAGACCCGACAACCGGGGTCTCGGTCACCACCGGCTCCGGCGTGTTCGGGGTTTCGTCGTCGTCCATCGGTCGGACGGGTTGCCAATTGTTTCCGTGCCGATCGGCCATGACCGATTTCCCCCCAGTGTGCGTCCCGCGTCGAGTGCCGGCTCGGATGTCTCCCCCATCGAGCCGGATCGGACGCTACCAGCTGCACGTCGGCAGCGGAGCGTGTGGAACGCGCAGAGGTCAGTTCAGTCCTGCGTAGCTGTGCAGACCGGAGACGACCATGTTGATGATGAAGAGGTTGAACAGCATGGCAGTGAATCCACCGACGTTGATCCACGCGGCGCGGGTGTTTCGCCAGCCGGAGGTGGCGCGGGCGTGCAAGTAAGCGGCGTAGATGATCCACGTGATGAAGGACATCGTTTCTTTGGGGTCCCAGCCCCAGAAACGTCCCCATGCGGCCTCGGCCCAGATCGCGCCGAGGATGACGCCGGCTCCGAACAGCGGGAAGGCGACGATGGTCGTCTTGTAGGCGAGTCGGTCGAGGGCTTGGGCGTCGGGGAGCTTGGAAGCGAAGCGGCCCCAGAATCCCACGCTCTCCTCGCCGAGGGGCTGTTTGATGCGCAGCAGGAACAGCAGGCTCGCGACTCCGGAGACCAGCAGGATGCCGCTGCCGACGCTGACGATGGTGACGTGGATGGGCAGCCAGTAGGAGCGCAGCGCCGGGACGACGGGTGCGGCGTCTGCGTAGAGCTTGGTGGCGGCGAAGAACATCAGCACGATGATGGGTGCGAGGACGAACACCAGCATCGGGCGCATCGTCTTCTTGCGCAGCACCACCACGGAGGTCAGTGCTGCGGCAGCGGTTGCCATGGTGACGAACTCGTACATGTTGCCCAGCGGGAATCGGTGGGTGGCGAATCCGCGGAGCACGACCGAGGCGATGTGGAGGACGAGGGCCGGTGCGAGCAGCGCGAAGCCCATACCTGCGAGGCGTTCGGACAGCGGGCGCTTGGGTGCCTCGATGACGCGTCCCGGGCCGGAGGACGCAGCCACCGACGACGCGGTCACCGGGGCTCCGGCACCGACGAGCTCCTTGGCCTGAGCGGCCGTCGCCTTGGCGGAGGCGTACTGAGCGATGAGCAGGACGAATGCGAGCACGTAGATGGTGAAGGCTGATTCGAACGACCAGTCGCTGTACTGCGAGAGTGTCTCGTTGATCGGCATCGGTCAGTTCTCCTGTTTCGAGGTGTCGCCGAGCAGGCGGGTGCACAGGCGGTCGAACTCTTCGCCCCACCCCGCCTGATCGGTGCGTGCAAGTCCGCCGAGTTCTACTACAGTACGTCGTGAGTCGCCGTCGGCGGTGAGTCGGACCCAGATTCTGCGGCGTTTGATCACCAGTGAGACGAGCAGTCCGCCCATCATCGTCAGCGCGAACACCAGGACCCAGGTCTGAGCCGGGTCGTGCGAGACCTGCAGGTTGACGAATTCCTTCGCCCCGTCGAATCTGACGACGGTGCCGTCGCTGAGTGTGGCCGATTCCCCGGGCATGAGGTTGACGCGGTCCTGCTTGACGAGCCTGCCCTGGGCGATCATTTCCTGGTCGAGCGAGAAGATGGACTGCGGGAGTCCGGTGTCGAGTCCGGTGTCGCCTTTGTAGATGTCGATGGCGACCGCGGGGTCGTTCATCGCCGGGAAGCTCGACGACAGCAGACTGCCGTGGAACGACGCCGTCGGGGCGAACAGTCCTTCGATGGCGATCTGGTTCTTACGCCGGTCCAGCGCGTCGGGGTAGAGGCCACCGGGTGGGTCGACTCGCAGTACCCCGCTGGAGAGGAATGTGGTGGCGTCCGTCGGCTGCCATTGGATGGTGTCGGTGCGGGTCTCGCCGTTCGGGAACGTCACCGTGAACGTGGGCGCGTAGCCGTGGCCCTGCAGGTAGACGCGGTCGCCCGCGACCCGCAGCGGATGGTTGACCTGCAGTCGGTCGTCCTGCCAGTCGTTGTTCGCCAGATCTTCGCCGGCCTGGTACTGGATGTTCGAGGTGAACATTTCCGCCTGGCCGTTGTCGAGGTAGTCCGCCTGAAAATCCTTGACTCGCAAGCACAACGGCTCGAGGTCGGTGCCGTCGACGAGGTTGCCCGCCCGGAACGAGTCGTAGTTGGCAGGCGTGGAGGTACAGAATCCGGGGCCGTCGTCGGCGATGACGATGCGGTTTCCCTCGTAGCCGAGCAGCTTGCCCATGGCGATCGCGGCCAACAGTCCGACGAGCGAGAGGTGGAACACGAGGTTGCCGAGTTCGCGAACGTAGCCCTTCTCCGCCGAGAGCGTCACTGCCCCGCTGCCCTCGGACCGTTGCGCGACGCGCCACCCACGCAGCTGAGTACGGACCTGGGCTGCGATCTCCTCGGGTGCGCCGTCGACGTCGTACCGGGTGTGGTGCGGCAAGCGCGAGAGGTTCCGCGGCGCACGAACGGGCTTGGTACGCAACTGTTTTGCGTGCTCGATGCACCGCGGCAGGATGCAGCCGATCAGGGAGACGAACAGCAGTGCGTAGATCGCGGTGAACCAGAAGCTGCCGAACACGTCGAACAGTTCGAGCTTGTCCATGATGGGGCCGAGGGTCGGACGGTCGGCGATGTATTGGTCGACCTTGCCCGCGTTGAGGCTGCGTTGCGGTACCAGGGCTCCGGGCACGGCGGCGAAGGCCAGCAGGAACAGCAGCACCAGCGCGGTCCGCATACTGGTGAGCCCGCGCCAGGTGTTGCGCACCACGGCCACGGCCTTACCGATTACGGATTGCTTGTGCGGCGGCGACGCTTCTGTCCGCTCCTCGGTCTCGGCGGTCATATCGGCAACACCACATCGGAGACGAAGGCGTCGCGCACCCAGCCGACGAATTGATCCCAGGCACCGGTGACCAGTGCAATTCCTACCGCTATCAACATGATTCCGCCGAACACCTGTATCTGTCGTGCGTGTGTACGTAGCCAGCCGACGCCTCGCAGTGCGCTGACCGATCCGAACGCGAGGATCACGAACGGCAATCCCAGACCGAGGCAGTACGCCACGATGAGGGTGACTCCGCGGGCAGCCGTGGCACCGTCGGTGCCTGCGGCGAGCGAGATGACGCCGGCGAGGGTGGGCCCGAGGCACGGGGTCCAGCCGAGTGCGAACACTCCCCCGAGCAAGGGCGCTCCGGCGAGGGAGCCGATCTGCTTCGGCTCGAACCGCACATCGCGCTGCAGCGCGGGAATCAGTCCGACGAACACCAGGCCCATGGCGATGGTGACGACGCCGCCGATTCGCATGAGCAGTTCGCGGTTGATCGCCAGCACCGAAATTGCGCCGAACACCGACGCGGTGGCGAGAACGAACACCACGGTGAATCCGAGGACGAACAGCCCCGCGGCTCCCGCGACGCGCAGCCGACCGCTGCGCACCTTCGTCTTGACGGCCGCTTCGTCGGCGCTGACCGCCGGTGCGTCGGCTCCGACGACCCCGGCGAGGTACGACAGATATCCCGGAACCAGCGGTACGACGCACGGTGACGCGAAGGAGACGAGCCCGGCCAGGACGCAGGCTCCGAGGGCCAGGATCAGCGGCCCGGAGGCCGCAGCTTCCTGGAAACTCGCGCCGACGCCGGCTAGGTACATCTCGCTCACGGCTGCACAGGCTCCTCGGCTGCCACGCGCTCGACGACGGGCTGCAGGTCCTCGACGAGCAGTTCACGCAGGAACACTGCGGCCACGCGGTGCTGTCGATCGAGCACGATGGTCGTCGGAATGACAGAGGTCGGAACGCCACCGAGCGCGGTCAGGGTGCGCATCGGCGGGTCGTAGATCGAGGAGTACGTGACGTTGTTGCTGACGACGAAATCCTGTGCTGCGGTCTGTGATTCGTCGCGCACGTTGATGCCGAGGAATTCGACGCCGGAGGCCTTGGTGGCCTCGTAGACCTTCTCGAGGTCGTCCGCTTCTCCGCGGCACGGTCCGCACCACTGACCCCAGACGTTGAGGACGACGACGTCACCCTCGTAGTCCGACAGCGAGGTCGTCTTGCCCTCGGTCATCAGGTCGGGCCCGGAGAGTTCGCCGAGTGCGCCGCGGTCGGACGGCGGATCGTAGAAGATTTCGGTCTTTCCGCCGGGCGAGACGAACTGGAAGGTTCCGCCCTGAGCAACCGCGTCGGTGCCGGTCGAACAGCCGGCGACGAGGGCCACAGCGGCAATCGCAAGCAGTAACCTACGCACCGGTGATCCTCGGGTCGGATGCTCCTGCTGGCTCGGAGTAGACGAGATCGACGAGCTGATCGCCCTCGTAGACCAGTGACGTCAGCGACGCGAGTCCACACTGGCGATTGCGCGGGTCGTGCCAGAGCCGGTCGCCCTGGAGGAACCGGCGCAGCGTCCAGACCGGGAGTTGGTGGCTCACGCAGACGGCCTCGTGCCCGACGGCTGCGACTCTGGCCGCGTTGACGGCGGCGAGCATGCGGTGCGCGATCTGCAGATACGGCTCGCCCCAGGACGGGGTGAACGGGTCGCGCAGCTTCCACCAGTGCCGAGGCCTACGCAAGGCTCCATCGCCGACGGCAACGCGCAGCCCCTCGAACTCGTTGCCCGCCTCGATAAGGTTCTCGTCCTCGGACACCGTCAGGCCGTGGGCTGCCGCGATCGGGGCAGCAGTCTCCTGGGCGCGTTGCAACGGCGACGCGACGACGTGCGTGATGTCGTGACCGGCGAGCGCATCTGCGACGGCCTTGGCCTGGGACTGGCCGGTGACCGACAGCTTGAAGCCGGGCAACCGCCCGTAGAGGATGCCCTTGGGGTTGTGCACCTCGCCGTGCCGGAGGACGTGCACGATGGTGCGCGTCGTCGAGTGCGGATGTGTTGCGGGGGCCTCGGTCACGTCGGGGTCCTGTTTCTCGCTAGTCGGGTGGTGATCACTTCTGAGTGGACGTCACAGTGGTGCTACAGCGGCTGCCGCAGCCTTCGCGGCGGCCGGGGCCGCGTCGGCGATGATCTCGAAAGCTCGGTCGTCGAGCGCAGCCGAGACGAACCATGCCTCGAATGCGCTCGGCGGCGGGTACACCCCGCGAGAGAGGAACGCGTGGAAGAACGCCGGGTAGCGCCACGTCTGGGCAGCCTTGGCCTGCGCGTAGTCGGTGACGGGTCCATCGGCGAAGAACACACTCACCATAGTGCCCGCGAACTGCACGTGGTGGTGGACGCCTTCGGCGGTGAGAGCATCGCCGAGCAGTGTTCCGAGTCGCTGTGAGTTGGTCTGCAGCTTCTCGTAGACGGCGGCGTCGGCCAGTTGCAGGCTCGTCAGGCCGGCAGCGACGGCGACGGGGTTTCCGCTGAGGGTGCCCGCCTGATACACCGGCCCGGCCGGTGCGAGGTAGGCCATGACGTCCGCGCGGCCACCGAATGCTGCGGCCGGCAGCCCGCCGGACATGACCTTGCCGAAGGTGTAGAGGTCGCCGGCGACACCGTCGATGCCGTACCAGCCCGCGGCGCTGACACGGAATCCGGTCATCACCTCGTCCATGATCAGCAATGCGCCGCGCTCGGTCGCAAGTCGGCGTAGTCCCTCGTTGAAGCCGGTGACCGGCGGGATCGCGCCCATGTTGCCCGCGGCCGCTTCGGTGATGATGCACGCGATCTCGCCGGGATTGGCGTCGAACGCGGCGGTGACGGCGTCGAGGTCGTTGTAGGGAACGACGATGGTGTCCGATGCCTGAGCGCCGGTCACTCCGGGTGACGTCGGCAGTCCGAAGGTGGCCAGTCCCGAGCCCGCGTCGGCCAGCAGGGCGTCGACGTGGCCGTGGTAGCAGCCGGAGAATTTGAGGATCTTGGTGCGGCCGGTGAAGCCGCGCGCCAGACGCACCGCGCTCATCGTGGCCTCTGTGCCCGAATTCACAAGGCGAACCTGGTCGACGGGGCCGACGCGGCGCACGATTTCCTCGGCGAGTTCGATTTCGCGCTCGGTGGGTGCGCCGAACGACAGTCCGGTTGCGGCCGCCTTCTGGACTGCCTCGACGATGGCCGGATGCGCGTGTCCGTGGATCATCGGACCCCAGGACGAGATGAGGTCGACGTAGGACTTCCCGTCCGCGTCGGTCATCGTGTATCCGCTGGCCTGCGTGATGAAGCGTGGAGTGCCGCCGACCGATGCGAACGCACGCACCGGAGAGTTGACGCCACCTGGAATCACTGTGCTCGCGCGGGCGAAGAGTTGGGCCGATACGGGGGCGTCGTTGCCGTCAGGAACAGTCACGACTTCCAGTGTCCCAGGTTCTGCGAAATCACCAACTACAGGGCGTAATAATCACCGAAACGGGGAGTCGGCCTGGTTTCGGCGATTGAAGACCCCCGCCCCGGGTATTTACTTTCGATGACAAACACCGATGGCGTCACCAAGGTCGCCGAATTGATGTCCGAAGCCGGACTGTGCATGTTCACCACCGTGGGCCGGGACGGCCACCTCATCTCGCGTCCGATGGCATTGCAGGAAGCGGAGTTCGACGGGGACCTGTGGTTTTTCGCAGCGCAGGACTCCAGAAAGGTACGCGACATCGCCGCCGACCCGACGGTCAACGTCTCGTTCCAATCCGGTCAGGGCTGGGTGTCACTGTCCGGTACTGCTGCGGTCGTCGAGAACAAGGCCAAGGCGGAGGAGCTATGGAATTCTCGGGCGGCCGCGTGGTTCGAGAAGAACCCCGATTCGCGTGAGGTCGCTCTGATCCACGTGGCCGCCGAAGGTGCCGAGTACTGGTCCACCCCGGGCTCGAAGGTGTCGACCCTGCTGGCCTACGCCAAAGCGAAGGTCACCCACGAGCGTCCGAACCTGGGCGAGAACGACGTGGTCGAACTCGAACTGCCCAATACCTCGACGAGCTAGTTGCGCTCGTGCCGGGCCGCCGTCGGGGGCAGGTCCGGATTACCGGTCACGCCATGCTGTCCTGCCTCGGACCGGTCGGCACTCGCGTTCCGATCGACAGTCGCATTCCGATCGGCACTCGCGTTCCGATCGACAGTCGCGTTGTGCTGCGCACCGAAGTCCCGATCCGCGCCCGCGTCGCGGCCGACGTTGTGGTCACCGGTCACCTTGCGGTCGCCCTTCACATCCGGATCGATGTGGTTCGCGCGCTCGAACTGTGAGTTCACTTCGTCGCGTGATGCCGCCGCGACTCCCTGGTGAGACTGGGCCTGCTGAGCAAGTTTCTCTGCCTCGGCAGCTTTGACGTCCGCCTCCGCCTGGGCGCGGCGTGCCTTGGCCTCGCTCTCGCGGGCCTGCAGTTCACGCTCCTCGACGACGGTCGCTTGATCGGCCGCCTTCTCGCGAAGGTGGTTCGCTTCCAGCCTCTTTCGCTCTTTGCCCTTGCGTGCCACAACCAGGGCGACGGCAACGACCAACACTACGACTACTACTGCAACGATGATCCACACTGCGGTGCTCATGATGGAACTCCCGATCTGTTCCGACTGCCGAAGTGGCAGACGTTCCGAGCCGGTTACCCGAGTAATGAGCCGGCAAACTCGCCGAACATCGTCCAGGCGAGCGCGCCGAAGTCCTGTGCGTCCAGCGCGGCGGCCCCGTTCGGCACACATGCCAGCAGCTCGACGCCCGTCACGAGCGGCAACTCCTCCACGTTGACCCGCGCCGCCAGATCGGGTTCGGCCGGCCACGATCCGATCACCAGGCCCGCACATGTCACACCCGCTGCGCGCACCGCGGCGACGGTCAGCGCGCTGTGGTTGAGCGTCCCCAGCTCTGCCCCTGCCACGATCAGGACCGATGCGCCGACGGCGCCGGCGACATCGAGTGCGGTGAACCCGCCGGCACCCAGGCGCACCGCTACCCCGCCCGCACCCTCGACCACGACGAGATCGTGGGCCTCGTCGAGCCCTCGCACCGCGTCGACGACGTGGTCGAGTTCGAGCATCGACCGACCCGAACGGCGTGCTGCGACATCGGGCGCGAGTGGCTCGGGGTATCGCGCCAGCTCGATTCCGCGGACTCTCGAAAGACGTTCCACCACATCGATATCCGACTCGCCCAGGCAGTCGTCACCGACTCCGGTCTGTGCCGGTTTGCACACCGCCACCGTCCGTCCATGTGCCCGGGTGGCGGCCGCGAGCGCCGCGGTCACCACGGTCTTGCCGACGCCGGTCGACGTTCCGGTGACGAGAAGAACCGTCATCCCGACACCGCCGCACGCAATACCGTCGAGAGAACGGACGTGGCACGGTCGATATCGATGTCGCTGAGGTCGGCACGCGCGGTCAAACGCAGCCGAGATGCGTTCGCGGGAACCGACGGCGGCCGAAAGCACCCGACGCGCACGCCCAGGTCAAGACACTCCCCGGCCGCGCGGACGGCACGCACGGCGTCGCCGAGTACTACCGGAACCACCGCCGACGCCGTCGGCGAAACACCGGCGGCCGCCGCCAATTGCCCTGCCCGCCGACCGATCGCAGCGACCCGATCGGGTTCGCTGCGCAGCACCGCCAGCGCTGCCGATGCCGCGCCGACCGCGGCCGGGGCGAGCGCGGTATCGAAGACGAAGCTGCGCGCACTGTGCAGTACCTGGTGCCGTACCGCCGCCGGCCCGAGCACCACCCCGCCCTGCGATCCGAGCGCCTTGGACAGCGTCGCGGTGATCACCAGGTCCGGCAGTCCCGCCACACCGGCGTCGTGCACGGCACCGCGCCCACCGTCACCTCGGACGCCCAGCCCGTGGGCTTCGTCGACGATCAGCACAGCGTTCCATCTCCGGCAGGCCGCGTACAGCTCGTGCAGCGGCGCGAGGTCGCCGTCGGCGCTGAAGATCGAGTCGGTCACCACGAGCGCGCGAGATTCCGTTCGTTCGCGGAGCAACTGCTCGACGTGCTCGACGTCGCGATGCCGCGCCACGGCCACCCGCGCCCGAGACAGACGGCAGGCATCGATCAACGACGCGTGCGACGCAGCGTCCGAGATCACGACGGAGTCGCGGTCGGCGAGCGCGGTGACGACTCCGAGATTGGCGGTGTAGCCGGACGAGAAGACCAGTCCGGTCTCGGCGCCGACGAAGTCGGCAAGGTGCTGCTCGAGCTGTTCGTGGGCGGTGGTCGTGCCGGTGACCAGTCGAGATCCGGTGGACCCGGCACCCCACCGACGCGTGGCCGCGCAGGCCGCGTCGACGACGTGCGGATGTCGAGACAGGCCGAGGTAGTCGTTCGAGGCCAGGTCGAGTGTCGAATCCTCGGGACTGCGAGCGTCGACGACGCGCTCGAGCCCGGCCGCGCGACGGTCGTATGCGGCGGCGTCGAGCCAATCGAGTGCACTCATGTCCACGACCATACTTGAACAGTGTTCAAGTATGGGTGTTCAAGTATGGTCTCGCGCCACCGCCACCATGGCGTCGGCGATGGCTGCCACATCGGCCTCGGTACAGACATACGGCGGCATCGCATAGACCAACCTGCCGAACGGCCGCAGCCACACACCTGCGTCCACGGCGACGGCCGTCGCACGTGCCATGTCGACCGCGCCGGTCAGTTCGATCACCCCGATTCCGCCGAGCACGCGCACGTCGGCCACGCCCGGGAGCGACCGGGCCGGCTCGAGCCGTTCGGTCAGCACGTCTGCGACGGCGGCGACCTCGGCGCGCCAGTCGCGCGAGAGCAGCAGCTCCACCGACGCCACCGCGATCGCGCAGGCCAGTGGATTGCCCATGAACGTGGGCCCGTGCATCAGACCGCCCGCCTCACTGCTCGACACCGTCTCGGCCACCTCGGTGGTGCACAGCGTCGCCGCCAGCGTCATGTAGCCGCCGGTCAACGCCTTGCCGACACACATGATGTCGGGTGCGATGCCCGCGTGATCGGCGGCGAAAAGCTCACCGGTGCGGCCGAACCCGGTGGCGATCTCGTCGAAGATCAACAGCACGCCGTACTCGTCCGCGAGTCGGCGCAGTTCGACCAGCAGACGTGCGTCGTGGAAGCGCATTCCGCCGGCACCCTGCACGATCGGCTCGACGATGATCGCGGCTACGTCGTTCGCATTCGCCGCGAGCACCTGCCCGAACTCGGCGACGTAGGCGGCGATACCCGCCGCATCGGACGCGGCGGGTGGCGCGGGCGCGAACACCTGCTGCGCCAGCACACCGGTCCACAACCTGTGCATCCCGCCGTCCGGATCGCAGACACTCATCGGCGCGAACGTGTCCCCGTGATAGCCGCCCCGCCACGTCAGCAACTTCGTACGCCCGCTCTCACCCCGCCCACGCCAGTACTGCAATGCAATCTTCACCGCGACTTCGACGGACACGGACCCGGAATCTGCGAGGAACACCTTGTCCAGCCCGGCCGGCGTGATCGAGACCAGCAGCTCCGCCAATCGCGCCGCCGGCGCATGAGTGAGGCCTCCGAACATCACGTGACTCATGCGGTCGAGCTGGTCTCGAGCTGCCGCGTCCAGCACCGGATGCCGGTAGCCGTGCACCGCCGCCCACCACGAACTCATGCCGTCGACGAGTTGGCGGCCGTCGGCCAACGTCAGTCGAACCCCGGACGCGCTGTCGACGACCAACGGTGTCGTCGTCGACGGAAACCCGCTGTAGGGATGCCAGAGATGCTCGGAATCTATTCGACGGACGTCGTCTGAAGTCAGCACGCCAGAGCACACTGCCACAGCACCCGACCGGCCGTACCGAGACTGGGCGGGTGGCGAAATGTCCGAATCCTTTAGCATTGCGACATGACGACGCGCACCGTGACGAGACTGGCAGGGGTGGTCGTGGCCGTAACTCTGACGCTGTCCGCCTGCGGGGGACCGTCCGAAACGCCGACGCCCACGACCACCACGGCACCGGCGTTCGCGATCGACACCTCGACGCCGCTGGGCGCGGTCAACGACCGAATTCTGCAGTGGATCAACGCCGACGCCGCCCCGGATCCCGCGGCGGTGGACGCCGTCACCGGCCCGGAGCTGGCGGCAGCACTCGAGCCGATGGGCGGGCTCGTCACCCCTCTCGAGCAGTTGCGCGCCGGTGCGCCGAACGTGGCGACGGGTTTCGAGGCCGGACCGGACAGCGCCGTTCTTCGCTTCACCACCGCCGGCATTCCGGCCACGATCACCACCTCCCTCGGTGCCGACGGCACGCTCGACGGCATTCTGGCCAGTCCGGAAACTCCGAAGATCTCGTCCTTCGACGAGCTCGATGCCGCCCTGTCGAAGGTGGCTCCGAATTACTCCTACAGTGCGTCTCGTCTGAACGGCGGTGAGTGCGAGTCGGTGTACTCGGTCAATGCCGACGCGATGCTCCCGCTGGGATCGGTGTTCAAGCTGTACGTTCTCGGGGCGCTGACCGACGAGATCGAGGCGGGCAGCGTGCAATGGGACGAGCAGCTCACCATCCGCGACGAGAACAAGAGTGCGCCATCGGGTGAGCTGCAGAATCGCCGCGACGGCACGACGGTGTCGGTGCGCGAGGCCGCGGAGAAGATGATCTCGCTGTCCGACAACACCGCCACGGACCTGCTGATGGAACGCCTCGGTCGGGACCGCGTCGAGGCTCAGCTCGCCACGATGGGTCATCACGATCCCGCGGCGATGACGCCGATGATGGACACCCGACAGTTCTTCGTCATCGGGTTCGGGAATCCGAATCTTCGTTCCGAATGGGCGGACGCAGATGCCGACGCTCGCGAGCAGCTCCTGAAGCAAGCCGATTCCCGGCCGCTGGACATCGACTTCGAGAATTTTCTCGACAACCCGGCATCGGCCGACGGCGTGGAGTGGTTCGCCAACGCACAGGACGTGTGTGCGGCCGTGGGGTACCTGGCGACCGGCCCGTCGGCGGAGGAGAATCGACGGATCCTGGCCATCACCCCGGGTGTGCAGCTCGATCCCGCTCGCTGGCCGTACTCCGGCTTCAAAGGCGGAAACGCTCCTGGCGACCTCGCCGCGGCGTTCCTGACAACCGACGCCTCGGGGCAGGACTGGATCGTCACCGAGCAGTTCCGGGCGGACGGTGCCATCGACCTGATCCCGTCCAGCTACGCGTTCCTGGTTGCGCAGGAAGCTTTTGCTCTCTTGAAGTGAGTGGGATTTGTAACACCGGTGTTACCGCTGGATTACACTCGTGCCCGTGGAGGCACAACACGAACCGGCTCAGCAGGCGTGGCCGACGGGCTTCAAAGAGTTCCTGGTCTGCGAGTTCACCGACTTCAGTCCCCTGGTGACCAGGGCCATGGAGGACAACTGCGCGTCGCTGTTCCACGACGGTCCCTACGGCAGATCCGGCTTCTGGCGGACCTTCCGGGCCGTGTTCCGAGAATTCGTCTGGCCGGTCTGAAGTTCCGGGCCTCACGGGCCGCGGCAAAAGGTTACCGTCGAGTATGGCAACCACAACGGATCACCTTCGGAACACTCTGGACGGCCGCTGGCGTGATGTGAAGAACGAGGCGCGCAAGCAACTCGCGCGCGACGAGTTCCGCCCGCATTACACACCGAACACCGTCATCGCCCGCACCAAGGCGCTCGAGCAGCTCAAGCTTCTCGCCGCGGCCGGGGCTGCCGACAACGGATTCAAGAAGGAACACGGCGGTACCGGAGACGTCGGTGCCGCGGTGACGATGATCGAAATGCTCGCGATGAGCGACCTGTCGTTGATGGTCAAGGCCGGGGTCCAGTGGGGACTGTTCGGCGGTGCCATCGAGAACCTGGGTACCGAGCGTCACCACGAGGCGTACGTACCGAAGATCATCAACCTCGAGTTGCTGGGTTGCTTCGCCATGACGGAGACCGGACACGGCAGTGACGTGCAGTCTCTCGAGACGACGGCGACGTACGACCCGAAGACCGACGAGTTCGTGATCAACTCACCCACTCCGTCCTCCCGCAAGGACTACATCGGTGGTGCCGCCGAGACTGCGACCGTCGCTGCCGTCTTCGCGCAGCTGATCACCGCAGGGCCGGGCGAGGAGCCCGAGGGCCACGGCGTGCACTGCTTCTTCGTGCCGCTCCGGGACGAGAACGGCGACGACCTCCCCGGCGTGACGACCTCGGATTGTCAGTACAAGGGCGGACTCCCCGGCGTGGACAACGGCCGACTGATGTTCGACCATGTCCGCATTCCGCGGGACAACCTGCTCAACAAGTATGCCGACGTCTCTGCTGACGGCACGTACACCTCCCCCATCGAGAATCCGTCCAGGCGGTTCTTCACGATGCTCGGCACGTTGATCCGCGGGCGCGTCACAGTCGGTGGCAGCGCTGCGGCCGCAGCTCGTGTCGCCCTCGACATCGCGACGCGATATGCGTTGCAGCGCAGGCAGTTCGCTGCCCCCGGTTCCGATCAGGAAGTGCTGATCATGGACTACCTGGTGCATCAGCGTCGACTCTTCCCGCTCATCGCCAAGTCGTACGCACTGCAGTTCGCGCAGAACGAGCTGGTGTCGAAGATGCACGAGCTGCAGACTGCGGACAACCCGGATGCCGAGGAGCAGCGCGAGCTCGAGTCGCGTGCCGCCGGCCTCAAAGCCGCCAACACCTGGCACGCCACTGCCGCGATCCAGGAAGCACGCGAGGCATGTGGCGGCGCTGGCTACCTGGCCGAGAACCGGCTGATCTCACTCAAGGCCGACACCGATGTGTTCACCACCTTCGAGGGCGACAACCACGTGCTCACGCAGTTGGTGGCCAAGGAACTGCTCACCGCGTACGCCGACGACGTGAAGTCGATGAGCCCGGTCGAGTGGGTCAAGTTCGCAGCCGACATGGTCGGCGATCGCGTCGTCAAACGCACTGCGGCGCAGGCGATCATGCAGACCATTCTCGATCGGCGTCAGGACAACGAAGAGGAGGGGTCGCTGTTCAACCGCGGCACCCAGGTCAAGATGTTCGAGGATCGTGAGGAGTATCTGCTGTCCACGGTCGCGCGCCGTCTGCAGTCGAAGTCGAAGGAGAGCAGTTCGTTCGACGCGTTCAACGCGGTACAGGACCACGTTCTGCACGCTGCGAGCGCCCACATCGACCGCATCATCTTCGAGGCCTTCATCGCCGGTATCGAGTCGTGTGAGGATGCGACCACCAAGGACCTGCTCGAGGAGGTCTGCGATCTCTACGCCCTGTCGGTGATCGAGGACGACAAGGCCTGGTTCATCGAGCATCGCTACCTGTCCACCGAGCGCTCCAAGGCAGTGACTCGCGCGATCAACGAGCGGTGCCGCACCCTGCGTCCGCATGCGGAGTTGCTGGTCGACGGCTTCGGTGTGCCCGAGGCTCTCGTCGGTGCAGCAATGCTCGGCGAGCCCGGAGCGGGTACCGAGGAAGAACCGGCCGGAAACCCCAGCCACGCGCACTGACGCGTAATCGGGGTTCAGCCGGGAGAGATCGCGAAGACCCGGCAGGGACCACCGGTCGCGCCCGCGTGCTTCGGTGCGCCGACGACGACCGTGGCCCCTGTCGGGGGCACGGCATCCAGATTCGCCAGTGCCTCCACTCCGTATCGGCCTGCGCCGAGTACCGCTGTGTGCGCTGGATAGTCGCGGTCGTTCATCCGATCGAGACTGAGCGTGTCGACCCCGATTCCGACGACGTTGCGCTCGCGCACCAGCATCCGTGCCGCGTCACCGCCGAACCCGGGTGCGGCACGTTCGGCGAGCCGGCCCTGCCATCGACTGTGCATGACCACCAGCGCGCGATCGGGTATGCGTCCGTGCTCGAGCTCCCATCGAGCGATGTCCTCGGTCGTCACGACCGATTCCGGATCCGACGCGGCCCGCGCGGAGATGTCCAGCACGACCAGCGGGGCGATCAGGTCTTCCAGCGGCAGGATGTCGGCCGTCGCACCGCCGCGCACTCGGTGTGCGGGGGCATCGATGTGCGTGCCCGTGTGCTCGTAGTACGAGAGCTTGTTGACGAGGAAGCCACCCAACTCGTAGGCGGCGACCGGGTGCATCGAGAACGGTTCGTTACCCGGCCACACCGGAAACGTCGGACTCAACGTGTGCGTCAGATCGATCAGTCGACCCGCGGGGATCGCCGGTACGACCGCCGGTGCGGCGTGTGCAGCACCGCCGGCCGCAACCGTCAGGGCAGCTGCCCCCAACGACCCGAACAGCGCCCTACGTCCGATTCTGCGGTGAACAGTTTCGACGACCTCGGGGCCGCACATCAGTCGGCAGCGGGGGTGACGAGCAGAACCTTGTCGTCGGATCCGTTGTCGGTGGTCAGCAGGAAGGCTCCGTCGCTTCCGAAGCTGGTGAGCGAGCGCAGCCGACCGTAGGTACCCACCAGGGCGTCGGCTTCGTCGACGTAGTCCGTGCCGTCCTCGGACAGCTTGAGGAACACGAGCTTCTCGCCCTGCTGACTCGACACCACTGCGGAACCGTTCCAGGAACCCCATCCCGCGCCGTTGGCGAACGTCAGGCCGGGCGTCGCGATAGTGGGGCTACCCGAACTCCACACCGCCGCGCGGGCCCCGGGCACCCGGGTGGGATCGGTCATCGGCACCGACTCGTCGTAGACGAACGGCAGCCGATCCGGCCGGTAGCCGTAGTTGCCGCCGGGGACCAGTAGGTTGAGTTCGTCGTCCCTGGTGGTTCCCTGCTCCACCTCGTAGATGTCTTGAGTGCCGGGCCGTATCGCGAGCCCCTGTACGTTCCGATGACCGAGCGTGAAGACACGTCCGGGTGCATCGGCCGCCGCCGAGCCATCGGCGTTGATGTGCAACACCTTGCCGCCCAACGAGTTTCGATCCTGCGGCACCGACGGCGACGCGGTGTCTCCGGTTCCGATGTACAGGGTGCCGTCGGGGTGGGCCAAGATGCGGCAGCCGCCGTGGCGACCACCGTCGGCGACGGGGATGTCGTCGACGAGTGTGCCGGTGCGCGTCAACTCGGTCCATGCGGAGTCGACGGTCCACGACACCACGGCGATATGGTTGTCGGTGCCCCCGCCCGCACTACCGGTGCCCGCACTGCCGGCACCTGTTCCCTGACCCTGCACGCCCTGGCAGGTGTAGATGGTTCTGGATGTGGCGAAGTCCGTCGCCAGTGCGATGCCCATCAGGCCTGTCTCGCCCGACGCGTAGAGATCGCCGAGATCCGCTTCGAGCTCGCGGGTGGCACCGCCGACGTCACGAATGACGAATCGCCCCGCTCGCTCGCCGGTCAGCACCGTCCCGTCGGGGGCAACCACGGCATCCCACGGTTTCGCGAGCCCGTCGAGCACGGTGGTGACCGTCAGGTCGGGCAGTGGATCGGCCTGTGCCGTCGCGCCCGTCGAGCATGCCAGCGTCAGGAAGACGCTGGCGGCGAGTACACCGGAACTGGACACCAGCTTGTTCATCCACACTCCTGACGACGATCGGCCACCAGCCCGATATGACCGGTATCACACGATCATAAACACACCGAGGAGATGGCCGACGCAGTCAGGACGCGATTCGGTAGCCGGCTTCTTCGATCGCGGCGTCGACGGCAGCAGCGTCGAGTTCCGCGTTGCTGCTGATCACGACGGCTCCGGTGTCGACGTCCACATCGACGCCCGTGACGCCCGGAACCTCGGACACTTCTTCTTTCACCGACGCTGCGCAATGCGCGCACGTCATACCTTCGACGGAGTAGGTCGTCTGCATTTTGTTGCCTCCTGTGCCTGGTCAGGAACGTACGAGACGCGCAATGGCCTCGGACGCCTCTTTGACTTTCGCGTCTGCTTCGGGTCCGCCCTGCCGCGCGGCGTCGACGACGCACCCGGCGAGGTGGGCGTCGAGCAGCTTCAGCGAGACGGACTGCAACGCCTTCGTCACCGCAGATACCTGGGTGAGGACGTCGATGCAGTACCGGTCGTCGGCGACCATGCGTGAAATGCCGGCCACCTGCCCCTCGATGCGACGCAGTCTTTTCAGCAGGTCGTCCTGTTCGGCGCTGTAGCTGCTCATGCCGTCGATCATACCCCTACCCGGTATGGGAAGGTTCGTCCGTCAGCAGGCGACGGACGCCATCGATGGCAACCAGTCCCCCGACGATCACCGCCAGGGCGGCGACCGCAATCCACGACCCCGAGTAGTACGTGCCCGTGTACGCCGGAGACACGTCGGGAACGGCGGCGAATTCGGTGGTGCGTACGCCTGCCTTCCAGCACACCACCGCGCAGATCACCGCGACCACTGCGAGGACCAGTTCCACCCAGCCGACGGACTTCCTCACACGTACTCCTGCTTCGCCGTCTCGAGTGCGGCGCGTAGACCGTCGTCATCCTTCGCCCACGCTTGCACCAGACCGCCACCGACCAGTCGCAACCCGATGCCGTGCCGTTTGCGCGGCACCCCCGAGAGCTCACCGAGAACGCGTGCGGTTTCCCACTTCTTCGGCTCGTATTCGCCGTCCTCGTACTCGGCAGGCGGGAAGATCTCCGTGATCTCGGCGACGTCGACGGTTTCGGTCCCCTGGCGCAGCTGCCGAGTGGTCAGCTCGACGCTGACATGCATGCGGGCCGCGCGGAGCTGTACGTAGGTCAGTCCGACGAGAATGAGCGAGAACAGCGCCAGGGCGAACCAGTGAATCACCGGTCCCGACGCCAGCTCGACTGCGAGCACCACCAGACAGAACGCGGGGCCCCACAGCAGGGCGCGCCAACGGCCACCGGGCTCGTGGAACAGAACGGGGTCGGTGCCGCCGAGATCATTGCTCACGAACGAACCACTCTCGCGCCGACGGGCGATACACCAGCACCGATGCAACGACCAGTGCGATCGTGATGATCAGCAACACGAATGGGAAGACGAGCGCGGCGAAGGTCAAGAGCAGCGCGGTGGCCCCGGACAGCGCCACCAACGCCCGTCGGAACCGTCGGGCGCCACCTCGGACGGGGCCCGACATCAGCCCCACTGCCAGGCCGACCACGCCGAAGATGACACCGAGCCCTCGGAACACGGTCAGAAAAGAGTCGATCTGTTCGTCGCTCGCACCGCCGTCGGTGAACGACGCGCGGATCTGATCGACGGGCAACGTGAGCGCGATCATGCAGACGACGATCAGCATCACTGCCGACGCCAACCACAACCAGTACGCGGTGGAGACCACCCGGGGACGAACCATCGATTCGTCAATGTCAGCACTCACGCTCGACATACTGCCACCGCGCGGTGGCACGGAGTTCAGCCGGCAGAGATTCCCAGCGCCATGATGGCGATGGCCGCCGACACGGCGAGCAGCAGACCGAGCAATGCCCACCCGGGCCTGCCGTTCTCGGCGGGACACGCGTTGCTCTCGGCCGCCGCGATCGACTCCGGGAGGGCACGACTGGGCGGCACCGGAATGTTCTCTGCCATGTTCGATCCGATCACTCGATACGTTTATCGAAAGTGATGGTAGTCACACCGACAGGCTCGGCGCGCGGAACACGCTCGAAATCAGCGCTTCCGCGAGGACAGGAAGTACTCGTTGGATTCCTTGCGGTGCATCAGGTAGATCGCACCCGCAGCGAGCACACCCTGGCCGATGCTCAGCACGCTCATGACGATGTTCATCGCACCGGTACTCGATGCGATCGCGAACAGGTCGAGAATCGTGGTGAACACGGTGATCGAGCCGATGATGGTCAGCAGCATGCGCGCCCACATCTTGCCGGCGCGCATCCGCTTCACCCAGAACAGGAACAACGCACCGAATCCCGCGACGACGAACAGCGTCACGACGAGCATCACCGTCACCATGGACTGCGTGGATTCGACGGTCATGTCCGCCGCCGCACCCTGTGCTGCGAGGTCGTCGAGCAAAGACTGCGCGAATTCCGCGCGTGCGCCGAACAGCGTCCACACCGAGTACAGCGCCGAGATCGCACCAATCAGTGCAACTCCCCACCACAGGTGCCGGGCAGTCTCCACATCCACCGGTGCCGGGCGAGCGGCCGGCTCGAGCTCGGGACCGGACTGAGGGAAGCCGTGTTCGAGCTCCCAGCGCTGCCAGTCCGGTTGCAACGGAGGATTGTTCGGCATGTTGCTGTCAGGATTGCTACCGTCCGCGTTGTTGCTCGGAGGAAAATCGTTCACAGCCAGCCCGCCACTTCGGTTGCCCAGTAGGTCAGTACGACATCTGCACCGGCGCGCCTGATGCCGACGAGCGATTCGAGGACCGCGGCATCCCGGTCGATCCACCCGTTCTGGGCAGCGGCGGTGATCATGGCATACTCCCCCGAAATCTGGTACGCCGCAACCGGAACCGGTGACATCTCGGCCACGTCGCGGAGAATGTCCAGATACGACATCGCCGGCTTGACCATCACCATGTCGGCACCCTCGGCAAGATCGAGCTCGACCTCGTGGGTCGCCTCACGGCGGTTGGCCGCGTCCTGCTGATACGTCCGACGGTCACCCTGCAGCGACGAGCCGACCGCTTCACGAAACGGTCCGTAGAACGCAGACGCGTACTTCGCCGAATACGCCAGCTGCCCCACCTCGAAGTGACCGGCCGCATCGAGTCCAGCCCGAATGGCACCGACCTGGCCGTCCATCATGCCGCTCGGCCCGAGCAGGTGCGCTCCGGATTCCGCCTGCGCGACGGCCATGTCGACGTACCGCAGCAACGTCGCGTCGTTGTCGATCGAGCCGTTCTCGCTCAGCACACCGCAGTGGCCGTGCGAGGTGAACTCGTCGAGGCAGGTGTCGGCCATGATGACCGTCGAGTCACCGAGATCGGCTTTCAGACGGGCCAGGCCCCGGTTGAGGATTCCGTCGGGATCCGTTGCCCCCGAACCGTTCTCGTCCTTGTCCTCGACCTTGGGGACACCGAACAACATCACGCCGCCGACACCGGCTGCGACTGCTTCCTCGGCGGCCCTGCTCAGCGAGTCCAGCGTGTGCTGGAACACTCCGGGCATCGAGCTGATCGCGCGGGGCTCGGAGATGCCGTCGGCGACGAACATCGGCAACACCAGATGCCGTGGCTGCAGCGACGTTTCGGCCACGAGGCGGCGCAGTGCCGGAGTGCGGCGAAGGCGTCGGGGACGGTCGGTGGGGAACAAGCGAGCCTCACTTAGTTCGTCGTGCGCGTTGTGCGTAGCCGGAGCTACGCACAACGCGCACGAGGCGCATCAGCGCCTGCGTGACTTCTTACCGCCTGCGTGACTTCTTGCGCGGTGGCGGCAGTGCACCCTCGGCCCGCAGCCGAGCCGCGTGTTCTGCCAGCGCCTCGACCAGCGGTCCGACCTGAGCCGACTCCGGCTGCACGTCCACGCGCAGACCGAACTCGACGGCCGTCTCGGCGGTCTTCGGGCCGATGCACGCGACGAGCGTGCGAGCATGCGGCTTACCTGCGATGCCTACCAGGTTCCTCACGGTGGAGCTCGAGGTGAAGCACACCGCGTCGAATCCACCGGTCTTGATCATCTCGCGGGTCTCGGCGGGGGGCGGCGCTGCCCGGACGGTGCGGTAGGCCGTGACGTCGTCGATCTCCCAGCCGCGTTCGCGCAGCCCTTCAGCAAGCGTCTCGGTAGCAATGTCGGCGCGCGGCAACAGAACTCGATTGACCGGGTCGAAGACCTCGTCGTACGGCGGGAAGTCCTCGAGCAGTCCGAGCGAGCTCTGCTCCCCCGACGGAACGAGTTCGGGATTGATGCCGAACGAGCGCACCTTGGCCGCGGTTGCCTCACCGACACAGGCGATCTTGACGCCGGAGAACGCACGCGCGTCCAGGCCGAATTCCTCGAACTTCTCCCACACCGCGCGAACGGCGTTGGTCGAGGTGAACACGACCCACTGGTAGCGGCCGTCGACCAGGCCCTTGACGGACCGTTCCATCTGAGCCGGGCTGCGCGGGGGCTCGACGGCGATGGTCGGAACTTCGATGGGGATGGCACCGTGCGTGACGAGGCGATCGCTCATCTCGCCGGCCTGATCCTTGGTGCGCGGCACCAGCACGGTCCAGCCGTACAGTGCGCGAGACTCCCACCAGGACATCTTGTTTCGTCCGGAGACGACCTTGCCGACGGTGACCACCAGAGATCCGACGAGCTCGGATCCCGCGTCGTTGAGGGTGGCCAGTGTGGCCTCGACGGTGCGCTGCTGACGGGTGGTGCCGCGCACGGTGATGGCTGCAGGTGTCTGCGGTGCCAGGCCGTGTTCGACGAGGGCACTGGCGGTTTCGGCCAGGTGCCCCGCCGTGGCGTGCAACACCAGCGGGCCGGGAGCAGCCGCGAGTGCAGCCCAGTCGACCTCGCCGCGAACGTCCGCTTCGGTGTGGCCGGAGCCGAGTGCCATGCCTGCGTAACTGGGTACCGCGGAGCCCGAAGGCAGACCGGGCAGCACCTCGAACGGCACGTGAGTGCGGGCCACGGCACTGACCTCGGCGATCACCGAGTCGGTGGTCAGCGGATCTCCCGAGACCAGACGCACCACATCGTGGCCGTTCTTGGCTTCGGCGAGAAGGGTTTTGGCGACCTCGGCGGGCTCGCCCAGTGCCGGGCGCACCTCGACCCCGTTCTCACCCGTCTCGGCATCGCGAGGGACGTCGGCACCGACGAGAGCGGTGACACCCTTGTCGACGTCGGGATCGGTGAAAGCGAGCTCGGCCGCTCCGAGCACTTCCCGTGCCCGGACCGTGAGCAGAGCCGGGTCACCGGGCCCGGATCCCACGAACAGGATCCGTCCGTTGGTGTTCTTGCGGACTGGGCTCATCGGTTGTTCTCCAGTGCTGTCTTGTATGGGTACTGCAGTTCTATCGGGGTTGCGGTGCCCCGTTTGGGAATCAGCCGGGCAGTGGCGATCGACTCTCTTCGCACTACGGGACGGGTCGCCGCGCGTTTGGCGCGTCCGCGAACGGGTGCCGTTATTGCCCTAGACATGAGATCCGCCCTGTGCTGGTTCGGTGACCGAAACGAGTTCGCGTGCACCGAGATCGAGTAGTTCGCGGGCCAGTTCGCGGCCCAGTTCCTCGGCCCGGTCGGGTGACCCGACGATCGACGCGCGAATGGTGTCGCTGCCGTCGATGGCCGCGACGCAGCCGCGCAGCGACAACTCGTCGAAGATGCGGCCGTCCTCGTCGATGGACTCGACGACCTCGGCGATCGCACCTACCGGCGCGGTGCAGCCGGCTTCGAGTTCGGCGAGCAGTCCGCGTTCGGCGGCCACTGCGGCCCGCGAATGTGCGTCGTCCAGTGTGGCGATTGAGGCGGCGAGATCGGTGTCGCCACTGCGACATTCGACGGCCAGTGCCCCCTGTGCGGGTGCCGGCAGCAGCTGCACCGGATCCAGCGCTTCGGTGACGACGTCCAACCTGCCGATACGGGCCAGTCCCGCCCGCGCGACAATGACGGCGTCGAGCTCACCCGAGGCCACCTTGCCGATGCGGGTATCGAGGTTGCCGCGCAGGGGTCGAACGTCCAATCCCTGTCCGAGAGCACGCAATTGAGCAATACGGCGGGGCGCGGAGGTACCCACCTTCGCGTCGGCCGGCAGCTCACCGAGCACGAGCCCGTCGCGGGCCACCAGTGCATCGCGGGGATCTTCACGCGCCGGAATGGCAGCGATGGTGAAGCGCTCGTCGGCGGCGGTCGGCAGATCCTTGTACGAGTGCACGGCGATGTCGACGGTGCCGTCGGCCAGGGCCTCACGCAACGCCGCGGTGAACACCCCGACGCCGATGGTCTGCACCGGTGCAGCCGACAGGTCGCCTGCGGTCTTGACGATCACCAGTTCGGCTTCGACTCCCGCCGCAGCGAGAGCCACCCGAACCGTATCGGCCTGAGTGGTCGCGAGAAGGCTTCCGCGAGTACCGATCTTGACGACGCCGGTCATTCCTGATCCCCCTCGGCGGTAGTTCCGGGGCGAAGATCGGTACGGCTTGCCGTGAAGTCGTCGACCAACTCCAGGGAACCGATTTCCATGGGAGTCGCCACGGCCTCGACCGAACCAGGGCTGAGCTCGAACAATTCGCGCAGCGCCGCAGCATAGGAATCTCCGCCGGGAGTGCTGGCGAGCTGCTTGACGCGCACCGTCGGTGAATGCAGCAACTTGTCGACGACGCGGCGCACTGTGCGGGCCACTTCGTCACGCTGCGGGGAGTCGAGCCCGGGCAGCCGCGACTCGAGCCGCAGCAGTTCCCCCTCGACCACCTCGGCGGCGCGCTGGCGCAGCGCCGTGACGGTGGGGGTGACCTCGGCAAGTCGTTGTCCTGCAAGGTAACCCGAGAGTTCGTTGGAAACGATCTCGCGTGCGGCCGACGCGTCGTTCGCGGCAGCTCCGGCAGCGGGGTCGCGCTGCAGGGATTCCATGTCGAAGACGGTGATGCCCGGCAGACCGGAGACGGCCGGGTCGACGTCGCGCGGCAGTCCCAGGTCGCAGATCACGAGCGGCCGGTCTGCGTCGCGGCGGGCGAGTGCGAGGTGGGCGTCGGCGATGGAGACGACGGCCCCCACCGCACCGGTACAGGTGACGAGGATGTCGGCGGCGGCCACTGCGTCGGCCAGGTTCTCGAGCGCGACCGAGGAGGCGGTGATTCCGTTCGAGACGGCGTTCTCGGCCAGGTGGTCGGCTCGTTCGCGGGTGCGGTTGACAACGGTCAGCGCCTCGATTCCGGCGCGGCCCAGGTGTGCGACGGCGAGTCCGCCCATCGCTCCTGCGCCGAGGACCACAGCGGTGCGGCCGCGGAGCGAGCCGCCGAACACGTCTGCGGCGCGGTCGAGAGCGACGGACACCACCGAGGCTCCGGCGGCGTCGATGCCGGTTTCGCTGTGCACGCGCTTGCCGACTCGGAGGGCCTGCTGCGCGAGTTCGTGCATGACGCGGCCCGATGCCTGCTGACCGTCCGAGGCGGCGTAGGCCGATCGAATCTGGCCGAGGATCTGCTGCTCTCCGATGACCATCGAGTCCAGGCCACTGGCCACGGCGAACAGGTGCTCGACGGCTGCCTCGCTGTACCGAACGTAGGCGTGCTTGGTCAGGTCGGCGATTTCGAGGCCGGAGTGCTCACCGAGAACTTCGCCGACGGCGGTCAGTGCGCCGTGGAACGCGTCGACGACCGCGTAGATCTCGACGCGGTTGCACGTGGAGACCACCATGACCTCGGAAATGTTTCCGCTGGCCATCAGTTTGTCGGTCAGTTTCGGGCGATCGGTGTCCGTGATGGCGACACGCTCGAGGACTGCGACGGGAGCGCTACGGTGCGATATCCCGACGAGAAGGACACTCACGGTGCAATCACCGATCCGTTTCTTGTCGAACTGTTGACTGGGCTTGGATTACCGGCGATGCGCGGGCCGTGACTGCGACCCAGACGCGAGGTGGAAGGCAGTGGTGACGCCGACACGGGCGTCGGCACCGGGGCCGTCACGATCGTCGGCCCGGACACGTTGCGGGAGCTGTTGAAGGACAGAACCTGCATCTCGACGGCCAGGTCGACTCGGCGTACCTCGACGTGGTCGGGGACGTCGAGCACCATCGGCGAGAAGCTCAGGATGCACTCGACTCCGCCCGAAACGAACCGGCCCGCCACCTGGTGGACGGCCTCGTCGGGAGTGGCGATGACACCGATGGTCGCCTCGAGTTCGCGGCAGGCGTCTTCGAGCTCGTCGATATGCCGAACGGTGAGTCCCTCGACCTCGGTGCCGACTCGCGCGGGGTCGTTGTCGAACAGGCCGACCATGGTGAATCCGCGACGTGCGAAACCGCCGTATCCGGCGAGGGCCTGACCGAGGTTGCCCACACCGGCCAGTACGACGCGGTGGCCACGGTCGAGCCCGAGAGCACTGTCGATCTTGGCGCGCAGGCGCGCGACGTCGTAACCGACTCCGCGCACACCGTTGGGTCCGAGAAACGAGAGATCTTTGCGCAATTTCGCAGATCCGACGCCTGCTGCGGTGGCAAGCTCTTCACTCGAGACGATGAGAACGCCTTCGTCTGCAAGGATCGAGAGGACCCGCAGGTATGTCGCGAGACGAGTGACCGTAGCCTGAGGGATGACCCGCTCTACGCCGCTGGGCGACGGGCGCTCTTCGGTCACGTCTGGGGCTCCTCGTCCGAACGGCGTCGATGCCGGTCTTCACGCTGATCCTGCGTTCGTGTCTATTTCACGAATGCTGTTCACACCACGGTAACTGCTTGTGAACGAATGAACAAAGTTGCGCATACCGGCCCTCACCTGCACACGGAGAGCAATCACACGTTCTTAGGGTGCCCTGCCCGGCCCAGATCGGCCCGCAATCGGGGCACGTCGACCTCCCAGTAACTGTGCTCGACACCGTCGAGTAGCACCACGGGCACTCGGTCGCCGTACTCCGCGCGCAGGTCAGGCGATTCGGCTGCGGCCTCGTCCACGTCGATGACCGTCACGGCGACGCCGAATTCGGCGCACACCTCGTGGAGCACCGCGGACGCGTGGGTGCAGGAATGGCAGCCTGCGCGGGTGAGAAGTGCCACGCCGGACGGAGTCGTTTCCATCCGTCCACTCTGACATGCCGGTAACAGAGACGAAGGTCACAGCTGCGCGGTGCGTCGGGAACTGTTCATCGTCGGTAGGTGCCGTCGTGCGACGCTCGTGTCGGACACACGCATTAGGCTGCGAGTGACGTACTGGCGAGGGAGGTGGACGTGGTGACTGACGGGGGCACAGACCTGCCGATCGAGGACACGCCCGATGTCGACATGGTCGACACGAACGATCCGGACGGGGACAAGCAGCGCAAGCGGCGTATTCGCCGGATTCGCAATCCGTTCGGCCCGTCCGATGCGGAGGTCCGCGCCAACGTCGCGGGTGAAGCGAGCGCCGATGCCGCTCTCGCCCTGCAGGTCGAGTCCGAGGGAGCGGTTCCCCGCGATCTGACCGCAGCCGCCTTCTTCGACGTGGACAACACCATGGTCCAGGGCGCGTCGATCATCCACTTCGCGCGCGGACTCGCCGCCCGAAAGTACTTCACCACGGGCGACGTGGCCCAATTCGCTTGGCAGCAAGTCAAATTCAGGGTCAGCGGCAAGGAGAACAGCGAGGACGTGGCCAGTGGCCGCGAGAAGGCGCTCTCGTTCATCACCGGTCGTCCCACTGCCGAACTGAGCCGGCTCGGCGAGGAAATCTACGACGAGATGATCGCCGACAAGATCTGGGCGGGCACCCGTGCCCTCGCCCAGATGCACCTCGACGCAGGTCAGCAGGTGTGGCTGGTCACCGCCACTCCCCTCGAACTGGCGCAGATCATCGCCAAGCGGCTGGGCCTGACGGGCGCGCTGGGAACTGTCGCCGAGAGTAAGGACGGCGTCTTCACCGGCCGTCTCGTCGGCGACATCCTGCACGGCATCGGCAAAGCTCATGCGGTGCGGTCGTTGGCCGTACGTGAAGGCCTCAACCTCAAGCGGTGCACCGCGTATTCGGACAGCCACAACGACGTGCCGATGCTCTCTCTCGTCGGTACCGCGGTCGCGATCAACCCCGATCCGGACCTGCGTGAGCTGGCGAAGAACCGCGGCTGGGAAATTCGCGACTATCGCACCGGACGCAAGGCCGCCAAGATCGGCGTTCCCACTGCGCTGGCCCTGGGCGCGGTGGGCGGCGGTCTCGCCGCGGTGATCGGTCGCCGCAAGGCCTGACCTCGCCCGTCCGTCGGGTCAGAGCGTCAGTTGCATCAGGGTCAGGTCCAGCCAGCGCCCGAACTTGACCCCCACCTCCGGCATCTGTCCGACGCGAACGAAGCCGAACTTCTCGTGCAGTGCGATGGACGTGGTGTTCTCGGATTCGATGAACCCCACCAACACGTGGATGTCGCCGCCTCTGGCCCGGTCGATCAATTCGCTCAGCAGGGCACTGGCCAGGCCGCGGCGATAGAAGTCGCGGTGGATGTACACCGAATGTTCCACCGAGTGCCGGTAGCCGCTCTTGACTCGCCACTGGCCGTACGACGCGTAGCCGGCGACCCGGCCGTCGACCTCTGCGGTGAGTACCGGGTACCCGGCAGCGATCCGTCCCTCGAACCACGCTGTGCGATCGGCGAGGTCCACCTGTTCCTCGTCCCAGATGGCGGTGGTGTTGGCGACCGCATCGTTGTGGATGTCGAGAATGTCGGGGAGGTCTTCTACCGTGGTGTCGCGAATATGCACTGGCAGAGGATAACCCGAGCTATCCGAGAAAGACGTTGCGTCTCTTGGCAAGCAGTCGGTACAACGTGTGCTGAATGGTTTCGCGCACGTGGTCGGTCAGCTCGAAGAGCACCATCGGATCCTCGAACGCGGTGGCGTCGTAGGAGTCGGTGTGAATGGGCTTGCCGAACTCGATGTACCACTTCGACGGCAACGGAATCAGGCCCAGCGGCCCGAGGTGCGGGAAGAACGGTGTCACCGGGAAGTACGGCATCCCCATCAGTCGTGCCAGCGGGGCGATGTCGCCGATCTTCGGGTAGATCTCCTCTGACCCGACGATGGAGCACGGAATGATCGGCGCACCCGTTCGCAGCGCAGCCGAGACGAAGCCGCCGCGGCCGAACCGCTGCAACTTGTACCGCTCGCTGAACGGTTTGCCGATGCCCTTGAAGCCCTCCGGGAACACGGCGGCAACTTCCCCGGTGCGCAGCAGCCGCTCCGCGTCGGGATTGCACGCCAGCGTATGCCCGGCCTTGCGGGCGATCGTGCCGACGCCGGGCATCTCGAATGCCATGTCGGCAGCCAACATTCGCAACGGCCGGTGGGCAGGGTGATGATCGCGCACGGCAACCGACGTCATCAGCGCGTCGACCGGTACGACTCCGGCGTGGTTGGCCACGACGAGCGCACCTCCCTCGGCGGGGATGTTCTCGATGCCCTTGACCTCGACGCGGAACCACTTGTCGAACAGCGGACGCAGCAGCGGCAGCCAGACGGCATCGGCGAAGTGCGGGTCGTAGCCGAACTCGTCGACGCTGTAGTCGCCGGCCAGGCGTCGACGCACGAATTCGGCGACCGAGGAGATCTGGTCGACGATCGCGGTCTTGGTGTCGTCGATCATCGACAGCACGGGTGCCGCTTCTGCGGCGATCGTGGCCGCAGAAGCGGCGGGGGTCGGGTCCACCAGCGGCGTCGGCTCACGTGGATCGGCGTAGGCCGATGGGTGCCGCTCGCGTGAACCCTGCGCTGCGCGGGCGGACCGGGCGGACGCGCCGCCGTGCAAGGGAATGACTTTGGCCACGTCGCTCACCTGTCCGCTCCGGATTCTCGCGCCGTGTCGGCACTGCCGAGCGAGGCCAGTACGCGCGCCGCGGACGCCCCCGTGTCGACGGCCCCGAGCAGCCGATTCTCGATCGCGTCGACCCATTCGGTTCGGACGACCGGCCGAAGAGCCGCGCCGCGCACGAAGTCGTCGAACGCCTGGACTGTGGTCCACCGAGGCTCGAACCCGAGCACGGACCGCATCCGTGTGGTGTCCAGCCCGCAGCCGAAATGGAAGTAATCGAGTTGCTCGGTCGTGAATTCGCGCATCATTCCGCCCATGAGCGCCCGCCCCACGCTCTTGAACAGTGGAAACGGCACCGGAACCTGCACGCGACCGGCACGTCGAATCGCCTGCGACAGCATGATGGTGCCGTCGGCACCGATGTTGAACGTGCCCGCCGGCCCGCCGATGGTCGCGCGTTCGAGGGCCGCAAGGGCGTCCTCCTCGTGCAACAACTGCATGCGCGCGTCGCGTCCGACGATGCTCGGGATCAGCGGTGACGTCATGTACCGGGAGATGGTGCCGTTGAGCCGCGGGCCGATCAGTGGGGCCATACGCAGGATCGATACCGCGATATCCGGGCGACGACGACCGAGTCCGCGAATGTAGCCCTCGATGTCGATGGTGTCCTTGGCGTACGCGCCGCTCGGTGGGCGTCGGGCACTCATCTCCTCGGTGAATTTCACCGGATCCTTGGCGCTGCATCCGTATACCGAGGACGACGACCGCAGGACCACCTTCTCCACGGTCGGCGACTTCTGGCACACCGCGAACAGCTGCATGGCTCCGATGACGTTGAGGTCTTTCATCGTCGCGCGGCCGCCGGATTTCGGAGGCTTGGCGACCGTGGCCGCATGCACGACGGTATCGACGCCGGCGTTACGAATCACCTTGCCGATCAACGGGTTTCGAATATCGGCACGAACGAATTCCGCGCGACCCATACGTCGCAGCAGATCTTTGCTCGGAGATTTCTCGTCGACAGCGATGACACGTTCGATGCGAGGGTTCTGAGCGAGCCGGGTAACGAGGTATCCGCCGAGGAATCGACTGGCACCGGTCACGAGCACCACCCGGGGCGCGGCAACACCACGATCGCTCGGACTCACTGCGCCTCCCCAACTTCGGCTCCCGTGCCGAGCCTACTGGATCGACAGGTTTCCGCGAGGTCTGAAAGGAAAGGAGGACTGGAAGGAAAGATGCAACTCGCCTTCGAACGAGCAGAGCCCGCCACCGATGGTGACGGGCTCGGCCGTGAAGCAGATGACGGCAGGCTTATTTGCCGAGTTTCCTGCGCTGCACGCGGGTACGACGAAGCAGCTTGCGGTGCTTCTTCTTCGACATGCGCTTGCGACGCTTCTTGATCACTGAACCCATGCGGGTGTCCTCACGTTCTTCTCTAGCGTTTTCGCGCACGCCGTTTGCGTACGCCTACCTGACAACCAAGCCCGAAGGCTTCGAGCCAACAACCTTGGTCACCGAGCTGGCGCTGGGGCCACGTACTCGCCCACGGCTGCACACCGGCTGGCTGGCACGACGAACGCCAATCCTACCGGTGTGAGCCGTGACTTACGAAACCGGCCCGGTCTTACGACCTAGCTACGTGCACTAGCCTGCGTCGAAATACGAGGTCTCGAGATAGTCGTGTACCGCCTTGGCGTGCACACGAAAAGATCGACCCACCCGTACTGCGGGCAGCTCTCCGCCGTGCACCAGTCGGTACACGGTCATTTTCGAAACTCTCATCAGAGTCGCCACCTCGGCGACAGTGAGGAACTGTGTTCCGGCCAGAGCCGGTTGACCGTCCGGGGACGAACCCTTGGACGGCTTGTTTATAGACGCCATCAATCCACTTACCTCCGGCACGTCTCATGCGGCAGGCTTCCCCTCCTGCCGAACAGACACGCACGTGCTGCCCCCGAGCCTATAGGGACAGATGGGGTTACTGCGACGGGTGTGGGGAAAAGATTTTTTATTCTGCTGTGATGCCCATCTCAATCGATCGGGCGTTGGCGGCACCGAGAGCATCGAAAAACGCAGCTCGGAGGCCGTTTCGCTCCAATTCGCGTACCGCCGCGGCGGTCGTTCCGCCCGGGGAGGTCACGGCATACCGAAGCTCGCTGGCGGACTCGTCCGAGCGATCCAGCATCGCTCCCGACCCCACCATCGTCTGTGCGACGAGTGCAGACGCGACATCCCGGCTCAATCCCAGGCCCACTCCCGCGTCGATCATGGCCTCGGCGACCAGGAAGAAATAGGCCGGACCGGACCCGGACACGGCCGTCACCGCATCGAGCTGATGTTCCTTGACGACGACGACCTTGCCGACGGCCGAGAGGATGGAACGCACGAGCTCGAGGTGCTCGGCGCGGGCGTACTTCCCCGGCGCAAGCACACTGACGCCCTCCCCCACCAGCATGGGGGTGTTGGGCATGACCCGTACGACCGGGAATCCGGCGGGGAGCTTGGGCTCGAACTTGGCGGTGGGCACTCCTGCGGCGAGCGAGACGATGAGTTGTTCGCGGTCACCGTCGAGCTCGATCTTGGTGATCTGATTCAGGGCGCCTTCGACGTCGGCCGGCTTGACCGCCAGCACGATGACGTCGGCTCCCTCGGCCGCGTCGGCGACACTGGCGGTCAGCACTCCGAAGTCCTTCGCGATCTCTTTGGCGCGCGGCTCGGACTTCTCGGCGACCACGAGGTCGCGCACGGCGTGACCGGCCTCGAGGAGTCCCGCAATCAATGCCTCGCCGATCCGTCCGCCACCGATCACTGCAATTCTCGTCATACGGCCAAGCCTGCCATGTCAGTTCGAGCGCGGCACCATCGCCAACTGTCGGCTCTGCACCACCACGGCACCGGTCGAGTCGAGTATCAGGTGGTCCTCCTCGAACCAGGTGCTGCCGATGACGGAGCTGGTCGCTGCCACTCGCAGCCACCCGGGAGCCGGGCGGCGACGCAGATATGTCGTCAGCTGGACCGTCGGTGCCCAGCCGAACATTCCGCGGTTCATCGTCACCGGGGCCGAGATGTCGCCTGCCATCAACGCGAAGAGCACCGACGTGTCGGCGTCGGCTTCGTCGCCCGCGAAGGGGCGCACCCACAGTCGAATTTCGGCCTCACCCTGCTGACCGGTGAGAAACGATGCCGACGACGGTTCGATCCGCATCTCGCAGCCCTTGGCGACGTGCACGATCGACGCCATGGGGTGATCGCCTGCCACCGCGAGGGTGTCCGCAGGAGGCTCCGCGGCCATCGACGTCAGCGACAACGGGGTTTCGTGGTTCGGTTCCTCCGAGTCGGGCCGACCGAGGGTGACCACCGCCCGCACTGCGACGCGTCCGGCCTGAGTCAGCTCGACGTCGACGTGCGAGACCTGCCTGCCGCGCTTGCGCACGATCGTCGTGAGCGCCACTTCGCCTGGGTCGGGCGCGGCCAGATAGCTGACGCTGACGGCCAAAGGCTGGATCTCGACCTGGGCCGGGTCGATCAGCACGATCTGCTGACGCGCGGCGGCCGCGCAGATGGCGAGCATCGCCCCGCCGTGCACTTTGGGGCCGATGGTCCAGGTGGAATCGATCGCACCGGCGAAGGACGCCGTGTCTGCGGAGACGTCGAGTGGGACCAGTGTGGTTGCGGCCCGGAACGGGCTGGTGGAACTCATTCCGGACAACTTACCGGCAGTCAGGACAGGTGTGCGCGGGCGAACTGCAGCGCCTGGTCCAGCATCGACGAACGCTCGGGCACCGTGCGCGCATTCTGAGTGTTGATCTCGATGACGGCTTGGCCGTCGAATCCACGCCGCACCAGTTCGGTGCAGACCTGGGCACAGGGCTGGCTGCCGTGCCCCGGGATCAGATGCTCGTCCACGGACGCGCCGCGGCCGTCGGCCAGATGCAGGTGCGCTATCCCGTCGCCCATCCGGTCGAGCATCTCGAGTGCGTCCGAGCCTGCGGTCGCGGTGTGCGAGAGGTCGAGTGTGTAGTGGCCGTGACCGACGTCGGTCGGGTCGTACGACGGCGAGAACGCCGACAGCGCCGCTCCCGGGCCTCCGCGTCGTTCCAGCCGTTGGGCGGATTTCTCCTTGCGACCGAAGAATCTGTCGGCACGCATCGGGAACATGTTCTCCACTGCGACCACGACGTGGGAGTTCGATTCCAGTTCCGCCACCTGATCGGCGAATCCGTCGCTGTACTTGCGCTGCCAGCGGAAAGGCGGATGCACGACGACGGTCGCCGAACCCAGCTTCTCGGCCACTTCGACCGACCGGGCCAGTTTGACGATCGGATCCGATCCCCACACCCGCTGTGAGATCAGCAGACACGGCGCATGGATGGCCTGCACCGGTATCGAGTACTCACGTGACAGCGCAGCCACCGCATCGACGTTCTGACTGATCGATTCGGCCCACACCATCAGTTCGACGCCGTCGTAACCCAGATCGGCGGCATAGCGAAACGCTGCCTCGGTGTTCTGCGGGTACACCGAGGCCGTGGACAATCCGACCTTGATTCGCTTCGCCGCCATCGTTGTCGAAACTCAGCCGGTACTGAGCTGGAAGGCCAACGGACCGAGCGTGACGAACACACCGACGGCTATGGCAATGACGATCGAGACCAGATCGTCGGTACGCCGGAGAATCCTCACCACCGCGACGAGACCGACGATGACCAGCACAGACAGCACCAGTGCCACCCATGGCAGCACGTCCCACAGCTGCTCGAAGCCCTTGAACAGCAGCGCACCGACGACGATCGACACCACTGCCTGCCCGATGAGCACCAGCCACTGCCGAACCGCGCCGCCCTTGCCCTTGACCGGGGACTTGTCCTTGCTTCCCGTGTCCTTGCTCGCCGTGTCCTTGCTCGCCTGGTCCTTGCTCGCCGACTTGCGTCGATCGGCACGCGAGCCGGTACTCGGGGTGTCGGCGGTCTTCGGGTCGGCAGGGTCGTCGTCGGTGGTCGGCTTCGTGAGGTCGACTACCTCGGGTATGACCTGAGTGCCGGCCTCGTCGGCCGATTCATCATTGGTCTTCTCGTCAGCGATCTTCTTGTCAGCGGTCTTCTCGTCGTCGACCTCGATGCCGCGCGTGATGCGCGGGGTGACCGCGGTCTTCGCCAGGTCGTCCACCTCGACGAGAGCGGCATGTGGGCTCTCCACGAGCGGCGCACGCGAGGTGACGTCGGTCTTGGGTTCGGCGGATTCGGTCGAACGCGGCGGCTGGAATCCCGCCGATCGACGGGCCCGTCCCTGCTCGGCCTGAGTCGCCCCGTACGGGCGTCGCTCCGATCCCTGCGCGGCAGGAGCAGCGGGCCGCAACCCGCGCGCGGTGTCGTCGTGCGATCGATTGAGCAGGTCTCCGGCGACGGTCGTGGAGCCCGACAGCAGTTCCGGTTCGGGCTGCTGCTTGTCGCGCTTGCCTGCCGGTTGGTACGGGGTCGGGC
>NZ_JABFAQ010000005.1:656812-702253 GCF_017168275.1 Rhodococcus sp. KRD175
GCTCTGGGGCCGGGCCGGTTGCGGCTTGGACGACGTGGTCGTGTTGCCGTCGGATGCACTGCTCGTGGGCTCGTTCGCAGCGGTATCGGGAGCTTCGTCCTGCGGCTCGTCGACGACGGGTGCGCTGCGGTCGCCGGGTTCGTCACGAACGACGGGAATCTCCCCGGTCAGTTCGGCCACGGAGATGCCGCCCTTGACGCCTCGCCGGCGTCGCCCTCCTGCCGTCAGGTTGGTCTTCTGGCCGTTTCTGGCCAACAGCTCGGCGACCGAGATCTGCCCGGTGTCTTCCGGGTTGGCGTCGCTCATCTCGAACTCCCCACCAGATCGCCGTCGGCTTCGGTGTCCAGCTTCCTCAAAATCAAACCTTCCCTCAGCGCCCACGGACAGATCTCGAGTGATTCCACCGACAGTGCCCGCATGCTCGCCTCCGCTACCAGCGCCCCGGCCACCAGTTGTGGTGACCTGTCGGCACTGATGCCTTCCAATTCTGCACGGTCGGCGGCCGTCATCCGCGATATGAACGCGATGAGTTGCCTCAGACCGCTCGCCGTCAGCGTTCTCGTCACTCGCGGACCGGCTGCGGAAGGCGCAGCACCGGTCAAGCGAGCCAACGAACGAAATGTCTTCGACGTTCCCACCGCGCGGTCTGCATCGCCCGCAGCCAACAGTTCCTTGGCCGGTGTCGCGAGTTCGGCATCCAACCAGTCACGAAGCACGGCGATACGACGCTTTCCCGGAGGATCCTCGTCGAGCCAGTCCCGAGTGAGGCGGCCGGCACCGAGCTGCAGGGAGAACGCCACGTCGGGATTCTCGTCGCTGCCGCTGGTCAGTTCCAGCGATCCGCCGCCGATGTCGAGTCCGAGGATGCGCCCGGCGCTCCAGCCGTACCAGCGGCGCACGGCCAGGAACGTCAATCTGGCCTCGTCCACGCCCGACAGGGTTTCCAGGGCCACTCCGGTCTCGGCGAGAACCCGCGCGAGAACGTCGTCGGAGTTGTAGGCGTCGCGCACCGCAGAGGTGGCGAACGCCATCAGTTCACTGCAACCCGACCGGGCGGCGATGGCGGCGAACTCACGCACCTCGTCGACGAGCCGATCGGCACCCGCAGGAGTGATGTTGCCGAACGCGTCGGTGTTCTCCGACAGGCGCAACGTCGCCTTGCTCGAGCTCATCGGCGTCGGGTGTGCGCCACGGTGTGCGTCCACTACGAGCAGATGCACCGTGTTGCTACCGACGTCGAGCACCCCTAATCGCACAACCCCACGGTACTGGGTCTACCGTCGTCGTTTGTGACAGCAGGTCGTGAGCAGCAGTCGTTCGCTGCAGAGGTCGAGTTGGATTTCCCGCGAGAATGGGTCGAGTTTCCCGACCCCGACAATGCCGAACATGTCATTGCCGCCGATCTGACGTGGCTGTTGTCCAACTGGACCTGCGTGTTCGGTACCCCCGCCTGCCAGGGCACCGTCGAGGGTCGCCCCGACGACGGATGCTGTTCGCACGGCGCGTTCCTGTCCGACGAGGACGACAAACGCAAGCTCGACGAGTCGGTGAAGTTGCTCACGCCGCAGGACTGGCAGCTGATGGACAAGGGTCTGGGCAAGAAGGGATACGTCGAACACGACGATCTCGACGACGAGCAATCTCTGCGCACGCGGCGGTACAAGGGTGCGTGCATCTTCCAGAACCGACCCGGGTTCGAGGGTGGCATCGGGTGCGCATTGCATTCGATGGCGCTGCGCAAAGGCATCGAGCCGCTCGAAGTCAAGCCCGACGTGTGTTGGCAGTTGCCCATCAGGCGCACCCAGGATTGGGTGACGCGTCCCGACGGCTCCGAGATTCTCAAGACCACCATCGGCGAGTACGACCGACGCGGTTGGGGCGAAGGCGGACTCGATCTGCACTGGTACTGCTCCGGCTCACCCGACGCGCACGTCGGAGCCAAGCAGGTGTTCGAGTCGTACAAGCCGGAATTGACCGAGCTGCTCGGCAAGGCTGCGTACGAGGAGTTGGCGTCCCTGTGCAAGCGTCGCCGTGGCCTCGGTCTGATTGCCGTACATCCGGCCACTCGTGAGGCCCAGCGCCGGTAGGGCGGCTGGCGCCGCACGTGAGTGGAAACTCGTAGCCCACTACGAGTTTTCACTCACATGCCGCAGGCTCTACCCCTCGAGCTTGTAGCCCAGACCGCGCACGGTGACGAGGTGTTCCGGCTTGGCCGGGTCGGTCTCGATTTTCGACCGCAGTCGTTTGACGTGCACGTCGAGAGTCTTCGTGTCGCCCACGTAGTCGGCACCCCACACCCGGTCGATCAACTGGCCCCTGGTCAGTACCCGGCCGGAGTTGCGCAGCAGGTATTCGAGCAGGTCGAACTCCTTGAGCGGCAACGTGATCTGATCGGATCCGACCATCACCACGTGGCGTTCGACGTCCATCCGCACCGGACCGGCTTCGAGCACTCCGGTGTCGGTGCCGCCATCGACCTCGGCGTCACTGCCGCGGCGCAGTACGGCGCGGATACGAGCGATCAGCTCACGGGCCGAATACGGCTTGGTGACGTAGTCGTCGGCACCGAGTTCGAGCCCGACGACCTTGTCGATCTCACTGTCGCGCGCGGTCACCATGATCACCGGAACGCCTGAGCGCGAGCGCAATTGCTTGCACACGTCGGTGCCGCTCATTCCGGGAAGCATCAGGTCGAGCAGCACGATGTCCGCGCCGGCACGATCGAATTCGGCCAGAGCCGACGGTCCGTCGCCGACGACGGTGGCCTCGAACCCCTCTTTGCGGAGCAGGAAGGCCAGTGGATCGGCCAACGACTCTTCGTCTTCCACGATCAGAACGTTGGTCACTGATTCTCTCTTTCTGTAACCGCGGCGTCGTCTTCTTCTTCGAAGTACGCGGGGATCTGGAGGGTGAAGGTGGATCCGGTGCCCAGCTTGCTCCACAGCGAGATGCTGCCGTTGTGGTTGGCTGCGACGTGTTTGGCGATGGCAAGGCCCAGGCCTGTGCCGCCGGTGGCCCGCGACCGAGCTTTGTCGACGCGGAAGAATCTCTCGAAGACGCGTTCCTGGTCCGCCTTGGCGATACCGATTCCGCGGTCGGTGACGGCGAACGCGACGTTGGAGCCGCGCAGTGCCCTACTGACCGAGACGGGTGAACCGTCGGAGGAGTACGCGATCGCGTTCTGGATGAGGTTGGCCAGGGCCGTCACCAGGAGCGCCTGGTCGCCGAGTACTTCGAGCCCGCTCGGGTGGTCGGTGGTGACGGAGATGCCCGCGTTCTCGGCAGCGAGTTTGGACCGGTCCATCGCCTCGTTGACGACGGTGTCGACGTCGACCACTTCCAGGTCGGGCAGTTTCTCGGCCCCCTGCAGACGCGACAGTGCGATCAGCTCGGTCACCATGTTGCCCAGGCGTTTGGATTCGGCGACGACCTTGCTGCCGAAGTGCCGGACGGAGTCCGGGTCGTCCGCGGATTCGAGCAGCGCCTCGGCCAGCAGGCTCATCGCACCGACCGGTGTCTTCAGTTCGTGACTGACGTTGGCCACGAAGTCGCGACGCGTGGCCTCCATCCGTACCTGCTCGGAATCGTCGTCGGCGAAGAGAACGACGAACCGTCGGTCCTCTTTGCTGAGCAGTCTCGCGACGCACCGGACGGCGATCTTGTCGCGGCCGGGCCGGGGGGCCTTGGCACTGAGATCGACTTCGACGGGATTGCCGTCGGACAGTACTTTCGTCGCCGCGGCCCACGCCCGCTCGTCGATGGAACGGTTACGCACCAGGCCGAGCTCCTCGGCCCGAGGATTCGACAGCACCACGTCGTGAAATTGATCGACGACGGCAATACCGCTCTCCGACGCCAGCACGATCAGGTCCAGTACCTGCGACATCGTCAATCCGGAGGTGGCGCGGCGGCGCTCCGAGTGTCGAGTGTTGAGGTACGGGATCAGAACACCGCCGACGAGGTATCCCACGAAGGCCGCGGCAATTGCCAGTAGTACGGCCGATGCAACACTCACACCGGAATCGTACGTTCGATGGACGGCTCACATACGCAGGGTGCAGGCATTTCCCTGGTCGTCATAGCCCTCGTCGGCAGTGTTCTTCGTTCGTTCACCTGCAGTTTCGACAAACTGCCGGTTTGTGCGTGGCGGAGTTACTTACCGCCCTGGTTTGCCACGGCAGCCGCACCCGCAGCCGCTGCTTCCGGATCCAGGTAGGTGCCACCCGGATTGGTCGGCTTCAGCTTGCCGTCGACCTCGGTGAGGTCGTACTGCAGTGGGATGCCGGTGGGGATGTTCAGTTCGGCGATGTCCGCGTCGGAGATCTCGTCGAGGTACTTCACGAGTGCACGCAGCGAGTTGCCGTGTGCGGCGACGAGCACGTTCTTGCCGGCCTTCAGATCGGCGACGATCGTCTCCTCGAAGTACGGGATGAGCCGTTCGACGACGTCGGCGAGGCATTCGGTCAGCGGAACGCTGTCCAGGTCGGCGTAACGGGGATCGGCATCCTGGCTGAATTCGCTGCCGACCTCGATGGCGGGTGGCGGGGTGTCGTAGCTACGACGCCACAGCATGAACTGCTCGTTGCCGTACTTGTCCTTGGTCTCGGCCTTGTTCAAGCCCTGCAGTGCGCCGTAGTGCCGCTCGTTCAGACGCCAATCGCGCACGACGGGGATCCAATGCCGCTCGGCCGCGTCGAGCGCGAGGTTCGCGGTGCTGATCGCGCGGCGCAGCAGCGAGGTGTACAGCAGGTCGGGCAGGACGCCCGCCTCGGCGAGGAGCTGGCCGGCGCGCTTGCCCTCGGCCTCGCCCTTCTCGGTCAGTCGCACGTCGACCCAGCCGGTGAACTGGTTGGACGCGTTCCATTCGCTCTCGCCGTGACGAAGCAGAATCAGGGTTCCGATACTCATGTGGTCAGTTTCTCATGCGGGACGCTGGGGAGTGGAGCCTGCGGAACGACCTAACGCTGGGGGTCGTGGCCCGCGTGCGACGAGCACGCCGACGACGACGATCATGACGACCGCGGTGAGGGTGATCGGGATGGGAATGATCGGGTCGAACAAGACGAGCACGGCACCGACCGGAACCGCGATGTTAACGACGCGATCCGCGTGGGCGCGGATGGCGATCAGCCAGACGCCGAGGACGAATATCGCAATCGGCACCGTGACGGTGAACGACGCGGCGACGTCCCCGAGCTTGCTGTGTTCGGTGAGCACATCGATCTCGACCTCGATGCCGGCCGAGAACGCGCCCGCCGCGGCGAAGATGAAGTAGTGCGTGTAGCCGTAGATCAGCGAGTTGCCGAACTTTCCGATGGCCCGGTGATGCGGCGGCCAGAAGTAGATCCACCACAGACTCGCGGTGACGACGAGGGTGAGGACGGAAATCGAGATCAAGGGTGCCAGCGCCGTCTCGTCGTGCAGCGCTTCGATGATGGCGTTGGCCGATGCGAGCAGACTCTCGCCGAGCAGTATCAGCGTGAACAGCCCGTAGCGTTCGGTGATGTGATGCGGGTGCCATGGCGTCGACCCGCTGCGTTCGGCGATCAACGGAACCGCCATTTCCGCGGCTGCCAACACGAAGAACAAGACGACGGCGGCTGTGCCGTCGAACAGCACCAGCCAGAGAATCCACAGAACTTGAACGCCCGCAATGCCTGTCGCGTATGTCAGTGCGGTCTTCTTGTAGTCACCGGTCCGAGACGCTCGAACCCATTGCGTCACCATCGCCACGCGCATCACGACGTAGCCGAGCACTACGACCGCAAAATCCTTGTCCACGAACGCCGATTCGACTCCGGCGGCGAGCACCAGCACGCCGGCCATCTGTACGACGGTCAGCGTTCGATAGAGCCAGTCGTCGGTATCGAAGGAGGTGGCGAACCACGTGAAGTTCATCCACGCCCACCAGATCGCGAAGAACACGAGCGCGTAACTGAGCAGGCCGTCGGCGACATGGTTCTCGGTGAGCGCGTGATGGAGTTGCACCGCCGCGATACTGACGGCCACGACGAACACGAGGTCGAAGAACAATTCGAGTGGACTCGCCGCGCGATGCGGTTCGTTCGGATCGCGCGGACGCATCTGTACCAGCCGGGCCGTGGAAAGATTCACGAAGGCAGAGTAAGGCATCCGATTCGCGAATGTTGTCGTGATTGCGTTGCCGTAGTTGCCTTTACGGACATTTCGGGCAGGGTCGACGGTATGGCGTTGGCAATGTACGGAACCTCCCACCCTTTTGGGCGACCGCGCGCCGGGGTTGCGCGCATAGCGGGGGTGAGAGGTCCGGAGAAAGGGTGTGAGGTTGCGGGACTACTCCCCCAGCGCCGCCCCGATCTCGCCGACCCGAGCGCCCACGCTCCGATCGATCTCTTCGGTGTCGACGAAATAGCGACGAAACACCGAGCGCATCAATTCGATGACCTCGATGTGTTGCCTGATCGCAACAGCCGCCGACCGTTCCTCACCATCGGCCAGTCGCTTGAACTTGCGACCCAGCTGTCGAGCTGAAGGAAGCGTTCCGAATGCGTCGAGATCGACGAGAAACTCCGTCTTCTGCAACATGCCATTCAGGTGTCTGAGATATTCGGCGCACGCCTGGTCGCACTGGAACGCCACGCCCTCCGGAATCTCGAGCGCCCCCGCGGCCGCCTGCTCGGACAGGTTGCGCCACTGCTGCATCGACACTGCAAGACTTTTGACGTTAGTCCCCACCAGATCCCCCATCGGTCAATTTGTTGCCGGAGGCAGCGACGAACGCAGAGAGCCTGCGATCCGCATGATCTCCACGCACGGGTCACCCTGCGGGTCTTCGGAACCCATTGTGTCGAGGACGAAATACACCAGACCCTTCTCCACCTCGAACGCCATGCCGCAACTTCGTCCGGCGGGGCGATCGGCGCGGAGGAATTGGTATCCGCCGAGACCGTCGACTTTCGAGAATTGATTGAAGCGGTCGTTCGCCTCCAGATCTTCCAGCGGGTGGAAGCCCGAGAACGCGCCCAGGAAGTACCACGATCCAGGGTCAGGGTCTGTCCAGATACACGTCTTCCAGTCGTTGGACAGCGGGGCGTCTCCGAACAAGTTCGAGCTTTTGCTTTCCACATCCAATCCCGCGGCCTCGACGGCGTTGTCCGGGATGGTGCATGGGTCCCAGGGCTCGGTGGCGATCGGCGCAACGCTGGTCGACGTCGGCAACGCAGCATTCGGTGCACTCGGCGTCGACTCACCACATCCGGCGACCAGCATCATCAGTCCGACCACACCCGTCACCCAGCGCCCCGTTGCTCTCACAACTGGTTGGACGCGGCGAGCCCCGACTCGGTTCCCCGGCAACCTCACACCCTTACTACCGACTGCGCGCCCCCGCTCACTCGAGAGCAAGGTCGCGCAGTCGACAAATGCGGTGTGAGGTCACCACCAAGCGGGCATCAGCCGCAGTTCGACGGTGCTGGCTCTCCCCGGAATCGTGCGTCCACGTAGGCGTAGGCCTCGGGCAGTCCGACGATCGATCCGCTGAAGTGCTCGGCGAGTGGATACGCCCGGAACTGCACGGTCGCCCCGGCTGCGCAGTAGCGGTCGACCGTCTCCTTCACCGGCGCGAACGGGGTGATGAAGTCGTTGATGCCGTGCCAGATGTACACCGGGGCCGTGGGGACGCCGTCGTAGTCGACGAGACTGTTCTTCTTCAGTACCGCCTGCGCAGAGGGCAGGGACGCGATGTCGACGTTCGACAGATCTCTCGCGCTCTTGAACGCTCCGCCGATGATGATGGGGCGCCTGCATTCGTTGCTCACGCGATCTCGCAGGGCCAGGCCCGCTGCATTCAGGTTCTCCGAGACGGGGAATTCGGTCGGGTATTCACGTTCGAGTCCGAGTGATGCCGCGAGTGCCATTCCGAAGGCGGGGTGCGGAATCGCGCTGTAGCCCAGGTTCTGTGCGATCAATCCCAGGTCGGCCGGGGTTCCACCGTGCACGCTGGCCACGATGTTCAGCTCCGGCGCGTAAGTGGGTGCCATGGCACCGGCCCACGAGGTCGCCAGTGCGCCTCCCGAGTAACCCAGCAAAGCAACGGGACTGTCCTTCAGCGGCAACTGCTCGAAGTTCTGCACGGCCCGCACACCGTCGAGCGTCAAACGACCTTCGTACTCCGCGGCTCCGTAGGCTCCGGTCGGGCCGAGGTAATCCGGCACCGCAACCGCCCACCCGCGGGCGACCATACCGACGTACAGGCTCGGCGCTTCACCGATCTCGTATGTGAAAAGACCATGCGACGGTGCACATTTGACGCCCAGAGCATTGATGACGGCCTGATAAGACACCAGTGGGGTTCCCGCGCCTTTGCCTCGGGGCATCAGCACCGTGGTCACCGCGGCGACGGGTGCACCTGCGGAGTTGGTGGACCGATACTTGAGTTGCCAGATGTCGGTGTTGGGGTACATCCAGGCGTCGGCCCGTCGGCTGGCCAGGATGTCACCTGGCGCGTGATCGGCGATGTCGGCCGGTGCCGCGTAGAAGACGTCCGGATCCGGGGCCGTCGGCGCGGGAGCCGCCGAAGCTGTTGTGCCCACTGCGAACAGGGACGCGCAGAGCGCCACCAGGATGGACCCCAGGGTAAAGAATTTTCGGATCACAGCGAGCCTTTCGGGTGAGCAAAGTCGAAGATCACGGGACTACGGGAAGAGAGAACTGGTTGATCGGATCCGTCGAGGACACGGTGACGTCCGCTGGGCCCGGCCCACCTGCGAAGGACGGATCCGTCGCGGTGATCTCGACGGCGACGCGATGACCGCGGTCGAATCGATGGACGATGCTGGGCAGCGAGATGGTCACCGGTTCAACGGATCCGGTGAGTACGGCGGGTGCAAGGAGTCCGTGAATCGGGCTCCGCGCACCGTCGGGTGCTACGTCGAGCACGGTGACGAAGACGGTCGCGGGACCGGACACCGTGGGACCGATCGACAGTTCCGGTGCGCCGACGACGTCGATGGGTTCGGTCAGTGGCGGCGTCGTCCAGTTCGCGGCAGAGCCGGGTAGCGAGACCCGCGGCACGGGCAACTCGGCCGCGAGATTCGGCAGTCCGAACGTGGTGGGCATCGACGCACCTGCACCCCGAATCGTCTGCGTCCACACTTCGTTCGACGAATCCCCCTCCGCCAGTGATTCATTCGACAAACGGAACGTGCGGCGAGCACCGACGGGAAATGTCTCGGATTCGACGTAGGCCGGCGACGCGACGCCGGTGTAGGGCACCCAGTCCCGGAAGTAGGTGAAAGCCGGTCCTGGGTCGACGTCACGATCCTTGAGGTGTCGGTCGAGCCAATTGCCCACCAGTGCCGCTTCGTGCTGAGTGAACGGGTCGGGGGCCTTGATGTCGAACTCACCCGGATAACCCTTGCGATCGTTGTGTCCCCACGAGTGCCAGACCATGGACGTTTCCACTCCCCGCGCCCGCAGGGCCTCGAATGTAGCTGCGGCCTCGTCGAGACTGAACAGCGAATCTTTCTGCCCCTGCGTGAGCAACACCGGCACATCGACTCGATCGAGATAGTCCACCGGTGAGACATGACGCATCGCCGCCAGAGTTCCCGGGTCGGGTTCGCGATTGGCCGTGAAGGCGGACGCGGCGTCGCACACCCACTGGGCGTAGTTCGGGCACCCCTGTGCCCGTGCCGGATCCACGGCGTATCCGCCCGGTCCGGTCAGAACGGCACCGGCGGCCAGAAATGCCGAACCGAACACGCTCTTGACCGGCCCGACGGATCTGCGGCCGGCCCCGTCCGGTGCCAACGACCGCGCCAGATCGTTCCAGGTGATCATCGACGCGACGGTGTCCAATCGTCGATCGACCGACGCCGTCGCCAATCCCGTTGCGCCGGCATAGGAACCGCCGAGGTAGCCGACGCGCGGGTCACCCGGTGCGTCGAGGCGAACCACATCCAGCGCCGGGGCGGCCACCGTCCGTGCGGGATCGGTGAACACCCCGCTGCTCTCACCGGCGAGATAGCCGATGAGGGCCGACGCGGCCATGCCGTCGTAATCGGGGTCGGCGAAATAGATCTTGCATGTCGAGCCGCCGAAACCCAGGGCCGAGTACGTCAGTACCACGTAGCCGTGAGTGGCGAATCTGGCAGCGGCACCGGCCTGGTCGTCCTTGGATCCGCCGAAACCGTTGCTGGTCAGAATGGCTGGAGCTCGGTGGTCCGGTCCGAGCCCGACAGGAACGTACACATCTCCGACGACGGTGCAGTGCTGGTCGCGTTCGGACCCCACTGCGACGTCGAAGTATCGAGTCTGCACCGAGAAGTCGCCGAGCGTCTGCGGTGCCAGGACCGGAAGCTCTGCTGCATATCCGGGCGCGGAAGCCGCGACCAGAGCCGTCGTCACAGCAGCGACGACGGTTGCCAGTCTTCTCATCGGAGGCAGTTCGTAGGCGGTGCGACACCCCGGAACCTGTTGTCCAGGAATGTCAGTGCCGCGGGAAGACCCTCGAACGCCGCCTGGATGTGCTGCGGTGCGTGGACGACGTCAAACTGCAAGGTGGCACCACTCGCGCAGTACCGAGCAGCAGTGTCACGCAACGCACCGATCGGAATGAGCGGATCGTTGTCGCTTCCCCACAGAAGCGTGGGTGCCGTCGGCACACCGGCGTACTTGACCAGACTGTTCTCGTCGATGATCTGCTGCGCCTCGGGGCTGTCCACCAACGACGTAGTGGTCGAGACCGCCAGCGCACTCTTGAAGGCTCCGGTCGCAAGAATCACCGGCGTGCACGCATTCGACACCTGATCCTTCAACGCCAGACCGGTGGGATTGAGCTGCGCGGTGATCGGCAGGCGATCCGGGTATTCGCGTTCGAGTCCGAGGGCGGCCGCGAACGCGAGACCGAATGCCTGATGGGGCTGAAAACCCAACGCGCGAGCGATGTTGTCCAGATCCGCAGGCACACCTCCGGCTGCGGCACCCACGATGTTCAGCTCGGGTGCATAGCTGGGAGCGAGCGCCGCGGCCCACGCCGTCGCCATACCGCCGCCGGAGTAACCGGCCATACCTACCGGGCTCGCTGCCAAACCCAGTTCCGGCACGCGCTGTGCGGCGCGGACGCCGTCGAGCGTGATCTGTCCGCCCAACTTGGCTGCGCCGTAAGCACTTTTGGGCCCGAGGTGGTCCGGTACCGCCACGGTCCATCCACGCATCAGCGCGAGGTTGAGAAATTCACGTTCCTGCACACCGGTCGTCGGGTCGGCACCGAACAGGGACTCCGACGGTGCGCACTGCAATCCGAGCGCATTGACGAACGGCTGATACGACAGTAGAGGCCCACCGGGTGCGCGGTTCGTCGGTGCCAGAACGGTTGTCACTGCGGCGATGGCGTCGCCTCGGGAATCGGACGACCGGTACTGGAGCTGCCAGATGTCGGCACCGGGATACAGGGGGCTCGAAAACCGCCGACTGGCAACGACATCGCCGTTGTTCTTCCCGTTCAGGTCCGCAGCCGCCGCATACAACGTGCCGGGTACCGGGGCCGGATCACCGGGCGCGGCCGACGCATGGGGAGCAGCTACGAACAACAGCGACATCAGCCCGACGACGAGTGTCGAGGTCACGAGGGTGCGAAGCATGGTGTAACTCTTCTCGATTTCGATCGGCCCGAACTCCTGGTCCGGGTGAGATATTGACGGATGCTGTTGCGGGACAATCACTTAGAAATATTCACGGCACACCCTGGGAGACCATCGACGAGCTGCGTTCGACGACGCCGCGGGGCAGCGCGGCCGCGACTGCGGTGGCCACCACCATGGTCGCGGCCAGCCCGAACAACACCGTCCGCTGAGACGCCAGATAGTCCGCGGCAACCGGCTCCGCAGGAAGCAGACCGAAGTACAGGGCCCCGGTCACCGCGGTTCCCACAGCCGATCCCACTTGTTGGACGGTCGGCAGAATTCCCGAGGCCGAGCCGATAGCGTGCGGGGCTACCCCCGCGACGATGGTGCTCTGCAACGGCGCGATCACCGACCCGAGACCCGCTCCCAGTACCCCGAGCGGCACGACCGCCCACCAGGGAAAGCCGGCACGGCCCAGATTTCCGGTGGTGACGCCGAGAACGAGCAGAGCCATTCCCATGGCAGCCGCGCCGGCCGCAACGACGCGAGAATCCCAGTGGTGGAACGAGATCGGCGCGGCCACCGAAGCGAGCACCGCCCCGAGCGCGAAGGGAACAGTGATCACTCCCACCGTCGACGCGCTCTCACCCAGTCCGGATTGCAGTGTCACCGACATCGTCAGAACGAACCCGGTGAAGGTCCCGTACACGAGAGCCGATACGGCGCATCCCACGGAGAATCCTCGCTCACCGAAGACGCCGATGTTCACCATGACGTGTGCTCCTGCAGCACGTCGGCGACGCTCCCACATCGCGAACCCGGCCAGTGTCGTCAGACCGAGCGCAACCGCGGGCAACGCTGCGGCGACACTCGAGCTGATCATGACGGGACAGACGATCAGCAGGGCCGCGATCGACCACAGGACGGCACCGACCGGGTCGAACCGCCCGCCGTGTCCGGCCGGGACCTGCTCGGTACCCGGTGCCACGAACCTACGGCCGAGAACGATCGCCGCCGCCGCGATCGGGACGTTGATCAGAAACAGTGCTCGCCAACCGGCTCCGAGGATGTCGAGGTGCAGCAGCGCTGCGCCGATGGACGGCCCGGCGAGTCCAGCCAGCCCCGCGGTGCCACCGTACAGCGCGAACGCGGTGGTGCGCCGCGTGCCGGAGTAGGCCGCTGTCACGATCGCCACCGTCTGCGCCGACATCGCCGCTCCCCCGAGCCCCTGCAGCACGCGAGCGAGGACGAGCAGTTCGACCGTGGGCGCGTAGGCGCAGAGCACCGATGTCACGGCGAACAGCGCAGTGCCGGTGACGAATACCGTTCTGCGCCCGAACACCTCACCTGCGCGCGCCATCGTGAGCAGCGCGCAGGCGAAGGCGAGCAGATACGCCGTCGGGATCCAGACCTGCTGGGTGCCCGACGCGTCGAGGTCACGCGCGATCGTCGGTAACGCCACGGTGACGGCGGTGACGTCGATCATCTGCATCGTGACGGCCAGCAGGCAGGCACCCAGCGTCAGCCACGACCCGCGGCGAGGGAGCGTCATACCCTGCTGACGTCCGGAAGCTCGTGGGCCAACACGTGAGCCTCGGGTGGCTGTGGGATGTAGTCGCCCTTGTCGACCACGGCAGCGTAGATTTCGGAAATCTTGGAGAAGTACAGGTCGATCGAACGATCGGCCTCGTCCGTGCCCGGGTACAGGAACTCGACGCCGGTGTGGTCCTCGAAGCGGTTGATCCACATGAAGACTTCCTCGGAACTGCCGCGGTTGCCGTAGAGACCCGCTCCCGCCGCATCCAATTCGGCTTCGCCCGGCAACTTGCGAACGTCGACGTACGAGATCATCGGCGCGGTCCATCCCGGCTGGGTCGTGATTCCGTGGTCCGGCAAGGCCAGCTCGAGCACCCGGTGGTACGAGGTGTTCGCCAGCAACTTTCCGGAGTCGAATGCTGCCTGTGCGAGCACTGCGAGGGTACGGAACGTCGGCTGCTCACCGAGGTCGAATTGCACCGGAATCAGGCTCGAATACCACCCGATCGACGCGAATTCGCCCGGGGTCGCCCGCGTGCTCTTGGGCGTCAGACCGAGGTAGCTGCCCCGGCCGGCGAGCTCGTACTCCGCCAGCGCTGCGGCGGCGAAGATTCCGCCGATGAACTTGACTCCCACGGCTGCACACGCCTCGTCGACTGCCTGCGCGGTGGCACCGTCGAACAACGGGAACGAGCTGTGCGAGGTCCGCGTGTAGTCGGCGCTGTTGCGTCCCAACGGAAGTGGGAACGTCGGCAGATCTCCCCCGTTGTCGGTGACCAAGTCGATCCACGTCCGAACCGCAGGGCTCTCGAGAGTCGTCGCGTCGCTCTCGAGACGTTCACGCTGGCAGTACTCGAGGTAGCTGCCCGGGGTGAACAGGCCGTCGGACTCCCCCGTCACCGCGTTGCGATATAGTTGGCGCAGTTCGTAGTAGGTCAGGGCCTGCGAGATGCCGTCGGTGTCGAGGTGATCGACCGCCGCGTACACCACGAAGTGATCGTCGTGTTCGATCGTTCCGAACGAGAAGCAGTCCCAGCTCTCGGGACCGGGCGTGCTGTCCTGCACGTGACGCCGAATGGCCTCGGAGTCCGCAGGCGTTCCGAAATCGGTCGCTTCGAGCGCGATGTCGGCGACGTCGACAAGGTGGCGCGTCGAACCCTCGGCCGTCGTCGAGAACCAGCTGCGGAACGAATCGTGTCGGGTGACGAACGTGTTGAATGCTCGTCCCATCGCGGTGCGGTCCAGTGCGCCTTCGATCTCGAACGTCACCAGGCACAGCCGGGAGAATCGGAACGACGATCCCCGGTTGCGGTAGGCGGCTTCGAGATACGCCTGCTGGATGTGCGAGGGCGGTGCCGGGTGAACGGGCGCAGCCGCGGCAGCAGCTCGTGAGGCGACGGTGGGTGACCACGTGGTGAGCGGTCCTGGAGCGGGCTTCCACTCGTCGATGAGTCCGAATGCGACCACGACACAACCTTTCGAAGGAGACAGAGCGATTCGACGCGGCGAGGTGCGTCGGAGGGGCCAGTGCATCACCCGGGCAGAGGCCGAGAAACCCCGTCGACGAGCATTTTGGAAAATTGACAACGATTCGCGGGATATCTGTGTCAGAACTGAAGGATCGTCAACATTGTTGTCGGCACCAGTGATTCGCATTACCGTCCAAAGGCACATCGCGCTCGCCGGAGGTTAGTCGTGCGTGGCTCCCACAATGTCAGGAACCGTTGATGCCCAGTCGATTTCGCCTCGGTCAGGCGACCTTGTCGGCGCTGAGTGTGCTCGCTACCGTCGTCGTTCTCCTATCGACTACGGCGGGGTCGGCTTCCGCCGACACCGTCTCGTCGGTGGTCGGCGTCGAGGGAGTTGCCGACCGACGAGACATCGTATGGGTGCATTCGGCAGCCATGGACCGCGATATCCAGCTCGACGTATTTCGGTCGGCGCAGCCCGGTTCACCCACGCTCTATCTACTCAACGGAGCGGCGGGCGGTGACGGGGGAAGCAGCTGGTTCGATCAGACCGACATCGCCGGCTTCTTCGGAGACAAGAACGTCAACGTGGTGGTTCCGCGGGGCGGCGCTGCGAGCTATTACACCGACTGGTTGCACGACGATCCGGTACTGGGCCGAAACATGTGGTCCACCTTTCTCGGTCGCGAACTTCCTCCGGTGATGGATGCTCTGCTCGACGGCAACGGGGCCAATGCGGTCGCCGGTATATCGATGGCAGGCACGTCCGTTCTGCAGTTGGCCATCGCCCATCCCTCGGTGTATCGATCCGTCGCCGCGTTCAGTGGATGCGCACGCACCAGCGACCCGGTGGGTGCCATGTACGTCAGGTCCGTCGTCGAGGCCCGCGGCGGTGGGTCGACCGCCAACATGTGGGGACCACAGGGCAGCGCCGACTGGATTGCCAACGACCCCTACGTCAATGCCGAGGGGCTGCGCGGCATGGCCGTCTACATCTCGTCCGGAACGGGAGCGCCCGGTGCGTTCGACGTGCCGGGCGGCCCCGGTATCGGCAGCGATTACGGCAAGCTCGCCCAACAACTCGCCGTCGGCGCAGTGATCGAAGCGACGACCGATGTGTGCTCGCAACAGATGCAGAAACGGTTGCAGGAGTTGAACATCGAGGCCACCTACAACTTCCGACCCAACGGGACCCATTCCTGGGCCTACTGGCAACAGGATCTGCACGATTCGTGGTCGGTGATCGCACCGTCGTTGGGGCTGCCGACCGGCCCGTCCTGAGCCGTGCACTCCTCGAGCGATGACGAAGGAAAAGCGATGAACCGAACCGACGTTGCGGGCACTCCGGCTCTGGCTGCCACCTGGGCCCGCTCACCGTGGCCACTGGCAGACATCATCCGGGCCCAACGTGGCCGGACCGTCTCGGTCGTGCTGCCCGCTCTCGACGAGGAAGAGACCGTCGCCGGCGTCATCGCCTCGATGACTCCCCATCTGGGCAGCCTGATCGACGAGCTGGTGGTGCTGGATTCGGGATCGACCGACCGCACCGCGGCGCGGGCCCGCTGCGCCGGTGCCACCGTCGTCTCCAGGGAGGACGCCCTACCCGGCACACCCGTGGTTCGCGGCAAGGGTGAAGCGCTGTGGCGCGGAGTGGCCGCCACCTCGGGCGACCTCGTGGTGTTCGTCGACTCCGATCTGGTCGATCCCGGTTCGCACTTCGTTCCCTCCCTCGTCGGTCCACTGGTCATGTCCGACGACGTCGAGTTGGTCAAAGGCTTCTACCGTCGGCCGCTGACGATCGGTGACACCACCGATGAGGACGGCGGCGGCCGCGTCACGCAGCTGACGGTACGTCCTCTGCTGACGGCGCTTCGGCCCGAACTCGCCGGCGTCTTCCAACCCTTGGGCGGGGAATACGCCGCGACTCGTCGCCTCCTGGAAGCACTTCCGTTCGCCCCCGGCTACGGAGTCGAGATCGGTGTACTGCTCGATACGTGCGACCGGTTGGGTATCGGCGCGATCGGCCAGGTCGGACTGGGAACCCGACGGCATCGAAATCGGCCGACGTCGGAGTTGGCTGTCATGAGTCGGCAGATCATCGCCACGATGTTCTCGCGCCTGGGTCTGAGCGATTCCGGAGCCGGGTTCACCACGTTCTCCACCACCGGAACTCAGCTCTCGATGAGCGTGGCACCGTTGTCTCTCGTCGACCGTCCCCCACTGACCACCCTGGACGAATACAACCGCCTCACCCGATGCCCGGCGATGAGTGCACCCGGCTGATTCGAGCGCGGTTTCACGACAACCTCACGCCCCTGCTACCGACTGAGCGCCCATGTTTGCGCCCGAGGAGGGTCGCGCGGTCGGAAAAAGGGGTGTGCACTATCGAAACCCCTGCGCCACAACACAACACCCCGCCCCACTGAGTGTGAGACGGGGTGTTGTCGTGGAACGGAGTTTTACTTTCCAGCCTCCGCTGCCCGCAGATCCTTACGAAGAATCTTGCCGGCCGCAGACTTCGGCACGATGTCGATGAACTCGACGCGTCGAACCTTCTTGTGCGGGGAGACGCGCTCGGCGACGAACGCGATGATGCCCTCTTCGTCGATCGTGGCACCCTGCTGGCGGACGACGAACGCCTTGGGGATTTCCTCGCCCTCGTCGTCGAGAACACCGATGACGGCCGCGTCGGCGATTTCCTCGTGCGTGAGCAGCAGCGCCTCGAGCTCCGCCGGGGGCACCTGGTAGCCCTTGTACTTGATCAGTTCCTTGAGGCGGTCGACGATGTAGACGACGCCCTCGTGGTCGGCGACGGCGATGTCGCCGGTGTGCAGGTAACCGTCGGAGTCGAGGGTCTCCGCGGTGGCGGAGGGATTGTTCAGGTATCCCGCCATCACGTTCGGTCCCTTGACCCACAGCTCGCCCGGCTTGCTCAATCCCTCTGTGGGCAGCTCGATTTCCTCGAGCGTGCCCGGGTCGACGAGCTTGTTCTCGGTGTTGGCCAGTGGCTGGCCCACCGAGCTGAGCGGCATGTCGTCGCGATCGAACGGGATCGCGTGGCTGACCGGGCTGAGCTCGCTCATGCCGTAGCCCTGACGCACCCGCGTGTTCAAGCGCTTGGCGACGGCCTTGCCGAGCTCCTCGTCCAACGGGGCCGCGCCGGAGAAGATGGTGTGCACGCTCGAGAGGTCGTACTGATCGATCATCGGGTGCTTGGCGAGCGCGACGGCCACCGGCGGGGCGATGAACAGGTAGGTCAGCTTCTGGTCCTGGATGATGCGCAGGAACTCGACGAGGTCGAACTTCGGCATCGTCACCAGGTGCGCGCGCAGCTTGAGGGCGATGTTGAGCAGCACCGTCAGGCCGTAGATATGGAAGAACGGCAGCAGCGCCAGGATCGCGTCGTTGCTGTCGATGCCCACGCGCGGTTCCATCTGGGCCACGTTGGCGACGAGGTTGCGGTGCGTGAGGATGACGCCCTTGGGCACACCCGTCGTGCCGGACGAGTACGGCAGCACGGCAACGTGCGTGGCCGGATCGAACGAGACCTCGGGAGCAGGTGCGCCCTGGGTGAGCAGGTCGCGCAGGCTCGGGTGGCCCGCGGCGCCGTCGAGCACGATGACGTGATCGGCGTCGATGCCCACCTTATCCGCGGCGGCCTTGGCCTGCGGGTACAGCGGGGAGACGGTGAACAGGAACTTCGCGCCCGAGCCGGTGAGCTGCTTGGCGATGTCCTCGGCGGTGTAGAGCGCATTGATCGTCGTCGCAGTTCCGCCGGCACGCAGAATGCCGTGCAGCACCGACGCGAATGCGGGGACGTTCGGCGAATGCAGTCCGACGACGTCGCCGACCTCGAGCCCACGGGCAGCGAGCGCCCCGGCGATCGCGTCGACCTGGCCGATCAGGCTCTTGTAGGTGGTGACGTCACCCGACGTGCCGTCGATGAGCGCAGGCTTGTCCAGATCGGACTCGGCGATGGACCCGAACAGGAAGTCGTAGACGCTCAGATTCGGGATCTCGACGTCGGGAAAGGGACTGCGGAAGCTCATGGCTCTCCTTCGAAAAACTGCGGCAACAATGATCGAACCTTACAGTGAAAGCGGTCACATCAGACTTACGACCCTACCGCTGAGTCAGATGGCGAAACCGTCAACTCCTGGACGCGTACGGTTTGCCCGCCGCGGCCGGTCCTCGCACGTGGCCCACCAGGCCGGCGACGGCGAAAATGGTGACCACGTACGGCAGCATCAGCATGAACTCGCTCGGCACCGGGGACCCGATGATGCCCAGTACGTTCTGCAGATTCGACGCGAATCCGAACAGCAATGCGGCCAGGGTGGCGCGCACCGGATCCCATCGGCCGAAGATGACCGCGGCGAGTGCGATGTAGCCGGCACCTGCGGTCATCTCCTTGCCGAAGGCTCCGACGGACCCGAGCGTGAAATACGCACCGCCGAGCCCGGCGATGGCACCGGCGAGGCAGACGTTCCAGAACCGCGTTCGGGCCACGTTGATTCCGACGGTGTCGGCGGCTTGCGGATGCTCACCGACGGCACGTAGTCGCAGACCCCACTTGGTATGGAACAGACCGAAGAACACCAGGGCCACGGCGATGTACATCAAATAGACGATCAGTGTCTGTCGAAACAGCACCGGACCGAGGATCGGAATCTGCGAGAGCACCGGAATGTCGATGCGCGCGAAGCGCGGTGGCGAATTCAGCGTCTCGGCGTTCTTGGTGAGCACCACCGAGTACAGGAAGCTCGTCAGTCCGACGACAAGCACGTTGAGCACCACACCGACGATGACCTGATTGACGAAGTAGCGAATCGAGAACACGGCCAGCAGAGACGCCGTCAGTGCGCCTGCGACCAGAGCGGCGAGCAAGGCCACGTAGGTCGAACCGGTGATCGACGCGACGACGGCGCTGACGAAAGCCCCTGCCAGCAGCTGCCCCTCGATGGCGATGTTGATGACGCCGACACGCTCGGAGATCACTCCGCCCATCGCACCGAAGATCAGCGGTGTGCTCAAAGCGACTGCGCCGATGAGCAATCCGGGTACGGGGATCGTCTCCCCGTCCGCGGCCCACGCGAGAAATCCGAACACGAACAACACTGCGAACACGGCGAGCAGCCACAGCGGCGTCGACCGGTAACGCGACGCCAACAGGGCCGCGTAGCCGGTGATGACGGCCAGCAATACGACCACGACCAGGCCTGCACCGTACGACGGTACGCCGACGGCGGGCAGGGCGAAGAAGTCGTCTTCCGAGGCCAGCGCGAATGTACTGGTTCCTGAGCCTTTTCGGACCACGAACAGCACCAACGCCAGCAGTGTCACGACCCCGAGGATCGTGGGCACCTTCCAACTACGACCGAGGACCGTCTCTGCGGGTGAGTCGACGGAGGTGGTCACAGTGCACCCACCTTCGCGGTCTCGGCTTTGGCGAGTTTCTCTTCACCGGGTTTGGGCAATCGGAACACCGCTCGCACCAACGGCGGTGCGGCGATGAACAGCACGATCACCGACTGCACGACGAGCACGATGTCGATGGGTACGCCCTCGGCCGCCTGCATGGCGAACCCGCCGGCCTTGAACGCGCCGAACAGGATTCCCGCGAAGAAGACGCCCCACGGTTTGGATCGCCCGAGCAGGGCCACGGTGATGGCGTCGAATCCGATACCGGCGTCGATGTCGGCACTGAAGCCGGTGGTGACCGTACCGAGCACCTGAGCGACACCGGCCAGGCCGACGAGAGCTCCGGACAGGATCATCGCGTAGAGGTAGATGCGGTTGACGTTCATTCCGGCGACGCGTGACGCGTGCGGGTTCTCACCGACGGCACGGAACCGGAATCCGAGGCTCGATCGTTCGAGCAGCCACCACACCGCGACCGTCACGAGGATCACCAGCACGAATCCGAGATGCAGGTTGTACTTGTCGCCGAACAGCTTCGGGAACACGGCCGTCGATTCGATGGGGGCCGTCTTGGGGTTGTTCGATCCCGGAGCCTGCAGCGCACCGGGAGTACGCAGGAGGTACGAGATGAGATAGAACGCAACGTAATTGAGCATGATCGTGACGATCACCTCGTGGGCACCGGTGCGGGCCTTGAGAAATCCGGCGATGCCACCCCAGACCGCGCCGCCGACAACGCCTGCGACAACGGCCACCAGCAGATGGATGCCGGCGGGCAGGCTCACCCCGAAACCGACCCAGCCCGCACATGCGGCGGCGATCAGCATCTGGCCACGACCACCGATGTTGAACATACCGACCCGAAAGGCAAGGGCCACACCGAGTCCGGCGACGATGAGCGGTGTCGCGAACGTCAACGTCTCGGTCAACGGCCGGATGCCGTTCTCGAACCCGGGACGACGGAAGTTGTACACCGACCCCTGGAACAGCGACGAATACGCGCCGGACACCGAATCCCAGATCGCCGTCAGCATGTCCGACGGACGGGAGAAGAAGTAGCCTGCCGATTCCTGGACGCCGGAATTGGTCGCGGCAATGAGGACGGCACCGACGATCAGCGCAAGCAGGACCGCGAGAACCGAGATGATGGCACTGCCGGTGAAGATCTGCCGAAGTACGACATGAGCTTTCGACGGCTGCTCGGTCTCACTCACCGCGCTCGCCGCCCATCATCAATCCGAGTGTTTCGCGGGACGTATCCCCGGGGACGATTCCCACGATTGCTCCTCGATACATGACGGCTATGCGGTCGGCCAGTGCGGCGACCTCGTCCAGTTCGCTCGACACCACGATGACCGGGATCCCCGAATCCCGGGTGGCGACGATGCGCTTGTGTACGAATTCGATGGATCCCACATCGATTCCGCGAGTGGGCTGCGCGGCGACGAACAGTCGCAGATCGCGGCTCAGTTCGCGTGCGAGTACCACCTTCTGCTGGTTACCACCGGACAGGCGTCCGACGGCGGTTCCGATTCCCGGTGCCCGCACGTCGAATTCGGTCAGTTTCTCCGACGCGAACGTGTCGAGATAGTCCCGCTGTACCGCTCCGCGCCGCACGAACGGCTCGCTGATGGAGCGGTCGAGCATCAGGTTCTCGGCAATCGAGAACTCCCCCACCAGGCCGTCGACGGTCCGGTCCTCGGGCACGAACCCGACGCCGGCGTCGAGCACCTGCTGAACTGTCGCCCCGACGAGAGAGCGACCGTCGAGGGCGATCTTTCCGGATACGTTCTCCTGCAAGCCGAGTAGCGCCTCGACGAATTCGGTCTGCCCGTTGCCCTGCACGCCGGCAATGGCGAGGATTTCTCCCGCGGCGACCTCGAGACTGATGTCGTCGACGGTCTTGTTGCCCTGGGCGTCGAACACCGACAGGTTCTCGACGACCAATGCTGCAGCACCCGGCTCGGCCGGTTCCTTCGAAACGGTCAGCTGCACATCACGTCCCACCATCAACGCGGCGAGTTCGGTGTTGCCTGCCGTCGGCTTCGCTTCGCCGACGACCTTGCCGAGCCGGATGACGGTGATCTTGTCTGCTACTTCGCGTACTTCACGGAGCTTGTGGGTGATGAACACGATGGTGGTGCCCGACGCCGCAAGTTCCCGCATGATCCGCATCAGATCGTCGGTTTCCTGCGGCGTCAGCACGGCCGTCGGCTCGTCGAACACGAGCACCTTGGCTTCTCGAGAGAGCGCCTTGACGATCTCGACCCGCTGCTGCACGCCGACGGGGAGATCGTCGACGAGAGCATCGGGGTCGAGGTCGAAGCCGAACCTCGCGGATATTTCTCGTACCAGCTTTCGTGCTGCCACGAGGTCAAGTCGTCCACCGAGCGAGGTGGTTTCGTTGCCGAGCACGATGTTCTCGGCCACGGTGAACACCGGAATGAGCATGAAGTGCTGATGCACCATGCCGATTCCTGCAGTCATCGCCTCGCCCGGTCCGGCGAAGTTCTGCTCGACGTCGTCGAGCAGGATCTGGCCCTCCTCGGCGCGGTACAGGCCGCTGAGCACGTTCATCAACGTGGACTTGCCTGCACCGTTCTCACCGAGGAGGCAGTGGATCTCGCCGGATTCGACCGTCAGATCGATGTGATCGTTGGCGATCAACGAGCCGAATCGTTTGGTTATACCGCGAAGTTCGAGCTTCATATCCCTTTACGACCGAGGCTACTTGGGTGCCGACGGCGATTCGACGGTGATGGACCCGTCGACGATGCCGGCCTTGATCGTGTCCAGTTCGCCCTGCAGCGCGGGGTCGACCTGGGACTCGAAGTCGTGGAACGGCGCGATGCCGACGCCGTCGTTCTCGAGCGTGCCCACGTACGGGCTGTTGTCGAACTTGTCTGCACCGGAGTTGGCCACTACCTCGTCGACACTGGTCTTGAGGCCCTTGGTCACCGAGGTGAGCAGCAGATCGCCGACCGACGGGTCCGACTCGAACACGTCCGCGTCGGCACCGATGAGTGCCACCGGACGCGAGGAATCCCGAATGGCCTGTGCCGCACTCTGGTAGATGGGTCCACCGACCGGGAAGATAACGTCTGCATTTTGGTCGATCAGGCCCTGGGCGGTGTTCTTGGCGACCTCGTTGGCGGTGAATCCACCGGTGAACGAGCCGTTCTGGGACGGCACGTCCCAGCCGATGACCCGGACCGCCTTGCCCTTCTGCTCGTTGAAGTAGTTCACGCCGTCGGCGAAACCGTCCATGAAGATGGTGACGGTCGGCAGTTGTGAGCCGCCGAAGGTGCCGACCACTCCGGTCTTGCTGTAGCTGGCGGCGGCGTAGCCGGCCAGGAATGCCGACTGCGACGCGTCGTAGGTCAGCGGCTTGACGTTCGGGAGGTCGATCGTGGAGTCGTCGATGATCGCGAAATCGATGTCGGAGTTGGCCTCGGCCGCGACCTTGGTGGCGTCGGCGAGGTCGAATCCGACGGTGACGATCAGGTTGCAGCCCTGATCCACGAGATTGTTGATGTTGGGGGCGTAGTCGGTGGGCGACGCGGACTCGACGGTGCGCGGCTCGACGCCGAGCTCGCTTGCGGCCTCGGTCAGTCCCTCGAATCCGAGCTGGTTGAAGGATTTGTCGTCGAATCCGCCACTGTCGGAGACCATGCAGGGCAGGAAGTCACTCGAGCCGCTCCCGCCCGATCCTTCGTTCTCGGGTGCGGATCCACAGCCTGCGATGAGGGCGATGGCACCGAGCGACGCGACGCCGCCGAGTGCTGCCTTCCGCGTACTCGTGCGGGTAACGAATGACAAGATGTCCTCCAATATCGATGTGTTTCGTCTGTTTCGGGACGGTACCCGCGCGAACCTGGGTGCGCAGGATTTCACTCAGGTGTTCTCGTCGGGCGCGGCCTTGCCGGGCAAGGTCCCGCCGTCGCCGAGTACCCGGGCCTCGTCCTCGCGCACCATCACTGCTGGGCCCGCTGCCACCACCGATGGATTCGACGGCGCACCGGGCTTGAATACGTTGAAGAATACGTTGAGCACCACTGCCACAATGCTTGCGGCACTGATTCCGGAGTGGAACACGGTGACGAACCAGTCCGGGAATTCGTCCCAGAAATCGCTCGCAACAACGGGAATCAGGCCGAACGCCAAGGTCACCGCCACGATCACCACGTTGGAGTTGTTGTCGTAGTTCACCTTGCCGAGAGTGCGGATTCCACTGGCGGCGACCGTTCCGAACAACGCGATGCCGGCACCTCCGAGTACCGGCAGCGGCACGACACCGATGACCGCCGCGAGAATCGGCGAAAGGCCCAGCAGCGCAAGCACGCCGCCGCCCAGGGCCACGACGAAGCGGCTCTTGATACCGGTCATCGCCACCAGACCCACGTTCTGCGCGAACGCCGTCGCCGGGAACGTGTTGAAGATGGGGGCGACGGCCGAGGAGACCATGTCTGCGCGCAATCCGTCGCCTACACGTCGGGAGTCGACGTCGGTTCCGACGACCTCTCCCACGGCCAGGATGTCGGCCGTGGTCTCCACCATCACCACCAGGATCACGATCGTCATCGACACGATCGCGCCGACGGCGAAGATCGGCGAGCCGAAGGCGAACGGGGTGGGCACCGCGACCACCGCGGCATCCCCGACGCCGCCGAAGTCCGTCTTGCCCACGATCAGTGCTGCGATCGTCCCGACGACGAGCCCGAGCAGGATGGACAGGCGCGAGAGCACCTTGATCTTGGTCATCACCAGCACCGCGAGCAGGGTGAACATCGCCAGTCCGATGTTGCCGGGGTCCAGGTACTGGGGGTTCGGCGCACCGCCCACCATTTCCTGGCCGGTGATCCAGCGTGCGGCGACCGGCATCAGCGACAGCCCGATGACGGTGATGATGCTTCCGGTCACCAGGGGTGGGAAGAAGCGGACGATCTTCGAGAAGAACGGGGCGATGGCCAAACCGATCAGCGCGGCCACCAGGACGGCCCCGAGGACCGTGCGGAGCCCGGTTCTACCGTCCTCCGCGCTGCCGATGATGGTCAGCACCGTCGACACCGATGCAAACGAGATGCCTTGCACCAGCGGCAGTTGCGAGCCGAAGAAGGGCACTCCGACGGTCTGCAGCACGGTCGCGACGCCACTGACGAACAGCGCGCACGAGATGAGCAGCGCTTGATCGGCCCCGGACAGTCCCGCTGCTCCGCCCACGATGATCGGGACGGCGATGACACCGCCGAACATGGACAGGATGTGCTGCATGCCGTAACCGAACATCTGCAGCAGCGGCGGGCGAGTGTCCTCGGGCCTGGTCATGACCTCAGGCTAGGAACCGGACGTTACCAAGGGCAATACCCAGCCGTTTCCGGCGAGTTACGGATGTTCCGGCTCGTCGCTGCTGCCACTGGCCACCAGGTGCTCGAACGCCTTCAGATTCGCGAGCGATTCACCGCGTGACACACGCCAGGCCCATTCGCGCTTGATCGACTCCGCGAAACCCAGCTCGAGCAACACGTTGAAGTCGCCGTCGGCGGCCTCGAGGGTCTGACCGAAGATCCGATCGAGTTCGTCACCGTCGACGGCGCGCAACGACATTCGGCCCACCAAGTAGATGTCACCGACCTTGTCGATCGTGTAATGCACTCCGTACAGCCGGCGGTTGCGACGCAGCAGGTATTTGTAGACGCCCTCGAAGTTCTCGTCGGGCTTGCGGCAGACGAACGCCTCGATGCGCACCCCGTGGTGTCCGACGGTCAACATCGTCGTCGTCTTCAGTTTGCGTTCGCCGGGCAGTTCGACGGTGAACACCTCGCCGCGCCGCGTGTAGTCCAGTTCGCGATCCTTCAGGACCCGGTCGATCAGTTCGGCGGTTTCGCTCATGCGGTCACTGCTCCCGATCTGCGCAATTTCGACAATCCTCGGACTCGTCGCGGTGAGAATTCACTCGGTGCCTCGCCTCGATCGAAGTGGAATCGGGCCTGCCGGTAGCTCTCGATCAGGCCGTCCGCGGTGTGTTCCCACGAGAAGTTTCGCGCATGGAGCGGTGCGGCAATTGCCATCTCGGACAACGCCGCTCGATCGACGAGCATCGACGCCAATGCGTCGGCCCAGTCCGTGATGCGGTGTCCCTGCACCAGTCGCCCGGTTTCACCGGATCGCACAGCGACACCGAGCCCGCCGACATCTGCTGCGACGACCGGTGTTCCACAGGCCTGGGCTTCGATCGCCACCAGGCCGAACGATTCGTTGTAGCTCGGCACCGCCACGAGATCGGCGGCTCGGTACACCTGCGCCAGGCGAGCGGACGGCTGCGGCGGCATGAACGTCACGTGCGGGGTGATCCCGAGCGTATCGGCCAGATCGATCAGACTGTCGGGTCGGTCCAACCCGCTGCCGGACGGTCCGCCGACGATCAGGATCCGCAGCGGCATGCTCCGATGTCGTTGCAGCACTTCGGCAGCCGCAGCGACCAGAACGTCGGGGGCCTTGAGCGGTTGGATCCGCCCGACGAACGCGACTACGGCCTCGTCCTGCGAGAGTCCGAGTGCGGCACGTGCAGCCCGCTTGTCTCCCGGATTGTATTGCGCCAGATCGGCTCCCGGGGCAACCACGTCGATCGACTCCTGCCGAGCCCCGTAGATCTCGACGAGCGATTTCGCTTCCTCGGTGGTGTTGGCGATCAATCGATCGGCCTCGGCGACCACCTGCTGCTCACCGATCTGACGGGCCGCGGGCTCGGGTGCATCGCCCTGAGCCAGGGACGCGTTCTTGACGGCGGCGAGGGTGTGCGCCGTGTGCACCAACGGCACTCCCCAGCGATCACGCGCCAACCACCCCACCTGACCCGACAGCCAGTAGTGCGAATGAACCAGGTCGTAGTAGCCGGGCTCGTGCCGAGCTTCCTCGCGGAGCACCCCGGCCGCGAACGCACACAGTTGAGTGGGCAGGTCGTGTTTGTCCAGACCCTCGAACGGCCCCGCGACGATGTTGCGTACCAGCACCCCGGGAGCGGCCTCGACGACCGGCGCATCGCTCGACGACGTCGCGCGGGTGAATATCTCGACCTCGACGCCGCGTTCGGCCAACTGCTTGGCGCTCTGCAGTACGTAGACGTTCATTCCCCCGGCATCGCCCGTTCCGGGCTGCGCCAGCGGGGAGGTATGCAAGGACAACACAGCGACCCTGTTCAGCCGGCGTCCAGTCACTTCTTCAGCGTGCACGCCTCCACATTACGTCGCCACGTCTGCCGCTTCGCACGGCCTGCGCTTTTGCTCACCCGTCCAGACCGTCGACGAATTCGCTCACCTCGCCGAGAAAGCGCTCAGGATCGGCGACGAACGGGCCGTGGTCGACGCCGTCCCAGTACGACGCGCCGGCTCCGGGAATGAGGTCCGCGGCGTGCCGACCGGCCGAGACATCGACGACGGTGTCGTCGGTTCCGTGCAGCACGAAGGCGGGGATATCGAGGTTGCGCAGCAGCTCGTCGTGGCCGACGGTGCGATCGAACAACGCGGCGCGAACCCGCGGCCGGGTGGACAGGGTCAACCCGAACAGGGCCTGCGCCTCGGTGCCTTTTCCTTCCACAGGACCCGTCAACGCGTTACCGAAACTACCCAGTGCCTTGATCGCGATACGCGGTTCTTCGGCCATCGCCCCGGGGATCGCCGCCCGCATGGCCGTACCCACCCGTCCGCCTGCCTCGCCTCTGCCGATACTCGTGATCGCGCCGACGAGCACGATGCCCGCGATCGCGTCCGAGCCGTGGGTCGCGAGATAATCGCAGATCACCAGCCCGCCGTATGACCACCCCAGCAGCACTGCGCCTGCCGTGATGTTCTCGGCGTCGAGCACCGCGGCCACGTCCCCGGCCCAGACCTTCGAGTCGTCGTATCCGGCCTCGGGGGCATCGGAGTAACCGTGGCCACGCAGGTCGACAGCAACGACGCGGTAGCGCGAGGACAGATCGGCCAGCAGCCCGTCGCCCCAGCACGCCGAACTCTGCGCCCACCCGTGCAGCAAAACCAGCGGTCTCGCCGCCGGGTCACCGGTGACCCGGTAGACGATGTTCGTTCCGTCGATGCCGGTGGCCTGCCGAACCGGTCCTGCTGCAGGGGTGCTCATGTGGGGTCAACTTACGCGGCTGCTCGGCGCATCGAGGCCAGTGGATCCGAGTACAGGGAACTGAGCGAAACCACCGTTGCGGCGAATTCCTGCACCCGGTCGCCGAATCCGGTGACCCGAATGTCCCTGCGCGGCAACGTCGAATTGGCCGCGAAGGCCTCCCCCACGTGCGGAATCCCGGCGGGATACGCCGTGAACGCCTGGCCACCAAGTACCACTCGATCCGGATTGAACATGTCGCGTAACAGGGCGACCGTCCGACCCAACGTGACGGCCCGTTCGACGAGCAATTCCCGGGCCGCCTCCGAGCCGTCGGTCGCGGCTCGGTACACAGCGGAGATAGTCGGCCGGGGTTGCGGGGCAGTCGTATGGGTCGCTCCGCGGGCTACGCTCGCGAAAATTTTGCGGTCGATCGCCGCGGTCACGATCGCGCGATCGCTGACGGCCGCTTCGAGGCAGCCCCGGTTGCCGCAGCTGCACAGCACCGACGAGCCGGTGGGCAGGTGAGCGATCGACCCGGGTCCGCTGGACGGAGTGTGCACGCGGCCGTCGATCGTCAGCGCCATGCCTGCGCTTTCGCGTGCATAGAAGTAGAGCGAGGTGCCGGTGCTGCTCGGCGGAGCAGCGGCGTCCAATACGCGGGGCGCGAGCAGAAGTTCCGACGCCGCCATCGCTTCGACGTGGCCGGAAACAGAGATCGGTAGCCCCAACCCACCGCCGATGACGCCCGCCACCTGGGCGTTCTCCCAGCCCAGACGCGGATGATCAACGGTGCCGGTCGTCGTGTCGACACGGCCGCCGAGGGCAACCCCCACCCACAGTGGGGTGCGCCGATGCCATCTGCCGGCGAAGGCCCCGGCGCTGCGGGTGATCGAGGCTAGCGCCGCATCGGCGGACCCGCTGGGCGTGGGAATCTCCACAGCCCCCAGGATCTTTCCGCGCGGGTCGCTGACGATGATCCCGGTGACGACGGCACCGATATGGATCCCGATGGTCGAGAACGGCTCGTGATTGACCTCGAACGGCACGCGGGGGCGTCCGATCGCACCGGCGGCCGTGAGGTCCGCGCGCTCGCGCAGCAATCCGACGCCGAGCAGAGCAGAGACCTGACGATTGACCGTGGCAATGCTCAAACCCGTTGTGCGTGCGGCACTGTCACGCGAGATCGGGCCCTCGACGCATGCGACCCGCAGTACCGACGCCGCGGGACTGTCGGCAATCCGAAGATCGGGCGCGACGAGCTGGACTCGCGATCGCAGCGGGGTGTGGGAGGTGGACCGCGCCGGCGAGCGCAGCGCGGTGGGGCGAGAGTGGTGGTGCAGCGTGGATACGGACATCCGTCGTGTTCCTCAGCAGTGAAAACCTTCGTCTCGTGTGCAACGTCGACGAAAGAGCGAAGTGATGCAGGTCAAGGGGTGAGGCAGACCGGGGAGGTCCACGTCACGCGAATCGACTGCCCGTAGCGCGAGAAGGCTAGAGACAGGTTCCTTGGCCGAGACAACACGATTCCCGAGGAAGCGGGAGGCGAGACCCGAGGGACGCGGTCACATAGGTGACCCGCATCGCGGTGGTCTCGCTGGCGGACATGAACCCAAAATTAGCACTCGAAGCCCGATTGTCCAGTCGGGCCCGTCCGGATGCGCTGTTTCTCCCGAACTAGAATTTCTCCATGACCTCGCCCGAACACATCGCACCCGATACCCGCATCGCCGTCGTCACCGGAGCGAGTTCCGGCATCGGCGCGGCCACTGCGCGCCAGCTCGCCGCCGACGGATTCCACGTCGTCATCGGCGCACGCAGGCTCGACCGACTCGAAGAACTGGCCTCGGAGATCGGCGGCACCGCCCTGGAACTCGATGTGACGGACGAGGATTCGGTGGCCGCCTTCACCGCCGTCATCCCCCGCGTCGACGTCCTGATCAACAATGCCGGTGGCGCAAAGGGATTGGCCCCGGTGATCGACGCCGACCTCGACGACTGGCGCTGGATGTGGGAGACCAACGTTCTCGGCACACTCCGCGTCACGAAAGCGTTGCTGCCCAAGCTGATCGATTCCGGCGACGGCCTGATCGTCACCATCACCTCCGTCGCGGCATTCGAGGCCTACGACAACGGCTCGGGATACACCTCCGCCAAACATGCTCAGGCCGTACTGCATCGGACGCTGCGCGGCGAGCTGCTCGGCAAACCGGTGCGGTTGACCGAGGTCGCACCGGGTGCCGTGGAAACCGAATTCTCACTCGTCCGCTTCGACGGCGACGCGGCCAAGGCCGACGCGGTCTACCAGGGCATCACGCCGTTGGTCGCAAGCGACATCGCCGAAGTGATCGGCTTCGTCGCCTCCCGCCCGTCGCACGTCAATCTCGACCAGATCATCATCAAGCCACGCGATCAGGCCGGTCCGGGGCGCTTCTCCCGTAAGTAACCCATGTGAGTGGAACTTCGTAGTGGGCTACGAGGTTCCACTCACATGCGCAGCGCTCTACCCAGCGGGCGCAGGTGCCGTTGTCGTCGCGGGTGCCGTTGTCGCAGGCGTCGTCGTAGCTGGTGCCCCGCCGGCAGGGAGCGCCGACATCGACTCCCACGTCGGCCAGTCGATGGCCCAGTCGTACAGGTCACCGTCCGCTGCGGAGAGGTCGATGCGGGTGCCGGTGACCTCCACCGGGTCGCCGTACATCGCCGTGCCGAAGTACTGCTGCGCGTCCTCGGTCGAGAGGTTGATACATCCGTTCGTGACGTTCGATGCACCCTGCACGCCGGTGGTCAGTGGGTTGGCGTGGATGAACTCGCCATTGTTGGAGATGCGCACCGCCCAGCGTTCGCGCACGTTCTCGTAGAACGGCGGGTTCGACATCAGGAAGTCCTCGTGCTTCTCGGTGACGACGTGGATGCCGCTGCGGGTGACGTTGCGATCCTCGTTGCCCTCGCCGTAGCTGACGGGAATGTCCATGATCGTCGCGCCGTCGCGCACCACCTGCATGCGGTGGCTGGTGGCGTCGGCGACGACGACCTGGCTGCGTCCGATGCTGAAGTTGAGGGTGACGTCGTCGGCCCCGTAGGCACCGTCGCCGTAGTTCACGCCGTAGAGCTTGGCGTTCACCGAGACCGTCGTGCCGGGCGTCCAGTAGTTGGTGGGACGCCAGTGGATGCGCGAGCCGTTGTCGTCGGGGAACCACGCCCAGGCACCGGGCGTCGGCGGGTTGGTGGTGACGGTCAGCGCCTTCTCGACGGCTGCCTTGTCCTCGATCGCCGAGTCGAACTGCAGGATGATCGGCGCTGCAATGCCGACTTCCTGGCCGTCGCCGATGTTGGTGCTCACCGAGGTGCGGCTGTCCGGTTCGACGGTGGTGAAGCTGCCCTCGATCGGCACGGTCTTGTTGTCCGCGCCGACGGCGGAACCGGACCACGTGTATTTCACCCCGTACCCGAGTGGCTCGGTGACGGCGTAGGACGCCTTGTCGGGTGCCAGTGCCCCCTGAACGACCTTGCCGTCCGGGTTCGTCAACTCGACCTGGGTGAGCGTTCCGTTCGTCACCGACACCGAGATCGGTGCCACCGGGCTGACGTCGGTGGCACCTTCGGCCGGGTTCTGCGTGATCTGCGCGACGGGCGCTGCCTCGGTCGTCGGTGCCGAAGCACCGGGGCTCTTGTCGCCCGATCCGACGGTGCAGCCCGCCACGAGCGCAACCAGTGCGACGAGCACGGTGACCAACCACACCATGCGCGTCCGTTTTGTCTGTTCTACCTGCTCATGCACGTTGTCCAACGTACCTGCGTCTGCGAACTACCCCACTTTTCCCACTGTTTTTGGGGGCAGTCTCACAGCGAACCGTCGACGACGAGTCAGAGCTTCTGCGAGCGCAGCTCGTGTCCCTTCGACGTCAGGCAGCGGCCCGAGTCCAGGTTCCAGTCCCAGCCGTGCAGGTTGCAGGTGAGCTTGTTGCCCTCGACGATGCCGAACTTCGTCAGGTCCGCCTTCAGGTGCGGGCAGCGACGTTGAATTTCGTAGCCGCCCATCGTGATGGTGGCCGTGTCGTCGTGCGCCTCGGAGAACCAGCCGTCGGCGTAGGCGATGCGTTCGTCGGTGAGGCACTTGAAAAACGTGTACAGGAACTCGTTGTACCCGCCGACCCGTCGAGCACGGAACCGCGTGGACAGGAAGATCGAGTTGACCCAGTCCGGCTCCTGATCACGCACTGCGGTGCGTACGAGTTCCGGCGGGATGGTGAAGCTGTAACGGAATTTCTCGTTCGAGATAGGCTCTCGGACAATCCTTTTCGGGAAGTCCAGCACAACCGTCTCGTCACCCATCGTGATCCCGACGGGGTAGCCGATGCCATCACAGATCAGATCCGTCTGCGCCATGATCGGCTCGAACAGTCCGCGCAGCGGCTCGAGCAGCGGCTCGCCCTCGGCCGGTGCCCAGCCGGCCTTCTCGGCTGCGATCACCGACGCCTGACGCTGGGCGTAGGCCTCGATGTAGTCGGCTTTGCCGGTGGTGAAGATGGCTTCGGCGTCGGCCGTGGGGATGGGATGCTCGTGGGACTTCAGATCCGAACCCTCGAACGTGGCCGTCGTGCCCGGAATCATCAGCAGACCCTTGTCGTGACCGTGCAGGCGCATCTGCTCGAGAAACACCATCTGGTCCGGGAACACGTTGGCCGGGTCGCCGTAGACGTCGTTGAGCGAGCGCAGTTCGTCATCGAGAAAACACGGCGGGCCCGCCGACGGAATGACCCACGTGGAGCCGACCTGCTCGATGTACTGACGCGCACGATCCATCTGTCGCTGACGCTTCTGGATACCGAAGTTCCGCTTCGCACGCGAGACCATGTCGTAGACCATCGGGTACCAGATCGCGCCCGAATACTGCAGCATGTGGACGTCGACCGGACCGAATTGCTCGGTCATCATGTCCAGGTCCACCGGCCGCGCGTCGTTCATGTTGAACGCGACGGTCTTCCCGTCGGACACCACCAGGCCGGAGTCGCCGATCGGGCCGTCGGCAGGCGCGCGGAGCGCGATGATCATGATGTCGAGATCGCCCTTGGGCCCGGTCAGCGTGTGCTTGACCGAGTCGGTGGTCTCGTAGAACTTGTGGAAGCCGAGCTTCTCCAGCTCGTGCTTGAGATCGAGCACCGGGTAGTCCGGCAGCAGGACCGTCGCGTCCTTGTTGACGTGTTCGGCCAGGTTGCGGGGATCGAAGTGATCCTTGTGCAGGTGCGAGACGTAGAGGTAATCGCAATCACCCAACTCGTCCCAGTCCAGGCCCGAGTTGTCGGGGAAAGGGAACCACGACGCGTAGAAGGACGGGTTCACCCACGGATCGCACAGGATGCTCCCCGCCTCGGTCCGAATATGGAATCCCGCGTGCCCCACGCTGGTGACCTGCACTGACTTACCTCCTACGAGCCGAACTCTCGAATCTCCATCGTATGCGCCGTTTCGAGCGTCCCTAACCCGGAGCGCAGTTGACGAGGTCACACTCGGGGGTCAGCGTGACCCCGAACTTCTCTCGCACACCGTCTCGGACGTGCGCGGCAAGAGCCATGATGTCCGACGCGGTGGCCCCACCCCGGTTGGTGATCGCGAGTACATGTTTGGTCGACAGGGCCGCAGTACCGCGGCCGAACTCGGTGCCGTAGCCCCGAGGGAATCCCGAGTTCTGAATGAGCCAGGCGGCCGGAATCTTCGTGCCGGCCGGATCGGGGAAGCTCGGCGCGTGGGTTGCCTGCTCCGGCACCTCCGGCAACACCGGGTTGAGGAAGAACGACCCCACGCTCCACGTGTCGTGATCGGCCGCGTCGAGCACCATCCCACGTTCACCGCGCAGCGCGAGCACTGCTGCACGTACGTCCGGTACCGGAACGACGTCGCCGATCTGCACATCGAGCCGCTCCGACAACGCCGCGTAGCGCACCGGCAGCGATTCGGTGGTCTTCTTCAGCGCGAACGTCACGTCCAGAATCACGTAGCGCGACGATCGCTTGAACACCGACGACCGATGCGTTCCGAATCCGCACTGCTCCGGCGTCCACACTGCCGTCTCTTGCGTCTGCCGGTCGTAGACGGTGAGGCTGTGCAGCAATTCCGACGTCGACGCGCCGTAGGCCCCGACGTTCTGAATGGGCGTCGCGCCCGTCGTTCCAGGAATCCCCGACAGCGCTTCCATCCCGGACAGCCCGGCATCTATCGTCGCCTGTACGACGGCATCCCACTCGACACCGGCGTCCACGGTCACCCGCTCGCCGTCGATCTCCAACCGCGAGCCAGTCACCCGAACCACCCGGCCGTCGAACCCGTCGTCGCCGACGACCAGGTTGGATCCGCCGCCGATGACCAGCACATCCGTCCCTGCACGGTCCGCGTCACGCACCAGGGAGACCAACTCGTCAGCGTTCGTCGCGACGGTGAATTCACGGGCTGGGCCGCCCACCCGGATGGTGGTGAGTTCGGAAATTGCAGTAGGCACGGACTCTCACGCTACCGGTCGCGCACGAACGTCCTCAGTCACCCGGTAACCTGCGGGGATGCCTCGCCCTATTGAGCACAGCTCGACTGTGCCCGCCTCCGCCGACAAGGTCCACGCAGCGCTGACGTCCGAGCAGTACTGGAAGGACCGCATCGAGCAGATCGGCGGCCCCGGTGCCAGCTTGAAGAGCGTCACCGTCGGCGACGGCACCATCGACGTCGTCATGACCCAGTCGGTCCCCGAAGAAGAGCTGCCGTCCGCGGTCACCGCCTTCAAGAAGGGCGACCTCATCATCGAACGCACCGAGAGCTGGGGACAGTTCGACGGCACCCACGCCGCGGGCACTTTCGGAGCCACCGTCGAAGGAGCACCCGCACGCATCACCGGCACCACCACCCTCGACGGCAAGGGCGAGACGACCACCGTCGCTCTGGCCGGCACCACCGAGGTCAAGGTCCCCATCTTCGGCGGGAAGATCGAAGCGATGATCAGCGAGCAGGTCCTCTCGCTCATCGACAACGAGCAGGACTTCACCGGTAACTGGATCGCCGCGCAAGCAAGCAGCTGAGCCTGGTCGTTCCGCAGGCTCCACTCCTGGGTAACCTGGCGCACTATGGCTCGCCGAATGAACTACTCCGCCCGGTTCACCCACTCGACGCAGCAGGTCTATGCAGCGCTGTCCAGTCGCGAGCACTGGGACGCGCGCATCGAGGAGATGCGTAAGTATTCGGAGAACGAGCTGAAGAGCTTCGAGGTGTCCGACGCCGGAATCGACATCGTGATGCACCACGTCATCCCCCGTACCGAACTGCCCGACATCGCACAGACGGTAATGAAGAAAGACATGGTCATCACCCGCAACGTGCATTTCGACGCGTACGGGGAAACCACGGCGGGGCACTACGACGCGTCGATTCCGGCCGGACCCGGCTCACTCAAGGGCACCACCTCGCTGTTCCCCACCAACGGTGGCTCGACGCTGCGCACGTCCTCCGAGGCCAAGGTGTTCCTGCCGTTCATCGGCGGCAAACTCGAACAGCTGATGCTCGTCAACCTCATCGACCTGTGGCGCGGCGAGGGCGAAGTGACCGCGACCTGGCTCGAGAAGAACGCCTAGCCCACTGAAGCCTCCTCACCGGGGTCGTTCCGCAGGCTCCACTCCCCATCCGGGTCGTTCCGCAGGCTCCACTCCTGCTGAAGGCGTCATCACTCGCGGCACCACCGGCATCAACCGGTTGCGTCGCAGCGACCGGTGGTTGATGCACGATCCCGATGTGCGACGCGTCCTGCTCGAGTCACCGGATCCCCTCGTCGTCGACCTCGGGTACGGGGCGATGCCGAACACCACCCTCGAACTCGCCGGACGCCTCCGCACGATTCGGCCCGATGTTCGCGTCACCGGTCTCGAAATCGATCCCGCGCGGGTCGTCGAAGGAAGCGACGGCGTCGAATTCGCCCGTGGCGGTTTCGAGTTGGCCGGACTGCGACCGAATCTGGTGCGGGCCTTCAACGTGCTGCGGCAATATCCCGAGGACGCGGTTCCTGGTGCCTGGCACCGCATTCTGTCGGGCCTGGCACCCGGCGGCCTGCTGGTCGACGGCACGTGCGACGAACTCGGTCGACGCTGCGCATGGGTGCTGCTCGACGCCGACGGGCCGCGATCTCTGACTCTGGCCTGGGACCCGTTCGATGTCGAGATGCCGTCGGACATCGCGGAGCGGCTTCCGAAAGTGTTGATACACCGCAACATCGAGGGCGAGCTGATCCACGATGTGCTCCGCCGCGCCGACCGCGCGTGGTCGGTCTCGGCACCACTGGCACCGTTCGGACCCCGACTGCGGTGGCGGGCGGCCTTGAAAGTGCTTGCCGAGCAAGGACTCCCGGTTGCACTCCCCCGCCGCCGCATGCGAGACAACGTGCTCACGGTGCCCTGGTCCACGGTCGCCCCGACGTGACCGATCCTGCTGCGAAGGAGATCCGCATGGACGTCCCTGATCTTCTCACTGTGAGGCCGTGCGAGCCCGGCGACCTCGAGGTCCTCGAGCAGTGGCGCACTGCGGAACCAGTCGAGTGGGTCGATTCAGCTCGCCTCCGCGCGGACATGGCATCGGGCAATTACCGGTTCGAGTGGATATGGCTGGCCGAACGCGCCGGCCGTCCGGTCGGGCGCGCGGTGTGGTGGGGCCGTTCCGACGCAACCAGCCCGGTCACCCTCGACTGCCTGTCGGTCGCCCCGAACGAGGAGAGACCGGACGACGTCGGCGCTGCCCTGGTCGGTGCCGCCCGTGCAGCGTTCGATCACAGCACCGCACTGGAGTTCAATGTCGATGTGCCGGTGGGGAACTCGATGGACCACTCTCTGTCCCGGGCGTTGGAGTGGCGCGCATCGGCTGCACACAGGGGCGGTTTCACCCGCACGACCGAACGCGTTTCGTTCGCCCGGACGGCCGACAACCCGCGGCCCGAGACGTCGACCCGCCTGCGCTTCTCGGCGGGCACCGATGCAGAGTTCCTCGAAGTGTTCGAGGCCGTCGCAGCCGGAAGCCTGGACTCCCACACTCGAGAGATGGTCGCCGAGCACGGCGTCGCCGCACTCGCCGCGGACGATCTCGCCTTCTACGGTTCGCTACCGGGGCGGCGGGAGTCCTGGCAGATCGCGGGCCGACTGGACGGCACGACGGTGGGCTTCGTCGTGCCGACGAGAAATGCCTACGACGCGGCCATCAGCTATCTCGGGGTGCTCCCCGAGCATCGTGGTCAGGGCTATGTCGACGATCTACTGTCCGAGATGGTCCGGATACACCACGACGACGGGCAGCACCGCATAGTCGGAACCACCGATGCAGCAAACGCACCCATGCGAGCAGCCTTCGAGCGCGCAGGCTTCGTCGTCACCCGCACCCGCATCGTGCACGCGGGCTAGCGATCACGTACAGGCGGACAGCGCCAGTTCGACGCGTTCGGCCACTCGATCGGTGCTGCTGCCGGCCTCGGAGTACAGCGCCTGCGGGTCGACGCGACCGATGGCCACGGCGTCGCCCACCACCTCGTCGAGGGTGATCTGCGAGATGCCACCTGCGGCGAGGTCGAGGACCGTGCGTACGGGAGTGGTGATGTTGAACGTGCCGGCCGATTCGACGTCACGCGGCTCGAGCCGCAGTCGATGCACTGCCAGGCGAGTGTCGGTGAGTCGTAGGTCTCCGAACGCGCAGAGATGTACGAACTGCGGGTGCAGGTGTCCGAAACCGTGCAATTCGGCGGCGCTCTGGTGTGAGATCACTGCCTCGCCGCCGAACCACGCGCACCACATGGCGAACACTTCGAGTTCGCTGTGCGGCCACTGCCCGAGCCGAAACAGATTGCGCTCGACGCGAGTCCACGTGGACGTGGCCAGGTTGACGCGCACCATCGCAGAGTCGAAGCCGAGTTCACCGGCCTGTTCGGCGGTGAAGTAGCCGTCCTGCCGGGTAGCGAGCGAGTGCAGCTCCTGCACACTCGGTCCTATCGTGCTCATTCAGCAAGAGTACGTCAGAATGTGTTACACATCACAAACTTTCGAATCGAATCCCCGGACTCGGCGAGTTTCACAGAGCTTGCTCAGAAACTTCGGGAAGACTGCCGGGAATGACATCCTCAGCCAGGCGCAGCACAGTACCGCTGATCGCAGTCTCCGTTGTTGTCGTCCTCCTCGTTGCCGTCATCGGCGGAGAACTGTTCGTTCGGCAGCAGATCAAATCCTGCCTCGCCGGCCAGCTCGAGTCCGAGCTGGGCAGCCAGGTGGAGGTGGGTCTCGGCTTCAAGCCGGTCTTGCTGTCCTTGGTCGACAAGAAGGTTTCGTCGGTGACCGTCGACAGCGACGATGCTCGATTCGGCCCTGCCGAGGGCATGGTCGTGCACGCCGAGGCGAACGATCTGAATCTGACCCAGAGCGCCGACTCCGGCGGCACCATCGGTAGCTCGAGTGCCGACATCTCGTGGTCGACCGACGGCATCACCCGCACCCTGCAGAGCCAGGGCATCGGTGCCATCGTCTCCGGGGTCACGTCCGACGCGTCGGCGGGCACCCTGGAGTTCGCCGTCGGCGCGCTTGCGAAGCTGACCGTCAAGCCCCAGGTCACAGGCGGCAAGGTCGACGTCCAAACCGTCGACGCATCGATTCTGGGCCTGGGAATCCCCACCGATCTGGTCGATTCCGTCGTCGGCGTGCTCACCGACAGCCTGCAGGCGTACCCGCTGGACATGGCTCCGACGTCGCTGACCGTCACCGACTCCGGCATCGAGCTCGCCCTCGAAGGTGGCCAGTACACCATCCCGGCCACCCAGCAGAACCAGAATCAGCAGACGCCTGAGGGTTGCTCCCTGGTCGCGTAACCCACCTGAGCGGAAACTCGTAGCCCACTACGAGTTTCCGTGCACGTGCGACGCAGTCGCTCTAGTTCAAACCGTCGAGTACCGCGCGGGTACCCGATAGCCCCAACCGCGTGGCACCGGCGTCGATCATGGCCAGGGCATCGTCCGTGGTGCGGATGCCGCCGCTGGCTTTGACGCCCAAACGTCCGCCGACGGTCTCGGCCATCAGCCGCACCGCCTCGACGCTCGCGCCGCCAGCGGGATGGAATCCGGTGGATGTCTTGACGAAGTGAGCTCCGGCCTTCTCCGCGGCGCGGCACACTTCGACGATCGCCTCGTCGGACAGCGCTGCCGATTCGATGATCACCTTGAGTACCGCGTCGCCGATGCCTTCGCGAACGGTCACGATGTCGGCCAGAACGGCGTTGTAGTCCCCGGCAATGGCCGCGCCGACGTCGATCACCATGTCGACCTCGTCGGCCCCCTGCTGCACCGCCAGTCGCGCCTCGGATCCCTTGATCAACGAATGATGCTTACCCGACGGGAATCCGGCCACCACAGCGGTGAGCATTCCCTCGGCGCGAATCGGCAGCATCGACGGGGAGACGCACACGGCGAGCACTCCCAGCTCGCGGCCTTCCTCGATGAGGGCCTCCACATCGGCGGCCGTGGCCTCCGGCTTGAGCAGGGTGTGATCGACCATTCCGGCGAGGGCGGCGCGGGTGAGTGTCATGAACCCAGCTTTACACAGCACCGCATGTCGCGGCCCTGTCGGTCTACCATTCTCGGCTATGGACGCAGCCTCGCTCGCCGACACGTTCAACGCCACCAGCAGGGAGTTCGACGCGGTGACGCCGCTGGTCTGGGGCCCGGCCGGGCAGTCGCTGACGTTCGCTCTCGGGCTGCGATCCGGCGACGCCGTACTGGACGTGTGTTCCGGCACGGGGGCGTCCGCGCTCCCCGCCGCGGCAGCCGTCGGCCCGGACGGCCTGGTCCATGCCGTCGACCTCGCCGACGACCTGCTGGAGGTGGGCCGGGTGAACGCCACCGAGCGCGCCCTGCGCAACATCGACTTCGTCGTCGCCGACGCCACGGCCTGGGAACCGCCGTCGACCGTTCCCGACGCCGGATACGACGCCCTGACGTGTTCGTACGGCATCTTCTTCCTGCCGAATCCCGAGCGGGACTTCTCGCGTCTGGTGTCGCTGGTCCGGCCTGGTGGCGGCGTCGGGGTGACGGTGTGGCGTCAGGGCGCAATCGAGGCGTTCTCCCGTGCGTACTTCGAGGTGATCGCAGCACATTCACCGTCCACCGAGCAGGTGGGCCGCCTCGCGCAGGAGGGGTACGACAAGCACCCGATCCGGCGGATGGAGACGGCCGATCTGCTCGGTGAGTGGCTTGCGGCGGCGGGTACGACGGACGTCCGGGTGGCCGAGCTGAGCAATCATGTACCCGCCACGGAGTCGTTCGTGTGGAGCTTCGTGTTGGGCAGTGCTCTGCGCGGTGCCCTCACCCCGTTCGACGAGGCAGCCGTCGGGCGGATTCGAGCGGACTTGTTCGCGTCGCTGACCGAGCGCGGCATCGATTCGATCGATCTCGGGACACTGGTGGCAACCGGGTTGCGAGCGCCCTGAGAGAATTGCCCTCATGAGTTCTTCCGTGTCCGAGGATCGCCGCTACGTTCTGTCCCTCGGTTGCCCAGACAAGACGGGCATCGTCGCCCGTATCTCCACGTTTCTCGCCGAGGTCGGCGGCTGGATCGTCGAGGCCGCCTATCACGCCGATCCCGATACCGGTTGGTTCTTCACGCGTCAGGCCGTGCGGGCCTCGTCGGTGAGCATGAGTGTCGAGGATCTGCGTGCCCGCTTCGCCGAGGTGGCTGCCGAGCTCGGCCCGGAAACCGAATGGGCACTGCATGATTCGGGCGCACCCAAGCGAGTCGTACTGCTGGTGAGCAAGGAAGCGCATTGCTTGCACGATCTCCTGGGCCGCGCGGCCGGCGGGGAGCTACCCGCTCAGATCTCGGCGGTGATCGGCAACCACAGGTCGCTCGAGCCCGTCGCTGCGGCGCACGGAACACCCTTCCATCACGTCGAGTTCGCGAAGGACCCGTCCGAGCGCGGACCGGCCTTCGAGGAAGTTCGGTCGCTCGTCGACTCCTACGACCCGCACGCGGTCGTGTTGGCGCGTTTCATGCAGGTGTTGCCCGAGTCGCTGTGCGAGCACTGGGCCGGTCGCGCCATCAACATCCACCACAGCTTCCTGCCGTCGTTCGTCGGTGCTCGGCCGTACCACCAGGCGTTCGCCCGTGGCGTCAAGCTCATCGGCGCGACGTGCCATTACGTGACGGCCGAGCTCGACGCAGGTCCGATCATCGAGCAGGACGTCATCCGCGTCGACCACTCCGACGAGGTGACCGACATGGTGCGTCAGGGGCGCGACATCGAGAAGCTGGTGCTCTCCCGCGGCCTGCGCTGGCACCTCGAGGATCGCGTCCTGGTGCACGGACGCAAGACCGTGGTGTTCAGCTAGACCGTTCGGGTCACAGGTTCCGCAGACGAACCACTTCGGCGTTGAAGTCGTCGATCGCTTCCACCGAGCTCATGTGGCCGATTCCGGGGATCACGATCAGTCGGCTCAGGTGGTCGTGGTCGTCGAGTGCTCGGGCGAGCTTGCGCGCATGCACGGGCGGGGTCAGTCGATCCGCAGATCCGACGAGCACGCTGGTGGGCACGGACATGTTCTCGAGCGCCTCGCGGATGTCGAGGTCGCTCAGCGCAGCGCCCCAGATACCCCGGGTACGCGGCGCGCACTCGAGCACGATCTTCTCGCAGAACGCTACCTCGGCGGGCGTGGCACCGGGGGCCATCGAAATGTACTTGATGGCTTGGCGGGTCACCGGGGACGGCCGTAGCGGTAGCGCGGAACTCAGCACAGCGCGTCCCACGGGGGCGGGCACCCGGGGGAAGCGCTGCGGCAACGGGATGACGGTGGTCTCTCGGACGAGGGAATCCGTCGCCGTGCTGGCGAGCAGCACGGCGCTGACCAGGCGGTCGACCTGATCGGGGTAATTTCCGGCCCACGCCATGATCGACATGCCGCCCATGCTGTGCCCCACCAGGACGGTCTTGTTGTCCTCGGTGACGGTGGCCGAGAGAACGGCCGACAGGTCGTCGGCCAGTACGTCAGGGCTCAGCGGACGCGTTCCGACGTCGCTGCGCCCGTGTCCGCGCTGGTCGTAGACGATGACGCGGTAGCGACCTGCGAGCGCATTGATCTGCGGAAACCAATAATCGGCCGAGCAGGTCCAACCGTGACTGAACAGGACGGGTTCGGCATCGGGGTCACCGTAGCTGCGCACGTGCAGGTGTGCGCCGTCGTCGGTGACGACTTCGGTGACGGTCGGCTCGGCCGTGGGATGCTGCAGCAACTCGTCCGGCTGCACGTCCGTGGTCTTGGTGAACGAATGCAGTCGACGTCGCCGAACGACGAAGGCCCCGATGCTCGCGGCAGCGGCGATGCCTCCGACTCCGAGCAGCGAACGTTCGATTACCTTGCGTGAAACCACTGATATTCCCCTCTACCTGTGACCCCCGAGCGGGTGCGGTAGAGGTTACGCCCAGCGCCGAACGGGTGCTTCAAGCCCCTCTACCAGCGCGGTCCGCGCTGAATTCCGTCGATCTTGGGACGCACGTCCACCAGGTACACCGCGATCGCGACGACTCCGATGATCCAGAACATGATGACGATCGGGCCGATCAGCGTCAGCAGCAGCCCGACGGCCAGAATGCCCAGCCAGGCGTTCTTGGTCAGCTTGCCGGTGGCCGGAAAAGCGTCGGCACGTTGGCGTAGCGCGTGGAAGATTGCGTACGCAGCCCCTGCAATCGAGATGATTTGCAGGATCAGGAAGATCGTCTGGGAGAAGCTGCTCGCAATCACGTCGCCCAGTGTACGAGAAACGACCCCTGCACCGTGCGGTGCAGGGGTCGTTTTCTTTACGAGTGCTTTAGCTGGTGGTCTTCTTGGCCGGAGCCTTCTTGGCAGCCGGTGCCGGTGCGGTCTTCTTGGCGGCCGGTGCCGGTGCCGTCTTCTTGGCCGGTGCCGGAGCAGCCTTCTTGATGGGTGCGTCGGCGGTGCCGCGGGTCTTGGATTCGACCTTGCCTGCCACGCCGCTCACCTTGTCGGACGCCTCGACGGCCTTGTCCTTGGCTTCGTCGCCGGCTTCGTCGATGTTCTCGGCGAGCTCGTCGGCGGCCTCGGAGATCTCGTCGGCACCTTCACGAACCTTGTCCGACGCGATGCCGGCCAAAGCTGCGGCGCGCTCGCCGACCGCGCGGGTCTGCGATGCGACAGTTCCGAGAGCGTGCTCGGTGAGGTCGACGACGTCGTTGGCGGCGGAGTTGGCGCGTTCGAAGCCTTCTTCGACTGCCGGGGTGCGGCGGATGCGCTCGACGGTCTCTTCGCCGCGCTCGGCGAGCGAGGTGTAGAGGTCGGACGCGACCTTGAGGTACGCCTCGGCTACCTTGCGAAGCTCGTCCGGGGTGAAGCGCTCGCGGAGCTCGGCGATCTCGTCGGGCAGCTCTGCGGGCAGGTTCGTCAGGCGCTCGCGGAGCGACTCGACGCCCTCGGTGACCTCGTCGGAGAGGTCTGCGATGCGGGCGTTGACCTCGCTGGTCCGGCTCTCGGCGCGCGAGCGCACCTGTGCCACGACATCTGCGACGGCCTGGACGACTGCGTCGCCGGCACCGACAGCTGCGTAAATCGGAGTCTTGACGTTCTCGAAGTTCTTGGAATCAGACATCTGGTGTCTCCTGTTCGTCGGTTTCGGGCTCTTGCGTCGACTCGTTCTCACGACAGAACGAGTCGTAGATCTCGATCAGCACTTGCTTCTGCCGTTCGGTGATGTGCTCATCGCCGAGCAGAGCTTCGCGCACCGGACCGTGGGGACGCGCTTCCAAGATCCCGGCCCGGACGTACAGCACCTCGGAGGAGACGCGCAGACCCTTGGCTATCTGCGCAAGCACTTCTGCGGACGGATTGCGTAGTCCGCGTTCGATCTGGCTCAGATACGGGTTGCTCACTCCGGCCCTGCTCGCGAGCTGCCGCATGGATACTTGTGCGGCTTCTCGCTGAGACCGGATGTAGCTTCCGATGTCCTGGGCTGCAGTCGTGACGACTGCGGCGACAAGGTCTCCGGCCTCGGCGACCACCTGCGTCGCCTCGGTCGCTTTGGCGACCAGATCCCCCTCGTTCTCGGCCATCTCGGCCTCCTGGTTTCGGTGTCCTACTGGACGGTACCGAAGGGTGCTAACTATTGCAAGCACTCTGCTAGCACTAGTGCCCGAAGATCAGATCGGAGACGGTGTAGATCGCCAGGCCTGCGATGGAACCGACGACGGTGCCGTTGATCCGGATGAACTGGAGATCCCGTCCGACCTGCAGTTCGATCTTCCTGCTCGCTTCCTCGGCGTCCCAGCGCGCGACGGTGTCGCCGATGATCGTCGTGATCTCGTCCGCGTAGTTGGCAGCGATGTAACGGGCCCCACCCAGCAGCCATCCGTCGGCTTTTCCGCGCAGTTCGTCGTCGTCGCGCAGTCGAATGCCGAAGTTGGCCGTGTTCTCCTTGATCTTGTTGCGCAAAGTACTCGTCGGATCGTCCACCGACTCGGTGATCAGACGCTTGGCCACCTTCCACGTCGACGCGGCGAGCCCGGTGATCTCCTCGCGGCCCATGATCTGTGCCTTGAGCTTCTCGGCCTTCTCGATGGTGGCCGGATCGTTCTGCAGATCGTTGGCGTAGTCGACGAGGAACTTGTTCGCCGCCAGGCGCACCTCGTGTTCGGGATTGGAGCGGATCTTCCACGTGAACTCGACGAGTTCCTTGTAGACCTTCTCCCCCAGCAGTGTGTCGACGAACTTCGGCGACCAGTTGGGCGAGTCCCGGGCGACCACACGATCGATCATTTCCTGGCTGCCCAATGCCCACTGATGAGCCCGCTCGGCCAGCATGTCGATCAGCGGAAGCTGACGGTTCTCGCGAAGCAGCTCGTCGAGGATGCGGCCGATCGGCGGCCCCCATTGCGGATCGGCCAGTCGGCGCACGATGGTGCTGTCGATGACGGCGGTGATGTCCTCGTCGTTGAGCACGTCGACCACGCCGTGCAGCACCGTTGCCGCCTCGGCCGCCACCCGTTCCGCATTGTCGGGTTGGGCGAGCCAGGTGCCGAGCCGCAACGGCACCTGAGCCGACGCGACCTTCTCCGAGACGACCTCGGGCGCGAGGAAGTTGCTACCGACGAACGAGCTCAGGCTGGCACCGAGCTGGTCCTTCTTCTTCTTGATCAGGGCCGTGTGCGGAATCGGAATGCCCAGCGGATGCTTGAACAGGGCCGTCACTGCGAACCAGTCCGCCAGCGCGCCCACCATGCCCGCCTCCGACGCCGCTCGGACGTACCCCACC